>JAEWAQ010000017.1 GCA_023391635.1 Bacillota bacterium | reverse complement strand
GTTGTACGTGAGTGGCCACGGCACGCCCAACATGAGTTTGCAAGTCTTGCGTCAGGGGTACCTATGGATCGACGCAAGTACAACGATCGAAGCAACGATCGCATCGGTTCAGAACAGTTCAGAGCTTGTGGTGACTGTGACTGGCGCCAATGGAGCATCCGCGAGCAACCTGAGTCCAATCTACAAGCCGGAGGGAGCGCGGCTGTTCGGTGGATCGGCAGGCATCTATTCTCTCGCCGGATATGCCCAGTTTCACTCATTCGAGGTAGGGAGTACACAGAGCGATGCCGGGCCGGTCGTACCGGTGCCAGAACCGCAGTGCGAGCCAATTGGGCCCGCGCTCGAGCTACCCGGCACCGCCATGGAGGTGCGAGAGGTCAGCGACGTTGGTTTGACTTGGGGTGGACACCCCGTGACGCAGGCAATCACAGCTGACGATCAGCGCCAGTACGTTGTCTATTACAACGAAGAGCGGAAAGTCACCGTTGCGTCGCGATTGCACGGCTCATCTGATTGGTCGTACGTAACCCTCGATTCGAGCGTGCGATGGGATACTCACAACGCTCTTACTGCATCGGTCGACTCAAGCGGGCACCTTCATGTTTCCGGGAATATGCACAATAACCCGCTCAATTATTGGCGCACGGAAACCGCCGGTGACATCTCCTCCCTGGTGCGTGTATTCCCTATGGTCGACTCGACTCGAGAGTCAAATGTGACCTACCCGGTGTTCATCGCAACCGAGGATGGGCAGCTCGTATTCCGGTACCGTGACGGCTATTCAGGGTCGGGCGTTGACGTCTACAACGGCTACGACGTAAACACGCGTACGTGGCATCCACTTCTGACGACACCGTTGCTCGACGGCGAGGGCATCAGGAACGCCTATGCGCAAAGTCCGGTTGCTGGTCCTGACGGGAACTTCCATATGGTGTGGGTCTGGCGCGAGAACGCAGATGCTGCAACGAACCATGATATCTACTATGCGCGGAGCTCGGATCTGGTCGATTGGCGGTCCTCCGCCGGGGATCCGATCACGCTGCCGATTCGTGACGGCGACGCAGATCTGGTCGCTGATGTCCCGATGCTGCGAGGGCTCTTGAACGGCGCGCAACGTATCGGATTCGACCCGTCGGGTGGAGTGCTTGTCGCGTACAGCCACTATGACTCCAACTTTGACCAGCAGATTTACGTTGCAAGGCCAGACGGCAGCGGCGGGTGGGAGCGGTCGCAAGTGACGCAGTGGAGTGGTCGTGCCCAGTATCTAGGCGGTGGCTCGTTAGTGAGTGCCATCACCGTGCGCTCGATTGGGACAGGCCCAGATGGCAGTGTTCATTTGACCTTCACATGTGGCATTGACGGGCAAGCACGAGTGGCAGTGCTTGATCCACAGACCCTTGCTCCTATCGGAGAGGCGCCAGCGCCAGCAGAACTCCCAGATGGATTTATCGAACCGACTTCTGATCACCCTGACGCAATGGTCCGTACTGCGCGACTCAAGAATGCCGACGGAACAGTGAGTGTGCTGCGCTGGGAGACGATGCCTGCGAACCAGGATCAGCCCTATGACCCCGGCACTTACCTCGAGAGTAGTGTGCTGCAGGTCTATCTCCTTGGGCCAGCAGACGATGAGCCGCTGGATGGTGCACCGCCGGCGAGAGGGGTGTTGAGCCATGACAACGGGCACTCCAATGGACTACGCGGCGGGTCGTTCAACGTTACAGTCGATCTCTGGTCGGGGGAGAACGCTCGAAAGGTTGTGCTCTACGAAAACGACGTAATGGTGGCGGAGCGTGAGCTCAGCCACGCATCGCCGGCGGCTCAGAGGGCCGTATTTCCAATCACTGGTCGAGAGAACGATGAGTATTCCTACCGTGCCGAGCTGATTAACTTCGCCGGCACCACATCCACAGACTCGATGACCGTGATCGTCGCCGATGCCGACCCAGGCAAGCCAGCGTTATCTCACAACAACTGGGATGAGGATGGCGAGTATACGGTCACCGCAAATATGTGGTGGGGTACGAACGCTACCTCATACATCTTGTACGAGAACGGACAACAGATTGCTTCCGGTGATCTTACGGACGCTACACCCAACGCCCAGTCGGTGTCGATCGATATTTCGGGGCGTCCGGCGGGCGTGTACGAGTACGAGGTTGACTTCACCAACGACGTGGCGACAACCAGGAGCGAGAGTGTGACGGTGCGGGTCCGGTAGTGGCGAATTGATCGACAAGGCGACGGTGACCAAGGAACTGACTTCCGATTGGGCGGTCGAGCAGATTCGGGCCGAATGGAACAATCTCGGCGGAGCGGCGATCGAGCAGAAAGTGCAAGCGTGGTATGAACAGAACAAAGACCTGCAGCAATAACCGAGAATCGTTTGCCGGCCTTGTCCGCGACGTATCGGGCGGATTCGCGAAGAAACGGGGATGAACGGAGTTGGAGACACAACGAATAGAAGACGGCCTTCGCAGGCTCGCGACGTGCACCATGCGGGAATCGGCGCCGATGCAGGCTTGGCAACGGGGGCAGGGCGTAGCGCTTCACGGGCTTGTCCAGGCCGCGCACGCGACCGGCGATCCGACATATCTGGGTTTTACGGAGGAGTGGCTGGGGCGCAAGCTGGACCAAGGCGGAATAGGCATGAGCATCAATACGACTGCGCCGCGAGACTATCAAGCGATCGGCTACACGTACTCTCCCTCCACGCAGGGGCTGGGCATGCTGGCGCTGGCAAGCACGCTGCATCCGACGGAGAACGGGCGGCCATGAGAGCGGCGGATCAGAGGGCATTGACGGCGGAACGGGAGCCGGAAAGGGGACTCGCTCCGATCCGGCCGGGCTATAAGAGGCTGCCGGGATTGTGGCGCGACCGGTACTTGTACTTGTTCTTGCTTCCGGCATTCGGGTTTTTCGTACTGTTCAAATACGTCCCCTATTATGGCGAACTCATCGCGTTTAAGGATTTTCAGATCGGCAGGGGCATTGGAGGGAGCTCCTGGGTAGGCTTCAAGCACTTCCGCAGCCTGCTGACGAGCGACACCTTCTGGCAAGTTTTCCGCAATACGTTGCTGCTGAATGCCTATAAGTTGCTGTTTGTGTTCCCGGCGCCGATCGTGCTTGCGCTGATGCTGAACGAGGTGCGGAATCGGGCGTTTAAGCGCACGGTCCAGAATCTGCTGTATCTGCCGCACTTCCTGTCATGGGTCGTCCTTGGCGGCATCGTCATCGCTGTGCTCTCGCCGAGCACGGGCATTGTCAACGGCCTGCTGGCGGCGTTGGGCATCGAACCGGTCTACTTCATGGTTCATCCCGTATGGTGGGTTGTCGTCTTTACGGCGGCGTCCATCTGGCAGAGCGCAGGCTGGGGGACGATTCTGTACCTGGCCGCGATGGCGAACATCGATCCGCCCCTCTACGAGGCGGCGAAGATAGACGGCGCCGGCAAGCTGCGCCAAATCTGGCATATCACGCTGCCGGGCATCCGTCCCACGATCGCGATTTTGCTGATTTTGCAGATGGGGCAGATGGTGGATGTCGGCTTCGAGCAGGTCTTCAACTTGCAGAACAACGCCGTGTTCGGCGTGTCGGACGTCATTAGCACCTATGTGTATCGGATGGGGCTTCTGGCGGCGCAATACAGCTATTCGACGGCAATCGGTCTGTTCCAAGGCGTAATCGCGCTGGTCTTGATGCTGATCGTGAACAAAGTCATCAAGAAATTAGGAGAGAACGGGCTATGGTAAGAGGCATATTACACGGGATAAACGGGCTGCTGCTCATCGCCTGCGCGCTGACGACGCTGTTCCCGCTGGTTCATATTCTGGCTACGTCGCTGAGCGGCAGTGCGGCGGTGCTGGCGGGGCGCGTATTCGCCTGGCCGGTCGATTGGACGACGCAAGCCTATGTCAACTTGATGGAGAGCGGCCAACTTACCCGGGCGATGCTGAACACGGTCGTGATTACCGCCGCGGGCACGCTGATGCAGATGACCGTCACTTCGCTCGCGGCGTATGCGCTATCCAAGCACCGGCTTGGCGGCAGAAGCTGGATGCTGATGGCGATTCTCTTCACGATGTTGTTCGGCAACGGACTAATCCCGATGTTCCTGCTCCTGAAGCAACTGTCGCTGCTCGACACGTATTGGGCGATTTGGCTGCCGGGACTCATCAGCGCGTACAATCTGTTTGTCATGAAATCGTTCTTCGAGGGGATGCCGGGCGAACTGGAGGAATCGGCGGCCATCGACGGAGCGAGCGATCCCGTGATCTTCGTCCGGTTGATCCTCCCGTTGTCGAAGCCGATACTCGCGGCCATTTCCCTGTTCTACGCCGTCGGATTGTGGAACGTCTACGCGCAGGCGCTGTACTTCCTGACGAGCACCAATAAATTCCCGTTGATGGTCAAGCTGTACCAGATGATTCGCACGCTGGACCCGTCGCTGCTGGATGCCAACGCGGTCATCCATCTGTCGCCGGAGAGCGTCAAGGCCGCATCCATCATTATCGCGGTGACGCCGATCTTGTGCGTATATCCGTTCTTGCAAAAATACTTCGTCAAAGGCGTATTGCTGGGATCAATTAAGGGGTAGCGTCTGGAGACGAGGAAGAGCGGAAAGACGCCAAATAGGATGCCAAAATGAATACATCGCCAAGCGGGCAGAGCGCCCAAGCGATGTATTTTTTAAAAAACATGCACGCGGCAGGCCAATGTCATTAAGTTTAGGCGCAGGGCCGAATACCAAGCAAAAGAGCAGGTTATCGAATAGATAGCCCGCTCTTTTTTTGCGTAAAAAAGTGAAAAAGAACTTGACAAGTAGTTGTAAATGTGTGGCGGAGCCCCTTGAAAAAACGAGGTATCGCCAATGAATGAGTACGCGAGTTCACTAAAAGAAACACTGACATCCCTCATACAAGAAATGTCAGCGGCACCCGTACCTTATGTCAAAAACCCTGAAATCGATTTTAACCGAAGGAAGAAGTTACCCTTTGAAACGGTTATGTCATACGGGTAAAGGATTTGGATTCCAGCGGTATTCTTTCGGGCTTGCGATTGCCTTCGGGCGGAGAGTTTGATATTGACGTTCATCTGACGCTTACCCGAAAACAAACCAAAGAGGTCAGGACTCATCCCGAGATTTACAAATTCCTCCCGACCAATTCTACATTTGATTATTTGGATTTGCTTGAGAACTTGTTTTACCCGCTTTCCTTTCGGGTTGTTCGTTTCGTCTTGCCTAACGGCGATTATGAAACCGTCTTGACGAATCTTACTGCCGCTGATTTTCCACCCGATGAAATCAAGTCCATTTATAAAATGAGATGGAGCATTGAGACCTCTTTCAGGGCATTAAAATACACTGTCGGCCTGACGAATTTTCACGCAAAGAGACAAGAGTCCATCGCCCAAGAGATTTTCGCAAGAATGATCATGTGCAATTTCGCTGAAATGATGACCTCGCACGTCGTCATTTCCCAAATGGATAAACGGCACCAATACCAAGTCAACTTCACGGTGGCCGTTCACGTTTGTAGACATTTCCTGCGCTCAAGAGGCAATGAACCCCCGCCCGATGTTGAAGCGCTGATTCGCAAAAACATTTTGCCGATTCGACCCATTCGCCCGAGACTAAAGAATACGCGCAAAATTCGCTATAAATCAGCTGTCAGCTTCGTCTACAGAGTAGCATAATTCGTTCCGCGTGAACATTTTTTTAGCGGATATTCCTACCGCTTTGTTTGCTGTGCGCATTTTTCCGGACTTGAAACAAAAAAAACGGCACAGGATTTTTCCCATGCCGTTTCGGATTTCATTTTTACTGCTAGTCTTGTCTTGAAGCTTAACTTAATGACATTGCCCGGAAGGGCGTCTTTCGTTGTAGGCAGGTGCGGAGGTGCGGCGGTCGGTTGGCAGGGATAGTCGCAGTGGTCGCCAAATTGTCGGGATGTGGCGGTTGGTTGAGAGGAATAGTCGCTGTAGTCGCTTAACCTGTGCAATTGATATATAGACTATCAGTCTAATGTGGAGTATGATTTCTATACGACATGGTGAAGGAAAGGATGCCCATGAGGATCAATACCCGCAAGAAGCGCGACGCGGTAATCGAGACGGCGCTCAAGCTGTTCACCGAGCGAGGGTACGAGAACGTCTCGGTCGACGAGATCATCGCGGCGACGAACACGTCCAAAGGGACGTTCTACCATTATTTTCGCGGCAAGGAAGAGATCGTTGCGGAGATTAGCCGGGGGCAGCGGACCGTGATCGACGAGTGGTCGAAGCGGTCGCCGACACAGGTCCAATCGCTCGAGGGGCATATCAATCGGCTATTATTAGACCTCGCGTCTAATCTGGCGGCTTCGCCCCGGCTCGTGCGCAGCTTGATGGGACTCAGCATGCAGAATGATGCGATCTTCGCGCACCAACAAGAGGCACTCGCCCACTTATACAAGAGCATGCTGCGCTGGCTGCCCCAACCGGGGCAAGCGGAGCTGCTCGTGTCTGTCTATTCCGGCACGGTCCATCAATGGTGCTTTGGACAGTCGGCGGATTTGACGGCGCTCATGAGCAGCAATCTGGCTCAGGCGTGGAACGGTTTAAGAAACCCTAAGGCACAGCCGACACTGGCGCTGGCTCGGGGGCAGGAGGAATGCAAAATGAGAGTAGCGATTATCGGAGGCGGGCTCGGCGGGCTGACGGCAGCCGCGTACTTGTCGGACCATCCGAACGTGGAAGGCGTCCTGTTCGAGCGCAGTCCGCAGCTTGGCGGCCGCGCTTTCACGTACGAGAAGTCCGGCTTTACGCTCAACTACGGCGCGCATGCGATCTACGGCATCGACCGCCACAGGATCACGACGATGGAGAAGGAGCTGCAGCTCTCGTTCAGCAGCAAGCAGGTGGATAAGCGCAGGGTCATGTACGCCAAGAACGACCAGGTGACGCCGGCCCCGCTCGATTTCGTCAACATCGTCAAGACCGACCTGCTGAGCACAATGGAGAAGGTCCGGTTCGTCGGCGAAGCGGCGGCGATCATCGCCCAGGTGCATACGATCAAAAACTATCCGACACTGGGAGACTATCTGGCCGAATCGGACGCTTCGGAGGATATCAAGGAATTGTGGGAGCATCTCGTCTGCTCGAATTTCTTCATCGCCCCGGAAGACGCCCGCAAGGTGTCGGGAGCGGTCATCAGCGAATATTACCACAATCTGTTCCTGTCGGGGCGGCCGGTGAACTACGTGCTGGGCAGTTGGGCGGTCATCACGAACCAGCTGAAGTCGAAGGCGGAAGCGTCGGGGCGCTGGACGATCGCGCTGCAGGAGGGCGTCGACGGCGTCCGGTATGCGGACAGGAAGTTTATTTTGCAAACGAAGCACCGGGAAGAAGCTTTCGACAAAGTCATCTTCGCGATGCCGGTCCAGCAGGTGTGCAAGCTGCTCAAGGACACGGCTTGGGAACCGTTCCTGACCGACTACGAGAACAACACGCCGACGGAAGTCATGGTATACGACATCGGGCTCAGCCGCGTAGTCGCCCGTCCGTTCAGCTATATCAGCGATATGGACAACAAGATGTTCATAACGGACGTGTCCGCAACGGACCACACGCTCGTTCCCGACGGCGGACAGCTGCTGCAAGGCATTGCCTATTTAAGCGATCAGTTCGACGATGAAACGCAGCGTAAAGCGTACCTGGAACGGAAGACGGAGCAGATGGAGCAATTGTTCGACAAATACTATCCGGGCTGGCGCGATGAGCTGGCCGTCAAGCGCGTCTCGAAGAAAGCGATGGTGTCCAGCGTCAAGAACATTGCCTCCAACAAGCTGCTGCCGAACCGGCTCGAGAACGTGCCGTTCTACTTCTGCGGAGACGGCTGCGTCGGCAAGGGCGAGCTCGCGGAGCGTGCTTTCTCCAGCGCCCGGAATGTCGCGCAGTCCATCTTGGAAGAGGCAAGGGCTGCCGAGCGTCTTCAGCCGGTAACCTGACCGTCCATTCACAGCCCTGCTTTGGAGCGGTCTATAGGAAGTCGTGTGGATCCACCGAAGATTTTGATTGGTTTTCGGCTCATTATGAAGTATGGTGAAGTAGGGTCTTTCGGTGCGGAAGATTGTCTCTTCACCTATTTCGAATAAGCGGGGTTTCGTCCATGTACTTCTACGTCATCATTGCGGTGTCGATCGTCATCGATCAGGTGACGAAGATCGCGGTTCGCATGAATCTGGAGATCGGGGATCGGGCGGAAATTTTGGGCTTTATCCAGCTGGCCCGCTTCGAAAATCCGGGCACTTCCGGCAATCTGTTTCATGGCTACGCGAGATGGATTTCGATCCTGGTGCTGGCGCTCGTGGGCGCCGGGTTCTACTTGCGAAGCAAAGGCAAATTCCGAAAGCCGATCATGCAAGTCGGGGTAGCGCTCATGATCGGAGGCGCGCTCGGCAACACGATCGACCGCCTTATATACAATCAAGTAACGGACTTCCTGTATTTTTCCATACAGGCAACGATGAATTTTGCAGATATCTCTGTATACGTCGGTACGATCATCCTTGTGGTCAGTCAGTTCATTCGCGAATCGAAGCAGCCATCGGCTTGAAGGACCGGGGATAGCCGGCAGGGAACGGGGGAATCCTCTGGATAATCATCGCTTCAACACCAGAAGGAGGAACCGAACGTGCTCGATATTCCGTCGGACATCGAAGGCAAGCAGGCTTATTATGGGGATCTGCACAAGCCGTTCGAACATGCAGGCTTTCATTTGAACGGCAATTGGGAATATGACCACGCCTACTTCGATTCCGTCCTGCATCAACAGGAGGGTGTCTCGATCTATTTGCGACTGCCCGTTAAGACGGTTCAGGGTAAGCTTGATCAGGAGGATGCCGTGCTTGAGTTCGGGCGTCCATTCCTGCTCAAGCATATCGTGCATATCGGTCCGGTAGAAGAAGATTCGGATTACAGCATGCTGAATGCGGTCGGGTTGAACCAATTCCAGGACCCGCTGGATCCGGATGACCGGATCGAACAGGAAGGCAAGTGGCGAAGCGTCGGCGAACAGGCCATCGGCAGAATCGAACGCTATATCCACTGAGTTCGCAAGGAAAGCAAGTCCCGGATGCAAACATCCGGGACTTGCTGCATTCTCCGCATGGCGCGCCCGTTCCTCAAGGCCCCTCCGCCAATTGATAATCCTTATGCGTCAACTGGAATTTCCCCTTAAGCCCGCTTGTAAGAAAGATTCGCATACCCTTCGTGATGAAGATCGCTTCCGCGTCGCCGCGGGATTCGATGAACTTCATGCCATCCGCCAAGCCAAGCGCGAAGACGGAGGTGGACATGGCGTCGGCTTGCATGGACTCTTCCGTGACGATGGTGACGCTGAGCAGAGAGTTGTCTACCGGATAGCCGGTGCCCGTATCCAGGATGTGATGGTAGATGATGCCGTCCTGGGCGAAGTAGCGCTCGTAAATGCCGGAGGTGACGATCGTCTGATCCTGCACTTCCAGCATGCCGAGCGGGTTGCCGCGCTGCTCGCCGGGATCCTGAATGCCGATCCGCCAGCCGCTGCCATCCGGTCGAGACCCCATCGCCAGCACGTTGCCGCCGAGGTCGATAATCGCCTTATGGAAGCCTTGGTCCCGGACATATCCGGCGATCAGGTCGGCAGCGTAGCCCTTGGCGATGGCTCCAAGATCCAGCGACATGCCTGGACGCGCCAGCGTCACCGACATGCTGTCTTCATCCAGAGCCGCATCCCGGTAGTTCACCAGTCTGAGCGTCTGCTCCAGCTCAGGCTTGCCAGGCACGGCGGCGCCTTCGTGGCCGATGCCCCACAGATCGACCAGCGGGCCGACGGTCGGATCGAATTTGCCGTCCGTCGCGACAGCGTACTCCAGAGCCGTGCGAACGACGCGATAAGTCTCCTCGGATACAGGGACGCCTTCCTTGCCTGCCTGTCGGTTCACCCGGTCGATTTCGCTGTCTTTGCGCTGCCGGTTCATTTCCCGATCGATTCTCTCCAGAAGTGCCTTTATATCGTCAAAATGCCGCTGTGTCGTGCCCGGGTCGTAAATTTTAACCGTGATGACCGTGTCGAAGATGTAATAGGTTTGCGAGACAGGGGTCGAATCGGCGGCAGCAGGCGCTTCCTTCGAGCAGCCGACCAGCGTGATCGGCAGCAGGAAGAATGCGATCAACATCAGATTGAAGCGGCGTAGGGGCAGCATCGAGATCCCTCCTTGTGCCTGAAAGCTCAGGATCAGCTTACCAAACCGTGCCGGGTAAAAAAGTGACGATCGTCACTGCGACTATGTGCAAAATTTCACATAATGAAAATAATCCGATACGAGAGGAAGACGGCGCATGAAGCGGGGAGATGTATGGATTGTAGGCGTGCTGCTGGTCGTCGCTGCCGGATTGATGATCGTGCCTCGGCTCAGCGGGGGGCAGGAAGCGGTCGCTGCCGCCAAATATGCCGAAATTACGGTGGACGGCGCGCATTACCGTACGGTCGCGCTGGACGGCGCCGATCAGGAGATCGACATTCGCACGAGCCGCAGGCACAACGTACTCAAAGTGTCGAAAGGGGGCATCGCGATGATCGACGCGGATTGTCCCGACAAGCTGTGCATCGCGATGGGACGCATATCGGCGGTAGGCGGCAAGATCGTCTGCCTTCCCCATCGGATTTTCGTCGAAATTGTGGCAGGGGACGGCGGAGCGTCGGGAGGCGGTTATGATGCAGTGGTCAACTGATGCGATGCTGCTGCGCAAAACGATGGTCATTTCCGTATTCGCCTCGATTGCGGTCGTGCTGGGCATCGTTGAATCGCTCATTCCGTTCGCTGTCGCGGTGCCGGGAGCCAAGCTGGGACTCGGCAACATCATGGTGCTTACGTGTTTGTATTTCTTCAGCGCGCGCGATTCGCTCGCCTTAATTATGCTCAAGACGGTCATGACCGCTTTTATTCTTGGCAGTTTCTCGACATTCCTATTCAGTCTGATGGGGGCGCTTGGCAGCTTTCTCGTGATGCTTGCGATGCTCAGGCTGGGACGCGGCCGATTCAGTCTGCTCGGCGTCAGTGTCATGGGCGGGGCGATGCACAATGCCGGTCAGCTATTGGCTGCCGCGATCGTGCTCGGAACGACGAAAATCTTTTACTATTTTCCGTTCTTGCTCGTATCGGGCATCGTCACCGGCATCTTCGTCGGAATGGCCGCAGGTCACCTGATCCGGGCGTTGGAACGGATTGACTGGTTCCGCAGGCGGGAATGGGTCCGCTGCTAGAAAGGGGGGGGGGCGATGGCATGTCAAACGGAGAAGCCGCTCGGTACGCGATACGGTTGGATCATATTTGCAGCTGTCCCGATGGGCTTCGCTCTGAGGCGGAGGTGGGGCTGACCGATGCGACGCCAGGCAAGTCAGGCGCAGAGACAGGGTCGGCGCTAACCGATGTGACGTCAGGCGGACCCGGCTCGGAGACGAGGGTGGGACTGACCGATGTAACGCCAGGCGGAACCGGCTCGAGGAATGGACCGGTGCTGACTGATGTGACTTTCGATATTCCTGCCGGCCAGTGGGTTGTCGTTGTCGGCCGCAACGGTTCGGGCAAGTCGACGCTGCTGCGGTTGATCGCGGGATTGCTGCCTTATCGCGATGGTTCTCTGGAGGTTGCGGGCATTAGGGTTGACGGCGAGCGGTTGCAAGAGGTTCGCAGCCGCGTCGGCATCGTGTTCGCCAATCCGGACAATCAATTCGTCGGCATGACGGTCGCGGACGACATTGCCTTCGGATTGGAGAACCGCTGCCTCTCGTCTGAGGATATTGAGCGACGACTGCGTCATTATGCACAGATGATGGAAGTCGAGCATCTGCTGGACCGTCACCCCGCCTACCTGTCCGGCGGGCAGAAGCAGCGAGCGGCCATGACCGCCGTGCTCGCGCTGGAGCCGGAGATCATCTTGTTCGATGAGGCGGCTTCGATGCTGGACGAGCGCGCTAAGCGGGGGTGGCTGGGTATGATGCGTCGGCTGCGCGAATCGGGCAAGTCGACGCTCGTGTCCGTCACGCATGACGCCGAGGAGGTGCTCGCAGCCGATCGCGTGCTCGTATTGGCGGATGGGCAGATCGCTGCCGATGTGTCGCCGGCGGACCTGTTTCGGTCTGAGCCGCTGATGACCGCGTGTCGGCTGCAGCCGCCTTATGCGCTTCAAGTAAGTCGGGCGCTGCGGCGGCGAGGTGTCGACGTGGGTGATTGCTTGACCGGAAAGGAGCTGACGGATGCGTTATGGCGATTACGTTCGAACATGTCGCTTGTCGTCGGGAAGGACCCGATCTGAAAGCTTCGGTCGGCTTGGACGATCTGAATTTGACGATCCGAGTCGGTCGGTTCGTCGCCGTTCTGGGCGCGCCGGGCTCGGGCAAGACGACGCTGTTGCAACACTTGAATGGGCTGCTGCTCCCGGATGCGGGAGCGGTGGACATACTTGGTTACCGGCTGGAGGGAGGCAGGGAGCCGTCAGCAACGGCTGAGGGCAGGAATCGGCTATACAAGGAAAGCAGTGATGTCATAAAGACTGCTTGGCGCCGATGGTTGCACAAGGGCCATGATGGGGGCGGAAGTTTAGGCGGTATTGAGAGCGGAAGCGGGAGCGTGAACGGAAGTAAGAGCGGGGGCGAACCCGCGTGCAGGCGCAGGCGAGGCCGCAAGGGACAGACCGCCGTCCCGCTTAGCTTGCGCAGGCATGTCGGGCTCGTCTTCCAATTTCCCGAGCAGCAGCTGTTTGAGGCGACTGTGGAGCACGACTTGCGGTTTGGGCCGCTGAACTTCGGCTTCAGCGAAGCGGCAGCGGCGGAGGCGGCTCACCGGGCTGCCGACATCGTGGGGCTAGACGAGGAACTGTTGGGACGAAGCCCGTTCGCGCTAAGCGGCGGCCAGATGCGCAAAGCGGCGATCGCCGCCGTGCTTGCGTCGGATCCGGACATATTGGCGTTGGATGAACCGACCTCCTCGCTGGACCAAGTCAGCCGCAAGGAATTGATGCGGCTGCTCCACGAATGGCGCAGCGAGAGGGGCAAGACGATCGTCATTGTCACGCACCGCCTGGAAGAAGTGCTGCCATATGCAGACGAATATATTGTCATGGATGCCGGAAGGTGCGTTTTTCAAGGAGATGCGGCTGCGCTGCTTGCGCAACCCGACGTGATGGCGCGCGCAGGCGTGGCCGTGCCGGACTCCGCGGCGCTGCTTGCCGAAGTCTCGGCTGTTTTCGCGGTTGAGCCACCGGCTTCCGGTCTCGATCCGGATGGCGCCGCTGCCTGGATCGAGCAATTGCTGGATGACGGCGGAGGTTCGCTGCAGCAGAGCCGAAGTTGAGTGGGTTGTATCAAAGTCGAAATTGAGCAAACGGCGCGAGTCAGCTGGAAAAGCGCGAGGAGAAGCGGTTGACCATTTGCCGAGAAAGTAGGGGATCCACCATGCGAGCGAGAATCGTGCTTGGCAGATATATCGACACCGGCTCCTGGGTGCACAGCCTCGATCCTCGGGCCAAGACGGCTGCCATGCTGTTGTTTATGGCTGCGGTATTTGTGACGGATTCCTGCGCGGGAATTGCCGTTCTCCTGCTCTTCTCACTAGTCTACATCCGGGCCGCCGCGATTCCGCTCCGAATGTTCGCCCGGGCGGTTAAGCCGCTGCTCTTGATTGTTTTGTTCATCTTTCTGTTTCAATTGTTGTTCACGGCCAGCGGAACCCAACTCGTCCATCTTGGCGCGTTCAAACTGTATACCGGAGGATTGCACAAAGGGTTCGTCGCCGCGTCGCGAATGGTGCTGTTCGTCGCTTTCGCCGCCCTTGCGTCGTTCACGACGAAGCCGGAGCGGCTGACCCAGGCGATCGGCTGGCTGTTGCAGCCGCTCCGTCATGTCGGAGGATCGCCGGACCGGTTGGCTCTCATGATCGGCGTGTCGCTGCGTTTCATCCCGACCGTCTTCGAGGAGGCCGAACGGATCTGGAAGGCGCAGGTGTCACGGGGCTTGGAGCTGCGGGGCCGGCCGCTCGGACAGCAAGCGAAGCTTGTCTTGTCGCTGCTCGTGCCGATCACGACCGGCGCGTTCCGGCGAGCGATCGACCTGTCCGAATCGATGGAGGCGCGAGGTTATCGGCTGGGCGCTCCTCGTTCCGCCTATCGCAGGATGGCGTGGCAACGCCGGGATACGTGGTTTTTGGCATCGTTCTTGCCTCTGTTGGCGGCTGTCTGGTGGTTGTAACAATAGGTGCGGCATAGAGGAGGAAACGCAGATGGAGAAGGGGAACGCAATCCGAATATGGCATGGCTTCTGGCAGCTGGCCGATCCGAAAATATGGGTGGCATCGACCGTGCCGATGCTCGTCGGAGCCGCGCTGGCGTATGCCACGCAAAGGACGCTGCCTATCGGCTGGTTCGCACTCGCGCTCATCGGCATCTACCTGATCGAGATCGGTAAAAATGCCGTGAATGAGTTCGTGGATTACTATAGCGGGGTCGACCGCTATGTAACGGCGGATCGGCGCAACCCGTTCAGCGGCGGGAAGAAGACGATCGTCGACGGCAAGCTGCTGATTGGAGAGACGTTCCTGATCGCGCTCGCGACGCTGACCGCTGCATTCCTTATCGGGCTGGCAATCGCCGTCTTCCGGGAACCGGCCGTCTTCGCGGTCGGCATGGCCGGCGGCGTGCTGGCCGTCTTCTATAGCATGCCGCCGTTCAAGTTCAATTACAACGGGTTGGGAGAATGCGCGGTCGGACTCACGTTTGGTCCCCTGATCATATCCGGCGTGTATGTGATGCTAACGGGTCACCTAAGCTGGCACATCGCCGCCATCGGCCTGCCCATCGCCTGCCTGATCGCGAACGTGCTCTGGATCAACCAATATCCCGATTATGAAGCGGACCTGCAAGGCGGCAAGCGCAACTGGCTCGTCCGCATTGGCCGCCGCAAAGGCATCCGCGTCTATGCCGCCTTGTTCGCGGGTGCTTACTTGTCGCTTGTTCTGCTTGGCTTGCTGGACGGCAACTTCTATTGGCTGCTCGGGCTTGTGACACTACCGCTTGCGATCCGCGCCGTGACAACGGCGTCGGCGAATCTGGACAACCTGCCGGGATTCCTGAAGGCGAATGCGGCTACCGTGCTTGTGTACCAATTAGTCGGCCTCGCGATGATCGTTGCTGCGCTGCTGGGTACGGCTTAGTCAAACAGCATCGGGAGCCGCGGAAGAGAGCTGTAAGCGGGTTTGGCCGGGTTGGCGGTATCAGGAGCCGTGAAAGAGGAGCTGCAAGCGGGTTTGGCCGGGTTAGCGGCATCGTTGGCGGCACCCTTCAACGCGCGAAATAGCTGCCCAGCACCTGCAAATCCCGGCTGGCCGGTATATCCGCCAGTCGGTGCAGGGTGGCTTGGGCGGATTCGACATAGCGATTCGCCGTCTCCAGCGCCCGGCCGGGGGCGCCGCTGTCCTGGATCATCCGGACCGCCGTCCGGAATCGATCGTCTGTATCGTCCTCGCTCAGCGAGCGGACGAAAGCGGCGATGGCCGGATTCTCCAGCGCATACAGCACGGGCAGCGTCACATTGCCGTTGCGGAGGTCGGATCCGGGCGGCTTGCCGATGGCGGACTCGGATTCCGTAAAGTCCAACACGTCGTCGCGGATCTGGAACGCCATGCCGAGCGCTTCCCCGTAATCGAACAGCAGCTGTGCCACACTCTCATCCGCCTCCGCCGCCTTGGCTCCGGCTTTGAGGCAGTGGGCCATCAGCAGCGCGGTTTTGCTCCGCGTCTTGCGCATGTAGTCCTCCATCGTCATGTCGAAGTTGAAGCGGTCCCGCAGCTGTACATATTCGCCGAGGCACAGCTCGGGGATGATCGAGACAAGCTCCGTGCAATAACGCACGTTCTCGTCCGTCTCGTCTTCCTCGGTCGGCTGACGTTCACTGGCGCCTGCTGCCCATTCCACGGCGCGCGCCATCATGTAGTTGGCGATGTAGACGGCTGTATGCACATCCGTCACGTTATGCAGTGTCGGCACTCCACGCCGCAGGGCGGAGCGGTCGATTATGTCGTCGTGAATAAGCGAGGCGGTGTGCAAATATTCCATGACAGCGGCCGTCCGCATGACATAAGGCCCCGACGGCTTGCTGCCGAAGCGGCTGCCGACGAGGACCATGATCGGCCGCAGCCGCTTGCCGCCCGCACGAATCAACCGGAGCACATGCTCGCGGACCGGAGAGTCGGCCGGCAGATCGTCATCGCTATCCACGACATTCCTAAGCGCAGCGTCAACCGCATCCAGATCGATGGCCAGCGCTTCATGCAGTTTCGCCTTCATGCCGGACGCCTCTCCCTTCGCAAACACGCAAGCCGACTTACGCGCACAGTTGATTCAAATACGTCCGCAGCGAATCATGCAGTTCCGCCCGCACGGCTCTCTCGGGCCGTCCGCGAATCAAGTCCCCTTGGAGCTTCTTCTGGAACGGCGCCAGGTGGGCGATCAGCCGCCACTCCCTGCGGGCGGACATCATGCGGTAATAAAGCCCGATCAAATAGTCGCCGTCCAGAATGCCCCGAGTAAGTGCGATGTTGTCGTGTAGCGTGAGCTCGCGGTGCTTGCGCATGGCCAGGCAGATCAGCACATAGCTTCCGAGTATCGTCAGTCGGCGGTATTCTTCCAGTCTGTACGATTGCACCAGCTTGGCGGCCTTCAGAAGCGGTTCGTCCGCTTCGAACGTCCCGATCGCTCCGGCTGCATCCGCGTCGATGTATTGCCGCAGCATGGCGAGCGTCTTATCGAGCAGCAACATGTCCCATCACCCGCCTAATCGTCGGTATAAAGGTACCAGCGTCTGACGAGCGGAATTTTCCTCCATATCCTCTTCAACCAAGGAAGCACACAATAATCGAGGCCGAATGTGCTGCCCGAGCCGCCAATCAGAGCGATGCCCGCGGCCATATACCAGAGCATCTCGTAGGGCGCCATGCCCGACACGTATACCATAATCCCCATGCCGACGGTGACGACGGCGGCCGGCGCGGTGAACAGCCCTGCGATCAGCAGCAGTCCGACCAGCAGTTCGGCGGCAACCATGCCGGTCTGGAATACATAGGCGAGCCACGTATAGCTGCCATGCGAACCGTAGAAGACCAGGTCCATCGACCAATCGACGATGACCTTGACGAAGTGCGGCACAGGCATCGCGGACACGGCCTGTTCGGTGTACTGGGAAGCCGCCGATACCGCATCCGCTGCTGCGGCTCCCGCCCCATCTGCCGCGACGGATGCGCCCGAGGTGCCGTCGACCGCCTGCGCCGGGATTAGGAAGATATGGCCGGGATCCTTCAGGATCTTGCCTGCCTTGTCCCATCCTTGCTGCAGCCACATGAACCCCGCGAACAGCCGCAGCGGGACGAGCCAGAAGTTCGGCGAACGCTTGGAGAAATGGCCGCCGAGGAAGCTGCGGTTATGACGGACGTGTATGAATTCGTGCAGGATATAATGGTATACCTTGTTGAAGCCGCACACCTGGAACAGGTACCACAGGTTGATCAGATGCTTGACCGCCATGGCGGGAAGCCCGCTCAGCTTCATCATCAAGCCGGGCAAGCCGACATAGGCGACGCCGTACCGGCTGCCGATGCATACCATCGTCCCGTGAAACGTCGGCAAGTAGGAGCGCTTGGGCATGTCGCGGATGTCGGCGACGATGTTATAAGCGATAATCGGAGCCGCTTGCTCGGCATTCTCGACCATCTGCGGAACCGGCGTCTTGGCTCCCTCGGGGATATAGAAAATGTTGTCGCCGACCACGTACACGTTCTCATGCGCCGGTATTTGCAGCTTGTCGTTCGTCAGGATCCGCTTGCGACCCTTCTGCTCGACATCGAGCGTGTCCACGAGCTTCGAGCCTTCCACGCCCGCCGTCCAGATCACCGTCCGCGACTGAATCGTCTTTCCGCCGACCGTCACGCCGTCCGCCGTCACTTCAGTTATTTTGGAACCGGTAATGATTTCGACGCCCAGCTTCTTCAGACGTTTCTCCGACTTGTCGATGAGCGGCTGCGGAAGAATCTGCAAAATCTTGTCCACCATATCCACAACATACAGCGATACTTCGCTGCGATCGACGCGGAATTCCGCGCACAGCTCCTGCACATGCTCCGCCAGCTCGCCGACCATCTCGACGCCGGTGAAGCCGCCGCCGACGACGACGAACGTGAGCATGGCCTTGCGCTTCGATGCATTCCTGCACTTGACCGCTTCGCGGAACATGTGCAGCGTCTGTTCCCTGAGGCGGATCGCATCCTCATAGGACCAAAGCGTGAAGGCATGCTTATCCGCCCCCGGAATGCCGAAGAACGTCGGCTTGCTGCCGGTGCCGATAACCAGGTAATCGTAGCGATATTCGGCATGATCGCCTAACAGCTGGCGAGCCTCGAAATCGATGTGATGAATCTCGTCCAGCACGACGTCCACGTTCTTGAAGCCGGCAAACACTTTCTTCAGATCGATCCTGATCGAATCCTCTTCCACCCGGGCAGCCGCGACTTCGTGCAACTCGGTCAGAAGGGTGTGGTAGGGCTTGCGGTCGATTAGCGTGATGCGGGTGTCGGGCTGCTTCTTCAGCTGTTTGGCCAGCTTCTTGGCTGTCAGGACACCGCCGTATCCGCCCCCGAGTACGACAATTTGCGGCATGTTGGTTCTCCCCCTCGCGGGCCGCAGCTTGGCTGCCCGGCGTTAATGGCACATCATGGCCGGCCGATCCTCCCGGTCTATCTTAACGGGCGCCTTCCAGCGCTTGGGCAACTAGGCCGGCGAAGTCGCCGACATGGATCGAGACGCCGGAGATCGCATCGGTCTTGCCGTCTTCCTTCACGACGATCGCCTTCGGATCTTGCTTCTCCAGCAAATATTGCTCGGCCTTGGCGGTTTGCTCGTGCCATTCGGAGGAGGCCCCGCCCTTCTTCATGCCGTATTCGCCGGACTTGGAGCGGGTCGCCTTGTCCGTGCCTCCGTCCTTGTGCGTCCCGTTCCAGCTGACGGCTGCGATCTTGCCGTTGATGACGGTAATCGTCACGTTCTCTTTCCAGCCCGACTTGGCGTCGAATTCGGCGCCTTCGGCGAAGTAGGTACCGTCCTTATACGGCCCGGATTCTACCGTGCCTGCCGCCAGCGCTTGTTCGGCCAGCTGCACGAATCCGCCGACATGGATCGAGACGCCGGAGATTGCGTCCGTGCTGCCGTCATCCTTTACGACGATGGCCTTCGGATCTTGCTTCTCCAGCAAATATTGCTCGGCCTTGACGGCCTGCTCATGCCATTCAGCCACTGCGCCGGCCTTCTTCATGCCATAGAAGCCTTTCTCGGATGCAGTCTTCTTGTCCAAACCTCCGTCCTTGTGCAGACCGTTCCAATTGACAACGACGATCTTCCCGGCTTCCACCTTCAGGGCGACGACATCTTTCCAACCGGACTTGGCGTCGTATTCGCCTTCCGCATAGTACAAGCCGTCCTTGTAACCTTGCTGTCCGGCAGGTGCGGTTGCGGTGGGAGCGCCGATGTCCTTCGTGCCGGAAGCAGGCGCAGATGACCCGGCACCCTCATTCGTATTTTTACCGCAGGCTGCAAGCAGACCGACAACCAACAGGACCGCCAACACGACCGGGAAGACCGACCCCATCTTACGTTTCATTTCTAGCTCCTCCTCCACCCGTTAGGGGATATTGGATTGTGAACTCAACTTTGTGAATGAATTCACAATATCCTTTATGATCATTCTACTCCAGTTACCTGCAATTGAAAAATGATAAATATCACTGTTCGACAAAATGGGGGCCAATGAGCAGATAGACGGGCGTTAGCGGGGAGGGAGACGAAAGGGGCGAAGTGGTCGAACATGCGAAAGAGCTGCAGCGGTCGAACATGCGAAAGAGCTGCAGCGGTCGAAACATGCGAAAGAACTCCCCCGCGTCGTGCTTCAGTGGGAGATGCGCAATCGCTACTCGGGGGTGGGGGCCTTAAAATTCCCTTTCATAATATTTTACAAATAATTTTCTGATCCGTTCATCGAATTCTTCGTTCGGCTCATAGTAGATGCCCTTAATTGCTTGCGGAGTAAAACCCAGTTTGGCATCGTCATTCTCGTAAAGAATCATTCGAAATCGATAACCGACGCTGCCTTCCTGATTCTTTTCCGGCTCGAGGACAATGTTTTTGATATCGTTCAGAATGCCATCAATTTCGCGCTTTTGTTCAATCGTTTCTCGAGATCCGGTGGATCCATCGACCAACTCGATTTTATCGACATTGCTAAGGCTTCCAGGGTAGGCGTCGCTGATGGTTGTGGAGTGTAACTCAATCGGCGGATGTGAATTTTTGCTGCAAGCTGAAACAGAAACTGCCAACAGCAGAAGGATACAAATGCGAAAATATTTTTGCTGCATGATCTCGCGTCTCCTTTCGAAGGGAAACCATGACCCATCTAAGATTCAATTGTACTTCATTTTCACGGACAAAGCAGGCAATAAGCTGTAAAAGTGCAATTAGAATAAAAAGTGGACACCCGTTAAGTGTAACTAGATAATTATATTATCGAGAAGAGGTGTCCCGTATGGAGAAGAAGACGCGAAACCAGTACACGGAAGAGTTTAAGAAGAGAACTGTAAAGTACATTTTAGAGCAATCCAAGACAATGCCAGAGATTGCCGGAGAACTGGATATCTCGGCAGGTATGTTGCATAACTGGAAGCAAAAGTATCGTAGTGAAGTTCAGGCGGAGATCCAAGCGGAAGTCCAGGCTTCACCAGAAAAAGTCCATCAATTGGAACAGCAGTTGCGCGACATGGAAGCCGCTAAACAAAAGCAAGAAGTCGAGAATGCTGATTTACGTGAGGAGCTTGAAATCTTAAAAAAGGCGCTCCACATCTTCGGGAAAGAAAGGAACTAAGGTTCCAATTCATCGAAAATCACCGCTCCGAGTTTCGATTGGAGAAGATGTGTAAAGTGCTCGAGGTTTCAAGGAGCGGTTACTTCAAATGGCTCGCAGAGAAGGCTAACTTGAACAGTTATCAGAAGCGTCGCAAGGCACTTTTAGAGCGTATTTCCTGGCTGTTCCATGATTCGGAAAGGCGCTATGGCAGCCCCAAGATTACGGGTCTTCTTCGGAAAGAAGGCTGGACCGTTTCTGAGCGTCTGGTCGGCAAGCTCATGAAGGAGAATGGAATGCGTTCATGTGTAGCTAAAAAGTTTCGGGTTTGCACGACGGACTCCAACCATGCCAACCCGATTGCACCAAACCTGCTCAATCAAAACTTCAAGACCACTGCACCGAACAAAGTTTGGGTTGCCGACATTACCTACATCCCTTGTCGTGAAGGCCGCATGTATCTGGCGAGCGTTCTCGATCTGTATACTCGCAAAATCGTCGGTTGGCAGTTGGGAGACCGCATGACAGAGGATCTAGTGTTAGCAGCCTTAGACAAGGCCTACGCAGCTCAGAAGCCGAAGCACAAGCTGATTCACCACTCTGACCGCGGATCCCAGTACACGTCGGACGAATACCGTAAGCGGTTGGAAAAGTACAAGTTGAAAGCCAGTATGAGCGGCAAAGGCAACTGTTACGACAATGCCTGTATCGAGTCGTTCCACAGTGTGCTAAAGAAAGAATTTGTTTACTGTACGAAATTCCATACAAAGGCGCAGGCGCAACAAGAGATGTTTGAATACATTGAGCTGTTCTACAACCGCAAACGAATTCATGGCAGCCTGGGATATATGTCGCCCAATCAATTTGAATCCTTGTATTACAAACGTGTAAGTTAAGCAATTTCGGGTGTCCACTTTCTTGACAGAAGTCCA
>JAEWAQ010000010.1 GCA_023391635.1 Bacillota bacterium | reverse complement strand
TAAGTATACGCCAATCCAGTTGTCGCCTGTAGCTCCGCTTGGCTCGTGCTCGGTCGTTGCGCCGGCCGATCAGAACAAAGTCATTTCCGCGCTCCGGGGAACAGAGGTTGTCGCGGACGTGACCAATCTAATCGCCCTTCATATTGCTCAGAAATCGAAATATTAATTAATGCACGAGGCGGATACACCGACAGCGAGGGGCTGATTGAGCGGATCGTTCGGCACATCGGGGAGCAAGCGCCTGATATGACGGTTAAAGCCAACACAGCAGCTTCTGACGATGCCTACTACAAAGGACTGCAATTTACGATCATAACAACGATTGGTGGACGCGAGTACAACGTTGGCGATGGCGGCTTCGTGGATTGGACCCGGCAGATGCTCGAAAATAAGAAAGAACGTATGCTGATCAGTGCTATCGGACTCGACCGCCTGCTGATACCTTAAAATGCGAAAAAGTGCAAGAGATGAATAGGCTAGTCGGGTCAGGCGGCGAAAGAAACTAGTTGCAGTAGCTACGGAAATCAAGATGCCATTCGAACAGCCGGCTATAGAAAAGCAACCCATGCTCTAATGAGGCATGAGTTGCTTTTTACTTTTCAACAAACCCATTCTTTTATCTCGTTTTAACGGCTGATCCACTAAACGAAATAGGCCCGACAACATCAGCTCTTGTATTTGCAGTACGGTTTTCTGCGGTGACTGTGTAAACATGGGTGCCCATCTTACATTCCTATCTTTCGCTTGGAACGTAACTGCATAATTTTGTTCAGAACCGGCAGATTCGATACCCTGTTGTGTGTTGAAGATTTCTCTTCCATCGCGGAAGACTCTAAACAGAATTTGCGCAATGCCAGTGACACCTCGAACACCGATGGTTGCTACCAAATCTACCCGGTTTGGTTGGGAATTCCTTGGAATAACGATATTTGAGGCAAATACAGGATGGTCCTTTGTTGGCTTTGCGTTCAATAACTTGCAGGTAGGAAGTTGGGGAAAGAAGCATAGGTACCAAATGTCCGGCATAACCATATAGGTAGATACTTCTTATACGCACGTGAGAATAAGCTGTCTGTTCTTAGGGGCAGCAACTTACCAAGAAAGAGGTGGAGCTATGCCCTACACGGATCATTATGAAAGAGACATCTATGGCATCATATCCTTTTGGGTGCAAAATAATTATGAACACGGCCGATTTTTTGACAGAGAAATAAGTCATCATGAAATGGAACTAGCCCGTGCAAACCAGGTTATGGTTCAACGTCTGGGAACGATATTTGAGAAGGCCAACTCAAAAACAGCTGACCCCGCAAATTTGATTAATGAAGCTCAACACGCAACGCGTGAATTTCATAGTTTACTCTCCCATACGTTGGATAAATCATTACACTGTGAAGTCATAATTTCAACTCCACAGTCGCTTCTCGATCACATGATCCGAGAAGCAGAAGAGACCGTCTCGGTCTTCAAATTACTTCAAACCGGACAGCGGGTTTCACCAACTGAGGCAACCTTACATGAAAATTATTTTTGGTTAAGACAAATGGCGGATCATCTTAGCTATATCAGTCATTATTTAGATACATCCAATTATGAACTTCATGATCAGGTAAGAAACATGACCAAAAAATTCGAAAACCTGTTTCTCCAAGCCAATGCACTCAGAACGATGATACGTCGGCAACGTAAGGAAACGGTACCACCGTTTTTAAACAGCTTTAACCAAATGGTGATCAAGGAGGCTAAAGCCCTTGAAATGTTTAAATTGGAATTAGACGATCTAATTAAACGATGTGCTGCTGTTACAACTTCACCCCCAAATCTGTTGGAGCATATCGCTAGGGAGGCTCACCATTTATGGAGAAACCTGGAGGATCAGGTTATTTTGTAGGATAACTGCGACAATTCGGTGGCCATGGGGGAAGTGTAAAACTCGAAGACCGCGTCGGACGCGGGTCCGAGGGCTTTGACGGGTTAGGATAAAATGACCTGTTGTAGCCCTCTTTGGGCTTTTCGTTCAACAGCTCGCGCGAAGATCTTCTCGTGCTTTTAAAGCCGCAATCGGGGGACGTTTGGGTCGTGGGGATAATAGCATGTGCAACTCATGAGCAGTTGCATTCATTTCTGCAAAGGCATCATCGATTGTTTTCCGTGGAATGCCTTTATTCCATTGTTTAGCTATAGCATCATCGATACCGAAAAACCGGACCTTGTCGTCTTGACCGGCGACTTGCACTCGAGCCAAGGCATCGACGATCCGCAAGCCGTTCGTGCTCAGCGCGAAAAACCTGAAAATGAACGTGACGCTAAATCGGACCGTCAGCAGATGTGGATGAAGTAGGGGATAAATCATAAGATGGGTGAGAGGGCTGTGACAGTTTGCCGGTGGGTAGGCTGTTGCGGCTCTTTTTAGCTTTTCAGTTTTTGAAAAGTATACGATATAGTGTGAAGCGATCTGGCAAGGAGGGATCCTTATTCAAGGAAATGAAGCGAGCCGTTTATGGAAAGAAGGCACTTTTTATAGGTTCCTGTCAGCATCCCTAAAGGGAATCTCTCAGGTTTTATTGATTGAGAATACCATCACAGGACTCATCATTCTTGTAGCCATAGGTATGGCATCATGGCAATTAAGAATCGTAGCGCTCGCATCAGCTATGATGGGTACTTGGGCGGCACACCTTAGCGGATCGGATAATGAAACGGTCAGCCAGGGGTTATTTTGATGAAGCCAGCCTCGGCTAAACTCGGATGCCTGGTGGGTTGGCTGGGTATTTGTTATAATGGGCATATGTTGACGAAACTTCAAGACACAGCTAAAGGAGAAAGCAATGTCTCATCTACCTAATTGTCCGCAGTGCAACTCGGAATACACGTACGAGAACGGCGGCTTGTTTATTTGTCCAGAATGTGGTCATGAATGGACCTCAGCATCCGGTGCTGAAAATAGCGAGGCTGCTGTGGTTGTCAAGGATGCACATGGCAATCTGTTAAGTGATGGGGACTCGGTAACTATCATCAAAGACCTTAAAGTAAAAGGTAGCTCATCCGTCCTCAAAATCGGAACTAAAGTAAGGAATATTCGTTTGGTCGAAGGGGATCACAATATCGATTGCAAAATCGATGGCTTCGGCGCGATGAAATTAAAATCCGAGTTCGTGAAAAAGGCATAGGATCAAAAAACAGACGTCAGAAAGAGATTGGCCCTGTAGATGTTACGGTGAACCGTATTGCAAATAAAGATCCCGGCTAAAGAAGCGGCGGGAACCCGGAGCACGGACGCGGGCTTGAGGGCTGTGACAGGTTATGGGCAAGTGACCTGTTGCGGCTCTCTTTGGCATTCTCGTTCAACAGCTTGCAAACATGAACCCAACGATAGCTGTTGCAGGAACTCCGAAGCTAGCCACAGTAGGGCGGTCGGGTCAGATTGTTTTTATATTCATAGGAAAACGCAGAAAATGCTGAACCTTTCTGGTAGAATTGCCGTAATTATAGTTTAGGTGCAGGTTCGACTACCTAAAAATACATCATGAAAGGAGTGACGTCATGCTGCGTGTAGAAGGCTTATCCCATGCTTTTCGGAATGGTACAGAATTGACAACTGTATTACAGCACATTAATTTTCATGTTAGACAGGGTGAGATCGTCGCTCTTCTTGGAAGCTCGGGTTCGGGCAAATCAACGCTGCTCAATCTGATGGCTGGCTTGATGAAGCCGACGGAAGGCGATATTTACATATCGGATCACAATATCGTGAAGATGAACGAGAATCAGCTTTCCGAGTTTCGCCGCAAGCATATCGGTTTTATATTTCAGGCATACGAGCTGATCGCGAATCTGACGGTTCGCGAGAATGTCGAGTTGCCCCTTGTGTTCCAATCCGTCTCGCCCTCAATCCGGAAGCAGAAGGCCCTGTCGCTGCTTGAGCAAGTAGGCATACCCGAGAAGGCGGAGATGTTCCCTTCGCAATTGTCCGGAGGCCAGCAGCAGCGTGTCAGTATAGCGCGTTCCTTAATTACCGAACCATCGGTCATCTTTGCGGACGAGCCTACCGGCAATCTGGATACAAAGACGGAAGAAGAAATTTTGGCGATATTGAAACGACTGAACAGCATGATGAAGACAACGTTCGTCATTGTTACGCACGAAAGGGAAGTTGCGGCTCAGACACAGCACATTATTTCGCTGCGGGACGGCTACCTGATCACGGATCGGGATCCATCTGACGCCATGCTGCCCGCGGGGGTGACGACGGGATGAGGATTGGCGACCTTACACGGTTGTCATGGGATCAGGTCAGACGCCGGAAAGTCGTGACCGCTCTGTGCGCCGCCGGACTATCGATTGGCTGTGCCGCGATTATACTCGCTCTCAGTATAGGAGAGTCGGCTCAGCAGTACATCGAAACCGAGATGAACAACTTCTTCAAGATGGACGAGATTACGGTGACAGCCAATGAGGGCGTATCGGCCAGTAGGGGCCAGGGGGGGCAGGCAAGCGGCGGCAATCCGGCGGAGAGCGACGATTCTCTGGACCGCGGCAAGCTGACCGACCAGAAGCTGGCTATTATAAAGAATATGAAGCATGTGACGGCAGTGGCTCCCTTTCAGCAGATCAATTATATGGAAATGTCCACAACGGACAACCGGAAGAGCTATGTGGAAGTGATCGGGACGGACCTGGATATGCTGGAGGCCTTCGACAAGCCGTTCATGAATGGCGGGCCTTCAGACCTGATCGGCACCATCGTGCTGAGCTATGGGGCGACATTGGGGCTGGTCGATGCCGAGGCGCGCGATAAGCTGATCGAGCAGTTGAACCGCAATCCATATGACAGTACCCTGATCGAGCAATATGAGAAAATGAATCGGATGCCGGCTTCCCTGTTCCAGCGGCAGGTCCAGTTTCTCGGTTACTCGAATGACGGAAAGGCCAATCAAACCTCGCAGCTGCGCGTAACCGGTGTATTGAAGAAGCCGAAGGGCGTAAGCGAGAATGCGGTTGCTTACGACAAGAAAGCTTACGTATCGCTTGAGACGGCGCAGATGATGAAGCAAGAGTTGAATATGGGCCGAGGCGGGATGGCTGATGAAGCATCCTATAACTCCGTTATTGTAAAGGTGGACAGTCAAGAGAATGTCGAGCAGGTGGAGCGGCAGATCAAGAAGCTTACTCTGAATACGCAAACGAATTTGCAGCAGAAGGAACGGCTTGCCGAGCAATTCAGCATTTTTAAAGCAGTAGCGCTTGGCGGCGGCGTATTTATTCTCATCATTGCTTCGATTTCGATCGTGGTGGCTATGACGATGTCGACTTACCAGCGGCGCCGCCAGATCGGCATTATGAAGGTGCTTGGGGCGAATTTGGCGCAGATTCGCAATATGTTCATTGTCGAAGCGGCGTTGCTTGGCCTGCTTGGCGGATTGCTCGGCATCTTGTTCTCCTATTGGATCGTATGGGGAATCAATGCTTTAATTCAGTCCATGTCCGGCGGCAGTCAGGATGCCGTCATTATCTTCGTCCCCTTGATGGCCATTCCGGTCGGCATGGCGTTCGCGATTCTGACCGGCATCATATCGGGAATCTATCCGGCGGTGAGCGCTTCGCGCACCGACGCGCTGACGGCCATTCGAAGGGATTAACAGCAAGTGATGCGATGCTATTAGAAAGAGGGTAGAAGAGATGAAGAAGAGAATAAAATGGATCGTCATCGGGCTTGTCCTGATTGGGATCAGCTTCGCCTTGTATTCGATATCTCGTCCGACAAAGGCGATGGATCCGATGGAAGCCTCGCAAGCGATCACGTTCGAGGTGACGACCGAGACGCTTGTCAATACGATTGAAGTAAGGGGTAAGTCGCTGTATGAGCAGGAAACTTTTGTTTACGCGCCTTTCAGCTCTAAGGTTACGAGTTGGAACGTGGAGGACGGGCAGCAGGTCAAGGAGGGAGACGTTCTGTTCAAGCTTGATCAGACGGCGCTGAAGAATGAAATCTCCCAAGAGGAAGCCGCCCTTCGCAAGGCGGATCTTGAAGCGAATCTCAAGGCATACATGGTGGAACTGGACGAAGAGGGCACGTCATTCGGCACGACGACGGAAACAGAGCGGAAGCGGGCACTTGCGACAAAGGAGATCGACCGGTTGACTCAGGAGCTGAACGATGTAACCAAGTCGATCCAGCGCAAGACGCTGGCGGAGAAGCAGACGCTGCTCGGGAAGTCGGAATACCGTTCGCCAGCCGCGGGCATCTTCCTCTACGATACGGCGAGCAAGCGGCCGCAAGCGGTCGGTGACAACCAATACATAGGCAAAATTGTCGACCTCGGCAAGCTGCAGTTCATCGCGCTTGTCGGCGAGCAGGATGTCTTCCGCATTAAGCCGGACATGCAGGTACAAGTGAAGATGAATGCGATGAAGGAATTGAAGCTGTCGGGCAAGGTGCTGCGCGTATCGAAATTCGCCAAAACCGGCACCGATCAGAACAACATCGATCAGGCGGCCCAGTTCGAGGTTGTAATCGCGCTGGAGCCGAATGAATATTTGATCGCAGGCCTTAGCCTCAACGGACAGATCGAAATCGAACGCAAGCAGGATGTAACGGTCGTGCCGACGATTGCCGTCATGCGGGAGAAGGATTCATATTATGTAATGGTAGATAAAGGAGATGGACAGTTCGAGCGTCGGGATATTAAGATCGGCATGGAGACGCCCGAGAAGACGGAAGTGCTGGAAGGTTTGAAGAAAGGCGACAAGGTCGTGCTGCAATAAGCATGCGATCTCGTCCGCAGCATGGTCTTTACAATTCCAGATTAGAATAGTCCCCATCTGATTGCCAGATGGGGACTATTCTACGCTTACGGCGCCGGATAGGTTGTCTGTTGCAGGATTTTGATCAAAACCGTTACCACTTCGGCTCTGGTAGCTGCATCGTGCGGGAAGAAGTTATTGTTGCCTTTACCTTGCATAAGTCCCTGTTCCTTCATCGCGGACACCCCGCTTTTGGCCCATGTCGGAATCTTGCTGTCATCCGCGAAGCCGGTTACGTTCTGTTCGGACGTCAGATGCAATGCCCTCGCGATCATCACTGCAATCTCAGAACGCGTAATTTCCGCATCCGGACGGAAGCTGCCATCCGTGAAGCCTGCGATGATACCGGCTTGCACAGCTTGCGCGATCGCTGTCCGTGCCCAATCGCCGATCTTCGAAGCGTCATTGAAAGTCAACGCCGCTCCATCATTCCGAGGCTTTAACGCGTTCATTAGCATAACCGCGAACTCCGCACGCGTCATGGTATTATCAGGCCTAAACGATCCGTCCGGGTATCCTTTGACCAGCCCCAAGCGAATCGCTTGTTGGATGTTGGCTTCAGCCCAATTTCCGGCAATGTCGTAGAACGTCGTCTCTGGCGTCGGTTCGTCTTCCATCTGAGGTACTCCGTAAACGGCAAACGTACCCAAATGATTGCTCTCGACGGAGATCCGCGTCCCAACGACTTGACCGCCGCCGACTTCCACCCATTCCTTCTTCTTCTCGTCAAAGTAGAATACGACCGGCTTCTGCTCGGCTTCTAAGCTCGAGGAATCAAATGCGAACGTTATCGTGACCGGCTTCGAGAAATCTTCCGGAATGTTCTTTGAAATCTCGTAGGTCGATGAAAGCGGAAGGTATTTATTGGCCGGCAGCTTCGAATCTGCTACCTTTTCGATCGTGATCTGCAATTCTTTGGATGAAAGATTGGCCGGAATAGAGACCGTAACCTCATCCTCCAAATTCACCGTACCCGATTCACCCGGAGGAACGGTTATTTTACCGTTGGCAGGGGTCGGCGGGGAGCTTGATGGTTCGTCTCCGCCTGAATCTCCGTTGTTCGAATAATTATTCACTTGAACGGAAACCGTCGCCGCCACGGCGGGATTCGCGTTGTCCGCGGCCGTAATCGTCACGGTTCCCGGAACTGACGAAGCGGTGAAGGTCGTGCTGAATCGACCGTTCACATCAGTAGTCACGCTAGAGGGGCCGAAGGTTCCCGATGTGGCCGTTAAGCTGACTTCGATCCCGGATACCGGAATGTTCTGGCTATCGTAGACGACTCCGGTTAACGACGAGCTGCCGCCGACCGTTACCGTTGCAGGCGTCGCTCCCAGCTCGACATGGTCAGGAACAAGGAAGGCCATATCGTCCGAAGCGGAAGTCCACACGATATCTTGGCTTGTTGCCACGGCAAACTCATCCGAAGCGTAACTGCCCGCTGGAGGATTGGCGACGCCGCGCATCGCGACGGTCACTTTTGTATTTGCGGATATAGCTTGCGGCAAGGTAATCGTCGCCTCGTTGTAGACCGACTGAGTTACCGACATAGCCGATACGCCGTCGATAGCATAATCCGTGTGTGAAGAGGGCAGGATCGTACCTGCGGGTACCTGGATGGTAATGGTGTCAGTTTGACCTGTCATATTCCCGTACCGCCCAGTCTTAAATTCAACGAGCCAATCTGCCCCTCTATTCTCCGCATTCGACAAGGAAGTCACATTCACGTCAGACACTTCGGAAATCCGGTGCGTCCAAGTTGTCTCGAACAGGTAAAATTCACTGTAACCGCTGAAGAGCACCGATTGACCCTTTCGGCTATCGAAGACCATATTGGATAGGCTGAGTTCGGGCAAATTCGCTTCCGTCTGCTCCGTCCAGTCCTCGCCATCCCAGAACCATACGTCATCTTTAGGTATGTAACCAGCCTCTCCGCCAACAAGAATTACTTTTTCGATGTTCGAATCGTAAACCATGCTTGCGAATATGCGCGGAGGAGGAGAGTGGGCGGGAGATTGAAGGATCCATGCTTGTCCGTCCCAAATCCAAGTTCTATTTGAGACGTAAGGAGCATCAGAAGTATACCCGCCGAACAAAACCACTTCGTCGTTTTTCTTGTCGTATGCCAGGCTGGTTCGATTGTCCACGATCGGAGAATCGTTCGGATCGGCGGGCGTCACTTCTCGCCAACCGGTTCCGTTCCATATCCACGTATCGTACAAGGAACCATTCTCCCCCCAACCCCCATAGAGGAGCACTTCGCCATCCCCGATGTAAGTCATGCTGAATTCAAAACGCGCAGGAGGGTAGTCCACGCTGGTATCCGCCGGAGTAAGATCGTTCCACTTCGCTCCGTCCCATAGCCATGTTTTGTTATAGATATCCATGTTTTCTCCACCGAATAGAAGCACTCCTTTTCCCGGGCCCGCATAAGCCATTTCGCTATACTCGCTCGGCAGCGGAGAATCGTTCGGATCGACAGGCGTCATGTCCGTCCAATTGTCCCCATCCCAAACCCAAGTATCATTCATAACGTCATAGTTAATGTCCGCTCCGCCGAAAAGCACGGTTTTCCCGGTATCTTCGTCGAAAGCCATGGCCGATGCAAACCGCGCGCTTGGCCCGGGGGACGGCTGTGAAGGCACTTCTTTCCATGGAGGCTGACTTAACGTATTCCTTATTGCTGACGCCTCTGCCGTATAAGTGAAGATCGATCCGATCATGCATAAAATGAACGTCAACATCCACCATTTATTCGTTTTTTCAAACAGATTCATGAAATCAACCACCTCTTATTAAATATACGAGAGCATGTGCTTAGATTAATTCTAGTGATCGCTGATAAATAAATAATGAAAGAATTCAGCGCGAAAACTCCCATATCTGCGCAGTATCAAGCGTTTGCGGATATGGGAGAATATTGGATTTATTTATTTTGGTTACCCAAATTTTTTAACGGCGAGGAGGAGAATGCGGCACGGACACGGCTACCCCGCCCCTTTTGTGACCGCGTTCTACGTACTCATGCGCTTCGACGATTCGACCCAGCGGGTAGACGGCATCGACGACCGGTCTAACGGCTCCGGCCTCGATTAGCGCTGCGATCCTGGCAAGGCGCGCTGAATTCAGTTCAAGCTTCCCATCGTCGATGGAAATAAATTTGCCCGTCGGGCGCAGCGATTGCCTGCCTATTTCTTTGACCTTGGAGGTTCTGGCTTTGCCGGCCGTATCGAGCATGAAGTCGTAACGATCGTTGAGATCGATCTTATCGTTCCGGGTGTAGTCAATCACTTGGTCTGCACCCAGAGAGTGTACGAATTCCAGGTTGCGGGTGCTGCATACTGCGGTAACTTCTGCGCCATAATGCTTCGCCAGTTGTACGGCCATCGTTCCGGAAGTGCCCGAAGCGCCGTAGATGAGTACACGCTGCCCCCGTTCGACAGGGCCTTCCTCTATGCGCTGCAACGCCAGCAGTCCGCCATATGCGGCAGCGGTCGCTTCTTCGTAGCTGATATTCGCGGGCTTGAGCGCCAGGCACCCGTGCATGGAGTCGGTTTCCTTCATGCATTTGTACTGCGCATAAGCGCCAAGTCCGAAGCCGGTAACGCCGTAAACTTGATCGCCCGCTTTAAACCGTTTAATATTTTGGCCTACCGATTCGATTTCACCTGCCAACACCATACCGATGATGGACTTTCGCGGTTTGGTGAAACCGAGGAACAGACGCATCGGCAGCCAGAATCGCAGCGGCAATTGCGAGCTCCGAATATAGGTGTCGCTCGCGGTTACCGCCGTCGCGTGAATTTTAACGCATACTTCATCGCGCTTCGGAGAAGGCTTGCTTACTTCCTTCAATTGAAGCACTTCCGGCGGACCATATTTGGTACATACGACCGCTTGCATGAGATCAGTTCCTTCCGGGCTGTAATTTAAAGCCTTTGACCAATATATAAGCACCGGCGGCAAACTCGAAGGGGACATACGGCAGTGCGAGCGCAAGAAAGGCGGGAGGCATAGGAATGCCGATAATAACCAACAAGGAGCCGACAAGCACGAACGGAACGGCGATTAGTCCCCAAAGCGACAACCACGCCGGTACGATACGGGATCGATAAAGCAAGGCATAAAAGATGATGGCTCCCAGGCCAAACGGGATGATATGCAACCGGTAGGTGAAATCTTTCGTCACCAAAGCCAGTTCGGCGATCGTCTCCAAGCCCTGGTCTCCGGTTGCCGCAAATTGCTGGCTCACATGCAAGAGTACGAAGACGGCGACTTTGCTCACGGCAAGGATGCCGGCCTCGAAGATGTAGAACCCCAGCGCGACTAGTGCGAGCGCCTTGCTGCGCCGCTCCGCGACCGCATAGAGCATCGTTCCGAGCCAAATAATGCCCAAAGCCGTAATGATATCCCCGACAATACTCGCATGTACGAGACCTGCATGCTTCCCGACATGAAGCATGGTATTCCGTACATTGTCTGCATCAACCAGCGGGTTGAGCAGCAATGCTCCGCTCGTAAGCGACGTGATCGCTTGCAGCAAGAAAGCCGCTCCTAAACACCGCGACAAGCAGGTTCCGGCACCTGTCCGATTCATATTCGCCCCTCTCCCATCAACCCATGAGGCAGCCGCAAGGCAACAGTATTGAATTTTATCAGAGTGTTAATTATACTCTACAGTGCAAATAATTATCAGTCAACAGTTAATTACACTGTGCGGTGTAATTTATATTATGCCATCATGAAGGGATTGTTACGCTATGGATGCCACACCCACAGTCAGGAAAAGAGATACGAGCCGGAAGCGCGAATCCATACTTAACGGGGCTATGCAAGTGTTCACGGATATGGGCTACGACAATGCAAGCATGGATCGAATCGCGGAGGTCGCAGGCGTGTCCAAGCGCACGGTCTATAATCACTTTGCGAACAAAGAAAACCTGTTTCAAGAGGTTATCGCCCGATTTCTCAAGGAACAGCGGGTTCTGAAGCAAATCGACTACGATCCCGTGAGAACGTTGGAAGAGCAGCTGACAGCTTTTGCGAATGCCGAGCTGTTCCTGATCAACAGCCCCGCAAGACTCGGATTATCGCGAGTGCTTACTTCCGTGTTCATTCGGGACATCGACTATGCGAGAGCGACACGGATGAAGTACGAATCCCCTCATGAACCGTTCATCCGATGGCTGATTGCCGCACACGGGAACAACAAGCTGCACATCGACAATCCGGTTCTTGCCGCACGGGTGTTCTACGCCATGATCGAAGGCGCGCTCACTTGGCCCGCCCTATTCCAACACGGTATTGACGCCGAAGCCGTCAAGCCTTTAATGGCCGAGCTCATACTCACTTTCCTTACAAGATATCGCAAACCATAGGATCGAGGTTCGCAAGGCCTTGCAGATGGATGCCTTCGCGTATATACGAAACATATGCGAGACGCTCGGCCTAAAACTTGTCGATATAAAATAATTTGACGCGTTGCTCCGAGGGGCTCATTGGCGTTTCACCGGTCAAAATAGCGAGGCGATCCTTATCAGTTGAAGGGTTACCGGGACAAAGCCGGAACGATAAGTAAACGGGATTGGCTGATAACCGGGTAAAAAGGGAATCTGACATCGATTCTTTCAGGGTCTTTCATTGCATGAATTTCAGACTGGTCTGATGCGTCATTTCGATGATGCCACAGGACGGTCTTTTTTGTCTAATTCTGGGATGCTATAATGGGGTCATGAACCCCACCTTAGAGCTTGTCCTGATGGCCGCTTCGGTGCTCATGTCGGGCATCATTTTATTTTTCGTATACGGATATCGCAAAGAGCGCGGAGTTCGCTACCTCATCGGCGTGATCGTCTGTCGAATGATCTACTCCAGCAGCATCATCTTGGAGAAAAGCAGTGAGTTGTTGGCGGACAAGCTGTTTTTTCGTCATATTCAGAGTACAGCGCTTAACTTGATCGTTCCCTTCGTTTTCCTCTTCGTCTATCAACTGATCGGTCGCGAGAGACTGATCAAGATGAGATGGAAGATCCCGTTGTTCGCAATCTTCGTGCTCTGGTCGCTGCTGTCGTGGTTCGATTCCGAGCTTCGTCTGATCTATCGTTCCGCAGAGCTCGTTAACGGCAACTTAATTACTTCGAGGACCGTCTATTCCATCGCATTCGGTCTCGTGTGCTTCGGGATTATAGCGGCCTGCCTCTATTTTCTATTCCAATATGTGCGGAATATACGCAGCGACTTTCGTAAGCCGGGAATGTGGGTGCTGTTCCTCGGTATGTTTCCGTTCGTTCTTGAGATCGCCAAGCTCATTCAACCCGATTGGTCGTCTTGGCTGCTTCCGTTGTCGGTCTACTGCGGATTTACAGGCACGTTGATGCTCGTCATTATGCTGAGGATTCAATTTTTCGCGATACTTCCGTTTGCCCGGAATGTCGTCCTCGATACGCTTCAGGAAAGCATCGTTATTACGAATAGCGCGGGAAAGATTATCGACAGCAATGAGCAAGCTTCCCGGTGGTTCGCGAAGATGGGGCATAAGGCGATCTCCGGCCGGGATGCGAAGAACGTACTGGCGCCATGGCCTGAATGGCGGAAGTTGTGCGAGTCCATGCAAGAGGGTCGAACAGAGGTAGAGGCCTGGGTGGGCGGGGAGAGGAGAATATACAGCGTAAACGTCTCTCCCGTCCATACGTTGCGCAAGCAGGGCAGTGTCTCTCTTATCGTGGACATTACGGAGAAAGAGAAGCATCTCGAGCAGATTGCGCAGTTGAACCGGATGAAGGATCAGTTGTTTACGATCGTGTCGCACGATATTCGCGGCCCGCTGGCGCTGCAATATCAACTGGTTGCCTTGCTGGAAGAAGATAAAGACGGGTTCGGCGAGGAACATCGGGACATCATCGGGATGCTGGGAGAGCAGGTTCGCCAAACGCTCGGAATGACGAATAATCTGCTGGAGTGGTTCCGCGGTCAGCGGGAGGATCTGACCCTTCGTCCGCAATGGCTGGCATTGTCCGAGGTCGCAGAGGAATGCTGCCAAGTGCTTCGGGTTCAAAGCGATGCCAAGCGGATCAGCGTGAAAAATGAGGTTTCTGGCGACATTCGCGTATATGCCGACCGGGAAGCGCTGGGGCTGATCCTTCGCAACTTGTTGTCCAATGCCATCAAGTTTACGGAATCGGGAGGCTCCGTCTCCGTAGGTGCCCGGGTAGCCGGGGAATTGGCGACGATCTTCATTCGCGATGACGGGGTCGGGATGGAAGAGGAACAAGTCCGTCGGTTATTTGAAGTGAAGCCGCTCCATTCGTCGCCGGGCACCTTAGGGGAGAAGGGGACAGGACTTGGACTGCTCGTCAGTCGGCAGTTCGTGGAACGAGGCGGCGGGAAATTGTGGGCGGAAAGTCGGGCGGGAGAAGGAAGCGTAATTCATTTTACTGTGAGGGGCGGGACGGAAGTTACGTCGGATCTATGAGAACAATCGGTGAACGGACAATACTAACTCGGACAATACATTTCACTTGCTTTTTTGGTGAATTATCCTTATCGTTTATAAATGAACGGAGGTTCATTTATGGCTCAAGTTTTGAAAGAGGAAATAAGGCAAGCGATTATCAGAAGCGCTGAGATCGAATTTGCTCAATCGGGATATATGAGGGCATCCGTGAAACAAATTGCGGCCCGTGTAGGAATCTCCGTCGGGAACTTGTACAGATATTATAAGGACAAAGAAGATTTGTTTCATTCTGTGGTATCGCCGGTTTACTACGAGCTGGAAACGCTGATCGGCAATCATCATGCTCAACCGACCGGCCAAGGGAATATTATTGAACAGATCGTCGAAGCTCTATCCCATATCGTCGATGAATACCGTACGCCGCTGTTGATTTTAATCGATGGGGCCGGAGGCACCCGGCACGAAAATGCCATTCGGAAGTTCTACCAAACGATGGCGAATCAGGTAGCTATGCATTTGGCGGATTACGATACTAAGGGCAAAGAGGGTCTAATAACACCCGTTGCTTGGCCTGTTTCCGTTGCGTTTTTGCAAGGATATTTTGAGATTATAAGACATCATGAAGATAACGAAGATTGCAAAAGATTGATTCGCGATTATTTGATCGTTTGGTTTCAAGGTCTGCAAGCCATTCTTGAATAAGGATTCCGGTCGTTTGCATAAATAATGAATTTTAGTTCACTAATGGAGGGTGCGCAATGAATAGAGTTGTTCGTCAATATCGGACAAGAGACGGATTTAACTTGGAGTACAGCATTGTCGGCCAAGGAGAACCGGTTTTGGTTCTGCACGGAGGTCATTCGAACTGCCATGAACCATTAGGCGGCAGCGACGAGATCGCGGCTCGTCACTTCTCCGTCATTACTCCTTCGAGGCCGGGTTATGGAAGAACGTCCAAGGAGCTTGGAGAATCATTAACAGTCGCATGCGATTCCTATATCGAGCTGCTCGATGAACTGCAAATTCCCCAGGTTCATGCGATTGCGATTTCCGCCGGAGGCCCAAGCGGGATTCATCTGGCGTCCAGGTTTCCACATCGGGTAAGAAGCCTTGTCCTGCAATCGGCCGTGACTCGGCGCTGGCTGGGCCCGGAACACAAGCGGTATAAATTTGCGCGGTTCTTGTTTCGGCCGCCTGTCGAAAAATACGTGTGGGCCACGATTCGGCTTTTGAATAAGCTGTTCCCGGCATTTCTGCTCAGCGGCATGATTCCCTCATTTAGCCAATTGCCGAAGGAGGAGGTATTGCCGCAAATCAGCGATGCCGATCGCAGTAAATTTGCTCTCATGATAGCCCGGCAGCGGTCAGGACACGGCTTTCTGATCGATTTGGCGCATACGAGTGCAGATACGACTTCAACGCTTGCTGCCATCAAGTGCCCTACTCTGATCATGCATAGTATTCATGATGCATCCGTAAGTGTGGATCATGCCCATCATGCTCTTCGCCTAATACCGAATGCCCGATTTTGCGAGCTTGACCTGTGGGGTCACTTGATTTGGCTAGGAACAGGCGCCGATGAAATGAATCGACAGTTGTTTTCGTTCCTTGAAGCTGCCAGCGATAGGGACAGAAAATAAAAAACCGGCACAACGATGTGCCGGTTAACCAATCATACCCAAAAATCTGACCCTAAAAATGCCATGAATACATGATAGTATATAAAAAAAATCAACATAAGTCTATATCTTTTTTGATACTAACGGTATGTTAAATAAGCGACCGCGGCGCAAATACGTTCAACGATGGGAGAGCCCCTGCATGATTACGCTCAGAAAAATCACGCTGGAAAACCGACGTGATATTTTCAACCTGGAAGTATCCGAAGAACAACGCCGCTTCGTCGCGTCCAATCTGTCAAGCGTGGCTTCGTGCTACGTCCTTGCCACCAATGGAGGACAGCCGTTTCCTTTCGCCATTTATGCGGACGAACAGCCTGTCGGTTTCGTTATGATCACTTATCGAATTACCGGTTACGATCTCCCGAGGATCGCAGACGACGGCTATTGCATTCTGCGATTGATGATGGGCAAGCAACACCAGAACAAGGGCTATGGTCGGGAGGCCATGGTGAGAATCTTGGAGTTTATTCGTACTTTCCCGGCAGGCCCCGCGACCTATTGCTGGATCCCTTATTCGGCCGAAAATTTCGTCGCCAAGAAGCTTTATGAAAGCTTCGGCTTCCGTGACAATGGCGAAATCTGTCATAACGAGCAAATCACCGTATTGAAGCTTTGCGATGCCGCTTGGGATCAGACTATCCGACTTCATATGGAAAAGAGCGTGGGAGAGTGAACTCGAGGCTGGAGAGTGTTAGAGCCGTTGTTCAAGAGGCGATCCGGTCCATCCCCTGCGAGAATCGAAAACAAGAGGCGTATGCCAACCTGCATGGAGTTTCTGCGACAGCGACGATAATCGCGATGAATAGAGGAATCGATCAGGAACTCGCGACGATCGCGGGATTGCTTCACAACTATTACTACTTGAAGACAGGCATTGGCGATTTCCCTGGGCCCAGCAGTTCAGAGGCCGTAAGGCCGCTGCTCAGAGATATGGGTATCTTTGCTGCAGAGGAACAGGCTGCCGTCTTGCAGGCGATTTTCTATCAGGAGGACGAAAGCAGGATTCATGGCCCGAACGAGGAAATTGTCAAGGATGCCAAGGGTGCGGACAAGCGCAGCAAGTTAGCCGATATGGCGGAAGCATTGGCGGAATCCGACATCGTTGGAGAGCCTGGAAATCAACGTTATCGGGAAATTTGCCAATATTGGCCTGACGAAGACGTCCATAAGACATTGCAGAACAGCTGGTGCGCCGCATTCGTCTATCACTGCTGTTGGCTGGCCGGAATACAGTTGCCGATTCGATACCCGAACGGGATCTGTCGGTTTGCCGGTGTAGGCGCATGGTTGGAGTGGGCTCGGCTGCCCGAGACCGGTTTTCTTCATTATGATGGACTGGATGGGTTTACTCCGCAGCGCGGAGATATCGTAATCTACGAACGACTGCTTTCCGATCACCCGCACGACCATATTGGCATTGTATTAGGTTGCGATGACGATGAAATCAGAGTCGCCGAAGGCAACAGAGACAATCAGAATTACTCAAGCGTGTTCAACAGAGGCCGGCGACACTGTATACTTGGCTATATCCGTATCGACAACGACTTCACGTATCATTTCAGCGGCGATTACAATCCGATTTTATAAATTATATGAAATCCGAATCAGTGAATCAAAGATGCTGAAGGGGTGGAACGATGAAATTTGTATGGATATTCGGTCCGCAAGCCGTGGGCAAGATGACAGTGGGACATGAGCTGGAAAAGACGACCGATTTCAAGTTGTTCCATAACCATATGACGATCGAGTTGCTGGCCCCCTATTTCGGCTTCAGTCGCGAGATGTGGCAGTTGGCCAATCAATTTCGCCACGACATATTCAAAGCTGCTGCCGCGAGTGAGATGTACGGAATGATATTCACCTATGTATGGGGATTCGATCTGCAGAGCGACTGGGATTACGTTGATAACATAAGCAATATATTCGAAGAGAAAGGTGCTGACATCTACTATGTGGAGCTTGAAGCCGACCTCGAAACGAGGGTCGAGCGCAACAAAACTCCTCATCGGCTCGAGCACAAACCGACAAAGAGAGACATTGCCCGCTCCGAACAAGATCTGAAGCGGACAATGGAGCGGCATCGATTGAACTCGATAGAGGGAGAAATCAAGAAAGTAAACTACATCAAAATCAACAACACGAATCGGTCTGCCCGCGAAGTTGCTGAAATGATTAAGGAAAGATTCGCTTTATAAGCCGGCAGCGTGTTTTTGAATTCAGGTTCTTTCACTCCCAGGCTGAATGAACCACTCCTATTCCTATCCTCTCCGGACATGCGACCGAAACATCAAGAACAGGAAGTATGGTGCGCCTATTAACATAATAAAGAGACCTGAAGGAATCTCTGTCGGAGCCAGGATCGTTCGTCCGATCGCATCGGCCGCAACGAGCAGCAGCGCGCCCAGCAGACTGGACAAAACAACGGATTGACGCGTATTGTGTCCGATCAACCTTCGGATCATATGCGGCACGATCAGGCCGAGAAAACCGACTGTTCCGACTGCGGCGACAGCGCCCGCTGCGAGAAGAACGCCGATGGTCATAGCGGTAAATCGCGTCCGATGCAACTCCAAGCCCAGTCCGACGGATGAATCGTCAGAGAAGGCGAGCAAGTCGAGCTTGCGGCCCAGCCACCAGGCGATCGGCACGAGGAGAACGATAAAAATGCCGATCATCGTGAATTGATCCCAGGTGCGGCCGTAAGTCGAACCGGTCAGCCAAATATAGCCGGTGCTTCCCCATAAGGGGCCAAGCACGATTAACGCCTGTATGCCCGCAGAGCCGATCGCCGATACCGCTATCCCCAGCAGAATGAGAACGGAAGGATTCAGCGACTTGCGCCAGGCGAACAGGAAGATGACTGCCGCGGCGGTCAACGCTCCGGCAATCGCCGCAAGGGGGAGGAACGCGATCGGCACTTGCGGCCACGCAATCAGGACGAGCAGAGCGCCGAAGCCTGCGCCGGACGTTACGCCAAGGATAGATGAGTCCGCGAGCGGATTACGTACGGATGCTTGTATAAGAACGCCGCTGACGCTCAGCGCGATACCGGCGCACGCCGCAACCAAGGTTCGCGGCAGCCGCAGCTTGAGCAGGACCGAATAAGTGGATGCGCCGTCCGCACCGACGATGCTTCCAAACAGCTGGTCCAGCGGAATGCGCGTGCCGCCCATCGTCATGCTCACAAGCGTGAAGCCGATAAACAGGAAGAGAATGACGGCCAATACGCGCGAAAAATGCAAGTGCTTCTGATTTGCTCCGATATTCATGGATGAAGCGGAGGAAACGCCGGTGATCCCGCTCATCTTGCGCAGCACCAGCCAGATGAGCCAAGGCGCGCCGATGATCGCCATTACCGCGCCGACCGGCATCTCGCCCAGGCTGCTGCGGACCGCCCGTGCAAGCACGTCAGCAGCCGTAAGCAGGACGGCTCCCCATAGGGCGGCGGCGGGAATGCGCCAGCGATGATTGCGCAAGCCGGCAAGGCGGACCAAGTGCGGGGCGACAAGGCCGACGAATCCGATCGGCCCGACGACGCTGACCACGATGGAGGCTGCAAGCACCGCGAGCGCCAATCCCGTAAAACGGATAAATTGAATCCGTTGGCCCAGCGATTGCGCAGTGGATTCATCCAGGTTCAGGACATCGAACTGCTTCCCCATCAAGAAAGCGGCGGCGATGATCGCGATCGTTCCGGGCCAGACGTATCGGACGCCGGACCAATCGATCTGGGAGAGCGATCCCGAACCCCATAGAAACAACGATTGCGTCTCGGTCGAATGGAAGATGTGGAGCGCACTGGTGAACGCTCCGATTACCATAGAGACGATCATGCCGGCCAGCACCAGTCGAATCGGATGTGCGAAGCGGCCTCCGCCGAGCAAATAAGCGCAAGCTGCCGCCAATGTGCCGCCGGCGGCGGCGAATAGAAACGGCGACTGATGCAGAAGGGAAGGAAAATAGATCGTGCCGGCGACGACCATGAAATAAGCTCCGGCGTTAATGCCGAGCGTATCTGTCGAGGCAAGCGGATTTTTGGCGATCGTCTGCAGCAAGCTCCCGGCTACCGCAAGTCCCGCGCCGGCGAACAGCCCGATGATGGCGCGAGGCATGCGCATGCCCCAGATGACGTGATGATCGAGTATGTCTTGACGATTGAACAAAGCCTCGAAGACCGTACGGACAGAGATGGACGCTTCGCCGAAGCATAGACTGGCAATGAGCAGCAGCAAGAGGGCGGCTGCGCCGCCCCCGAACAAGCCTCTCATTTTCCAGCGATCCCCGACTAAGGATCGTTGCAGATTCGTCTCTACGTTCATGCTCATTTGGTGATGGCGTCAACTACCCGATCGACCAATACTTTGGACGAGATCGGTCCGCCGAAAGTCCATGTGTTGCCGTCGATGCTATAGGTCCGGTTCTCTTTGACGAAGTTCAATCCGTTCCATACCGGATTATTTTTGACTGGCTCGCCGAAGACGTTGTCGTCTTCTTGCACAATGTAGATGAAATTAGAGTCCGTAACCGCCGGCAAAGCTTCGAAAGTCGCGTCCGTAAAGCCGTATTTCTCGAATTTTTCCGATTTCCAGTCGCTCACTAATCCGATCCGATCGAGCGTTTGGACGACTGTCGAGGTATCCGTGAACATTCTGAGCGTGACCGAATTCTGAGAACTGAATGCTTGCGTAATGACGTAGTGGAATTGCTCTTTGCCGGCAGCCGCGAGCTTCTCCTTGGCAGCGGCATAATGCGCATCCAAATCGGCCAATACTTTATCGCCCTCATCCTTCTTGCCGACTGCTTCGGCGATGGTCTTGAAGTCGTTGACCATGCCTGTGTATGCATCCCCTTCATCCGGATAGGGATCGAATTCGATTGTCGGGGCGATTCTGTTGAGTTGATCGTATATCGCGTCGTTGTTGTCCGTATTCGAGATGATCAGATCCGGCTTCAGTGCCGCAATCGTCTCCAGGTTGGGCTCCCAGCGCAAGCCTACGTCGGTCACGTTGTCCGCCAGCGCGGCTTCAGGGCTCACCCAGATCGTATATTCCTTATTATCCGCATTGCCGACAGGCTGAACGCCCAAGGCAATCAATTCTTCCGTAAAGATCCATTCCAATGCCACAACCCGCACCGCCGGCTTGTCGAGGGTCGTTAACCCTTTCTTATGCTGGATGGAGATCGGTTTCGCCGCATCGCCATTCGAAGCAGCATTGTTGCCCGGCGTTTCGCTGCCGCTTCCTTTGTTCCCGGAGCCGCATGCGCTTAAGACGATGAGTGCGCCTAACAGGATAATGCCGGTCTGTAAAAGCTTCTTCATGGTACAGCCCCCAACTTATGTATTGTTGATAATGAATCTCATTATCATTCACGAGGTTATCATAAGACCCATTTTGCTGTCAAGGCAAGCATGAGGTGTTCATCTGGTATTGGCTTCAGTATCTGTTGGTTGATCAAACGAATATATCTCCTTTATCCTTCAAGGCTCTTTAAGCCTCTATTCCGGGAGGATATCACAGAGCAAGAAATGATACAAAATCGCGTCGCCGGGTCTGCTGCAGGCGATGACTCCGCTTGACGCGATTTTCGATCCTTCCTTATAATGTGGCAACTGTTCGGAGCCGCCGTTCGATGCGGACGGAGGAGAGGCTGCCGGACGAACAGAAGGAGGAAGGATCGAAAGATGAACTCGATGCCGTCTTGGTTGCAGCATGACATGGAAGTTCTCTGGCACGATGGCTCTCGTTGGGAACAATGCCGCTTGATACGGGAAATGAACGGCTGGAGCGGGAGTTCGCCGGATGGCGCATCGTTCGCGGTGACCGTCGGGCAGATCGGCCAACCGGAGGATCCTGCCCGCGAAGTCCGCACGGTTGTCGCCCGGGTGACGCCGGGCGCGAGCGGGACGATTGCGGGTTTTCAACTCGTCTTGACAGCGGATGCATCCCTGCAATGCGTCTGGAAGCCTCATTTGGCGCCTGAAGCAAACATGACAATAGGTGATAAATCGTTTCGTTCCCCTGCCATCATCATGGAAAATGACGAGCGCCTGTGCGCGCTTGTGCCCGACCTGTCCCATCTGCAGGAGCATCGCGCGATTCCGCACATCATGGACTATGTGCTGGAAGGCTCGAAGCTTAGCTACGGGCTATGCGACTACGAGGAAGCGGGCCATGTCTATTATGAAATGACCCCGAAGCCCCACCAGGTGAGCGGGCCACTGGAGGTTCGGTTCCATCTGGCGTGTTGGCAGAAGGAGGCCGGCGCGCCGCGGCGGGATTTCCGGCCGGTCGAGCGGCTGTTATGGGAGTTGACCGCCGCGCTCAACATGCGGATCGGCGATACGCCGGCGCAATGGATGCAGCAGCTGGAGCTTTATCCGTTGCGCGCCTACGAGTGGGCGCTGGAATCGAGCTGGAGTCGGCTCACCTGGCAGCAGTTCCGGATTGGGGACCGCGAGGCGGGAGGCATCGTCTTCATCGTAACCGCCACGCAGAAGCCCGGCGAAGGCAAGGAAGACCAGTGGAGAGAGCCCAAGAGCATCTGGAACCAGGCCTGGTTCTGCAGCATGCGGTCGGCATACGGCATACGTCTGACAGGCGAACGGAAAGGCAAGCCCGAGTGGGTCGACAAGGGGCAGCGGATGCTGGAGCTTGCGCTGAGCGCGCCTCAGACGAATGGCCTGTTCCCGGGCTATTACGCAGCGGGAGAAGGCGGCGACTGGGACAAAGGGGGGTGGCGTCTGTCCTGTCCGCGCAGGCCGGACGGACACGAGCGCTATGTGCATCTGCTGGACGCGTCCTGGACTTGTTATTGGCTGCTGAAATGGTATCGGGACATCGAACGGGACGAGCGGATACTGCCTTATGTGAACCGATATGCGGACACGCTGTTGCAGCTGCAGAGCGAGGACGGCCATTATCCCGCATGGGTCGATCCCCAGACGCTGGAAAGTTCGCCGTATCTCGTGGACAGCGTGGAGACGTCCGCCCATGTTATGCTGCTCGGCCTGCTGCAGGGAATCGATCCGCGGCCGGGCCGCCTGGAGGCGATGGAACGCGGGGCAACCGCCGTACTGGAGACGGTAGCCGCGGAAGGGCGCTGGGAGGACTTCGAAACGTACTGGTCCTGTTCCGGGCAATGGGAGCACAAGCGTTACGGTACGCGGGAAGCGCGCAGCGGCCTGTACAACCAGTGCAACTTCGGCATCTACTGGACGGCGGAAGCCATGCTCGGGCTGTATCGCCTGACGAAGGAGCGGAGATGGCTGGATGCGGGCGAACGCATGCTGGCCGAAATGTCGCTCTACCAGCAGATCTGGCAGCCCGCCTATATGGCTGCCCCTACGATCGGCGGCTTCGGCGTCATGAACACCGACGACGAGTGGAACGATGCGCGCCAAAGCCTGTTCGCCCTGACCTATTACGAATACTATCGGCATACCGGGGACGAGCGCTACTTGCTGCGGTCTCTGTGGGCGATGCGCGCCTCGTTCTACATGATGTACTGTCCGGAAAATCCGGAGGTCAAAGCATTATACGAGAAGGTGCACCCGCCTTTCGACGAGCGCGACTACGGCTTCCACATGGAAAATTTCAACCATCACGACGGCACGGAAGTTTGCGGGTTGGGCGAGTTTACGATATTCGATTGGGGCTGCGGAGCGGCAGCTTCTTCATGGGCGGAATTGCGTAATCTCGTGGAACAAACCGCGCGTTAGCCGTTCGACTTTTTGCCGTCAAGGGTTCCTTGGCGGTTTTTGTGTTTGGCTGTGTTCAGCTTAAACCGGGCAATCACGCCCCATGTGGTCTCCAAGCGCCGAATTACCCAACCAAACCGGGCAATTCTGTCATAATCGGGACAAGGTACATTTTAAGCAACAATGATCTCGAATACAGCCTTGTTTTATCTTAGTAAAATAAATAAAAATATTTAAAATAAGATAAATAAATTTATTGATGAACATAAGTAAATATATTAAAATATGTTTACGAATAATTTATGAATAGGCTTTCATTGAGGATTGCATAGGGGGTCGAGCACATGAGCATGGTCAGTTTGTTGGAAACCCAAGCGGGCTTCTATCCGGCGGATCCCAAGCAAGCATTGCTAAGAAGCGCGGAGAGCAGCCCTTTTTGCTGCCCGGAGGGTAAGCGCTTTACGTTGCGGGACGCGTCGACAGGGCGGGAAGTGTATGTCGGCACGATCGAACACTGGGGGGAAAAGTGGGGCTCGCATTGGTGGCGGCTGGATTTTTCGGATTTCGAGCAGGAGGGCCGCTATCGGTTGTCCGTGCCGGAACTGGGGCTGGATTCGTCCGAGTTCGCGATTTCCCGGACCGCGCTGACGCATTCCGCGCATACGGACTTGACGATGGTCGCCCTGCGCCAACTCGAGGATCGCCGGCTTCCCGGCGTGCCGGGCTGGCGGGATTGCGGCACGGAAATTCGCGAATTGTCTTCGCATGTCATTACGGTGCACGGGTTGATCGACTACTGGGACAATCGTACGCTGCGCGACAGGCTGGACCCGCAAGACAAGCGGCTGCTGCTGGATAGTGTCGCGGAAGGGGCGGATTATCTCGTCCTGTCCCAGGAGCAATCGGACAATCCGCTCACGGACGGGCGATTCAATCATGATGCCGGCCGTCAGACGGACTACGGTACGACCGACTATCATAATTGGCACGGCACGGCGTACGCGATCACCGCATTGGCGAGGGCGTGCCGCACGATGCGGGAATGCGATCCCGGCGATCCGGCGGTCGGAGCGGATGCATCGGTCTTGACGGAACGGGCAGAGCGGTATTTGCAATGCGCTCGGCGTGCATACAAGAACGCGATAACCCGGCCGTATAACCTCGATTCCGACTTTTACGGAAAGTCCGATGCCGACGGGCGCACCTTCGGCCCGGATGAGACAGAATATGTGCATGAATTGGCCAGAACGGTATACAACAAGCCGAGCGGATGGAAGATCCCGCATTCGCTCCAGACCAAGGATAAGCTGACGTTCTTATGGGGAGTTACGCTGCTGTATCGCTTGACGGGCGACTCCGATTACCTGGAGACTGCCATCGTATACGCCAGAGCGGCGTCAGAACGGCAATTCGTCGATCATACACGCCCGATTGACGGCCTGTACGGCAACTTCTACGCCTTCGAGCAGGATGACAGCGCGTTCTGCCTGGAATGGAATCAGAATCACCGATTCCATATGGGCAACATCGAGCCGACCAACGTGCAAGGGTTCATCGAACTGCTCGAGCTATTGCCGGATCACGAGGAGGCCGCGCACTGGCATAACGTCGTGCAGACCTATGCCTACGGTTATGCAGCAGCATCGGAAGCGCTGTCGCCGTTCGGTATCTATCCTTTGACGCTGTATGCGGACCCCGAATACGGCGGCGCGAAATTTTTCCAGTCGACCAACCACGGCGCAACGGCGTTGTACGGCCAGATTGCCAAGAACCTGCTCGATATCGGCGATTATTTGAACGACCGGACGTTCGCACGGCTCGCATCCCGCAATCTGCAGTTCGTGGCGGGCTTGAACCCGGGTTTTCCCGACGCATACGAAGAGAAGTCATGGCAGGCGATATCCTTGATCAAGGGATACGGCGTTCGCTCATTCGCAGGCGCCGGCAGCCAGATCGCGCCTCCCGACGGCAGCGGCATGAACGGGTTCAGCGCGGACGTACAGTTCCAGCCGCAGCAGATCTCGGTCACGAGCGATGCTCCGCGCGGCATCTTGTTCGCCGACGGCGAATCGCAGTTCAACGAAGATTATCTGCCGCACAGCCACGGCTTCGTCAGCGGAGCCGCTCGCGCAGAACGGCCATTCATGGTGAATATCGAAACCCGCTGGCAGGGCCGGCCGATCGATGCCCGAATCGTAATCCAACTTGACACCGCTGGGGAGCAGATCTATCGAACCGGGGCGGAAGGACGGCTGATGCTGGACGATCTTCCGCTGCAGCGGACGGCGACAGTGACGGCTGCCTGGCAAGGGCTGTCCGTCACGAGGACGCTGGAGACGCTGGCAGGAGCATCATGGAGCTGGGAGGTCCACTTCGACCATTGCATAGAGGCCGACATCGAGGTGCCCGACGTTATCGAAGCGGCGAGTGGCACGACAGGCGAGTGCCGGATTCGTCTTCGGAACCTGGGAGGCAAGACGGCCGATGTCAAGCTGCGTCTGGCTGCCGATGGCGTGACGCTGACCGGGGACAGCATCGAGCAACATTGCACTTTGCAGCCCGGCGAGACGACCGTTGTATTCGCAGCATTCCTTACGGACGGTCGAACGATGCCCTATGTATTGTACGGACGGATCCAGGCAGGCAACCATCGGTCTACCGTCGTCAAGAGCGGGAAGCTGATCGTGCAAGGAGGTGAGGCCCCTTCAGCAGGCGTACCAACCAGCATGAGGTCGTAATACGAGGCGTTCAGGTGATTCGTTAAGGGGGGATTGCAATCGAGAGTTTATGGAGTCGGTTCAAAAGCCACAGACAGTTGTTCGTCATGTTGCTGCCGTGCCTGATCTGGTTTGTCGTATTCGCTTACGTACCGATGGGAGGGTTGCTGCTCGCCTTCAAAGAGTTCAAATTCAATGCCGGCATCCTGCACAGTCCTTGGGTCGGGCTGCGTTATTTCGAAAACTTCTTCGCGTACCCCGGCGCCTGGCAGCTGGTATGGAATACGATTATCGTCGGTCTGATCAAGATTGTTCTCTATTTCCCGTTTCCGATTGCGCTGGCCTTAATGTTGAACGCCGTAAGACGTAGGGGCTTCAAATCTGCCGTTCAGACGATCTCGTACCTGCCCCATTTTCTCTCTTGGGTGGTCGTCGCTGCGTTCACGTTCCGCATCCTGAGCCCGAACGACGGCATCGTGAACCAGTTTGCGGCCTGGCTGGGCGGAAGCGGAGATACGTTCTTCATGATGGAAGAGAAGTATTTCTATCTGATCATGTTCCTCACGTATGTGTGGAAAGGTATCGGATGGGGTTCCATTATTTATCTGGCCGCGATTACGAACGTGGATCCGACGCTGTATGAAGCGGCCCAGATCGACGGCGCGAACAAGTGGCAGCAGACGCTGCACGTGACGCTGTCCGGCATTCGCACCACGATCGGCATTCTGCTCATTCTGGATCTGTCCGGCTTGCTCTCCACCGGCTACGAACAGAACTTCCTGCTGCGAACGGCCGGCAACTCGGGCGCGGCGGATATCCTCGACGTATACGTGCTGCGCACCGGCATGATGCAGGGTCAATACGGCTATGCGACGGCGGTCGGCATGATGCAGGGCGTCATCGGGCTGATGATGGTGCTGTTCATCAACCGGGTCGTCGGCAAGCTGACGGACCGGGAAGCGAGTCTATGGTAGCCGGCGGTGGCAATCTGCGCATCAAGAACAAGGAGCGATGGAACATGAGGGCGAAGAGCAACGCGGCGGAGAAGATCGCCGGGGCGGTGAACATCACGTTTCTGCTGCTTCTGTGCCTGTCGATCCTGTTGCCGTTCGCGAATATATTGGCGCTTTCCTTCAATGACGGCACGGATGCCGCGCTTGGCGGAATCGGCATATGGCCGCGGCAATTCACATGGGCGAATTATCAGGAAGTGTTCAACAACGAGGACATTCTCCAGAGCTTGAAGATCAGCGTGCTTCGCACCGGTATCGGCACGGCGCTCAGCGTGCTGCTCACGGCGATGGCAGCGTTCGCGCTCAAGAAGAAGTCGTTGCCGGGCCGCAACGTGTACATGTTCTTCATCGTCTTCACGATGCTGTTCGGCGGGGGAATCGTGCCGTATTATATGGTGCTGAAATCCCTGTATTTGACGAATACCTTCTGGGTATATATCATTCCTGCGCTCTACAGCGCCTGGAACATCATCCTGATGCGGGCGTTCTTCCAGTCGATCGATATCAGTCTGGAAGAGTCGGCCAAGATGGACGGAGCGGAAGATTTCACCGTGCTCTTCCGCATCATCCTGCCGCTCAGCCTGCCCGTCCTGGCCGTCATCGGACTGTTCAACGCCGTCGGACATTGGAACGACTGGTATGCGGGCACCTTCTTCGTCAAGGACAAAGATCTGTATCCGCTGCAAACGCTGCTGAAGCAGATGCTCGATTCGGCGGAAGCGATGCGCAAGAAGATGATGATCGTCTACATGCCGGGGGATCCGCGTCAGTATGTGACAGGCGAATCGCTCAAGATGGCGACACTGGTCGTGGCGACATTGCCGATCGTCTGCGTGTACCCGTTCGTGCAGCGCTATTTTGTAAAAGGCCTTATGATCGGCTCCGTAAAGGGCTGATACAGATCACTTCAATCCAGGGAGGATACATGATCATGACGGGATGGAAAAAAGGGATGGCCAGCACGATTGCCTTGTTGATGGTGTCTGTATTGATTCTGTCTGCATGCACGAAGAGCGGCGACAAAGAAGCGTCGGAATCGAACGTCAATTCGCCGCCGGCGAGCCAGGATCGCGGGCCGTACTTCATCGCCGACCGCAAAATATCGGGACGCATCTTCCTGGAGAACGACGGCGCTGGCTTGCCGGTTGATCAGATCAACAATGAAATTGCTCAGAAAATCAAGGAAATGACGGGCATCACGCTCGAATTCCAATCGACTAACCATCCGGACGGTCTGGAGGAGCTGACGACGGCGCTGGCTTCCGGGGACTTGCCTGACGTCATCGTCAATTATTTGGACCACGGCGGCCGCCCGGAGAACTCCGTTATTCTGAAAGCGTCGCGCGAAGGTGTCTTCACCGATCTGGCGCCATATTTAAAAGATACGAAAGTTTACAGCAAATATTTCAGTGATGAGTTCCTGCCGCGCGACTCCAGGGAGAACATCATGTTGCGTCCCGAGTTTGATGGCAAAGTATTCGCGGTGCACATGAACATTCCGAGTACCGAGATGACCGATGAGGAGCGTGTGCATGGTCGTTCCGGCATGTGGGTCCGGCAGGACATCGTCCAGGCGCTTGGCGTCGATCCGAGCAAGATCAAGACGATGGACCAGCTGTATGATTTGGCCAAGCGGATCAAGGAAGGCGATTTCAAGGATAACAACGGCAAGCCGGTGACGGTGATCGGATCGCGGTTCTGGGGCGGTTCCGTCACGAGCACGCTATACCGCAACTGGGATTTCGGCAACGGCACTCGCTTCGACGTCGATTCCGACGGCAAGGTGAAGCATCTGGCCGAGACCGATTACATCTTGAAGCAGATCGAATTCGTACGCAAGCTGCTGGACGAAGGATTGCTGGATAAAGAAGCCTTTACGATGGACAACGTGCGCGCGGAAGAGGCGATGGCCAACGGATCGTTCGCGATTACGACGTACGCCAACGTGATGCCCGACAGATTTCTCAAGACCCGATACGTGCCGATGGACCAAATGTACAATTACAAGGGCGAAGATGCGGTATATGAGAAGTACAAGTCGGGCTACATGAGCTGGGAAATTCCGTCCACGACCAAAAATCCGGAGGAAATCGTCAAATTCGCCGATTTCCTGGCGTCCAAGGAAGGCAAAGCGCTGTGGAAATTTGGCATCGAGAGCACGCATTATACGCTCAAGGACGGTAAAGTGATTCTGACCGAAGAATGGAAGAAGCAGCGTTTGGAAAATCCCGACCGCATCAAAGATGTCGTACCGACGTTATGGGGCGTGCTGCTCGGATCTACGGATAACAACGATGTCAGGGACTTCGGAGAGGAATGGCAGAAGGAAGAGAATCCGGAAATGTTCGCGTTGTCCAAGGAGCTGCAAATGTTCGGCAACCCGACCTTCAAATATTGGGACGGCTATTCCGCGCTCTCCTACCTGACCGAAGTGCCGGATATCGAGGAACGGCTGAAGCCCGTGTTGGACAGCTATCCGGACATTGTCGTGAAAGCTTACTTCGCCAGCTCGATGGAGAAGGCGACCGACATCGTGAACGACTATCGGGCGCAATTGAAGAAGGCAGGCGTAGACAAGTTTACAGCCTATTTGCAGGAGCAATATGAGAAAGATCCGGAATCCGTCGCGTTTTACATCGATGCGCTCTATTAATAGCTGTCGGATTAGTAAATAAAGGCATATAATGAGAGATGTAGAAATGGAGAGAAACGGACATGTTGATGCGCAATCGTCCTTACAACGCGCAATATGAAGGGGAATACAATTCGAAGACGGCCTTCCCGTTGGGCGGTCTGGGGGCAGGCATGTTCTGCCTGGAGGGCACGGGCGCGATGACGCATTTCTCCTTGCGCAATACGCCGGACCTGCTGAACGAGCCGATCGCCTTCTCCGCCGTCAGCATTCGGGACGACGACGGGGTGACGGCGAGGGTGCTCGAGGGGCCGGTACAGGACTGGAAAATATTCAACAGCCGGTCGACGGACTTCGGCGGCGCCGGCAACGGGCAGACGGGCAAGCACTATGGCTTGCCGCGATTCGCGGAGTGCGCCTTCACCGGACGATTCCCCTTCGGACGCGTCAGTCTGAAGGACGATGCTCTGCCGATTGAAGCCGTCGTGACCGGCTGGAGCCCGTTCGATCCCGCGGACATCGACGATTCCAGCTTGCCCGTTGCCGGGCTGGAGATTACGCTGATCAATCGAACGAACAGGCGGCTCGAATTGGTCTATTCCTTTCATGCCGCGAATTTTATGCACATAGAAGACGTGGAAGGCCAGCGGGTAGCCGCCGGGATCGTCCCGGGCAGCTTCACGCTCGTGCAGGCTCCGACGGAAGGGCGGCCCTGGGAACAGGGTGCCTTCTCCGCCGTCATCGACCACCCGGATGCCGTTGCCGATTGTGCCTGGTTCCGCGGCGGCTGGTTCGACTCGCCCACGATGTTGTGGAACACCATCGAGGCCGGAGGCGTGAAGGCGAAGCCGCCGCTCGCGGCGGACGACCGGCCGAGCCCGGGCGCCAGCCTGTACGTGCCGCTGACGCTGGAGCCCGAAGGCGAGCAGCAAGTCAGGCTGCAGCTCAGCTGGTATGTGCCGGAATCGAACGTTTCCACGGAGCAATTCGACCCGCAGACCAAGAAATTTGTGGATTGGCCGCATTATCACAAGCCATGGTACGCCGGCCAATTCGGCAGCGTCGACGAAGTTGCGCAATATTGGCGGACCCGCTATGACCGCCTTCGCGAGCGGAGCGCCCTGTTCAGCGAAACATTCTTCGATACGACGATGCCGCCGGAGCTGGTAGAAGCCGTCGCGGCCAATCTCAGCATTCTGAAGTCGCCTACGGTTCTTCGCCAAACCGATGGCCGGTTTTGGGGCTGGGAAGGCTGCTTCGATCTCGGCGGCTGCTGCCACGGCACTTGCTCGCATGTATGGAATTACGCCCAAGCCATTCCCCATCTGTTCCCTTCTCTGGAACGGGGAATCCGGGAGACGGAATTGAATGAAAGCCAAGACGAACGCGGCCATCAGGCGATGCGCACTCCGCTGCCGATCCGTCCTGCTGATCATGAAAGCCGGGCTGCGAGCGACGGACAGCTCGGCGGCTTGATGCGGGTATATCGCGAATGGAAGATCAGCGGAGACACCGATTGGATGAAGCGGCAGTGGCCGAAGCTGGCCCTGAGCCTGCAATACGCGATGGACACCTGGGACCCGGATCGGCTGGGGATCTTGGTCGAACCGCACCACAATACGTACGATATCGAATTCTGGGGCCCTGACGGCATGTGCACATCCATTTATCTGGGTGCCTTGAAGGCCGCTTCGCGCATGGCTGCGGCGGTAGGAGAGCACGCGGACATGATCGCCGAATTCGAAGCCGTATACGCGCGTGGGCGCGATTACATGGAGAACGAATTGTTCAATGGAGAGTATTTCGAACAACAGATCAAGTGGATCGGCTTGAGGGAAGCGGCGCCTGTCGAGAATGACCAGACGTGGAATACCGATTATACCGCGGAAGCGGTCGAACTGCTGCGCCAGGAAGGGCCGAAGTATCAATACGGCAAAGGCTGCTTGTCAGACGGCGTCATCGGCGCGTGGTTGGCCCATATGTGCGGGCTCGGTCACATTCTGGACCCGGATAAGGTGCGCAGTCACCTCATCAGCGTATACCGCTATAATCACCGCCGCGATCTGAGCGGTCACGCCAACCCGCAGCGGCCGGGCTACGCGCTGGGACGGGAAGGCGGATTGCTGCTCTGCACGTGGCCAAGGGGCGGCAAGCTGTCGCTGCCGTTCATCTACAGCAATGAAGTGTGGACGGGGATCGAATACCAAGTGGCGTCTCATCTCTTGACGATGGGGTGTGCCGATGAAGCGCTCGACATCGTGCGCGTATGCCGGGATCGCTACGACGGCCGCATCCGAAATCCCTATGACGAGTATGAATGCGGCCATTGGTATGCGAGAGCGATGGCGTCATACGGCTTGATTCAGAGCTGGAGCGGCGTGCGCTACGACGCATGCGAGCGGGCGCTGCATGTCGAAGGGCATCCGGGCAAGCCGTTCCGCAGCTTCCTGAGCGTCGATGGAGGTTACGGCACGGTCGTATTCGACGGCAGCAAGGCAGTCGTGGAAGTCAAGTCGGGATCCATTCCGATCGATTACGTTGTTATATTGTAAATTGCAGGAGGATAACCATGAATTCGAATTTCGGCTCAAGCAGAAAACCCGGCGTCAAGAAGATCGCGGATATGACAGGCTTCTCGCCCGCTACCGTGTCCCTTGTGCTGAATAACAAAGGCACATTCTCAGAAGAGACGAAGCATGCCATTCGGCAAGCGTACACGGAGCTCAGCCACGACCTGGCTGTCAGCGAAGGCAAGCCGTTCGTCCGGCTGTTGATCGAAGAAACGGTTACCGTGCACAACGATTCGTATAACGGCGAAATTCTGCGTGCGATCGAAAGCGAGTGCCGGCTGCTGGGATTTGAAGTGATGCTGAATTTCGTAAGGCCCGGAGACGAGCCGCAGTCATGGTTGGACAATATCGCGGGGCTCATCCTGATCGGCGGCGGCTTGATCACCGACGAGATCATACAGGAATTGAGAGGATACGGCGTGCCGATGGTGCTTGTAGACAATTACACGCACAACGGCGAGGAGTTGTCCGTCCACTCGGACCATTACGGCGCGGGTTACTTGGCGACGGAGTATTTGATACGCAAAGGCCACACCAATATCGGCTTCATCAGCGGACCGGCGAAGTACAAGCCGTTGATCGACCGTTATGCGGGCTACTGCGCCGCGCTGATGGAGAACGGACTGCCGCTTTCGACGGATTATATTACGCCGAATTTCGATCGCAAGTACGTGAAGGGCTATTATGAAATGAAATATTTGCTCGACTTGCCTCATCGGCCGACCGCAGTCTTCGCGGTCAGCGACCGGTCGGCGTTCGGTGCGATGCAGGCTTTGCAGGACGCGGGCCTGGTTCCCGGGCGCGACATCGATCTGATCGGCTGCGACAACATTACCGGCGACCAGGAGATTGCGCGGCAGATTCCGACCGTGCACATCCCGCGCGCGGAAGTCGGTCAGATGGCCGCCCGTTTCCTGCAGGAAGCGATGAAGGGCAACGTGCTCGGCGGCAAGGTCATCATTCCCGGCTGGCTTGTGCTGCCGGAAACGCCGGACCCGGCGGAGGACGAGGCGGAAGGAGCGGGGATGACTGCAGAGGCAGGGGACAAGACTGCCATGACGCGTTCCTGATGAGCGATGCGGAGGGTTATCCATGGATATCCGCCACTTATTGCCCTGTGTCAAGGTTGCGGCAGATAGCGTTCATCCTGTCCCATGGACCGTCAAGGGGCAGATCGCGACTGGATATGAAGTTCTATATGTGAAAGAGGGAGAACTGGCGGTTGCGGCAGAAGGCCGCAACTATCGCGGGTTGCCCGGGGATCTGTTTCTGTTCCGGCCGGGACAGCGCTATTCGCTCCGCTCCGCTTCGAAGCAGAATATCCGCAGGCTGTACCTTCAGTTCAGTCTGGACCCGGGCAGCCGCTCCGGCGAGGATGGCTTGGAGATGCCCATGGGTTCGCTGCCGGTCCGTATCCAGCCGCGGGAGCCGGCTGTTCTGGAGAGAATGCTGCTCGATATCATCCATGAATGCGACCAGCGGATGGTCTATTATGAGATGAAAGTCGTCGGTATGATGATCGATTTGCTGGTCTGCTTGATTCGGGAGCGTCACTGGCAACAGTTTCCGCATGTTCGCATCAACCGGGAGTTGCTGCTGGAGGTTCGGCAATATTTATACGTTCGCGCGGATAGCCACGTAACGCTTGATGAGCTGGCAGGCGAATTCTGCTTCAGCAAGTTCTATCTCAATCGAATGTTTCGCAACGCGTTCCAGGTCAGCCCGATGCAATACCATCAGCAGATTCGGCTGGAGAAGGCCAAGCAAGCGATCCAGATGACCGATCAGCCGTTGGCCCGGATCGCCCAGCAATTCGGGTACCCCAACGTGCACGCATTCAGCAGATCGTTCAAGAAGCAGCAGGGAGTTCCCCCTTCCCACTATCGGACAGGCAAAAAAGGAGAATCGGCAGAGGCAAAACATCGAGAAGGATTCTCCCATTCGGAATGAGGGGCAATCAGCGAGCGAGGAGAAGCGAAATGAGCGAATTCAACTTCAACGGATTGAATATGGGGCTGGGCAATCTCATGCGATTGTCGGATGCCAAGACGAGATCGATCAGCCCCGAGAACTTCACCGGCGAGAAAGGCAAAGGCGGCATGGCTGTCGAGGGCACGGGCGCCTACGCCTCGCGTGAACTGGGCATCGGCTGGAAGGTGTCGCCGTCGGTTGCCATCCCGTCCGGCGAGACGTTCGTCCTGGGCGAAATACAAGGTCCGGGCGCGATCCAGCATATGTGGATGACCTGCCATGCCACCGGTTTGCGGACCCTGATCTTTCGAATATACTGGGACGATGAGGATCGGCCGTCCGTAGAGGTGCCGGTCGGAGATTTCTTCTGCAACGGCTGGGAGGAGAAGTGCAATGTGAATTCGATGCCTGTCGCCGTCAACCCGGCGGGAGGGCTGAACAGCTATTGGCAAATGCCGTTTCGCAAATCTGCCCGGGTGACGCTGGAGAACACGGGACCGGAAGAGGCGGTCGTCTACTATCAGATCGATTACACGTTGACCGACGTGCCGGGGGACGCGGCCTATTTTCACGCCCAATGGCGGCGGAGCCATCCCGTGGCTTACAAAGACGTGCATACGATCGTGGACGGTATCCGCGGCAAGGGACACTATGTCGGCGCTTATCTGGCTTGGCAAGTGAACAACAACGGCTGGTGGGGCGAGGGCGAGATCAAGTTCTATATGGACGGAGACGGCGAATTCCCGACGATCTGCGGGACGGGAACCGAAGACTACTTCGGAGGCGCCTGGAACTGGGAGCAGCCGAAGGGGCAGTATGGCACCTACTCGACGCCGTTCCTCGGCATGCACCAGGCGATTAAGCCGGACGGGCTGTACAACAGCCAGCCCCGGTTCGGCATGTACCGCTGGCATGTCATGGACCCGATCCGCTTCGAGCAGGACCTCCGGGTCACGATCCAGGATCTCGGCGCCCGCTCGAACGGCCGGTATTCGGCACAGCAGAGCGATATCGCCTCGACGGCGTTCTGGTATCAGGCGGAGCCGCACGCGCCGTTCCCTCCGCTGCCGGGCAACGACGAACGCGAAGTGGTCTAAAGTTCCATCATCCAAGGGAGAAAGGGCGGCTGGCCAGTCGCTCTTTCCCATCGATCATTCAGAATTAATAAGTTTCATGCCTATTCATTTCTGAATGATCTTCGATAAAAACGACCTTCTCTGTCCCGGAGGGGACGGCGAAATCGTTTTTACTTGTTTCGGAAAGCCACGAACAGGAGGGTTACGATGGTTGCCAAAGCATACAACGCCGCTTATTCGAACGAACGAAGCGCGCTCGTCGCTTTTCCGCTTGGCGGAATCGGCACGGGCATGTTCACGCTGGAAGGCGCCGGGGCGTTGTCCCGGTTCTCATTGCGGCATGCGCCGGATACGGGCCATGAACCTGCCGTTTTTTCCGCTGTCTGTGTGAAAACCAGAGAGGGGAACATCGCTCGCGTTTTGGAGGGCCAGGTGCCCGCGTGGAAAGTCATGGGGATCCGCTCGACGAACGCTCCGGGCTCCGGTGTCGGCTTGACGGGAAAAACCCACGGCTTGCCGCGGTTTGCGAACAGTTCTTTTCATAGCGAATTTCCATTCGCCAAGCTTGAACTGACGGACGAGAAGCTGCCGATTGACGTTGCGATTACGGCCTGGAGCCCGTTCATACCGCTAAATGCCGACGATTCAAGCCTGCCGGTGGCTGGCCTGGAATTTACGTTTGCGAACAAAACCGACCAGCCCCTGGAACTGGTATATTCCTTTCATGCGATGAATTTCATGGAGGTTGAAGGCGCGGGCGGTCCATGCGTTCTCCGGACGGACAACGGCTTCGTGCTTCATCAGCCTGCCGCAGCCGGCCAACCGTGGGTGCAAGGCTCCTTCTCCGCCGTAACGGATCGCAGTGAGGCGAAGGTGGATTGCGCCTGGTTCAGAGGAAGCTGGTTCGATCCGGTTACGATGGTGTGGAAATCGATCAAGGAAGGGCTGGCTCCCGATAAGCCTGCCATCGAGGAAGGCAGGGCCAGCCCCGGAGGCAGCATCTATGTACCCCTCGAACTGGAAGCAAACGGACAGCAGACGGTCAAGCTGATGCTCTCGTGGTACGTCCCCGAATCGAATTTAATGGCCGGAGATGCGGACGACCCGCTGGCAACGAGCGAGACCTGCAACAGCAACGAACCGAATTCGTTCTACAAGCCGTGGTACGCGGGGAAGTTCGAACACGTCTCTTCCGTCACCGCGTATTGGATGAGCCAGTACGAACGGCTGCGCAGCGAGAGCAGGAACTTCTACGAAGCTCTCCGGGATACGACGCTCCCGGACGAGGTGAAGGAGGCCGTCACGGCGAATCTGTCGATTCTGCGATCTCCGACCGTGCTCCGGCAAACCGATGGCAGGCTGTGGGCGTGGGAAGGCTGCGACGACACGCACGGGAGCTGTCATGGCACCTGCACGCATGTATGGAATTACGCGCAGGCCGTGCCGCATCTATTTCCCGAACTGGAACGCGGCCTTCGATGGACGGAATTCAATGAAGGACAGAACGGCGAGGGTCATCAAAACTTTCGCATTCCGCTGCCGATACAGCCGGCCACTCACTTCTATCATGCGGCTAGCGACGGTCAACTCGGCGGCATCATGAAAGTTTACCGGGAATGGAGAATTGGCGGAGACACGGAACTGCTGCGGACGTTCTGGCCCAAAGTCAAGGCGAGCCTGAACTACTGCATGAAGACGTGGGATCCCGACGAGCTTGGCGTACTGATCGAACCTCATCACAACACGTACGATATTGAATTCTGGGGACCGGACGGCATGTGTTCGTCCATCTATTTGGGCGCACTCAAAGCGGCTTCGCTTATGGCTGAAGCGCTGGGAGAGGACGCCGGGCATTTCGAGGCTATCTACCGCAAAGGCAAACAGTATTTGGAGACCGAGCTTTTCAACGGCGAATATTTCGAACAGAAGGTCAGGTGGGAAGGGCTGAGAGCCCCGGCGCCGACGCACGCAGAGTCCAATCGGAATCTGGATTACTCGCCGGAGGCGATGGAACTACTCAGATCGGAAGGCCCCAAGTACCAGTACGGCAACGGATGTTTGTCCGACGGCATCATCGGCGCTTGGCTTGCGGAAATGTGCGGATTGGGCGACATTCTGGACAGAGCGAAGGTGAAGAGCCATCTGTTGAGTGTCTATCGATATAATCTGAGACGGGATTTATCCGAGCATGCCAATCCGCAGCGTCCGGGCTATGCGTTGGGGCGGGAAGGCGGCCTGCTGCTCTGCACATGGCCCAGGGGCGGGCAGCTGTCATTGCCTTTCGTCTACAGCAATGAAGTGTGGACCGGGATCGAATATCAAGTCGCTTCACACCTCATGACAGTCGGATGCGTGGAAGAGGGACTGGAAATTGTGCGCATCTGCCGCGCTCGATACGACGGGACCGTACGAAATCCGTTCAATGAATACGAATGCGGCCACTGGTATGCGCGGGCATTGGCCTCCTACGGGCTTGTTCAAGCTTGGAGTGGCATCCGGTACGATGCGGTCGAGCAGGTTCTGTATGTCGCTCCCCGCCACTCCGGGGATTACCGCAGTTTCCTGTGCGCGAACGAAGGATACGGCATCGCCGGCATGAAGGATGGTCTGCCGTTCATGGAAGTCAGAGCGGGCCGGATACCGGTTCAACAGATTCGGCTGGACGGCAATTTGTCGTAAGATCGTTATTCGCGATTGGCTATCTGTCCGGCGAGGATCAATTGCGAGCGGCGGTCCTGTATGCGTTGTCGAACGATGGCCGCTCGCCTAATGCAGTCCCTCCCGGATCGCCCGTACGAAATGCTGCGGATCGTCCATGGCCAAGTAGATACGCGTGACCTTGCGCGGAAAGAACAACAAAGTCCCAATCTGTACTGGCCGCGCAAGATCGATCCGAACATTGGGAGTCGCCAGCAACGGGACCGCCGATTCGCGCAGTTCCTGGCTGTCCGGATGGAACTCCGTGGCGTGGACGGCGCCCGAGATGGCGGACAGCGGCACATCTGCCTGGATGCGCAAGCCGTAGCGAAGCGTCAGATTCACCCCATCGATTCTGACCGGCTGCAGGAACGACATTCGGCTGTCCGCCCACAAGAGCGCCAATAGCCACAAGTCGGCGGCCGTCAGGATCCAGGCGGCCCAGTGGGACCACTGCTGCAGCAACAGGTGAACGGAGATGCCCTCTATGAGCAGGATCTTCGTGATTATCGCTGCGTACAGCGTCTGATTCGTCTTGCGATGATAAGTGAAACGCAAGGCGGACGCCTCGGCCAGCGCCAAGCGCCGTTTACCCCAGGAGAAAATCAACGCGTACAGCATCGTGAGGTCATGCAGCAGCAACGAAGCCAACTTCCCTCTGCCAATCCCTTCGTGCACAGCGATACGAAGTGCTTCTACCGTATCAGGTTCATGCTTCCTCACCCGTCGGAATCGCTGGATGAATCGATATACGACGCGAATCTCATACCCAATGATCGTGATCTCCACTGCGATGAGCGCGGCTTCAAGCGGCCATGCTGCTTGCCAGACGGCGCCCCGTAGGGATGCGGGGAGCGCAATCCATGCCGCGGCGGCGCCTGCGATCGGCAACGGCGCGACTTTGACGATCGACCGCTTCTGCGGGCGCAAGACGATCGCCCAGTATAACACAGGGATGACAATCATGAAATCAAACAATATGGCATAAACCAAAACAGGGTCTTCCGTTGCAAATGTTGTCGCACGCGCGATGAGCGTATCGGTGACGAAGATGAGCAAGACAAGTGCAAGCAGCCAGTACCATGCTCGATTCAGCCGGGTCGCAGTCATGCGATCCTCTCCTTCCGCGGACAGGGCTGCTTCTATTATAACGGAGGATTAATAGGGAGAGAACGACTAATTCAACGGCTCTATGAAGAAGACGCCGATTCTTTCAACTCTATGTATCTTCTGACATGCGACCGAAACATCAAGAACAGGAAATAGAAAGCGCCCGATCAACCTGTTGAAGCGGGACACGGCGGCAGCCGATTCGTCATACAGCAATTCAGAAGAATTCATGGTGTATCGGGTATGCTATAATGTCCACAATACTTAAAAGGCGTAAGACCGGAAAGGTGTATGAGATGACGCAGCATGCAGATAAAAGCAATTGGAAAAAGAACATCATTCTCTTTTTGAGCAGTCAGACCGTTTCCCTGTTCGGTTCCGCGTTAGTCCAATATGCCATTATGTGGTACATCACGCTGACTACACAATCCGGCCTTATGATGACGCTGTTTATCGTATGCGGGTTCATCCCTACGTTTCTGCTGTCGCCGTTTGCGGGGGTGTGGGCAGACCGGTTCAACCGGAAATATTTGATTATATTGGCGGATGCCATGATTGCGATCGTTACGCTTTTTCTCGCCATTATCTTTTTATCCGGTTACGACGCGCCATGGCTGTTGTTTGTCATCGCCGCCTTCCGCGCGCTCGGAGCAGGCATTCAAACGCCTGCGGTGGGAGCGATCTTACCGCAAATCGTGCCGGAGGATAAGCTCACGAAGGTTAACGGAATAAACGGTACGCTTCAGGCGCTTATGATGTTCGTTGCTCCTATTGTCAGCGCAACGTTGCTGACCATGGCGACCATCGAAGTTATTTTCTTTATCGATGTGGCCACGGCGGCGGTCGCGATCTTGACGTTATTGCTGTTGCTGAAGATACCGCCGCATCAGAAGGCGGCGGATCAGCAAACGACAAGTTATTTGGAGGATTTCAAGCAGGGGCTGTCTTACATCAAGAACCATCGTTTTTTGAAGCCTTTCTTTATCTTTTTCGCCTTTTTCTTCGTGTTGATGGCACCAGCTGCCTTCCTGACGCCGCTGCAAGTTGCACGCAGCTTCGGAGACGATTATTGGCGATTGACGGCTATCGAGATCGCTTTCTCGGTCGGCATGATGGCTGGCGGCGCCATCATTGCATCCTGGGGGGGCTTTCGCAACCGGGTATATACGATGACTTTCGCTAATCTGATCATGGGCGTGTGCACCTTGTTGCTCGGCATTGTTCCGATATTCTGGATCTACTTAATCGTGATGGCTGCATTTGGGGTTGCCATGCCTATGGCCAATACGCCGACGACCGTCCTGCTTCAGGAGAAAGTGGACCAGAATTATATGGGCCGCATCTTCGGCGTATTTGGGATGATCTCGACTTCGATGATGCCCATAGGCATGCTGATATTCGGCCCGCTTTCGGATGTGATTGAAATTGAGTGGTTGCTTGCGGGAACCGGATTGTTAATCGTAATCCTGGCCATATTCTTCGTTGGCAACAAACGATTAGTCGAAGCCGGCATCCCCTGACTGAGCATATTCACGATTTGTCGTCAAAACCGAAACGTCTCGTCCGTGATCGGGGCGACCTTCGCCACTGCGTAAGTCGAACCTTTCTGGGAGAAGAAGTCGTACGTGGAGCCCTCGTTGCGAATGCCGTTCATTACGATCGGGTTAACTTCCTCTTCCGGGAACATCGCGTCGAATCCGAGATTCATCAGCGCCTTGTTCGCATTGTAACGGACATAGCTTTTCACGTCGGGGCTGAGTCCGGTCTCCGCATACAGGTCATTCGTATAGTTGACTTCGTTATGATACAAGTCGAGCAGAAATTCGTAGCCCCAGACCGTAAGCTGCTCCCGCTGCTCTGCGGTGAACTGCTTGAAGCGCTGCTGGGCGAAGTAGCCGATGGCGACCCCGTGAATCGATTCGTCCCGCAGAATGAGCGAGATGACTTCCGCGCTGTTGCGCAGGATGCCTTGTCCGCCCAGATAGAGCGGGAAGAAGAAGCCGGAATAGAACAAGAACGATTCGAGCATGACCGATGCGAACATCGCTTTCCACAAGGTAACCTCGTCGCCTTCTTCAATCCCCAGATACACTTCGCTGATTCTATTCGCCTTGTACTGCAAATACTCATTGCGCTTGACCCAGTCGAAGACGTTGTCGGTCTCGGGATTCGTACACAGGGTCGTAAAGATGTACGAATACGACTTGGCATGAATGGCCTCGAAGGAGGCGAACACCGTGTACAGCGCTTTTTCCTGCAAATTCGGCTCGTAACGGGCGATCTCGTTCATTCCGATATTCGTTTGGATCGTATCGAGCAGCGTCAGGCCGCCGAGCACTTTGCGGTACGTATCCTGATGCGCGAAATCCTGCCATTGCTTGATGTCTTTGCTGACGGCGATCTCATCCGGAAACCAGATCTGCTTCCACTGCTGGTCCCAGAACACCTTCGTCAGCTCATGCTGATTCCGGTTCCAGTTGACGGCTTCGAATGTTGTTATACCGAGCATGAAACACACTCCTCGATGGTCTGCAGACGCTGACGCACGTAATAGACCGTCTTGATTCCCTTCATCCAAGCGTAAATATAGAGACGAGCGAGCTGTTCTGTCGTCCATTGATCGGTGACGTACAGTGTCATCGAAATCCCCTGATCGATATGCCGCTGAGCCGCTGCGTACAGATCGACCATGCGATATTGGTCAACCTCGTAAGCTTCCAGATACAGGCCCGCGTTGTCGTTGTTCAAGAACGGCATCGGGTAGATGGTCCGGCTGTCTGCATAATCGCGAATTTCCACTTTCTCCGTACAAGGAGCGATCGAAGCCGTGCTGTTACGGATGTAAGAGATGCTTCCGGTCGGCGCGATCGCCAGACGATAGGCGTTGAACAGTCCATGCTCCATCACTTGTTCTCTCAAGGAAGTCCACATCTCTCGCGTGATGAGAGGAACGTTCCCGAGTGCCGCTCTTGCCTTATCCGACAATTCCGCATCGGGTTTGTTCACGTACGCTTCGAAATAAGAGCCGTCCGCATAATCGCTCTGCTCGTATCCGTAGAACGTTTCCCCTCTCTCCTTGGCGATCTGTATGGATGCCATCAGCGAGTAATAATTGAGTGCCTCCATGAAGGCATCGATAAACGCAATCGAATCCGGCGAGCCGTACAGGATGCCCTGGGAGACCAGGTGGCCGTGCAGATTCATCGCGCCGAGCCCGACGGAATGCATGCAGCGGTTCGCTTTGGCGACCGACGGCACGTTCTTGATATTCGTCATGAGCGACACGTTCGAGAGCAGCCGCATCGACGTATCGATCAGTTCGTCGAACCGTTCCACATTCGTCGCCTTATGGATGTCGATGGAGCCCAGGTTGCAGGATACGTCGAGGCCATATTCGTTCTCGGTATCATGATCGTGGATGATGCTCGTTTCCTGCACTTGCAAAATCTCCGTGCACAAGTTGGACATCTTTACCCGTCCCAGATTGCGCAGCGGGTGCCCGGCGTTGACGTGATCGTCGAATATTTCGAACGGGTAGCCCGATTCGAACTGGGCTTTCTTCACTTCCGTATATAATTTGCGCGCATTGATCCGCTTGAGCTTGCGGATGTTCGGATTATCCAGCAATTCATAATACATGTCGCTGATGCTGATCTCCGACATGCGCTTGCCGAATTCCTTGTAGATGTCGTACGGGCTGAACAGCACCATGTCCTTGTCTTTCTTCATCAGCTCGAAGAAGATGTGCGGCACGATAATGCCCGTGGACAGCGTCGCGAGCCGGATCTTGTCATCGGCGTTGGGCTTCTTGGCGGAGATGAAGTTCTCGATGTCGCCATGGAAGATGTTCAGGTAGATGACGCCGGAGCCGTTGCGCTGCCCCAGTTGGTTCGAGTAAGAGAACGAGTTTTCGAGCAGCTTCGCGACAGGCATGACGCCGCTCGCGCGATTGAGAATACCTTTAATCGGATCGCCGAGCGGCCTCAGATCGGTCGCGTTCACGCCGACGCCGCCGCCGAGACGGGACAGCTCCAGGCAGTACCCGATATTCTCGGCGATGCTGTTCATCGAATCGTCCATCGTCAGCTTGAAGCAGCTGACGAGCTCTCCGCGGGCTTGCTTGCCGCTGTTCAGCGCGGTCGGCGTCGCCGGCTGGTACGCAGACATAATCGCTTCCACCGCGCGCTCCGCCAGCTGCTCATCACCTTGCGCCAAGTACAAAGCGGTAATGACGATGCGATCCTCGTATTTCTCCAGAATTTCCTCGCCGTCCCTGCTCTTCATCGCATAGCTCTCGTAAAACTTGCTTGCGCTCATGAACGACGGGAAGCGGAATTCATACGCATACGCCTTCTCATAGAGCCGCTCGATAAACGACATCTCGTATTGTTTAAGGAAGTCCGCCTCATAGTAGCCCTCATCAACGAGATAGCGGATCTTCTCTTCCGTATCGATGAAGTATCGCAGCTTCGCATTGACATGCTCCAGAAAATATCTCCGCGTAGCTTCCTTGTCCTTGGCGAGGTCCAGCTTCCCCGTTCGGCTGTACTGATTGAGCACCTCGTTATTTAATTTCAGATAAGACTTCATTGGGCGACCAGCTCCTTCTTGAAGCAATGCTCATAATACCGGCGAATGGCTTCATAATCTTCCGCGAAACCGCGCAGGTCGATCTTCCGCACGAGCGGTATTTGCCATTGCCGCGCAATGGCGTCGCCGGCTCCGCCGAATACGCGATGACCGAAATTACTGTTGCCGCTCACGATGACGCCCAGGCAATTCCCGGCGTTGCGCTCCAGGAACCTCTGCACCTTCTGAGGTACTTCTCCCAGGCCGTCCGTGTACGTAAACAACAAATAAGGCTCTGTCATCGTGCGGTTCTCTTCAAGCTCGACAGCGGGCAGTTGAAGCCGCGAGACGATGTAGCGGACGTTTCCCGTACGGCTCGCATAGACGATCATGCGGTCCACTGCTCCAATTGCTTCATCATGTCGTCCGGATTGATAATCAACGCGCCGTCCGCTTCCAGCACGGGCACGCTCATGACGCCGGCTTCAACCAGTTTCTCGCGGGCAGCCTCATCATGATCGATGTTTACGATCTCGATCGGAAGTCCCGCCCGTGCGATTTCCGATTTGATCCACATGCATTTGGGGCAGATCGTCTTCGTATACAGTTTCATTTCGCGCTCTCCTCCGGCTTTTGCATGATCCAAAATAAAAAGCACCCTCGACTCCGAGGGTGCAGCAAACGACAAGCTTGAATCCACTCTTGAATAAGAGATGGCATCTCCGCATTATCGTTCCATCTCCCAGCCCCCGGAGAAATGCAAACATCGTTCTCCATCAGGCAGGTCTCCTGGCTTCGCTTCCTTCTCCCGTTCCCTTCCCATGCCGCAGCACAGTGGATGTGAACGTTCGTCAGCGTTACAGTTGCGGGGACAGCGCTAGATTCGCACTAGCTTCCCTATTAAACTGCAGTAGCAGTACCTGATGAGAACACTATTCGATTGGGATGAATTCATTCTAGCACATCGAATTCGCATTTCCAATATGCAGTATGAATTTGCCGAAAAATCGTCCTTTATGCCCAATATATTGATCATATCAATCAGAAGCGTGCCTTAGCCCATATAGCTTGACGTATCGTTAGGATGGGGTCACTACGACGGTGAATGTCTGATCTGCGCTTACAGGCTGACCATCCGCCACGCGCAAGGTGAACGTATACGAGCCTGCCACCGTCGGCGTTCCCGAGAACACGCCCTTGGAGGTAAATGCCATCCCGACAGGCAAGGCGCCGCTGGCCAACGAATAAGTTCGGGTGCCGACCCCGCCTGAGGTTTCGATCGTCACCGGCGCATAGGCGGCGCCGACCTTGCCGTTGGGCAAGCTCGTCGTGTCGAACTTCAGCGGCGCCGGCGGCTCGATCACGACGGTGAACGTCTGATTTGCGTTTACCGGCTGACCATCCGTCACGCGCAATGTGAACGTATACGAGCCTGCCATCGTCGGCGTTCCCGAGAACACGCCCTTGGAGGTAAATGCCATCCCGACAGGCAAGGCGCCGCTAATCAACGAATAAGTTCGGCTGCCGACCCCGCCTGAGGTTTCGATCGTCACCGCCGCATAGGCATCGCCGACCTTGCCGTAAGGCAAGCTTGTCGTATCGAACTTCAGCGGCGCCAAGCCGCTTGTCTTCGCTATTCCTGCTGTGGGAATCGTTTGTAAATTGCCTGCGATGTCCTCAGCCACGACATAGAATACATAATCTGTTCCGGCCGTCAGGCCGTTCACCGGAATCGCAATCTCCGTATTTGCGGTGAGCAAACCTAGTGCGGTCGAGATCGCTGGGCTTCCGTTTCCGATCTGACCTATTTTTACTTGGAACGAGTTCGGCGGAGGATCGCTCGGGAGAGCCGCAATGACATAGACCTTCCCGTGTTCGTTCGCTTTGACCACGACCAGCGCATTCGTCTCCCAGGCTGCCAGCCATTGCGGGTATCCCGCCTCAAAGAGAGGAGGGGAGATATCGGGCTGCCCCACAATTCCGCCGCTGCTTTCCGCGCCATCGATTCGGTCCGGCTTCTTCTCGAAAGTAGATCCCCCTGCGCCGGTATTGAGTGTGGCCGTTTCAATCGAACCTTGTCCCGATATCGAGACAACCGCGTCCAACACAAGCCGATCGACCGACGTTCCCGGGGCGACTCGGCCGCTGGAGCCGACTGAACCCGGGCTGAACGCAGCTTTCTGAATCGAGCCTTGTTCCAGTTGTAGCTTTACTCCCGAAGCATTTACGGCAACGGTGTCGAAGTCTCCTCGGAGCTCGGCTGTGGCGCCTTTTGCCATGTCGGCCGACAAGATCACCTCGCGAAACCCGTCCCCCGTCAGCTGCTTCTCTTCCAATGCGACGCTGGAACAAAGGGAGGTCTGTCCCACCTGCGTACGGCCCGCTGCTACGATCCGAACGGAACCGCTCGTCGCACACACATTCATGTATCCTAACGTGGAATCAACGATTCCCACCTGACTCGCTCCGCCGCTGATCAAAGTCTTCCCGCGCACAATCACGTTTTTGAGGGTGACCTCTTTGCTCGTGCCCATCCCTTGTATGCTCAGGTCACCCAGGATCAACATATTCTGAAGCGTAACGTCAGATGACTGGACCATAACGTCCCCTACGATCGAAGGGATGCCGGAAGTGGAGCCGAACTCTCCAGGTTGCGTATAGGTCTTCGCTCGTTTGGTCGCAGCGTTGCGCATGGCATTGTTCAATGTGACGATCGCTTCCACCCGCGTGATCTTATTTCGGGGGCGGAACATCCCGTCCGGGTATCCCGACATGATGCCTTCGGCCGTGAGCGCGCCGATCGCAGCTTGGCTCCAGTCGGCGAAGCCCGCCGCATCCCGAAACCGCGACACTCCGCTGTTGCTACCCTCCAGCTGCAGCAGCGTATGGACCATGAAGGCCGCTTCTTCCCGGCTTACGGCTTGATTAGGCCGAATCGTGCCGTCTTCATAGCCCTTCACATATCCGGCGCGATAGGCGATGGCAATGGCTTCATAGGCCCAATCTTTTTGCCTGATGTCGCGGAATGAAATATCGCCTGGAATCGAAAGGCTGAGTGCCTGATTCACAAGCGAAATAAACTCCGCCCTCGAAATGTTCGAATTCGGTCTGAACGTCCCATCCGGATATCCATGAATCCATCCCTTTGTCCACCATTCCTGCAGCGTGTCGGAAGCCCACGATTTTTTCAGATCGCCGGGAACTCCTTCTTTGACTTCCGCAAGCGCCGCATGGGACGCTGAGAGCAATAGAAGCACCGAGAACGCCAACGCAAAGGCTTTTCTGAATGCTGAAACCTTCATCCAAGAGCCCTCCCAAATTTTACATCGCATTACATACTTACTCACATCATATATGGAAAAGAATTAAGCGCCTATGGGCCTTCGGTATGGTAGATCTTTCCCGTATACCTATTATCAAGGACCCAGAAAACAAGGCTGGAGAGAGGAGTTGGAAACGCATAGTCGTTCCATTCCAGTTTCTGGTACAATAGAAGGGGCAGATTATTCGAATAGTCGATCCACCTAACGGAGGGGGTGATCCTCTTGCACACGGTGATGTTAGTTGACGACGAGAGCTATACACGTCAGGGGCTCCGGAACTTGATTGATTGGGAGGCGTGCGGATACCGGGTCACGGACGAAGCCGATAACGGCGAAGACGCGTTTGCGATCATTCGCTCGCGGCAACCCGATCTGGTCATTACCGACATCCGAATGCCCGAGATGGACGGCCTGGAGCTGATCCGCCGCTCGCGCGAAGAGCTGCCTGCCAGCCCGAGCTTCATCATCATCAGCGGGTACGATGACTTCAGCTATGCACAGCAGGCCGTGCGATACGGCGTGTTCGACTTCGTCCTGAAGCCGATTGACGAGGATATCCTCGTGTCGGCGCTGCAGAAGCTGGACCAGGTGCTGACACGGAGCAAGACCGATCAGGCTCAGCAAGAGCTGAACTTCAGCAGGCAGATGATCCCCCAATTGATGACGGGGGCTGCCAACGAGGCGTCGATTCACAAATGGTGTGAGCAGCAGGGCATCATGCTGCCCGACCGGTTCCGCTATGTCCTCGTGGAAGTGAACGACACTCACCCCTGGCGCGAAGAATCCGAAGCACGCGACCAAGACCAGACTCTCCGCACGATCCAACACGAACTCTCCTTAGGACTTCAGACGAGCGCCCACTATTATGTGCACGAACATTACAAGCGGTTCGGCTTCATCCTACCCGAGCGCCGACTTTCCGAGATCAACGACGGCATGGCATTGGCAGCATTCGCTGCCGTACTTCATCGCGACCTGTCCTCACAATTGCGCACACCTGTCTACGTATACATTGGCGAATCCGTCGCATCCCTGAACCGTATTGGCGATTCCTACCGCTCGGCCTCATTCGTATTGCAGTACAAATTCATCTCGCCAAGCGGCGTGTTCCTTCACGACGAATGGACCGGTCGTCCGCTCAATTACGCGAACCTGGAGGATGCGATCACGAAGCAGCTGACGGATCGCGTTGAAGAGAACGACATTCCCGGCATGATGTCATCGATCGACGCCATTTTCACGCAATTTCGCGACGAGCACTACACCCCGGAAGCCGTGAAGCTGGCGATCCACCATTGCGTGTCGGCGCTCGTTCGGATCATGAGGCAGATGGGCGCGGAGGAGTCGGATGTCCGCAGCATCGAGCCGATCCTGAGCTGGCAGGATCTGTGCATCACGCCCGGCGAATTGAAGCGCCTCTTCACGGAGTTCATCATCGAATGTGCCGGGCGGATCGCGGAACATCGCAAGGACGGCATGAAAGGTTCCATAGCCAAAGTCAAAGATTATATCGAGCGCCACTATCAGGAGAACATCAGCCTCAAGCAGCTCGCGGTCCAATTTTACATGAATCCGGTGTATCTGGGACAGCTGTTCAGGAAGGCGTACGACACCTACTTCAACGATTATTTGTGCCAGATCCGCCTGGAGCAATCCAGGAAGCTGCTGCGCCAAACAGACATGCGCATTTACGAAATCGCGGAACGGGTAGGGTTCAACAATGCGGATTATTTCGTGACGAAATTCGAGAAGAACGTGGGCATGACGCCGACCGAATACCGCAACAAGCTAATAGGATCGAACGACGTCAGGGGAGATCGGGTTGAAATGGCCGCTGAATCTGAATAACGTCCGGCTGCGGAACAAGATGTTGATCATCTACGCGCTATGCGTATTTATTCCAATCGTGCTTACGAACGTGGTGTTCTACTCGGTAACGACCGGCAACGTGCAAAACCAGAGAATCAAGGACATATCCCGTGCGCTTGAGCAGACGCGCAATGCGTTCGAGGCCGAGATCGACGAGACAGTCAGCATCTCCTCGGTCATCAACAACGATTACAATCTGAATGTCATTCTGGAAGCCGAGTACGAGCAGCCGGCGGCTTACGTCGAGGCTTACGATACGTATTATCGAAGAATTCTGAACAGCTACACGCCGGTCTATGCATCCATTCAGAACATGAAGATCTATCTGGACAATCCCACCTTGCTGCACTCCGGCGGCATCGGCTACTTATCGGATGAAGTGAAGCAGTCCAACTGGTATCAAGCGCTGCAGCAGGCGGATACCACGACGATCTTCATCCGGACATCCCGCGAGGACATGATCCAGATCGGCAGAGATGCGGGCATTCGCGATGCCTTCAGCATCGTGCGCCGACTGAACTTCTTCGAGTCGCCACAGGTTTGGGAGAAGATTCTGAAGATCGAACTCCGGATTGCGACGATGGACAAGATCTTCGACAATCTCAACTTGGGCGGCTGCGTGTATGTTACGAATCCCGATGGCAATATCGAATATACGACTGATCCGGCCATCAATTGGACCGCGACGGACGTACCTTTCGCATCGGTCCAGCTCCCATCTGACACGATGACGTTCAATACGGCGTTCCGCAGCGGATACTTGAAGGGCTGGACCCTTATCGGCACGATATCCAACGACGAAGTGTTCAGCGTTGTCCGCAAATCCAGAGCCTTCGTCATCTGGCTGGCGCTCGGCAACCTGCTGCTCGCCACACTCATCATCGTCTGGATCAGTCGGTCAATGAACAGGCGGCTCGTGCACGTCGTCCGGCATATGAAGAAGGTCAAGAACCAGCAATTCGACACGATCGACCAACCGGAGGCGCAAGACGAGATCGGTCAGCTGACCGGGGAATTCAACCGCATGACGATGCAGATCCGCCGCTTGATTAATGACGTGTATGTGGCGGACATTCAGAAGAAATCGCTTGAGCTCGATCGCCGCCAAGCCCAGCTCAATGCTTTGCAGAGCCAGATCAACCCGCACTTCTTGTTCAATGCGCTAGAGACGATCCGGATGCGCAGCCTGATCAAGCAGGAGACGGAGACGGCAAAGATCATCCACGGCATGGCTAAGATTCTCCGCTCGTCGTTGACGTGGAGCAAGGACAAGATTACGGTCGCGGAGGAAATGGCGTTCATCACGTGCTTCCTAGACATTCAGCAATACCGGTTCGGCGATCGCCTGACATATCGTCTAGACGTGGATCCCGAAGCGAATGTTTGTCTGGTACCGAAAATGGTGTTTCTACCTTTTGTCGAGAATGCGAGCATCCATGGAATCGAGCCGCTCAAGAACGGGGGACTGATCGCGCTTGCCATTCATAAGACCGAGGGCAACTTGATCTTCACCATTCGGGATAACGGCAAGGGTATGTCCCCGGAGCAGGTCGACCATATATATGGCTATCTAAGGCGCGACGAAGAGATCGGCGATCGCGTCGGGATGCAGAACGTCATCTATCGATTGAAGATGATCTATGGCATCCAATTCGGCTTCTTCATCGAGAGCGCGCCAAGCCAAGGGACGCTCGTTCGCATCGTTCTGCCAACAGATTAGGGTGCCCGGGAGGCACCCTCTTTAATTTTCTAAGTACGTTCTTTAGTTTATTGGGTAAACAAAGATCGCGCATCACCTTATACTGAGAATGCTTACACCAATATCGAAAGGGGCAGACAACCATCGTGAAGAAGAGAAGCTTATTCACGCTCTTATTGGCAATCATCATGACCGTGTCGCTGCTCGCCGCGTGCAGCAGCAACAAGGACAACAGCAGCGCGTCGCAGGGCACGAGCAGCGCTGCGAGCTCCCAAAGTCCTTCCGCGTCCAGCAGCAGCAGCGCGAATACCGAAAAGCCGCTGGAAAAAGTGACGTTTACCTCCTACAACGGCGTGGCCGGCAAGAAAGACAAAAATTCGAACGAGACGACAATCGGCAAATTGCTGGAAGACCAGACCGGCGTCAATTTCAAAATGGAGTTTCTCGTCGGCGACTTGAATACGAAAATCGGGACGATGATCGCGGCGCAGGAGTTTCCGGACGTGCTGATTCCGGACGCGGCGATCGACGAAGTGCTCGGCGCCGGCGCCTTCATCGATCTGTCCAAGTATTTTAACGACGACAAGTATCCGAACCTTCAGCGCGTATATGGCCCCTATCTGAACAAGATGAAGGACAAGGACGGCAAGATCTGGTTCCTGCCCTTCTCGACGGTCGTGAACGGCTACCAGCCGGACCCGAACATCAACCAGGGCGCCTGGTGGCTGCAGCGCCGCGTCTTGAAGGAAGCGGGCTATCCGAAGATCAAGACGCTGGACGAATACTTCCAGGTGATCGAGGATTTCGTAAACAAGCATAAAGACGAGAAACTCACCGGCTTCCTGACGCTGACGCACGACTGGCGGTTTTTCGCGACTTCCAACCAGCCGAACCATCTGGCCGGTTATCCGAACGACGGCGAAGTCTACGTCGACATGGACGATTATGAAGCCCATGTCTACACGACAAGCGAATATGATCAGCGCTGGCTCAAGAAGATCAACGAGATCAATGCGAAGGGATTATTCGACAAGTCCTCCTTCGTCGACAACTATGACCAATATATCGCGAAGTTGACCTCGCACAAGGTCGTCGGATTCTTCGATTACGGTTGGCAGATCAACAATGCCCAGTTGAACTTGAAAGATGCCGCTAGGAAAGACCCTGCGCAGGACGACTATGTCTATTTCCCGATGCCGATCACGTTCGACGGGCAGAAAGACCAGCTGCTGGATCCGCCCGGATTCGTCTCGAACCGCGGCGCCGGCATCACGGTCAGCGCGAAGGATCCGGACCGCATCATGGCCTATTTCGATAACTTGCTCAAGGAAGAGAACCAGGTCATGAAGAGCTGGGGCATCAAAGGCGAGACATACGAAGTAGACGACAAGGGCCGCTTCTACCGCACTGCTGAGCAGGTCAAAAAGATCGACGAGGCGTTCCGCGAAGATTTCGGGTTTAAATACTACGACTGGGATTGGCCGCAATACGGCACGAACTCCTTGCTGGCCGACGGCAATGCGTTCGCCCCGGGCTTGCAGCCGGAAGTGTTCCAGACGAGCTTGACGGATGAAGACAAGACGATCCTTAACGCCTACGGCGTGCAGACATACTCGGAGCTGTTCGCGCCGCCGGACGATCGTCCATGGTATCCGGCATGGGGCATTCCGAAGGAGCAAGGCTCGCCGGAGCAGATCTACGAGACGAAGAAGACGGAGCTCGTCAAGAAGTACATTCCGAAGCTGGTGCTCGCGAGCCCCGATAAGTTCGACGGCATCTGGAACGACTACTTGAAAGACTTCGGCAAACTGGATACGGCGGGCTATGAGAAGTTTGTGACCGAGCACGTGAAAGCTCTAGTGGAAGCATCCAAGCAACCATAATCCGCTGGCAGTTATCTGCATGTGCGCAAGGCCGGCTTCTATGTTCGCGTAGCGAAGCCGGTCTTGTGCATCATTGGCATTGAGGGCGGAAGGAGAGATCAGATGGAGGGCGCAACTACCTCGGGACGGGCGATCGCGGCATTGCCGGAAGCTAAACCTGCGGGTCTCAGACGGTTTTTCAGGAAATTGATTCAACAGCGCGCGCTCGTCATCATGTCGCTGCCGTTCCTTGTGTGGCTGTTCATTTTCAAGTATTTGCCGCTATGGGGATGGACGATCGCATTTCAGAATTATAAGCCTGCCTTGGGGTTCATGGATCAGTCATGGGCGGGGCTCAAACATTTTCGCTTCTTGTTCGAGGATGAGCGGTTCCTGCGTGTGCTTCGCAACACGCTGGCGATGAATGTGATCAACCTGGTGCTCGGATTCACGACGGCGATCGCCTTGGCGCTGCTATTGAACGAGCTTCGCAGCATCGTGTTCAAGCGGGTGGTGCAGACCGTCAGCTACTTGCCGTTCTTTCTGTCATGGGTCGTCGCGGCCAGCATCATTCAGAACGTGTTGTCGCCGGACGGCATTATCAACGAACTGCTGCTGAAGGCCGGCTTTATCAAGGAAGCGATCTTGTTCCTGGGCGTGCCGGAATATTTCTGGGGCATTTACGGAGCTTCCATGGTATGGAAGGAGATTGGCTGGAATACGATCGTCTACCTCGCGGCGATGACGATGATCGATCCGCAGCAGTACGAAGCGGCTGAGATCGACGGGGCTAGCCGGTTCCAGCGGATGCTGCGGATCACGCTGCCGGGGATCAAGCCGGTCGTGATCGTCCTGTTGATCATGCAGATCGGCTATTTGCTGCAAGGTACATTCGACCCGCAGTATTTGCTGGGCAACGGCATGAATGTCGACTATTCGGAAATCATTGACATATTCGTCCTGAACTACGGGATTGGGCAGATGAACTTCTCGCTGGGCATCGCGGCCGGAATGTGCAAGACGATCGTCAGCTTCATCTTGATCTTCGGAGCGAATGCGATTGCGAAGCGCGCGGGCGAAGCGAGACTGTTCTAGAGAGGAGGGGCTTTACGTGGCGGCGGAAATGTCGGCTAGAGCCAAATCCAGGCAGTTCCAGCGCATGCGCATGTCGCTTGGCGACCGGATATTCGATTACTTGAATATCCTGTTCATGGTCTTGCTGATGGTGGTGACGCTGTATCCTTTTGTGAACACGCTCGCGGTATCGTTCAACGACCCGCAGGATTCGATCCGGGGCGGCATCTATTTATTACCTCGCGCATGGTCCTGGGATAACTACGAGTTCGTGTTCAACGAAGCGACCATCTTCCATGCGACGATGATCTCGGTGCTGCGCACGGTGCTCGGCACCGTCGTGACGGTGTTCAGCTCGGCCATGGTCGCGTACACGATCAGTCGGGAAGACTATGTGCTGCGCAAATTCATCACGATCGCGTTCATCCTGACCATGTATTTTCACGGCGGGCTCATTCCGGAATTTCTGCTCATGCGCGACCTGGGGCTGTACAATAATTTCTGGGTGTATATTTTCCCCGGCGTCATCGGCGTGTTCAACCTGATCATCATCCGCTCGTTCATCTACGGCTTGCCGGACAGCATTCTCGAATCGGCTCGTATCGACGGCGCAGGCGAGTACCGCACGTTCTTCAACATCGTGCTGCCCCTGTGCACGCCCGTGCTGGCGACGGTGGCGCTGTTCACCGCCGTCTTCCAGTGGAACGCCTGGTTCGATGTGTTCCTGTACAACTCGTCGAACATCGATCTGAGCACGCTGCAGTACGAGTTGCAGAAAATATTGCAGAACTCTAACGCCTCGAGCGGGGCCAAATCGCTGGGCGACGTGTTCGCGAATGCGAACAACAGCGCGGCGAACACCGTTACGCCGCTCTCGATCCGCGCGACGATGACGATCGTCGCCTCCGTGCCGATCATTTGCGTGTACCCGTTCCTGCAGAAGTATTTCGTCAAAGGGATGATGGTCGGCGGCGTGAAGGGGTAGTGCGGGGATGCAGCCGTGTATATGTTGTTTCGTAATGTGAACAGCCCCCGGCACCGGTACTCGGTGCTGCCGGGGGTTGTTTGTTGTCAGGACACTTGGGTTGGGCGCGCAACCCGTTTGCTTACGGGACGTATTAAGGAGGAAAGAGGCTGACGGAGGAGATGCAATTGCAGTTGGTTCTGGAGGGTGTCGTTAAGACATTTAACCACAAGCGCGTGCTGCAAGGCGCTTCGTTCCCATTCGAACAAGGCAAAATCTACGGATTGCTCGGACGCAACGGGGCGGGCAAGACCACCCTGTTTAATTGCCTTAGCCGGGAGCTCCCGATGGACGCGGGAGAGGTCTGGCTGGAAGACGAGAGCGGAAAGGCGGCATTGAAGGATACGGATGTCGGGTACGTCTTCTCGCTGCCGATTCTGCCGGAATTTCTGACGGGCTATGAGTTCGTGCAGTTCTTCCTGGAAGCGAACCCCGGGAAGGCGCAGGCGGGTATCGATATAGACGAATGGTTCGGCCGAATACGAATCAGCGCAGAGGATCGGCATCGGCTGATCAAAGGGTATTCCCACGGCATGAAAAATAAGCTGCAAATGCTGTTATACCTGATTGCCAAGCCGCCGGTCATCCTGCTGGACGAGCCGCTCACCTCCTTCGACGTGATCGTCGCGCTGGAGATGAAGCAGATGCTGCGCGAGATGAAGAAGGATCATATTCTGATTTTCTCCACGCATATTCTGCAGTTGGCAACCGATCTGTGCGACGAACTGGTCATTCTGAACCAGGGGCAGCTGTCAGCCGTACCCTCCGAACTGCTGCGCAGTCCGGACTTCGAACAATCGGTCATCTCCTTGTTGAAGGATGAACCTGCCCATGGTTAGCGGCTATCGGCTGGTTATGGCCATTATGGTGTCGTCCTTCCTCAATCGGCTGATTTACTATATGCAACGGCTGCCGTTGGTCGGCCGTTCCATACCCGAGACGTTGTATTCCGCTGTCGGCTGGAAGAGGGGCATGTCCACGGCGGTAATGGTTCTTAGTGTAATGGGTACCGTGGCGCTGCATCTCGGATCTGTTGGCTTGCTGATCTACTGGCCGGCGACGACAACCGACGAGCCGCTCCCGGCGTTCATGACGATGCTGGCGGCGCTGAGCTTCCTGGCCGCCCCTGTATGGAATGCCAGGGTGCTGGAAACCAAACGAAGTAAATTCGTGGCGGTGAAGCTGATGCGGATCCCGCCGCAAGATTATGTCCAAGGAATGCTGGCGCATCGATATATCGTGTTTTTCCTTGCCTCCTTACTGGCGCTGATGGTATTCGTGCCGCTGGCGGGAGGCACACTGCTGGCAGGCGCGCTGGCTGCAATTGCCATGACGGGCTGGAGAATTTTCGCTGAATATATGCATCTGCTGCTGTTCCGCCGCACCGGCATCATCCTCGTGAAGAAGAACGCCGTCGTCTGGTTCAGCTTGCTTGCCGGCGCCGCGCTGGCGTATGGGTCGCTGTTGCTGAACGGGTCGATCCAAATCGGCAAGTTGCTGCTGTCGTTGCCATTCGAGATGCTCGCTGTGGCGTTGGGCTTGCTTGCTGCCGTTCGACTGGCCCGATATCCGGATTATGCCGAAGCCGTGGATGCCGCAGTGAAGCGAGACGATCCGCTGCTGAATCTTAGCCAGCTCATGACGGATGCGAGAAAAGCCGATGTCGTGGTGAAGAGTGGCGATTTCAAAGACGTGAATACGGACGCGGGGTATATGGCTGCAAGCAGCTTCACCCGTAAGCAAGGCTATGCTCGCCTGAATGCGCTGTTCTTCCAGCGGCATCGCCGGCTCGTCCGCAAGCCGCTGCTGAACCGACTGGCTGTCATCGCCGGCGCAGGAGCGGCGGCCTGTGCAGGATTGGCGGCAGGAGGAGCCCCGACCGGCTGGTCGCTGCACACGCTGTTGCCCTATTTGCCGTTCGCCATGTATTTACTGTCAAACGGAGAGCGGCTTTGCCGGGCGTTGTTCTATAACTGCGATATGCCGCTCATGCGCTACGGTTTCTACCGGGAGGCGGCCGGCAAGCACTTCATCCTGCGATTGCGGCGGCTTGGCGGTATGAATATGTTGATTGGCGCCGCGCTCGGCGCGATGCTGACGATCGCGGCCGCCATCGCTGGTTGGCCGCTCGATGCCGGCCAACTGCTGCCGTTGTGGGTGGCGGTTCTGGCGCTCGCTTGGTTGTTCTCCGCCCATCATCTGCTGCTTTATTACTTGCTTCAGCCGTATTCGGCAGAGATGAACGCGAAGAACCCGATATTCCACGTGCTCAACCTGGGCCTCTCCATGGCGTGCTGGGTTACCCTTATTCTGCGCCCCCATCCGACAGCGATCGCAGGCGGCGCGCTTGTTCTGTCTGCGCTGTACTTGCTTGCCTCGGCAACGCTCGTCAGCCGCTTTGGCCCAAGAACATTCAAGGTCAAGTAGGCATTTGGGACAGCAAATGTATACGATGAAAGGGGATATGGCGGGAATGCGAAGAGCAGTCGTGGTTGGGGCCACCGGGTTGGTTGGGCAAGCGCTGGTTGCCTTGCTGCTTGTCGACGAGAGGTATGAAGAGGTAACCGTGCTTGTGCGTCGACCGAGCGGGTACGCGGGTCCCAAGGTTCGCGAGCGGATCATCGATTTCAATTCGCTGGCGCAATCGGATCTTGCACTTGCAGGGACAGATGTATTCTGCACGCTGGGCACGACAATCAAGAAAGCAGGCACGCAGGAAGCGTTTCGGCAAGTTGACTATGAATATCCTTTGTCTCTGGGCAGGTTGGCAAAAGATCAAGGGGCGGCGCAACTTCTCATCGTGACCTCGATTGGCGCGAATCCCCATTCCCGAAATTTCTATCTGCGTGTCAAAGGCGAAGTCGAACGAGATTTGCGCGGTTTGGAGCTCCCCTGCCTGCATGTTTTCCGGCCCTCCCTCTTGCTCGGCAGACGCGAGGAGTTTCGCTTGGGCGAACGTGCCATGGGCGCTCTATTGCCGTTGTTTTCGGGAATCATGGGCCCATACCGCCCCGTTCAGGCGCAAGCTGTGGCCAAGGCGCTGCTCGTTGCAGCGCTAAGCGGCCAGACGGGCGTGCATCTTCACGGCTCCGCGCAGATCATCCGCGCCGCGCGCGATGCATGAGGCATGCGGTAGATTGGCATTTCACTTAGGCGAATTCTATGGGTGTACTTTTTGGCGGGTTTGCGCGGAAGCGCAGACTCGCCATTTCTAACTTGTTGGCGATTTCGATTTGAATGGGGTTATTGACAAAAGAAACGATCCCTCTTATACTCAAATTAATGAAACCGGTTGCGTAAAATTAAATATTAATCGCGTTTGATCTTAATAATATAACTATTTTATAGGCTTTATCGTCGTCGATAGTATGAAACCGTATTCGTTAATTAAACATTTCATTTATCGGGAGGTCCTTATGGCCAGTATCAAAGATGTCGCGAAAGCAGCCGGGGTATCCGTGTCTACGGTATCAAGAACCATTAACGATCACCCCTCGATCCCGTCGAAGACCAAGGATAAAGTATTGGAGGCGATCAAAGCTTTAAATTATTCGCCCAATCGCATGGCACAAGCGTTGTCCAACAACAATTCGTACACCATCACGCTGATTGTCGACATCGAGGATGAGCAATCTTACTACAACCCCTTCTTCCAAGAAGTCATGCACGGGATCGAGAAGGTCGTCTATAGCAAAGAATATTGTTTAATCGTGTCCAATCTGAATACCACATTGCGCGATGAAAGCGTGATGGATTGGTTAATCAAGGGCAAACGGACGGAAGGCATCATATTGCCTTCGTCCATCATGAACGCCAAGATGGCCAAGAAGTTAAAGGCGAATCAGATTCCATTCGTCGTCATTGGCGAACCGGCGAATATGAAAGACTCCGTTAACTGGGTGGACATCAACAACCGCAAAGCCGGCGAGCAGGCTGCGAACTTCTTCATCGACCAGAATCGGACGAAGATTGCGTTGATGGGCTACGATGAATCGAAAGTGTTCAATCGAAGGAGATTCGAGGGGTACCGGCTGGCTCTGGACAATAGTGGCATTGCCTACGATCCGGGGCTCGTGAAGGAAGGAGGGAATACGAGGGACGATGGATACAACATGATGAGAGCTTTATTGAATGAACAAGTGGTGCCGGATGCCGTGATTTGCGCGGATCACATCATGGGCGTCGGAGCCATCAAAGCGATCCAGGATGCCGGGCGTTCGATTCCGCAAGATATTAGCTTGATTAGCTTCGATAATGCCCAAATTGCCGAGCTCACCTATCCCAAAATATCGACGATCAATGTTGACGTCTATGGATTGGGAATGCAATCCGCGAAGCTGCTGTTCGAATTTATCGAAAATCCGGGGACGAGGGAGCGAGAAATATTCCTCTCTACCGTGCTAGAAGAGAGAGAAACGACCCAGTCGGCAACTTAAGAGGTGGAATATGAATCAACTGTGGTTTACGCATGATGACACTAGGGAATACGTATACCCGATCGATCGGAATACGCTGTACGTGAAAGTCCGGTGTGCAGCGGATGCTGAGTATGCCGTACACATGATCTACTGGAACAAATTTGACAAAGTCAAAAAAGAATGCAAGCTCGAAAGCTGGTGCTGGAACGGGAAAAGCGAATTTCATCATGTCCGGCTGGCGTTCGATGAAACCGTGAAGTATTTGGCCTACTACTTCGAGATTCGCGGGAATCTGGAGGTGATGTATTATTCCGTCTACGGGTTGTCATTGGAGGTGCCCGACAAATACTTCGAATACCCGGGCACGAACGAACAGGACATCTTTACCGTGCCGAGCTGGGCGAAAGGAGCCGTCGGCTACCAGATCTTCCCCGAAAGGTTTTTCAATGGCGATGCGAGCAACGATCCTCCCTCTGTTGAATGGTGGGGCGAACCGCCAAGCCGGGACAATTTCTTCGGCGGAGACTTGCGAGGGATCATCGAGCGATTCCATCATATCAAGGATTTGGGCATTGAGGTCGTCTATTTAACGCCGATCTTCCATTCACCATCGAATCACAAATACGATACGATCGATTATTTCGCCATCGATCCATCGTTCGGCACGCTGGAAGACTTGAGGGAACTCGTGCAGCTGTGCCACCGGCATCGAATGAAAGTCATTCTGGACGGCGTCTTCCATCATATCGGCTATTATTCGGAACCTTTTCAAGATGCGATGATTCATGGCAGGCAATCGAAGTATTGGGATTGGTTCTATGTGCAAGGAGATCGAATCGATCCGGACCTGGTGAATTACGAATGCGTTGGATACTACAAATGGATGCCGAAATTGAAATTCGCGAATCCGGAAGTACGAGCTTACTTTCTAAGCGTCGGCGAGTATTGGATCCGGGAGGCGGGCATCGATGGTTGGCGGCTGGACGTGGCAGATGAAGTGGACTTTACGTTCTGGCAGGAGTTCAGAAGGGCTGTTAAACAGACGGATAGAGAAATTCTCCTGATCGGAGAGACGTGGAAGAATGGCATGGATCTGCTGCGGGGAGATCAGATGGATACCATCATGAACTACCGATTCCGCGACAGCGTTATCGACTATTTCGCACATCGATCCATCGACGGCGGGGAGTTTCGCAACCGCATCGAAAGCATGCTGCACGATTACCCGCATGCTGCGCACCCTGTGTTATACAATTTGCTGGACAGTCACGATACGGCCCGGTTTTTGACCACCTGTCTCGAGGACATCGCGAAGTTTAAGCTGGCAGTCGCCTTTCAGATGACCTTCCCGGGCATGCCGTTCATCTACTATGGAGACGAGATCGGCATGACTGGGGAGACGGACCCGGATTGCCGCAGGACGATGGCGTGGGAATCGCAGCAAGAAGAGATCTTGTCGTTCTACCGCCAATGGGCTGATCTCCGGCAGAGCAACGATGCGATTAGATATGGAGATTTTCGGCATCTGGATACAGGGGGAGACGGGTATGGATTCAGCAGATCCTTCGGTCAAGTCCATGTAATCGCTCTCTTTAACAATCGGAATAATAAATGCAAAATATCGATAAAATTGGACTTCCAGTCGAGCAGTTGGTCTTATGACACGGACCTCCCGGGCAATGGATTTGAATTGATTCGTCTTGAATGGGAGGGGGCAGCCTTCAACTTCACCATCTTGGCTCAAGCCTGAAGATTTCCGAAACTCCTAAAAATCAACGGAAATGAGGAGAACGTACATGAATAATGGAAAAAGGGTTGGCGTTATTATTCTGATGCTTATTATGGTGTCATCTTTGCTGGGAGCGTGCAGCGGCGGCGGAAAATCCGCTTCGGGTGATCCGGTCACGATCGAATTCTGGCATAACTACGATGCGGGCTCCGGCCAAGTGGCAACGCTGGAACGTCTCATTCAAGAGTTCGAAGCGGACCATAAACAAGTCAAAGTGAAACATGTCTACCTGGAATGGGAGGCACTCAAAAACAATGTGGTATCCGGCGCCTCGACAGGCACGTTGCCTGACGTTCTGCGCGGCGATATCGCGTTCGTCCCGCAATTTCAAAGCTTGAACGTATTGGAAGAAATGGGCGCCTTAAGCGACTACAAGGACGTCGCCTCCGGAATTCTCGAAGCGCCGAACAGCACGGCCAGAATGGGAGACCAGTATTACGGCATCGCGGCAAATACGAATACGAAAATTTTGTTTTATAACCAAACCTTGCTGAAAACCGCGGGCGTAGAAGTGCCGAAGACACTGGACCAGCTTTGGGATGCGGCAAAAAGCGTAAGCGGTGCAAAAGTGATCGGAATGGTCGAACCTTGGACAGGAATCTGGAACGTCGGTCCTTATATCTGGAGCGAGGGCGGGGAAGTATTGGCGCCGGACAACAGCAAGGCGGACGGCTATATCAACGGCCCGGTTGCAGTGAAAGTGATGCAGAAGCTTGCTGACTTATATAAGGCTAAAGCGCTGGCAGGCCCTTCGATGGATCCTGGCGCGATCGGCGATACGGATGGATGGGCGGCAGGGACCTATGCGATGGAACTGGATGGTCCTTGGAGAGAGAAGTCGAATGCCGATGCCGGCATCGAATACGGCGCGATCCCGCTGCCGGCAGGCAGCAACGGATCCGTCAGCGTACTGGGCGGAGAAGACTTCATGATGTTCAAGCCGTCTGACGACGCGCACAAGAAGGCTGCCTGGGAATTCATCAAATTCATGACCGACAAGCATGCACAAGTGGAAATGGCGAAAGTCGGCCAAATGCCCGTCAACAAAGAAGCGATGACCGATCCGGAAGCGGTTCAAGCGATTCCGCTGCTGCCGGTATTCTCGGAGGCATTGAAGACGGCCAAAGCGAGACCCGTAACCGCGAAATGGAGCGAAATGGAGAACATTATCGCCACCAAGGCAGCAGAAGCGATCACAGGCGCCAAGGAAGTCAAGAAAGCGCTAGATGAAGCGGCGGCAGAAATCGATCAGTTGATCGCCGAAAGCAAATGATCGGCAGCACCGGAAAAAGCAAGATTTGGAGAACGGATTGGCGCTTGTCCGTGTTGTTGGTTCCAGGACTGCTGTTCGTAGCGGTTTTCACCTTCTATCCCATCGCGAAAATGCTGGTCATGAGCTTCTTCGATTGGAAGATCGGTTATCAGCAGGTTTCCGAATTCGTCGGATGGGAGAATTACATCCGGGTGTTGACGGACCCGATCGCTAAGGTCGCTTTGGTCAATACGCTGGCCTATGCGGGCATTACCGTTCCTCTGCAGATGGCGCTCGGATTGTTCGTTGCCGTGCTGATCAACGGAATCGCGAGGCTCAGCGTCACGTTTCGGCTCGCTTATTACTTGCCGGTCATCACCTCTTGGGTCGTTGTCGCCTTATTGTTCCGGTATATATTCAACAACCAAGGGCTGCTGAATTATATACTCACCGATGCTCTGCATGTTGCGGATGCGCCAGTCGGTTGGCTCAGCACGCGATGGTCGGCGCTTACGGTTGCGATGCTGCTCGGTTTCTGGAAAGGGATTGGCTGGAATATGGTCATTTTCCTGGCCGCCTTGCAGGCGGTCCCCAAAGAGTATTACGAAGCTTCGTCCATCGACGGGTTGAACAGCCGGCAGCAGTTCGTCTATATCACGCTGCCCGGCATTCGCGGGACGATCCTGTTCGCGCTTGTCATGCTGTGCATTGGCGCATTCAATACGTATACGCCGATTGCCGTACTGACCGGAGGCAACCCGGCGCATCGGACAGAGGTCGTATTGACGTGGATGTATTTTCAAACCTTTAATGCAACAGGGAAAATGGGCTATGCGGCGGCTTTATCCATGATTATCACAGCTATCGTTATTATCATTACGCTCTTCATCTTTAGAACGATGGGTAAAAAGGAACTTTAGTCGCGAGGGGGGAGGAGAAGGATGAATAAGCGGGCAAGCGGGATACGATACGCGCTGTTGAGTGTTGGCGTACTGATCACAGTTATTCCTATGTTGTACATGATTCTGTCATCGTTAAAGGAGAACAAGTCGACTTTCTCCTACCCGCCTCGATTATTTCCTGGCATGGATGAAATCACATCATCCAATTATGTTTATATTTTTAAAAACGTGAACTTTAATCAATACCTCGTGAACACCTTGGTCGTTGCGTTTGCGACCGTATGTATTGCAGCCCTGTTCTCTTCATTGCTGGCCTATTCGTTTGCAAGGTTCGGATTTCCTGGCAAGAGAGCGATATACAGCATGATCATCGCCGTTATGCTCATCCCTGGTCTTGCCATGATTATTCCGCAATTCGAAATGGCTGTACGGTTTCGATTAATCAACAACCTGTGGGGCGTTATTTTATTCTATGCCGCATGGGTGACGCCCTTCTCGACATTCTTGCTGAGAGGCTATATTGAAGATCATGTGCCCCGGGAATTGGACGAAGCCATGTACATGGACGGGGGCAACTTGTTCAAGGTTTATCGACATGTGATGATCCCCTTGACTGCTCCCGCCATCGCGGCGATCAGCATTCTAAACTTTCTGTTCCCCTTCGAAGAGCTGGGTTGGTCGCAAACGTTATTAAAGGCGGATGAGCTACGGACATTTCCGGTTGCGATCACCATGTTCTTTCAAGCGCACAATCGAACGGATTGGGGATATGTGTTCGCGATGACGACCCTGTCGATGATCCCCGTCGTCGTGTTCTACTTGATCTTGCAAAGATACTTTATTTCCGGGTTGTCCTCGGGGTCGATCAAGGGTTGATTCCTGCCGCATTATCTGATAAGATAACTCAACAATAGCAATGCGATGAAGAGACGAGTAGATATGTGGATTCTTTCGCAGAGAGCCCCGGTTGCTGGGAAGGGGTAAAGAAGCCTTTATCGAACAAAGACTCCGAGCAGCGCGCCGGAACTTGCCGTGAATGCAAGGGGTGGCGCGACAGGAGCTCCTGTTACAGAGCTAGGGTATACGCGCGTGGCGAGTTCACGATGCCGTACCCGAAGAGGCGGTTATGGCGACATAATCGCGAACGCAGGGTGGTACCGCGAGCATGAATCTCGTCCCTAAGACCGGCTAGTCCGTCTTGGAGATGGGATTTTATTTATGTTGCGGAAGATGTGCGGATTCCATATCATAACTAGCATACAGAGTCGGTTATATATTACCCAGGAGGGATAGAACTTATGTCGCAATTATTGAAAGTCGGCATCGTCGGCGGAACGGGCATGGTCGGGCAGCGATTCGTCCAACTGTTGGACGGACACCCGTGGTTCCGCATTACGGCCATCGCGGCCAGCGCGAATTCGGCAGGCAAGACGTATGAGCAGTCCGTGCAGGGCAGATGGAAGCTCGATACGCCGATCCCGGACAGCGTCAAGTCCATCGTCGTGCAGGATGCCGCGCGTGTGGAAGAAGTCGCGGCCGGCGTCGATTTCGTATTCTGCGCGGTCGATATGAAGAAGGATGAAATCAAGGCGCTCGAGGAAGCATATGCCAAGACGGGGACGCCGGTCGTCTCGAACAACTCGGCGCACCGCTGGACGCCGGACGTGCCGATGGTCATCCCGGAGATCAATCCGGAGCATCTGGACGTGATCGCTGCACAGCGCAAGCGGCTGGGCACGGATACCGGGTTCATCGCCGTGAAGCCGAATTGCTCGATCCAGAGCTACGTTCCGATGCTGCATGCGCTGCGCGAGTTTAAGCCGAAGACCGTTGTAGCTTCGACCTACCAAGCGATCTCAGGCGCGGGCAAGAACTTCACCGATTGGCCGGAGATGCTGGATAACGTCATTCCGTACATCGGCGGGGAAGAAGAGAAGAGCGAGCAAGAGCCGCTGCGCATTTGGGGCAACGTCGAGAATGGCGAGATCGTGAAGGCCGCTGCACCGCATATTACGACGCAGTGCATCCGAGTGCCGGTGACGGACGGGCACCTGGCGACGGTATTTGTCTCGTTCGAGAACAAGCCGTCGAAGGAAGAGATTCTCGCGAACTGGCGGAATTACCGCGGGCGGCCGCAGGAACTGGACCTGCCTAACGCGCCTAAGCAGTTCATTACGTATTTCGAAGAAGAGAACCGGCCGCAGACGAAGCTGGACCGCGACCTGGAAGGCGGCATGGGCGTATCCGCAGGCCGACTGCGCGAGGACTCCCTGTACGACTACAAGTTCGTCGGTCTGTCGCACAACACGCTGCGCGGCGCGGCGGGCGGCGCCGTGCTGATCGCCGAGCTACTGAAGGCGGAAGGTTATATTACGGCGAAGCAAGGTTAATCGAAAGTTATAGATGAGGTCAAGCGAACGCGTACTCTCCAACAGGAGCAGTGCGCGTTTTTGTTTTGAGACGATATTGTTAGGTGGGGCTTGGAGTCCGAGTGGGGCAGAGTTACCCGGTCTGGTGGGGTAACTCGGCGCTCGGAGCAGGTGTGAGGCGGAATTACCCGATTTGGTCGGGTAACTCGGCGCTCGGAGTAGGTGTGAGTCGGAATTACCCGATTTGGTCGGGTAACTCGGTGTTCGGAGCAGGTGTGAGGAGGAATTACCCGATTTGGTCGGGTAACTCGGCGCTCGGAGCAGGTGTGAGGCGGAATTACCCGATTTGGTCGGGTAACTCGGCGCTCGAAGCAGGCGTGAGTCGGAATTACCCGATTTCGTCGGGTAACTCGGAGCTCGGAGCAGGCGTGAGGCGGAATTGCCCGATTTCGTCGGGTAACTCGGCGCTCGAAGCAGGTGTGAGGCGGAATTGCCCGATTTCGTTGGGTAACTCGGCGCTCGGAGTAGGTGTGAGTCGGAATTACCCGATTTCGTCGGGTAACTCGGCGCTCGGAGCAGGCGCGAGTCGGAATTCCCGATTTGGTCGGGTAACTCGGCGCTCGGAGCAGGCGTGAGTCGGAATTACCCGATTTCTGCGTATGAAAGATTGGATAGAACGACATCCGAGGGAGGAAAGAACCTAATGAAAACTTGAAAAGAAAAAAAACAGAAACTCCGCGAAAAGCTCGGTGTTGAAAGATCCGAGAAATTGGAGATTGAGACAGGAGTCGTTATTCCGCGTATTGATACGCCGATTGCGATCGCGAGAGCGCTGGACCTGGAGTTGTTCAATTTGAATGGTTACGAGGAAGCAGCCGCGGTAACGAATTTCTGATCATGAGGAGATACAGTAGCGAACTGTGAAACTCAGTTCTGTTCAGCACCGGTAACTATGTGATTTATTTCACTTAATTAAAATACGAACGGAGATAGAATAGAAGCAACAACATAAGGCGGGGAGACCACGATATGGCATACTTCAAACCGCAAGAAATCGCCGAAGTCAGTGTCGGAAACGGAGTGAAGAAAGTCCAGTTGCCCTTGCCGACCGTGCTTGTGTTAGGCTTTTTGGCCGGTGCCTATATTGCGCTGGGTTTCCTGCTATGCATACGGGTGACCGGCAGCGCGCCGCAGGAATGGGGGAGCATAGTCAATCTGATCGGAGCGGCCGTGTTTCCGTTGGGGCTGCAGCTGGTGCTGCTTGCGGGCGGAGAACTGCTGACAGGCAATATGATGGCGGTTCCGCTTGCATGGGTGTCTAGAAAAATATCGGCGGGACAAGTAGTCTCCAATCTGCTTCTCATTACGATCAGCAACTTTCTCGGAGCTTTGTTCGTCGCTTTTTTCTTCAGTCATCTTGCGGGATTATCGGCGAATGCCGCTTACTTGGACAAGCTGGTTGACATGGCCGGAAACAAGATCGACGCAACGTTTCTTCAAGCGTTCCTGTCCGGAATCGGCTGCAATTGGCTGGTTGCGTTGGCGGTGTGGTTATCGTACGGCTCTGACAGCATGAGCGGCAAATTCATCGGCATCTGGTTCCCTACGATGGCTTTCGTCGCCATCGGTTTCCAGCACGTGGTGGCCAATATGTTCCTCATTCCGGCAGCGATCTTCGAAGGCTACTACACTTGGGGAGATTATTGGACGAATTTCATTCCCGTATGGCTTGGCAATCTCGTTGGCGGCAGTCTGTTCGTGGCATGCGCTTATTGGACGGCTTATATAAAGGAAAAGAACAATTCGTAAAATGTCGGTATGATCGTGATAAATCCGAGTTTCTTAATCCAATATGTGGTATAATGTGAACAAACGTTCATTCAACACAAGAGGGTGACTTCCAATGGCAGCACAGATCGCGCCATCCGAACAGAGCATGCAGTTGCAACAGCAGTTCATGGCCTCCTTCGAGACGGGAGCGGGCGGGCCGATCAGGCGCAACATTTTGCTGCACGCGGTCGACGTTTTTTCCCGCAAAGGTTATGCTGGCACCAAGATCAAAGATATCGCGGCAAGCGCCGGCTTCAGCCAAGGCTACGTGTACGGCTATTATAAGTCCAAAGAGGAGCTGTTCGCGAAGATCGTGGAGCTTGCAACAGATGGAGCAGGCAAGTCGGTCTCATGGGCGGCCCGATTGCCGGGCACGCCGCTGCAGCGGCTGACTTGGCTGACGGAGGCATACTTATCTCCCGACAGCCTGGCGGCCCGACACTGGAGGCTGAATTTGCTGCTGGCGGCTGCATCCGAAGCGATACCGGAGCAGGCGATCGCCATCGCACGGCAGAGGCGAGGCGAACCGTTCCGGCATTTGATCCCGCTGATTGTCGAGGGCCAGCAGATAGGCGAGATCATAAGTGAGGATCCGCTTATGCTGGCGATCACTTATTTTTCCACTTTGCAAGGGCTTGGCTTAGCGCGCATTCAGGCCGATGAAGATGAGAAGACTCCCTTCCCGTCTGCCGATGTTGTTTTGCGCTTCTTGTCCGTACGCAGCCAACAATCGGAATCGCAGCATTAGGGGAGGTGAGGAAGATGGTTCGAGTGTTCAAAAATGAAAAAGCGCGCGCAGCGGTCATGTCCTCCTACGATGAACTGCTTCGGCTGTGGGGGACGGACTTCGAAACGCGCGATATCGCCACCCGGTACGGAGCGACGCATTGCCTGATTGCCGGACAGCCGGGCAACCCGCCGCTGCTTCTCTTCCACGGCGTTGGAGACAATTCCGCTTTGATGTGGGCGCTCAATATGGAGGTGCTGTCCCAACGGTTCTACTGCATCGCGGTCGATACACTGGGTGGCCCAGGCAAAAGCATACCGAACGAGCGGTTCGCGAGGCCGCACTTCAGCCCGATGGATTGGATCGACGAAGTGGCGGACGATTTCGGTCTGGCGAAGATGTATCTGGCGGGCGTATCCAATGGCGCATACCTAGCCTATCAATATACAGCGGAACGACCGGAGCGGGTCCTGAGGACCGTATGCATGGAGGGCGGAATGGTTACGAATCCGTTGCGATCGGTCATCCGGACGATGATGCTCATGTTTCCGGAAATGCTCGTGCCGACAGATCGCAATTTACGCCGAATCTTTCGCAAGCTGAGCGCGCCCGGCTCCCATACGTTCGACGTGCATCCCGAGCTCGAAGCGCACCTCGTCTTGCTGACGAAGAGCCACAATCAACGTTCCATGTCCCCGCATCGGCCGCAGAAGTACCAAAGAGAGCAAGGTGTTGCAGTACGGGATAAGCTTTATTTTCTGCTGGGTGAACATCATGTCGTAGTCGGGGAAGATTTCCTGTCGCTGCTGAAGCAGGACGGCTATCGATATGCGATCATTCCCGGCGCCGGGCACGCGATCAACCATGAACAGCCGGAGCTCGTACACCGCGAGATGTTCCGATTCCTGCTTGGGGTTGAATAAGAATGAGCGGTAGCAACGATGAGGACGGAGTGGCGATCGTGCTGGAAAGATTGACCTAGCCTCCGCCGTCCTTCGACCGCGATCCGATCAGGTAGCCGATGATCGTCGATTCGACCGGGAGCACCACAAGCGTCCACAGCTCCTTCAGGCCGAAATCGGCAGAACGATATCGATCGGGAATCAGCGTATAGACCAGAGCGACCAGCAACAGGCCGAGCGCGATCGTGCCGACGATGTACAGCCGGACGTTCTCCCCCGAGCCGAAGAACTTGCCGAGAAAGCCAAGCTCCGCTCTGCGCTTCTCGCTCTCGGCGTTGGCGGCGATGATCTTGCTGGCGACTTTCGGGTCCGGAATATCGATCTTATTCATCGTCCGCAGCCCCCTCGCCCGCGTAAAAAGTGAACATGAGCGCCCAGGAGGCGGCATCGGAGTTAATCGTCACCTCGTAGCGGAGGGTAAGTCTGCGATTGTTCAACACGCCGAGATGAATCATGTCCGGATTGCCGACCGGTTTGCCCCGCGGGAAGTTGATGCAGGCGATCTGCACGGCATTGTGCCGAACGAGCCGGATATCCGTCCGGAAGTCGTCCCGCTCAGGCTCGTATTCGATACAGAAAGTGAACGTCAGCGGTTCATGCTCTTCTGACAAGACGATCTCGATCGGCTTCATGCCGTAGGCGAACACTCTTCCGTGATAAACGACTTCGAATCCTCCGGACCTAATCTTCATGGCGATCCCTCCGCGGCTATCCGTCATGTACAAGACTCTCGTTTATTCATTGTACGTACGGATCGGCGGTGGCATGACTAGGCATCGTCCTGTGTCTCGTGAAACAGGTTCAGAGGATCGTAAACAGCGGCTTCTCCTTCAAGTAGTGCACGGGGATCCCCGTGAATTGTCTGCGGAGGCGTTCCGCCAGAGCGGCCATGCCGGGCTCTTCGCTCTCCGCATGGCCGAGCACGAGCAGCGCCCGCCGATCGCCCAAGAAGCGGGCGTCTCGCACATATTCGGGCGTTTCCCATTCGAATCCTTCGCCATACAGCACCAGGTCGAGATTGGCTTGTTCGATCAGCGGAATGACCGCCTGCCCGCCGCCGCGGAAGCCGGCCAACACGCCGATTCGCTTGCACACCGCCGCAGGGTCCCCCATCGCCCGCAAGAAGGGGATGCCGAGTCGCGCGCGCACTTGATCCGCCACTTCCTTCAACGGCAACGGAGGGATTTCCACAATGGTCGCCTCAGGCCGCCGCTCCGCCACATGAGACTCCCAACCGAGCGCATGAATCAACCCTTCCGTAATGCCGTCCGGCTCCACGAGATGCCAAAAGTCGTGACAGCGATAGACGGCAACGCCCGTGGCGTCGACTCTCTGCTGCTTCTCCTGGCAAACCGCGCTCCCTGCATGGATCCGCTCGCCTCCCCGATGGGCATAGTACAGCATCTCATGCGCCACGACCAAGTTCGCGCCCAGCTTGGCGGCTTGCTCGATGATGGACAGAGTTGGCATGAAGGCGGTGACGATGCCCGTCACTTCGCTGCGGGTATCGCCGGCGAGCAGTTCGTCGACCGTGCCCTCCGGATTGCCGCCAGGCAAGGTCAAAGCTTGCATCACGTCTAGAATCTTAACCTTCATAGTTAACAGCCTCCTACACTTGTGGTCGCAACCCAACGACCCGCATCCGCAGTCCGGGAAGAACAGGACGTAAGAGCTGGCGAAATGTTCAGACAAGTATTCGCTGCAGGAAATGGTTCATCAGCAACGGCAGCGAAACCAGGATGGGCGGGTCGTCCAGCTTGGGCGGATGCAGCGTAACTTGGATATATACGGCTGACGAATCGGAGTCGACGATGACGGGATTCCGGGAACGCGTGCGCAAAGTGGAAAAGGGCAGCAAAATGTCGCTGGGCCCCGTATCCCAAGATACGGCGGTCGCCATCAAATAATAGATGCCCGGCTTGACGCCGGAGATGCAGAACTCCCCAAGCGTGGAAGCCAGTGTGCCATACAGAGGCACTCCCTCCGGGATCGGTCGGGCGAATAATCCGAGGAAGATCACGCCATGAAACGGAACCTCCGCACGTACAACCCCCTGTACGCGGGCATGGCGCCCAAGAGCAGGCAGTTGCATTTTCCACACATCCGGCATTTGCAGATCGAGCAACTGGCGATCCGTATGCAAGATTTGCTTCCGGAATTCCGCCGGCGTCACGCCTACCCGTTCCGTGAATCGCGTCGTAAAGGTGCCCAAGCTTTGCTGCCCGATGGCTAGTCCGATATCGCGCACGGGAAGATCAGTACTCAGCAGCAGTTCCTTCGCCCGCTGAAGGCGCAGCAGCGAAATATAGTACAGCGGGGGCATGCCCATTCTGAACTTGAATAACCGCAAGAAGTGGTAGGGGCTGTAGCCTGCATGGCGAGACAAGTCCGGCAGCGACAACGGTTCGTCGATCCGCTCCTGGATGTAGGCAATGACTTTGTCAACTTCGGGATACGAGACGTTGTGCATGCCAGCCTTCCTCTCCAAGCCATCTTTCAGATAATATTAACATAAGAGGAACCGGAAAATAACAAAGTCTGCGCCATTGATCCATGTTCAAATTTACGATGAACAGGACCGGCCGCTTATTTCCATGTTCGTTACGAATGCTATCGGTCTCTACCACGAGTTGAAGCCGGGCGAAGCCTATCAACCCGATGGCCAGATCTATGACAACGGCAAGCGGACGATCAAGGTGGAGTCTCCCGGCAAGTATAAGCTCGTTGGCACGGCCTCTTTCTCGATTGAATCGGATAATGAAGAACGAAAAGATTACAAAATCGCTTCCGAACCCGTGTGGATCACGGTTGGGGAAGAGTAACCGGCCGGTCGGTGCCTGCAAGGCAGCCAGTTGCTCCCCCTCCGTTCCGCCTCCATGGTGCTCCAGCAATCTGCCTCAATTTCCCGCCACCGCTTCCACTCCTTCGTCGGCATGAATATTTTCAAAAGCCCCTTCCGCTAGGAGGAAACATCTGGAACCTGTCGAATGCTTATATGATATACGTTTTTCTACATTCCTTATATACATAAGATTCCGATAGGAAAGGGATGGGGATTATTGTCGTTAAGCCATGATGTAGACCGGCAAGATGACCACCAGGCCCGCCTGGCCTCCGTAGGTCAGATCGCCGCCGGGATCGCGCACGAAGTTCGCAACCCGCTGACAGCGGTGAAAGGTTTTCTTCAACTGCTGCAGAAACAGTCTCCACATGCTTACATAGACATTGCCCAGCAGGAGTTGGAGAACGCGATCGAGACGTTGCAGAACTTGCTCAATGTCGCCAAGCCGGATACGGAGGATGAGCCGATCACGAGCTTCAGCCTCTGTACAGAGCTGGAATCCATCCTAAGCCTGTTTCAGGATCAAATCTACCAAGTGACGGTGGAGAAAGTATTCGAACACGAGTCGACCGAACTGACGGGCAGGAAGAACCAGTTGAAGAGAGCGTTCTTCAATATTATCAAGAATGCATTCGAGGCGATTCCGTCGGAGGGCAAGATCAAGATCCACCACTACCGGGAAGACCAATCCGTTCACGTGGTCATCTCGGATACCGGCGTCGGGATGCCGAAGGAGAAGCTGAGAATGCTCGGCACTCCGTTCTTCACGACGAAATCGGAAGGCACCGGCATGGGATTGGTCCATGTGTTCTCGACAGTATATCAACATGGAGGGACGATTGACGTCGAAAGCGAGGAGGGTCAGGGGACGACATTCCACTTTCAATTCCCGCTCGATCTGTCCCGTGACAAGGAAGTGGCCATCATGAATCTGCATTATGAGCAAGGGATGGATATTCTGGCGTTTATTTTGCGGAACCAGCAGGATTTCGAACGGCAGCTGCTGGTCGAAGCAGTCAGCATCAAGGAAGTCGTCCAGGACATCAAAACGACGAGCAATGTCGATCTGCTGGGCAACGTTCACAAGCTTGTGACGCTTACGATCGAACATAAGGATATGGATATCATCAGCTTCGCTCAACAGGAAGGCCAGTTGTGGGCCAAGCACTCCTCCTTCAACCTGTCGGTGAAGCTGGAATGGTTCCATGCGGTGCGCCGCGTGCTGTGGGGATTCCTTTATAACTTCGAGCGGCTTTGCGGGCGCCAGATGGATCAGGAACAATTTTTCGAGCTTGAACGGCATATCAACATATCGTTGGATACGTTCCTGCGGTTCTTCTTCATGAGTTATACTGCGTTCAAAGACGAACAGATTAAATCGCATAAGGAAATGATCGACGACCTGTCCGTGCCGCTCATTCCGCTGTCTCCCACCGTGTCGATCTTCCCTCTGCTCGGCGCAGTAGACGCCCATCGTGTGAAAGTGATACAGGATAAGGTGTTGCGGCAGATCGGATCGAGCGGAATCCGGACGTTGTTGATCGATATGTCCGGCGTAGCCATCCTGGATACGTCCGTCGTGCAGCAGTTGTTCAGAGTCATCGAAGGCATGGGTTACATGGGCTGCCAGTCGATCGTAACCGGCATCCGGCCGGATATCGCAAATATGATGGTCGATTCGAATCTGGCCTTCACGGAGCGCATTCAGATCAGAGGAACGCTGCAGCAGGCGTTGGAAGAGCTGGGGTTTCAAGAGGTGTAGGGAGGAGCGGGGCTGACCATCCATAAGGTGGCAGCCCCGCTCGGTCGTTCGCGGTGATTATTTTCTGCCGTAGAACACCGCGAAGCCCATATTTTTGTACATGCAGTCGACGTCGGCGAAACCGGCTTGCTTCATCCATGCGAGCTGCTCCTGCAAGGTGGCGTTGATGTCCATCTTCCTGCGTTCTATGGAGGCTTGGAGAGCTTCCTCGGGCAAACCGCTGCTTCGGACGTCGGCGAGCCACCGATCCATGAAGCAAGCATCTGTCCATGCCGTGTTTCCCTTCGTTTGATCGGCGTTCACGAACGCCCCGCCCGGCTTCAGGAGATGATGGATTTTTCGGAATAATCGACGCTTGTCCGGATGAGGAAGATGATGAATGGATAACGACGAGATGGCGAAACAATACGGCTCGGCAAAATCGTATTCCGCATAATCGGCGACAATAAAGCGGACGTTGGAACAGTTGGCGAATCGGCGGCGGGCTTGCTCCAGCATTCGCTCGCTCAGATCGATCAGCGTGAGCTCGGCATTCGGATATTGGCGCAGAACCATGTCCGAGAACAATCCGGTTCCGGCGCCCAGGTCGATAATTTTCGGCGCGGGATTGCGGCTGTCCACAAGGCTCAGCGCAGTTCCGTAGAAATCATCGAAGCAAGGAATGAGCTGCTTGCGCTGCCGGTCATAATCGTCGGCATTGGCATCGAATTGACGGATCACTTGACGGTCCATGGGAATCGCCCCTGACTTTGGAAGATGGACCTATTGTATCGACAGTTTATTTATTTGTGAAATATATATAGTGAATAGATTATATAGGTTTTGACTATAGGTAAAAAGACGAGAGGGGCGTGGGAAAGATGGGCTGACGGTCGTTAACGGTCCGGTTGTTCGATGTACGTCTCCGCCTCTTGCAACGGAGCAGTCGCCGCCACGATCCGCTCGACCGTCGAAGACTCCTCGTACCCGCGCAGCCAGGCGGATCTTTGAGTTGCCGTGTACGTCTTTAATTTCCACACGCTGAACCCCGGCGAGACGCTCTTCTGGCTCCAATCGACGTAAGGGCCCTTGATGCCGAAGGCGTCCAGAGCTTCTCTGAATGCATACAAGGAATCGTGATAGCCCACGACGACGATTGTCTTGGCGAACCGCGACTGCTCGGACAACCATGCGTGCTCGACCTGGTCGGTGACGTTCTTGTCGATCCAGATCGCAGCCTTCTCTGCGGCAACGGCCTTCAGATCGGCGAAAGTGTGCACGACCGCAAGCTCCGGATGCTGCTGCAGGTCTGCCGGATCGATCTCTCCACCTTCCGTTGCGACGAAATAAACAGCATCCGTTGTGTATGTCTGTATTTGGGCCTGTTCAGGATTTGTGACTGCCATGGCATGCGGGCCCGGGGCAGACCGCTCCGGACGGGCAGCTTCTTGCGTCCCGCAAGAGACGAGCACGACGGCGACCAAGCAAAGCAAACATGCAAAACGCAGCATGACCGACCTCCTGTACCTTTTAGTCTTTCTGACGAAGGCGAATGCCGAAATGTTTCACGCAGCTCTCCATTGTCGCCATGCAGGGCGCTGGACTCGAGTCGCAGGTTGTGGGAGAATCAGAGGGTGCGGTAGACTTTGATGATCGTTAGGGAGGCGCAGCGGATGAGAACTATGAAATTAGGGACAAGCAACCTTGAAGTGCCGGTCGTTGCAGTCGGATGCATGCGGATCAATTCGCTTGATAAAGCGGAGGCGGAACGGTTCGTTCGGACATCTATGGAGGAAGGCGCGAACTTCTTCGATCATGCGGACATCTACGGCGGCGGTAAGTGCGAGGAAATCTTCGCGGATGCGATCGGCATGAACGCGGATGTGCGCGAGCAGCTCATCCTGCAATCGAAGTGCGGCATTCGCAAAGGGATGTTCGACTTCTCGAAGGAGCATATCCTGGCGTCCGTGGACGGCATTCTGAAGCGGCTGAAGACGGACTACCTCGACGTACTGCTGCTTCACCGCCCGGACACGTTGGTGGAACCGGAGGAAGTGGCCGCTGCGTTCGATCAATTGGAGAGCTCGGGCAAGGTGCGGCACTTCGGCGTTTCCAACCAGAATCCGATGCAGATGCAGCTGTTGAAGAGGTACGTGAAGCAGCCGATCGTCGCGAACCAGCTGCAGCTCAGCATCACGAACACGACGATGATCGCGAGCGGTTTCAATGTGAATATGGAGAACGCAGCCGCGGTCAACCGCGACGGAGGCGTACTGGACTATTGCCGTTTGAACGATATCACGATCCAGCCTTGGTCGCCGTTCCAATATGGGTTCTTCGAAGGCGTGTTCTTGGGCAACGAGAAGTTCCCGGAGTTGAATCGTGCGATTGATGAGGTCGCGGGGAAGTATGGCGTCAGCAACACCACGATCGCGATTGCCTGGCTCCTGCGTCATCCGGCGCGCATGCAGCCTGTGACCGGCACGATGAACGTGCAGCGGATCAAGGATTGCTGCAAGGCGAGCGAAGTTGCGCTGACGCGCGAGGAATGGTACGGCATCTTCCGCGCGGCGGGGAATGTGTTGCCTTGATAAAGGGATTGACCCGTTCGCATCCATACCCTATAATAAGAAAAATTTCAAATATTCAGGCCATGACCAAAGACATGACTTCCTTCAAGGGCTGTACAGAGAGAGAGGTGCCAGCTGAAATCCTCTTCGGCAACCGGATGTGAAGTTACCCCTTTGCAGCTGTGACGTTGAACCCGCGGGCACGCATGCTCCGGCAGTAATCGTCACCGTATGATCCCCGTTACCGGATTCCGAATAAGGACTTGTTCGCGCACGGCAACGGCCGGCAAGTCGAATGAGGGTGGAACCACGAGCCGAACGCACTCGTCCCTTGGGACGAGATGCGTTTTTTTGCGTTCGATCATAGACTCGGGAGGTTGCGCGAATGATCAAATTAACGTTGCCGGACGGACAAGTAAGGGAGTATCAAGTAGGCATTACGCTGGAACAGGTGGCAGAGTCCATCGGCCCGGGACTGAGGAAGCAGGCGGTGGCGGGAACGATCGACGGCCAGATGGCGGACTTGAATCGCGCGGTCGAACGGAACTGCCGGGTAGAGATTGTGACGCTGGACAGCCCGGAAGGGCTGAAGGTGTATCGGCACAGCACGGCACATCTGATGGCCCAAGCGATCAAACGAATCTATGGCGTTCAGGCCGTCAAGCTGGGTATCGGGCCGGTCATTGAGGGCGGGTTCTATTACGATATCGACCTCGACAAGCCGCTGACGCCTGGCGATCTGACAGCTATTGAGCATGAGATGAGGACGATCGCGCAGGAAGATCTGCCGATCATGCGTCGCATTGTCAGCCGGGAAGAGGCGCGGCAGATCTACGAACAACTAGGCGACCCGCTGAAACTCGAGTTGATCGAGGGTTTACCTGCTGAAGCGGAGATTACGATTTATGAACAAGGGGAATTTTTCGATCTGTGCAGAGGGCCCCATCTTCCTTCGACCGGGCGGATCAAGGCGTTTAAACTGCTCAACGTGGCTGGAGCCTATTGGCGCGGGGACAGCGGCAACAAGATGCTCCAACGGATCTACGGCACGGCGTTTCCGAAGGAAGCCGAGCTCTCGGAGCACTTGCATCGACTGGAAGAAGCGAAGAAGCGGGATCATCGCAAGCTCGGCAAGGAGCTCGAGCTGTTCATGTTCTCGGAGGAAGCGCCCGGCATGCCGTTTTATTTACCGAAAGGCATGATCATCCGCAACGAACTGGAGAAGCTGTCCCGCGAGCTGCACGTCGGCCAGGGATATGACGAAGTGCGCACGCCGCTCATGATGAATAACCGGCTGTGGGAGCAATCGGGGCATTGGGACCACTATAAGGACAACATGTATTTCACGAACGTGGATGAGACGAAATTCGCGCTTAAGCCGATGAACTGTCCGGGCCATATGATCATATACAAGAACCGTCTGCACTCCTACCGGGAATTGCCCATTCGGCTGTCCGAATTCGGCCAGGTGCACCGGCACGAATATTCCGGTGCGCTTAGCGGCATGATGCGAGTCCGCACCTTCTGTCAGGACGACGCGCATATTTTCGCCCGGGAGGACCAGATCGAAGAAGAGGTAGGTCGGGCCATTGCTTTGATCGACCGCATGTACCAGATGTTCGGATTCTCGTATTCGGTTGAACTGTCCACGCGGCCGGACGATTACATGGGCGCTTCGGAGCTGTGGGACCAAGCGGAATCGGCTTTGCAGAACGTGCTGGAGCGGTTGGGGCTCCCCTATCGCATCAACGAAGGAGACGGGGCGTTCTACGGACCGAAGATCGATTTTCATATCCAGGATGCGATCGGACGAAGCTGGCAGTGCGGAACGGTTCAATTGGATTTTCAGATGCCGGTCAAGTTCGACCTGACTTATGCCGGCGAATATAACCAGAAGCTCCGTCCGGTCGTGATCCATCGCGCGATTTATGGTTCGATCGACCGATTCGTGGGCATCTTGACCGAGCATTACGGCGGCGCCTTTCCGCTCTGGCTGGCGCCCGTGCAGGTGAAGCTGCTGCTGGTCTCGGACAACTACATGGAGGATGCGCTGGCATTGCAACGGTTGCTGGAAGCGGCCGGCATTCGCGCGGATACGGACCTGCGGAACGAGAAGCTGGGGTACAAAATTCGCGAAGCCCAGCACGAGAAGGTGCCCTATATGCTAGTGCTCGGGGAGAACGAGCGGAGCTCCCGAACGGTGTCCGTACGGAAGCGGGGAGAAGGAGATCAGGGTACGGCAGCGATCGATTCTTTTATCCAGTGCATTCGCACTGAAATCGTGGAGAAGCGATAGGGCGGAAAGAACGCCCGCGTCCGGCGTTGTAACGCGTAAGAGGACGGGACGTCAGCAGTCTCGTCCTCTTACGCGGGGTGGCTCATAAGTTTTACTTCTCCAACAGAAACCCCCAGCTCAACCTATGCGATAGCTTAGGTAAGTGGCGGGAGTATCCATCTCGTCAAGTTTCTGCCGGATGCTGCGGATCCTGCTTCTGCAATCTTAACGACTCGCCGGCGATTCCATATAGGACAATATCCAGGGCTCGCTCGATTTCTTCCTCTTCGTCGAATGGATGCTCCGGCGATAGGAAGACGTGGAAGGCGATCATGCCGATGAATACGCTGACTGCGGAACGGATGATGCGCCATGGCGGCGCTTCGATGATTTGACCCTGTTTTTGAAAATGCTCCACAACCCGCTGAACGCGCTTGGCCACGATATTCGACAGCATTTCTTTAATTTGCTCGAGCAGCTCCGGTTGGAAAGGAACTTCGTGAACGAGAATCCGGATCAGCTTATCGTTCTTGCGCGCGAATGCGAGCCGATCCCGAACGACCGCGCGGAAGAAGTCCTCGACACGGGGGTAGGGGAGATCGAGCAGCTTGGCGAAATCGCGCATAAGGAACGGAGCGAATACCTTGGCGACGATGGGACCTGCAATCGACAGCAGAAGGTCTTTCTTCGTTTTGTAATGCTTGAAAATCGTACCTTCTGCAACCCCGGCTTTCTGAGCAATTTCGCTGGTGGCGGTGGCAGCGTAGCCTTTTTCCGCGAAAATTTCGACAGCGGCCTCCAGAATCCTGACCTGCTTCTCGGTCTTCTTCTTGTCATCGCCTTCGGCAAGACGCAGCAGGTCCGCCAGCCATTGTTCCTGTTCCTTCTGTTCCGCCACGGTGTCCGTCCACTCCTCGTCATCTTGCTATGACAATACGTTACTATAACTTCCGATGTTTCCGCAATGCGAGCACGTTGGCTGCCATGAAGACGACAGACAAACCGAGCAAGACGTACACATCAACCGCGATCGCGCTCCAGCCTTCGCCGCGGATCATGACGCTCTGCAGAGCATCGGCTCCGTACTTGAGCGGCGTGACGTGCGTCAGCCAGCGCAGCCAGGGAGAGATGCTGTCCAAGTCGAACAGACCGGAGAAGAACACCTGCGGCACGATGACGATCGGAATGAACTGGATCATCTGGAACTCCGTCTCGGCGAATGCCGACAGGAACGTCCCGAAGCTGAGCGCCGTCATCGACAGGAGCAGCATGATCAAGAGAACATACCAGATGGAGCCAGCCATCAGGCTGCCCAGCACGCCGATCGCATATCCCGCGATCAGGATCGCTTGCAGGCCAGTGAAGATGCCGAAGCCGCCCATGTAGCCAACGACGATCTCCCATCTGCGCAGCGGCGTGGCGAGCAGGCGCTCCAGAGTTCCGCTGGTGCGTTCTTTCAAGAAGGAAATTCCGGCGATCAGGAAAACGAAGAAGAACGCGAACAGTCCGATCAGAGCAGGGCTCAGGCTGTCGAAGGACGACATGTCGGCGCCCCCGTGCAGATAATCGAAGACGGGGACCGCGGTTTGGGACGTCTGGCCGGCGAGCGACTGCACCGTTTTCTGAATCAGCATCATGGCGGCGCGGTTCTTGGCCGGATCGCTGCCTTCCAGCTTCACATGGGGAGTAGCGCCGTCCAGTGAGAGGATCGCGTCGATCTCTCGTTCCGCAAGCGCGTCTTCTGCCTCGTTGATGGTTGCGTAGCGGGTGACCTCGGCCTCCTGAGCGCTCAAGCCCTGCTCGATCGCAGGCGGCAATTGCACCGTGCCGATCTTGGGGTGATACGTGTCCCCGTTGAACACGAGATAGATCATGGACAAGACGAGCAGCGGCGCGACGATCAGCAAGGCGAGCGTGCGCTTGTCGTGGATGAACTGGCGGATGATACGCTTGATCAAGGCACGGATCCTCATGCGCGAACACCTCCGTAAAACAGGAATGCTTCCTCGATGTTGGCGGTGCCGGAATCGGCTTTGAGCTGCTCCAGCGTACCGACCGCGATCAGATCGCCGTCCCGCACCATGCCGAGCCGGTGGCACTTGTCGGCTTCATCCATCACATGGGTCGTGACCATGATCGTCTTGCCTTGACGGCTTAAGTTCGCAAGTTCATCCCAGATAGACTTGCGCAGCACCGGATCGATGCCGACCGTCGGTTCGTCCAGGATCAGCACTTCCGGTTCGTGCAGCAGGGCGATCGCCAATGAAAGCCTGCGCTTCATGCCGCCTGAGTAGGCGCCGACCGGCTTCTTCAAGTGCGCGGTCAAGTTGACGAGTTCCATCACTTCGTTCATCCGCTTGTTCAGCCGCTCGCCGCGCAGGCCGAAGAGGGCGCCGAAAAACTCCAGGTTCTCCTTGGCCGTGAGCTCCGTGTACAGCGCGTCCGATTGCGCCATATAGCCGATCCTGGTCATCATCCCGAGCTTCGGCATTGTCGTGCCGAGCACTTCGATATGCCCGCTCGTTGCTTCATCGATGCCTGCGATCATCTTGACGAGCGTTGTCTTGCCGGAACCGGAAGGGCCGAGCAGACCAAAGATCTCGCCGTAGTTCACCGTGAGGCTGATGCCGTGCAGCACTTCCTTGTCGTCGAACTTGCGAATAACGTCGCGGGTCTCGATGCAGCAGGTGTGCGGTTTTGCGCCGGCGTGCGTGTCCTTCGCCATTAGCCGTGCTCCTCTCAGCATAGTGAGTGATTACTCACTTTATGATTGATTACACGATACTACGGTTTTGGTTTGCAGTCAAGTGAGTAATCACTCACGAGTCGGCTCATTTATTTGATCATACACAAAATTTGTCTTGACTATTCGTCGTCATAAGCGCTGTGCAAGGGGTAGCCATCATCAAGCGCCGCCGTTACAATCATAGGAGAAGGTTTTTCTTGCAGCATGCCGGAAAGGATAAGTTTTCGGGACGGACATGTCGAGTCATGAGGCTATGCGCGAAGGAAGGGAGCAGGGGGAACCTATGACTATGACGAAGCAATGGGCGGCTGACTGGTTGACGGATCAAGCCTTTCTCGGGAGGCCGAAGCCGAACCTGTTTCATAAGGAAATGGACGAGAGGGAAGCACCGGTCCATGAGCCGGGGCTGCGCCATCATCATTGGTATGCAAGAACGGGATTCGAGCTGAATGGGGAGGTGTTGGGGGGAGGGCCGGTCCATCTTGACATTACGGCTGACGATTATTACAAAGTGTACGTGAACGGAGCGTTCGTCGGGCAAGGGCCGGCGCAAAGCGATACGGACCACTATCACTACAATCGGCTGGAAGTGCGTGACGCGCTGCGGCCGGGCCTCAATTCGATCGCCGTTCACGTCTATTACCAAGGGCTGCTGAATCGCGCTTACAACAGTGCCGACTATCGGCAAGGGCTAATTGCGGAAATATGGGCGGGAGATCGGCTGCTCGTCAAGAGCGACAGTACCTGGAAAGCAATCCGCGGAGAGGATAATCTGCCCGGCGAAGTTTTCGGTTACGATACGCAGTTTACGGAACATGTGGACGCCCGCTTGTCGCCCGGCAATTGGAAGGCCGCGGATTACGACGACGCCGGATGGCCGAGCGCCGCCGTTCATCCGGATGCCGGCTATCGGTTTGCGCTGCAACCGACGCCAACGCTCTCCGTGTACGAGAAGAAGCCCGTTCAAGTGACGCAGCTCGCGCCCGGACGTTATTTGGTCGATTTCGGCGAAGAGCTGACCGGTCAATTCACGATGAAGGCGAAGGGAGAATCCGGGGAACAAGTCGAGATTTTATCCGGCGAAGAGTTGCTGGCGGACGGCAAATCCGTTCGTTACGAACTTCGCTGCAACTGCTTGTACCGCGATACCTGGGTGTTATCGGGCAGGGACGACACGTTCGAGACGTTCGATTACAAAGGCTTCCGCTATGTCGAAGTGCGCGGACCGGAGAAGGCGCTGCAGCCCGATTCCTTCCGGGCGGTCGTGCGCCATTATCCGCTGGATGAAGGGGCTTGCCGATTCGAATGCTCGGATGAGCGGATGAATCGGATTTTCGCGATCTGCAAGAACGGGGTCAAATACGGAACGCAAGAGAATTACGTCGATTGCCCGACCCGGGAGAAGGGACAGTACCTCGGGGACAATACGGTCATCGGGCATTCGCATATGTTGGTTAGCGGCGATCTGAGATTGTACCGCAAGGCGATCGAGCAGTTCGCGCGCAGCAGCTCCGTGTGCGAAGGATTGATGGCCGTCGTGCCGGGCCACTTCATGCAGGAGATCGCCGACTACTCGCTGCAATGGCCGCTACAGCTTCTGGAATATTATCGATACAGCGGTGATTACGCGTTTTTGGAGCGGATGTATCCGTATGCCGAGCGATTGCTGAAATATTTCGAAACGCATGAACGGGAAGACGGGCTGCTGCACGACGTGTTCGACAAATGGAATTTGGTCGATTGGCCGCAAGAGCTGCGGGACGGATACGACTTCGACCTCTCCAGGCCGGCAGGCCCTGGCTGCCATAACGTGATCAACGCCTTCTATCTGGGATGCATCGGCGCGACGAACGGGATTCGCGACGTGTTGGGGATCGCATACGACGATCGGCTGCCCGAATTGCGAAGGCGTTACATCGCCGCGTTCTATGACGAATCGGGGAAATTGTTCGTCGATGCCCAGCAGAGCCGCCACCATGCGCTGCATTCCAACGTGCTTCCGCTGCTGTTCGATCTGGCGCCGGAGGAAGCCGTGCCGAACATCCTTGGCCTCATTCGGGAGAAGCGTTTCTCTTGCGGGGTCTACTTCTCGTATTTCGTGCTGAAGGCGCTGGCGCGTGCGGGCGAACATGGGTTGATCTACGAGTTGATGTCCTCGGATGACGAACACTCCTGGGGAAATATGCTGAAGGAAGAGGCGACGACCTGCTTCGAAGCCTGGGGCAAAGACCAGAAGTGGAACACGAGCCTGTGCCACCCTTGGGCAAGCGCGCCGATTCCGCTGTTGATCGAGGAGATCGTCGGCCTCAAGCCCGCCAAGCCCGGGTGGACTGAAATTGCGTTCTCGCCCCGGATACCTGCAGCTTGGACGCATGGCAAGGTAGAATTGCGAGTTCCAACGGGGATCATTCGCGCCGAATATCGGAATGGCGCTTGGTCGTGCGAATTCCCTCCGGGTACAAGGGCAGCTCAGGAACGGAAGTGATCCCGGATCATCCTGTACATGGATGGCGCAACGAAAAGGCGGACATGCTGCTCTCGGCAGCTTGTCCGCCCAGCCTCGCCTGTCCGAAGCGGTAACGAACCATTCGGTCAGCTCGGCATCGCTCCGGTGTATACCGACTGCGGGCGGAAAATCCGGTTCACCGGCGCTTGCTCCAGCAAGTGCGCGGTCCAGCCCGCCATGCGGCTGGCGCTGAACGTCGGCGTGAACAGATCCTCCGGCAATGCGACGGTGCGCAGTACGGCTGCCGCATAGAACTCCACGTTCGTATATAGCCGACGTCCCGGCTTGTATTCCTCCAGCAGGAGAATTGCCGTGTTCTCTACATGCAGCGCGAAGTCGAACCACGGGTCCTCGCCTGTCAGCTTCTCCGTCACTTCGCGCAGCGCCATAGCCCGCGGGTCGCGCGTCTTGTAGACGCGGTGTCCGAAGCCCATCAGCCGCTCGCCGCGTTCCAGCTTCCCGCGAATCCACGCTTCCGCATTGTCCTTCGTGCCGATCTCATTCAGCATATGGATGACTTCCGACGGCGCACCCCCGTGGAGCGGGCCTTTCATAGCGCCGATCGCTCCGGTCGCGGCAGAGATCAAGTCCGATTGCGTCGACAGAATCGTGCGGCCCGAGAAGGTGGAGGCGTTCATGCCATGTTCGGCGGTCAGCACGAAATAAGCATTCAAGGCGCGAACGTGAGAGACTGGCGGCACCGTTCCGTGAATCATGTACAAATAATTGGCGACATGATCGAGGTCGGCGCGCGGAGCGGGAGCGTCCTTGCCTTGCAATCGATGATGTCGGTAAGCGATGATCGTCGGAATGACGGCGATCACGTTGAGCGCTTGCTCTTCCGTCGGCGGCCATTGATACTCGCCCGTTCCCATCGCCGACACCGCCGTGCGCAGCACGCTCATCATATCGCTGTCCTGCGGCAGAAGATCGATCACCGCCCGCACGTGCGGCGCCAATTCCCGCTTCCCGGCCAGCTGTGTTTTGAATGCTTCAAGCTCCTCCGCGCCGGGCAACTCTCCGTTCATCAGCAAAAATACGACTTCTTCGTAATCATGGTGAATCGCCAGGTCTTTCGCCCAGTACCCCCGGTAGACCAGGTAACCGTTCTCCCCGTCGACCAGGCTCATGTCCGTATCCGCTGCCACAACGCCATCCAAACCCGTTACTTTAGGCATTTCCGATTCTCCCTTTGACATAGATTCTTCTTTCTATTTTACCGCAGGTGAATTGTTAACAAAAATAAATTAATACGTTACAATTGATAGTGAATCATAATCAATCATGAAACGTCAAAAGGCGATCGACGTTCATATAGGAGGGGAGAACCTCATCGATATCCAATGGCTCAAGACGTTCGCCGCGACCGCGCAGCTCGAAAATTTCCGCCGGGCGGCAGAGCAACTGTTCCTGGCCCAACCTACGGTCACGATGCATATCAAGCACCTGGAGGAACTGCTCGGCATCATGCTCTTCGAGCGCAAAGGCCGCAACGTCTACCTCACGGAAGCGGGCAAGCGGTTCCTCCCCTACGCCAAGCAGGTGCTGGACAGTTTGGAGTCAGGCGTGCACGATCTGGAGAGTTGGCGGCAGGGCTACAAGCGCAAAGTGACGATCGCCGTATCGCCGCTGGTGGCGGCTTCGATGCTGCCGATGATCGTTCGGCGATTTCTGGCGGGTTACCCGGACATCGAGATCGTCATCGAGGTGATGGAGTCCGTCGATATCCGCGGCGCGATCTTGGGCGGTCAAGCCGATATCGGCTTAACGCGAATGCGCACGGCCTATTCCGATATGGAGCAGCTCAAGCTGAACGAGGATCCCGTCATTCTCGTCGCGCCGCACGACGGCGGGGACGCGGAGGGCACGCCGCCGCTCGATCTGGGGCAACTGCTCCAGCGCTACCTGATCTTGACGCACAATCATCCCGAATATTGGGACGAGCTGCTTAGCGCCATTCGCCGCCGTTATCCCCGCATCCGCACGATGAAAGTTTCGCAGGTTCACGTCACCAAACGTTTCATCGAGGAAGACCTCGGTATCTCGTTTCTGCCGCGCTCGACCGTCATTCGCGAGGTGTTGGAGGGACGCGTGCTGGAAGTGCACACCGACGAGATCGCCATGCCCGTCGCTTCCACCTATCTGATCCACAAGACGGACAAGGAGGAAGTCGGCGCCTTCATGCGTTTCATCCAGGACTTCTATGCTTTGCCTGGTGGAATTAACGGATCGTGACCCGCCCAGGATGGGGATACAGCGGCCGAATCGGTTCTTAGACGATCGAAATCCGCAAACATTCGATATTGCATAATGATTCATCGTAAGGTAAGATCGAAACAAATCGAACACTATGCGCGACTGGCGGAACATGGGCATAACCATGGGGGAGCGCATAGCTGGCTTGCGATAGCCGTACGCCTGGGCTGAGGTGAGGGGACATTCCCCTTGCCTCTTTGCGTTTGTTGCAAGCGATGAACCGAAGAGGAGCGATGTGCGATGACGGCAAACGAGAACGGCAATTCGATCGGTAACAGTAACAGTAACAGCAAGAGCAGCAACAGCGAGAGCAGTCCGCTCATCCTGGACGGAACCCGGGTGGCGCAAGCGATCAAGGATGAATTGAGCGGGCGGGTGCAGGCACTTGCGACGCGCGGCGTGACGCCGTGCCTGGCGACGATCCTGGTCGGAGACGATCCGGCGTCCGCGACCTATGTCCGCATGAAGGGCAACGCCTGCAAGCGTCTTGGCATCGAATCCCGGCGCATTCATCTGGATCGCGGCACGACGACCGAACAGCTCATCGACACGATCCGCCAATTGAATGAGGACCCGCTCGTTCACGGTATTCTGCTGCAGCACCCGGTTCCAGCGCATATCGACGAACGAGCAGCTTTCGAAGCGATTCGCATCGACAAGGACGTCGATGGCGTCACGACGCTCGGATTCGCGCAAAATGCGTTCGGCTTCGCCGAGTATCCATCTTGCACACCGGCTGCGATATTGGCGATCCTCGACTACTACGACCTGCCGATCTCCGGCAAGCATGCGGTCGTCATCGGCCGTAGCCCGATTCTCGGCAAGCCGGTCGCGATGATGCTGCTGAACCGCGACGCTACCGTCACGATCTGCCATTCAAGAACAACCGGCCTCGAACGCATCGTGCGCGAAGCGGATATCGTGGTCGCGGCAGTCGGCAAGCCGAGATTCGTACAAGGCGATTGGATTCAAAGAGGGGCTGTCGTGCTGGATGCGGGATACAACGAGGGCAACGTAGGCGATGTCGATTACGAAGCTTGCGTGTACAAGGCAAGCGCCATTACTCCTGTTCCGGCCGGCGTAGGCCCGGTGACGATCGCGATGCTGCTGAAGCATACGGTAGATGCCGCCACAAGAGAGGCCTGCACCTGATGAAACTTCGCCAAGTCCGGTAGGGTAGTGCACCACCCCTAAGGCGGTCTGAAGCTTCATCTGCCGATATGGCGTGTCCATCGTGTACAACTCGGCGATATGCTGCATTTGTTGGGCGATTGAAGGGGGAGCTGCAGGGATCACGGTAATATGCGCAGCCACAGGGAGTTGGACACGAGCGGCTTGCTGGAGGCATTGTCCGGCAATGTCCATGACCATAACGATTCCGACTGTTGAACGCAAGGCTCCCAATCGTAATGGTTGGCGATATGCGCATAGGTCTCGGCCTGCGAATCCATAAAACGGTGCGCGGCGCCCGGCGGAATAAGCAGCTACGGTCCCGGCCGGAAAGGCAGGGATTGCGCTTCTGCTTCGATCGTTCCGGCCCCTTCGATAATCAGCACCAATTGACGGTCATAACTAAAACGCGGCGGAGTTTGCAACGGGAAAGCACACCGATGGGAGAAGCGGATGTGCGGATGAATGGAGCGGTACTGCAGCAATTGGACAAATGGGAGCAAGAGAAGCCCTCCTTCCCTTAATGGCCAAAGGGGACGGATATCCGGCTAGACTGTTCTGCGATACTCGCGCGGGGAGACGCCGGTGTACTTCTTGAACAGCCGCGAGAAATAGAACACGTCCGCATAGCCGAACAGGTCAGCGATCTCCTTCACCGAGTCGCCCGTGTTCAGCAACCGGTTCTTCGCTTCGGCGATCTTCAGCCGGTGTACATGCTCGTTAAGCGGATAGCCGCTCGACTTGCGCACGATCCGCCGCAGGGTGGACATGGAAATATGGTGCTGCTCGCAGAAACGCTGGGGATCGAATCGCTCGTACAACGATTGGTTCAAGTCTTCGAGCAGCTTCTCCGCCGTGCCGGCCCGGTCCGGCACGAGCAGGGATCTCGCCCCGAGCACGAATTCGAAGAGCAGCGTTTCGAGCTGCAGTGCGGCTCTGTCCAGATCGCTCGGCAAGCTGCTGTCCATCAATCTGAATATCCGCTCGACGCGATGCGCATAAATATCCAGGGGCCCTACTTGCCGTACCCTGTCCGTATCGCGCAGCCAACTGCCGAGCCATTCCCCGATGCGCGACCCCTCGATCGTGAAATAATACTCGTCCCAAGTTCCGCCCGTGTCCGGCCCATAGTTGAACGAGGCGCCCGGAAAGAAGAAGAACAGGCTGCCTTCCCGAACCGTCTGGATTTCGCCCCCCTCGATCTGGTAGGTGCCGGAGCCGCCTGCGATATAGACGACTGCCCAATAATGAAACTGCGCGTGGCTCCGGTACAAGGTTCGACCCGGCAAATGCCCGACATTCAGAATGGACAGCGAAGGCAGGTCCAGCCGGCTCCGGTCAACCTTGCGATCGATGATGCGAATCGGCTTCGAGCTGACCGTATAATCCATGTAAGTGGTTGTAATAGGCATGTATCCACCGCCATTCACGTGTTAATGTGACTCTATAATACAGTTGCAAGGAGGATAACAGCAATATGGGCAGCTTGAAAATCGGCATTATCGGAGCAGGCTCCATCGCGGAATCGCATCTGCAAGCCTACGAAGCGAATGCGGACGCGCAATTGTACGCCGTCGCCGATCTGAACGAGGCGCGTGCGCAGGCAACCAAGGACAAGTACGGCATGGCCAAGGCCTATACCGACTATCGCGAGCTGGTCGCCGATCCTGACATCGACGCGGTCAGCATCTGCACCTGGAACAACATGCACGCCGAGATGAGCATCGCGGCGCTGCGGGCAGGCAAGCATGTGCTGGTGGAGAAGCCGTTGTCCCGCACGGTGGAAGAGGCGGAACGGATTCGGGATGCGGTGCGGGAGACGGGGAAAATTTTGCAGGTCGGCTTCGTGCGCAGATATGACGAGAATGCGCAGCTGATGCGCCAGTTCATCGAACAAGGCGAACTCGGCGAAATTTATTACGCGAAGGCATCCTGTCTGCGGCGGCTCGGCAACCCGGGCGGATGGTTCGCCGACGTGAACCGTTCCGGCGGCGGTCCTCTCATCGACCTTGGCGTGCATGTCATCGACTTGTGCTGGTACATGATGGGCCGTCCGAAGCCGGTCGCCGTCAGCGGCAATACGTACAGCAAGCTGGGCAACCGAGCGCACGTGCAGCGCTTGAGCTTCTACAAAGCCGCGGACTACGATGCTTCGGTCAATACGGTGGAGGATTTGGCCAATGCCTTGATCCGCTTCGAGAACGGAGCGTCGCTGATGGTCGACGTCAGCTTCACGCTGCATGCCAAGCAGGATGAATTGTCCGTGAAGCTGTACGGAGACAAGGGCGGCGCTGAGCTCGAACCGTCGCTGGCGCTGATCTCGGAGAAGCACAACACGATCTTGAACATGTTTCCGCAGACCGACCACCCGTCGTTTCATTTCAACAGCGCATTCCAGCGTGAGGTCTCACACTTCATCGACTGCTGCAAGACCGGCGCGACGCCGATCAGCCCTGTCGACGACGGTGTGGAAGTCATGAAGATGCTGCGGGGCGTGTACGAGTCGGCAGAGAAGGGACAGGAAATCCGTCTGTAATTTGATATTTAATTGAGGGGGTAAATGTCATGAAACTGGGACTCAGTTCATATAGCCTGCATCAAGCGATCTCGACGAATCAGATGACGACGGCCGATATGATCGCCTGGGCGGCGGAGCATGGATGCGAGCATGCAGAGATCGTGCCTATCGGCTTTCAGATGACGGAAGCGCTCGCGGACGAGTTCAAAGCGAAAGCCGACGAATGCGGAATCGAGCTGTCGAACTATGCGATCGGAGCGAATTTCCTGAAAGACACGGACACGGAATACGAGCAGGAGATCGCGCGCGTCATGCGCGAAGTCGATCTGGCCGCGCGGATGGGCGTCCGCAGAATGCGGCATGACGTGGCGAGCAGCGACGACCTGTCGATCGTGAATTTCAATCGACAGCTGGAACGGCTCGCGGCTGCCTGCCGCCGGATTGCCGATCATGCGGCACAGTACGGCATTACGACCAGCGTCGAGAACCACGGGTACTTCATCCAGCATAGCGACCGCGTGCAGGCGCTCGTGGATGCGGTAGACCGCCCGAATTTCCGGACGACGCTCGACATCGGCAACTTCCTCTGCGTGGACGAAGATCCGCTCTCCGCGGTTAAGAAGAACCTGCCGATCGCCTCCATGGTGCATATCAAAGACTTCTACTATCGCCCGGCAGGCAGCGAGCTGGGGGAAGGTTGGTTCAAGTCGTCGAACGGCAACTACTTGCGCGGAGCGATCGCGGGGCACGGAGACTTGCGCATGCGCGAGACCATACGGGCGATCAAGGAGTCGGGCTACGACGGATACATCTCGCTCGAGTTCGAGGGCATGGAGGATTGCCGGAAAGGCGCGGAGATCGGCCTGGCTAACATCCGGCGGCTGTGGGAGCTTGCGTAGAACAGGATAACGGTAACTCGGATCCGCCGGTTCCAATGGCAGATGAGCGAGACTCGGCGCTCGAACTTGGCGAGTTAGGGCAGGCAGGCGCTTGAAGCGGTTCAAGCACCTGCCTGCCCTTTAGCTTTACGCGGCCAGATAAAATAGGTGATCATGATAATGCCGTCAATGCCGAGGACTAGCGCCCACAGCTTCGCGACGCCGGACAGCGCATCCGTGCGCGCCGGGTCGTCGATCAGATAGACGAGCCCGTACAGGATGCCGGCGCCGAGCAGGAAGGCGACCGCATGCTTGACCGTACCTTTGGCATAATGGACGGAGTAGGCCATGCCGTATTTCTTGGCCGGGAGACTGCTTTGCTTGAGCACATAGTAGCGGAATCGTTCGTCGGCCCAGGCGACCATGCCTTTGCCGAAGATGATCGATACGCTGATGTAGACCGCCGCTAGCGCATGCGCGCGCGTGGCGACGGCGCCGCGGTACAGATCGATGCCCGTGGCGGCCAGCAGCAGCAAATCGACGACTGGGGTGAGCGCGAGCAGCGCGAACCCCAGTTTCGGTTTGTTCAGCAAGTACCGGACAACGAGGCCCAGCAGCAGCACGATCCAGAACAACACTTCGCACGCAATGATCGCCCACGCAATGAGGTTCATTTCGCCCATCACCTCTATAACCATACAAGTGTATTATGAAACGAATGTTATTGTAGCACCCTTGCGTTTACAATACAACTGTACGGTTATATTGTTTTTCCGGACGGATTTGCTACAATGAGGACATGCCGAAAATCGTGGATCATGAAGAGAGAAAACAACATATTGCAGAGGCTACTTGGCGCGTCATTACGAGCCAGGGGATGCAAGGGGCTAGCGTCCGGAAAATCGCCAGCGAAGCGGGATTGTCCTTGGGGGCGTTGCGGCACTATTTTTCCACCCAGCAGGACCTGCTTGAATATGCCATGAATCTCGTAAAGGAACGCGCCCATGAGAGAATCGACGCGATTATCTCCGGCAACGCGCCGCCGAAGCAGAAAATCGTCGACATCCTGATGGAGCTCGTTCCGACCGACGGCAGCAAGCTCGTGGAGATGGAAGTGTGGCTCGCGTTCACGTTTCACCGCAAATTCGTATCCCCATCGAGCTTCGACGCGCTTCATGACGGTATACTTGCTGGTATGAATAATTTGGTAACGTATATGGCCGATCAGCGGATGCTTAAATCGGGCCTCGACCCCGAGTTCGAAACCGAACGGCTGTATGCCTTGGTGGACGGACTCGCGCTGCATGCGTCGCTGGACCCGGAGCGGCTTGGGCCGGATAGAATCCGGCGAGTCGTCATCGGCCATATCGATTCGATATGCCGTTAATGGGTATTGCCGCTGGGGCTCCGGCGCAGTATGCTAAAGATGTCCCACCACAATACTTACGCGAGGACTCGATGACATTGACGATCGGTGTGATGGACTCGGGGCTGGGCGGCCTGACCGTGCTGGCCGAGGCGCTTCGGCGGCTGCCGACCGAGAATTACTTATATATGGCGGACACGCTTCACGTACCGTATGGACCCAAATCCGCCGAAGAGGTGCGCAATTGCGTACTGGAAGTCGTGGACACGATGGTGCAGACCGGGATCGACGCGCTGGTCGTCGCTTGCAATACGGCAACGAGCATCGCCGTGGATGAACTCAGGGCCCGCTATTCGTTCCCGATCGTCGGGATGGAACCGGCCGTCAAGCCGGCCGTCGAGATGAACCGGGCGACCGGCAAGCGGGTATTGGTATTCGCGACGCAGCTGACGCTGCAGCAGCCCAAGTATTACGCGCTTGTGTCTCGCGTGGACGAGGGAGGCATCGTAGATTCGCTGCCGCTGCCGGAGCTCGTCGAATATTGCGAGGCTTTGCAATTCGACAGGGAGCCGATCAAGGCGTATTTTCGCGCCAAGCTGGCGAACTACGATCTGGACCGGTACGGCATCGTCGTGCTCGGGTGCACGCATTACGTCTACTATGCGGACATCCTGCGCGAAGTGCTGCCGCCGCATATCGAGATCGTTGACGGCAACGCCGGTACGGTGAAACGGCTGGCCGCGCTGCTGCATCGGTTAGGCATCCCGGCAGGCTGCGGCGGCGGGCAAGTACGCTTTCTGTGCTCCGGCGGCGAACCGGCATACATGGAGAAGATGGGGAGGGCGCTCGCGCTGCTGCGCGGGGATGCGCCGGACCGTTCTCTCGCGGATGCGAGAGCCTAAAAAAGGAAGGCGCCTAGAGGATCAGGCCGCCTTCCTTTTCACATCACAGGACGGATTAAGCCAATGTCATTCCCGGATATCCGCCGCGCGGAGCAGCATGACAGCGGCTTCCGCGCGGGTGGCTGCTCCGTCCGGGGCGAAGTTGTTGCCGCCGCGGCCGATGACGATGCCCAGCCGGTGGATCGAACCTACGGCGCTCTTCGCCCAAGCCGGAATGTCCGCGTCATCGGCGAAAGACGCAGTGGCGCCGGCATCCGCCCCCAAGCCAAGTGCCCTGGCGATCATGACCGCCATCTCGGCGCGGGTGATGGTCGCTTCCGGCTCGAAGCGGCCATCCGGATAGCCGGATACGATGCCGGCAGCTGCCGCTTGCGCGATTGCTTGCCCAGCCCAGTGCTCCCGGCCTGCCAAGTCGCTGAACGAAATGGTTGCCTCCGCGTCTCCCCATTGGAAGAGTCCTGCTAGCATTACGACGAACTCGGCACGGGTAATGGGCCGGTCCGGATTGAAGCTTCCATCCGGGTAACCCTGTACGATGCCTTGGCATCCCGCTTCGAAGATGAACGGTTCTCCCCAATGGCCGGCAATGTCGTTGAAAGTGGATCTCGCCTTGCACGCCTCTCCTGTTGGAGGAGCCTCGGCAGGACCCGCTCCCTCTCTCTCCAGCACAACCTTGTACGTTCGCTTGGTCCCATCCTCTGCAGTGACCACGATTTCGAATTGCCGCACATCCGGCCCCAGCGGGATATCAACCGTCACTTTACCGGACCCGAGCGCTTGTCCATCCACCGCGGTCGTCGCTTGCGTATGCTCCGGCGAAAGGCTCGCGGTGATACTCGGCACATCGGGATCGACGCGCAAAGTATATTGCGTCACATCGCCGGAGAATGCCGGTGTGAGCACGCCATCGGAAACGATAAACTCCTTCAGCCTGGCGTTGCCGGATTTCTCATCCGGGGTTGAGACCGGCGACGGGCTGTTGTCGATTTTCACGATGCGCTGCTCTGTGACCGATGCATTTCCCGCTTGATCGATGGCCGTGATTTTCAATTCGTAGGCGCCATAGACGGCGAAGGTTACGGAATACGTATTGCCTGAATAAGCTGCTACCGAGCTCGTCGAACCGTTATCGGTCTCCACCACGATTTCGCGGATTTCGCCATACGGGTCGGACGCGGTCGCGTTTACGGTGACGGGCCTTGGACTCCACGTATCGTCCACGTAAGGAGTCGCTGACGGGCCTGTCGTCATCGTGACGCCCAGCGTCGGCGGCGTCCTGTCGACCCGGAAGCGCCCGCCGGAACGCCAAGCGTCTGCCCGATCCAGCAAAGAGCCTTGGACGTGCAAGTACCATTCTCCTTCTGCGGTCTGCTCGATCTCGTCTCCCGGACCCCACAAACGCCATTCCGCTTCCGGGCCGGGCTCCGTTTCCGTATTCGACCATGCATATTTCAAATTATAGATGTTATAGGTGGCGCCAGTCACCGTCGTTGCGGCCGACTGTGCCCAATCTTGGCTGCCCGGGGCAATTTGAATGTCAGGCATCGGAATCGTTGCGGCATCCTTAAAAGTATAGTTATAGGTGGTCGCAAAATCGTGCGCCGGCGAACCAGGCGCTCCGATGATCGTAAAGTCGGCCGGATTGCCGCCGAACGAATTGTGCTCAATCGTATTCACACTCGGAGGAATTACGGCAAACGCAAGTTTATTCATATAGAACGCATCGCCGTAAATTGTATTTACAGTAGTCGGAATCACGATGCTGGTCAGCTCATTGTAATCAAATGCAGAATACCAGATCTCCTCCAAACCTTCATTTAACAGGACTCTATTGAGTTTATTATCCCGAAATGCAAAACGCTCGACGAATTTCGCGGTTGACGGAACCTCGACTTCGGTCAGCTCATTATGCTGAAATACACCATAGCCGACTTCCGGCAGCCCCTCGTTCAGCTTCAGCTTTTTCAACCCGATTCCATTAAACACATTCATCTCCATATAACGCACGCTAGCAGGTATTTCAATTTCCGATATAACATTTTCTTTGAATACGGCAGCACCGATTGTCTGCAATCCTTCATGCAAGATCACTTTGGTCAGATCATTGCGCCAAAATGCAAAATGTCCGATGGAAGTCACACTGGCGGGTATATCGATTTCCGTTAGATGATTATAGCTAAATGCATTTTCCCCGATCGTCTCCAGGCGCTCAGGCAAGGTCACTTTCGTTAGTTCTTTTGCCTGGAACGCACGATTGCCGATCGCCGTCACGGGAAGTCCACGCGAGGTTTCCGGAATCACAATCTCCGTATCCGTTCCACCATAATCTATAATCTCGGCATGATCGGCATAATAATCGAAGTAATAATCCGCATCCGCCGCATGAACATCAGCTGCGCTCCCGAGTTCAAACCATACCGAACATACCAACCCGAGTGCGAGCAACGGTCTCTTCCAGTCGAATCTTGGCAAATTGAATCGCATCCTTCCACGAAAATTTGTGCATACGGAATTCATCTTGTCATCGAACTTGCAGTGTCTGCATCAAGACTTCTTCTCCGCTGCGCGAAGCAGCATCAGAGCCGCTTCCGCGCGGGTGGCCGCTCCGACCGGCACGAAGCGGTTGCCGCCACGGCCGACGACGATGCCCTGACGGTGAACTGAAGCTACGGCGCTCTTCGCCCAAGCCGGAACGTCCGCGTCATCGGCGAAAGCCGCATGGAGGCCGGCATCCGTCGGCAAGCCAAGTGCCCTGGCGATCATGACCGCCATCTCGGCGCGGGTGATCGTCGCATCCGGCCGGAAGCGGCCATCCGGATAGCCGGAGACGATACCGGCAGCTGCCGCATGCGCAATCGCTTGCTTGGCCCAATGATCCTTGCCTGCCAGGTCGCTGAATGAAATGGCTGTCTCCGTGTCTTCCCATTGAAAAACTCCTGCCAGCATCACGGTAAATTCGGCACGGGTCACGAGCCGATCCGGCTTGAAGCTGCCGTCCGGGTAACCTTGTACGATGCCTTGGCAGCCCGCTTCGATGATGAACGGTTCTCCCCAATGGCCGGCAATGTCGTTGAAAGTGGATCTCGCCTTGCACGCCTCTCCTGTTGGGGGAGCTTCGGCAGGATCTGCTTCATCTCTCTCTAGCGCAATTTGGTACGTTCGCTTGGTCCCATCCTCCGCGGTGACCACAATCTTGAATTGGCGTACGTCCGGTTCCAGCGAGACGTCGGCCTTCACGCTGCCGGATCCGAGCGATTGTCCATTCAACGATGTTTTAGCCAGCGCATGTTCCGGCAACAGAGCCACGTTGACGCTAGACGCCGCCGGATCGATACGCAACGTATATTCCGTCACATCCCCGGAGAATGCCGGCGTGAGCACGCCATCGGAAAGGATCAGCTCCTTCAGCCTGGCGTTGCCGGATTCACCATCCGTCGTCGAGCCTGGCGAGGGGCTGTTGCCGATTTTCACGATCCGTTGCTCCTCGGCCGAGACATTGCCTGCCTGATCGAATGCCGTGATTTTCAGTCGGTAGGTACCGTTCGCAGCGAATGTCACGGAATACGTATCGCCCGGATAGGCTGCCAATGAACTCAGCCCTCCGGATTCGGTCTCAACCACGATTTCGCGAATGTCGCCGTAAAGGTCGGTCGCGGTGGCATCGATGGTGACGGGCCACTCGCTCCACGTATCGTCTGTATAAGGAGTTGCTGAGGGACCTGCCGTCATCGTGACGCCCAGCGTCGGCGGCGTCCTGTCGACTCGGAAGCGCTCGGAATGCCAACTGCCCGCCGGACCCAAGGGAGATGCGTTCACGTGCAGATACCATTCACCTTCAGCGGACTGCTCGATCTCGTCTCCAATGGTAAGCGAGCTCCACGCTGCTTCCGGAGCTGGAGGGGTAACCGTGTTCGACCAGGCGTAACGGAGATTGTAGTACTCATAGGTAGCACCGGTAACCGTCGTTTTGGCCGGCGTCTGCGCCCAGTCTTGGCGATCCGGAGTGAATTGAACATCGGGAACAGGCAGAGTCGCGATGTCCGCGAAAGAAATGCCTCTATTGGTTGCATGGTTATGGGCTGCTGAGCCCGGCCATCCGATGATCGTAAAGTCAGGTCGATTGAAATCGAATATAGACAAAGACATGCTCGTCACACTTGGGGGAATCACCGCATATGCGAGATCATTGTTTTGAAAAGCTCCCCCTTCTATCGTCGATACGGTCGATGGAATGATGATTTTCGTGATGGGATTATCGATAAACGCACCTTCTTGAATGGTCTCCAGCCCTTCATTCAACATCACGGTATGGATGCTGTTCACGTAAAACGCATAAGGACCGATGGTCTTCACGGTTGCCGGAATATCGATTTCGGTCAGCGCATTGTCAAGAAATGACGAATTGCCGAGCGTAACCACACCGACTGGAATCTTGATTTCCGTCAAGTGATTCGAGGAAAAGGCAAATGAATCGATTCGCAAGAGCCCCGCATTCAACGTCACTTTCGTTAACCCTTTATTCTCAAATGCACCATATCCGATCGAAGTCACGGGAAGTCCGTCTATCGTATCCGGAATGACGACCTCGGGATCTATTCCCACATAATCCGTAATCTCGATCCCATCCGCGACAGGATGGTAGGTAAAATCCGTATCCGCATTCGCATTCGCCACAGGGGATCCGGCGGTGACCGCCAATACGAGCCATACGAAACATGCGGAACATAGTAGCCCTAACGCGGGCAACAGTCTCTTCCAGTGAAACCCTAGCAGCACAAATCTCATCCTTCCACGATCATTCTGCCTGTACTGCCGACAGTATATCAGCAGGCTATGAAAGAATTATGAAAGAAAAGTTCTGCTGAGGGCATTCAAAGGTTGCTTTGGCTTGGAGAAGCAGTCGGCGGGCAAGGCGGGACGAATTAGTGGCGGAGAGACACAAAATCGGCGATCGGTGGGCGGGAGGGACGAATTAGCGGCGGAGAGACACAAAATCGGTGATTTGTGGGCGGGCGGGGCGAATT
>JAEWAQ010000002.1 GCA_023391635.1 Bacillota bacterium | reverse complement strand
ACGCCAATCCGCCGAAATAGCGCCGCTCTGCCACTATCCCGCTCGCAGCCAAGCCGATCCGCCGAAATAGCGCCGCTCTGCCACTATCCCGCTCGCAGCCACGCCAATCCGCCGAAATAGCGTCTTTCCGCCACTAATTCGCCCACGCCTCCGCCGCCAAGCCCGCTTGGCGCAGCAAGCCGTGCTGCACGAGCAGCTGTGCGGCTTCGCGCATGTCCTTGCCGGTCAGTCCGAGCGTTTCCGCGATGTCCATCAAGTCGCGCTGCCCGTCGCTGAAGGCGATCAGGTGAGTCGTCTGCAGGATCCGCAGCTTCTCCTCGGGCGTTCGCGTCCCGCTCGTGTACGGATAGAGGCCGCGCTTGTCCAGCTTCGGCTCCCCGTGGATGTGCGTGCTGACGTAGGTCTCGTTCGCCTCCAGCGTCTCGATGATCACCAGATACATGTCGACCGTCTCCCGCAGCACCTGCCAAGAGATGAGCGAACGGTTATCCAGCGAGGTGTGGTATTCCGGATATTCCCCGTACATCGTGCGCATGAGGCTGCCGACCGGGAGCCGGAAAGCTTCGCTGCAATACTGCCGCTCGTCGCTGCCGAACGGGTTCCAATCGACGATGCGATGCGGCTTGCCCGATTGCTTCAGGACGTGCAGGGCGGCTTTGTCGGCGAGCGTGTCGCCGCGCTTGCTCTTCTTGTACGTGAACGCCTCGCCGTGCCCGGCGCAATTGATGACGTAACCGGCGTCAACGCGCGCCTTCAGTTCCTCTCCATGGCGGCTCAAATAGTAAAGCGAGCCGATCGTCTCGGGGAGATAAAGGAAGCGGTATGTGTATTTCAGATCCTTGCGGTCCTTCAAGGCGCGGTAAATCATCGTCTGAACGAGCGGACCGGACAGCTCGTTGATCGCCATCGACGGATGGCAGACATAGGTGGACAGCAAGATCTCGCGGGCGGTGGCACCGCGGATGACGCCTTCCCCGATCGTCATGTGTCCGTCCGCCAAATCCGAATCGATCACGACTTCGAACCAATCGTCGGTGAATTCCCCCAGCCGCCGGTGTTCGACGCAGAACCCCCAATCCTCACGATAATAGGAAGTCATGTAAGGAATCGCATCCGGCATGTCCGGCTTCGTGTGCAGGCGAGCCAATAATTCTTCCCGCGACACGAGGCCGCGGAACGGCATGCTGTAACCCATCAGGTGCAAGTTGCTGTCGCGGATGTCGATCAGCGTGCGTCCCTGACCGTCTTTGACGTACGCTTCCCGCACGTTCCACTCCTTCGGCACCTCCCAGTCGAAGCAGACGGTACCGGTCGGTACTTCCTGCTGCCGGATCGGCGCATATTCGTTCAAGATCCGCAGCGTCTCCCGAACGCCGTCTCCCGTCAAGCTCCGATGAAGCGGGAACAGCCGGTCGAACAGCTGCTCCAGCATCGCTTCCCGGATTTCCGCCGCCGACTCCGTTTTCATTCCCATGATCATGCTCCTGTCCCTCTTCCTCTGCGGCTTCTCGCCGCACTCATTAGAAATCGTGGTCGCCGCCGACGATGCCGGATGCGCTCTCGCTTACGTAGTAAGACTTGACGTACGGATTGGAAGACACGCACGTGTACCAGCCCATCCGGCCGTCGAAGAAGGCGCTAAGCTCCGGCTCCTCGCTGAGCCGCAGGACGGCAAGACCGTTCGGCGCAAGTACGATCTCGCGGGTCAGCACTTCGGTATCTTGTTCGCGATAGAACGTCAAAGCAGCATCCGCCGTCCTGACGTACGGATGCATCGGAGCGCTGTTGACGATCCAGACGACGGCGTCCTGCTGGTCCGCCAGCACCGGCGCCCAATGGAACGAGCTTCGCTTGTTCTCCAGCGCGGGATTGCACACGTCCATCGTCTTGCAAATATTGCAGGGCAGCGCAGCGGTCCCGACCCCGTAATCGAGGCCGACTTTCAGGCGGGTCGGCAGCCGGCTGCCGCGGACGGGACGGGCGATCAGATTGGCTCCGATCGGGCGCGCGAGATCTGCTCCGAGCCGTTCGGCCAGCGGCTTTAAGGCGAGCGTATGCATGCCGCGGACAACCGGCGCAATCCGATGAGCGCCACGTTCCACGCCGATTAGCGTGCCGTCTTCCGCATACAGCTCGATATCGAATTCGAGCTCGGAGGGGGCGTAGATCGGGTAGAAGTGGATGTTCGTGTACCGATCGTCGGCTGCGGCAACAGGCACGTACAGGTTGGCCGAATGCCAGCCGGCGGGCGTGTCCCGCCAATAGTGCTCGTCGCCGGAGCTGGCCGACGTATCGTAATACGTGTGGGTGACGCTCAGTCCTTGGCGCGAGCGCCGCACGTTGCCTGCGACGATGCGCGGGAACACCCAGGAGACGTCGAAGCGGATCTGGGCCGTGCCGGGCTTGCCGTCCAGGAAGCTTTGCAGGTCGACATGGCGGTCCGGGTGGACGACGACCGTCTCGTAGGGCGACAGAAGTGACACCGGCATGACGTAGACGAGCGTTTCCCGCCTGCTGTTGTAGAACTTCATCTCAACCCGCCCGTCCCGGACGGCGTCGCAGCCGTTGACGAAGGCGAAGAACGGCTCGCGGTCCTCGTCGGCATAAATATTGAAGCCGGCTTCCGGCACGGCGGATTCGAGATTGGCATTGCGGTCTTCGGCGTCGTTGAACACCCGCTGCGCCGTATGGACGATCGTGCCGAACGTCGGTCCGTAGTATTGCACGACGACCGCGGGGTACGGATAGACGAGGTCGCGCGAGGAATAGAACTCGATTTCCAGGCTGCCGGTGAAGTCGGCGCTAGTATCGAATCCCGCATCGGCCAGCATATCCGCCGCTTCGACGCGGTACGCCCTGGCTTCCGTGATTCGTTCCGAACGGCGGCACAGCACCTTCCCTTGCATGGATCGCAGCGTGATGACGGCATGAATTTCCGGTATGCTCCGCTTGACCATCCAATAGCCGAGGAAGGCGATCCGCGTGCGGATGTGCGGTTGATGGAAAACGGGAAAGATCGCCGATGAACGGAACGTAGGCTTGCGGACGACGGCAGCCGCGTTTGGCGCCGCCGCGTGCAGCAGGTGGCTTTGATAGCTTCTCATGACAGGACCTCCTCGGGTATGCGCGCCGGCTGTTCGCCGAGGTCGCGCCGAATGGCCAATCCGTGTTTGCACAGCTCGTCCACGAAGCCGCGAACGAACGGGAACGAGGTGTCTGCAAGTTCCGCGATGTCGAGCAGGCTGCGATTTCCATCCATATAGATCTGTATCGCTTGCAAGGCGCTGTAACCCTTGGGATCGACAAGCGGATCGATATACAGATCGTATCCGCTCAAGTAGAGCGGGCCTTCGTACGCGCGGACGGGCACGCAGTCGGATTCGAACGTCTCGACGATGTCCGCCAGCATGCGATAGGATTCCTCCAGCGCCTCGAAGTCGCAGTGCTGCAGGTCGTCCCAGTCCGTGTGGTAATAAGGGAACGGGTGCCGGCTGAGGCAGACGGTCGGAATTTCGAAGCCGGGGCCGTCGTAGAACATCTCGTCATTGCCGTATAAGCCGCGGTAAGGGACGTCCAGCCGTCCGAACTCGCAGCGTTGCAGGACGCTGCGGGTTACCCGGTCCGCGTAGCTGTTGCCGTGGAATGAGCGGGAGAAGCTGACCGGAAGCAAGTTGGCCATCATGTCGAGATAGAAGCCGTATTTCAGATGTTTCACGTCCTTCCCGTGCGCCAGCACGGCCGCTGCGGCGAAGTACTCCGGCCCCAGGATCAACCGGTACGTGTATTGGCGCCGGGGCAGCGCTTGCAAGTGCCGGAACAACTCGATCAGCACGGCGAGGCAGGCGATGCCGTCGTTCACCTGTCCCGGATGGCACGTATGGGCGGAGAACAAGATCGTGTCTTCCGACTCGCCCGGCAAGATCCAGTCGATCACGTCGAGCGTTCCGTCTTCGAACGAAGTGTCGACATGAACGCGGTACGTTTCCTCCTCCATCCGGTTCACGACGGATGCCGGCACGCTGAAGCCCCATTGCGTATGTTCGCGATGATACTGCCAGCGGTTAAGATAGATGAGGCGATCTTCCATCGCCGGGTGCACGGAAATGTGCTTCAATACCTCATCGCGGGACAGCGTACCCGAGAACGGAACCGAATAGGCGTTCAAGTACAGCGGGTTCCAGGCGAAGTCGGCGATCCGCTCGCCGGACAGCGTTTCGATATAGGCTTCGCGCACGATCCATTTGCGCGGCACGGTCCAGGTAAGGCATGGCGTGCCCGTCGGCAAGGACATCACGCCCACTTGCAGCCGTTCCGACAATTCCCGAACGAACCGGCTCGTGTCATCTCCGACCGTGACCCGATTCCACCGATAATAGCGATCGATCAACGTTCTCATGCGATCTTTCCGACTTTGCGCATCCGACGAAATTCCCATTCCCGCACGCTCCATTCAGTATATTCTGGAAAAATGATGATACAACTTGTAACATTCTTGCATTTAATTTATACTAATCGCAGACAAGATGTCAATGCCGGGATTGAGCGGTTTTAACGAAACGGGAGGAGAGGCAAATGAAAGTTGCTGCCGTCGTGCAAGCGCGAATGGGCTCGACGCGACTGCCTGGCAAAGTGCTGTTGAAGCTGGACGGAACGCCGGTCATCCAATGGATATGCGAGCGGCTGTCCCGCTGCGAGCAGCTGCAGGAAATTGTCGTCGCGACCAGCGACCGGGCCGCCGACGACAGGCTGGCGGACGCGTTGAGGCGAATTGGCATCCGGGTATTCCGGGGGAGCGAGAACGACGTGCTCGACCGTTATTACCGTGCGGCCAGGGCTGTCCGCGCGGATGCCGTCGTTCGCGTGACCGGGGACTGCCCCTTGATCGATCCGGAACTCGTGGATGAGACAGTCATGCGGCTGCGCGCAGGACAACCGGACTTGCAGTACGTATCCAATATCCAACCTCCGACCTATCCGGATGGACTGGATGCGGAAGCGTTCACGCTGGAGGCGTTGTACAGGACTTGGCGAGAAGCCCAATGGTCGTCCGAGCGCGAGCATGTGACGCTATATATGCGCAACCGTCCCGAGTTGTTTCTTCAGGAAAATCTGCGGTGTGAGCAGGACGTGTCGCATCATCGCTGGACGCTCGACGAAGAGAAGGATTACCGGATGCTGTGCGAGCTCGTCCGGCTTGCCGCGGAAGCCGGGCTCGATCCGCGCGAAGCGGGTTACCGGCAATGGCTGGCGCTGATCGCGTCGCATCCGCGCGTGGTGCAGCTGAATGCCGGCATCGAGCGCAATGAAGCCTTTGTGAAATCGCTGCAAGCGGACCGCAGAGTCGGTGCTGCGGCGCATTCGGATGGAGGCTTGACCGTATGAATCGGAACCGGATGAAGCTGGGGCTCGGTACGGTCCAATTCGGCATGGATTACGGCGTGTCGAACCGGCAGGGCCGGACGCCTCCGCAGGAAGTGGGCCGCATTCTGGCGTACGCGGCCGAGCATGGCATTAGGGTGCTGGATACGGCGGCGATCTATGGAGGGAGCGAGGAGGTGCTTGGCAGCCTGCTGCCCAAGTGGCATCGGTTCGATATCGTGACCAAGCTGCCGTCGCTGCTGTCGGAAGAAGGTCGTTTCGACGCAGAGGCAGCGGACCGGATGCTGGCGCAGTCGCTGTCGAGGCTGCGGCAATCGTCCGTATACGGACTGCTGCTGCATCGGCCGAACGACCTATTGTCACCAGCTGGCGACAAGGTTATGGCATGGCTGCTGCGCTGCCGAGAAGAGGGCCTGGTAGAGAAAATAGGTGTATCCGTCTACGCAGAAGACGATGTCGACGGCTTGTCAGCGCGCTATCCGATTCAGCTGATCCAGGCGCCGGTCAATATTTTCGATCAACGGCTCGTTCGCAGCGGCGTCTTGCGCAGATGCAAGGAGCGAGGGGCGGAAGTCCATGCCCGTTCGGTGTTCCTGCAAGGGCTGCTGCTGATGGAGACGGACGAGCTGCCTGCGTATTTCCGGCCTTATGCCCATCAGATCGAAGGGTACCGGCGGTACGTTCGGATCAACGGGCTCGCGCCGCTGGAAGCCGCTTTGGCTTATGTGAACGAATTGGAGGAAGTCGACGCCTTCGTCTGCGGCGTGAACGACTGCACGCAGCTGCTGCAGCTCGTGTCCGCCTTGCTGGGAGAAGGGCGGGGCCTCGATTTCGGCTCCTTCGCCGTAAACGATCCCGCGCTGCTCAATCCGGCCCAATGGCAATTGTAGGTAGTAAAAGCGAAATCGAAAGCAAAAATGATGCATACGCACGTATTTTCAAATTCACGGAAACCAGGTGAGCGATCATGTCAACCCGATATCGGCAATCCGAAGCGCTGCTGGACCGCGCGCTGCGCACGATCCCGCTCGGAAGCCAGACGTTCAGCAAGAGCAAAACCCAATATCCGTACGGCGTTTCCCCCTATTTTATCGAAAAAGGGCTCGGCAGCCGGGTGTGGGATGCGGACGGCAACGAATACATCGATTACGTCGGCAGCCTGGGCGCCGTCCTGCTCGGTTACCGGGATCCGGACGTCGACGAAGCAGTCAGGCGCCAAATGGAGAACGGCGTCTCTTTCAGCCTCGCCCATCCGCTTGAGATGCAGGTCGCCGAGAAGCTGACGGAACTGATCCCGTGCGCGGAGATGGTCCGGTTCGGCAAGAACGGCTCCGATGCGACCGCCGGCGCGGTCCGGCTGGCGCGGGCTTATACGTCGCGCGAGCATGTGGCGGTGTGCGGCTACCACGGCTGGCAGGACTGGTATATCGGCTCCACGGCACGCCATCTCGGGGTGCCCCAGGCGGTCCGCGATTTAACGCATCCGTTCGTCTACAATCAGCTCGAGTCGTTGGAACAGCTGTTTAGCGACTATCCCGGCCAGCTCGCCGCCGTCATCCTGGAGCCGATGAATACGACCGAGCCGGCGCACGGGTTTCTGGAAGGCGTGCAGCGGCTTTGCCGCAAGCACGGCACGGTGCTTATCTTCGACGAGACCGTGACCGGCTTTCGCTTCGGGCTCGGCGGCGCCCAGCAGGCATTCGGCGTGACGCCCGACCTGGCGACGTTCGGCAAAGGCATGGCCAACGGCTACCCGATCTCGGCCGTCGTGGGCAGAAGCGAACTGATGAAGGGGATGGAGGAGATTTTCTTCTCGTTCACGTTCGGCGGGGAAACGCTCTCGCTGGCCGCCTCGCTCGCCACGCTGCGCAAGCTGGAATCGCACCCTGTCATTCCGGCGATTCACGCCGCGGGCAGGCGGATCATGGACGGCATTAGGGGCGCCGTTCGGCTGTACGGGCTCGAGCAGGTTCTCTCGTTGACCGGCAGTCCGCCGTGGTCGTTCCTGAGCGCAGGGGATATCGGTCCCTACAGCACATGGGAGATCAAGACATTCTACTTGCAGGAGATGCTTGCGCGCGGCATGCTCACACTGGGCGCGCATACGATCAGCTATTCGCATACGGACGAAGACGTATCCCTGTTGCTGTTGGCGTACGATGAAGTGCTGGAACAGCTGGCATCCGCTTTGCAGCGCGGGGATCTGATCGAACGGCTGCAATGCCGGCCGCTCGAACCATTGTTTCGGGTAAGGTAACACTTGACATGTTACAATTCGTATCGTATATTGAGCGGGTAATCGGTTCGTCGGGGTACGATTTGTAACTAAGGGGTTGAGCAACGGTGGATACGGAATTGAAGGCATTGATACGGCTATTGCTGCGAAGGTCGTGGATGATCGCTCTGATGGCCGTCGTGTTCGTCGGAGCTGTCCTATTGTACCGGGACCGAGTCGTCGGGCCGGAATACGAGGCGGTTGCCAAGCTGATCGTGCACGGCGCGAATTCGGACAGTATCGAAACGTATAAGGAAATCATGTTGACGCCCGCCATCCTGGCGCCGGCAGCCGCGCGCTATTCCGAATTGGGACTGACGGCAGACGAATTGGGCGCCAAGGTGACGGTAGGTACCTCGGACAAGTCGCAAGTCATGCAAATAACGGCTCGCGCAGCTTCGCCCGACGAGGCGGCCGCTATCGTTCGGGCGGTGGCTACGACGTTTCAGGAGGAAATTCCGTTCATCATGAAAGTCGACAGCGTGACGATACTGAGCGGCAATCGGAACAGCAACCCGCCGCGTGATGTCTCCGCGAGCCAGTCCAGCATGATTGCGATCGGGCTCGTGCTGTCCATCATTTTCTCCGTAGGTTTGATCCTGCTGCGGGAATATTTCGATGACAAGATACGCACGGAGGAAGATATAGCGAACCTGTTCGGCAGGCCCGCACTCGGTTCGGTTGCACGCATTCGGGGCGCCGATCTGCGGTCTGCCGCGAAGATGGCTTCGGCGGGGAAGGCGGAAGTGGGCGCGGATAAGGGTACCGCTGCGGCGGAGACATCCAAGAAAATAAAGGCGGGTGAGACGATCAATGTCAGCATTAATCAGCAAGCCTAAGCTGGTTGCCTTGACCCACCCGGACTCCCCGCGTACCGAGCTGTTCCGCGCTTTGAAGACAAACATCGAATTCGCATACGATCAGCGCGAGCGCCGGATCATGGCCGTGACGTCGGCGAAGCCGGGCGAAGGCAAGACGGTGACGATCGCGAATCTGGCGGTGCTGTACGCGCAGTCGGGGAAGCGGGTGCTGCTCGTCGACGCCAACTTGCGCAAGCCGGCGCTGCATGATTTGTTCGCGGCGGATAACCGGGAGGGGCTGGCCGACCTATTGGCGGGCGGCGTCTCATTCGACAGCGTCGTGCAGGAGTTGTCCGTGCCGAATTTGTCACTTCTGCCGGCGGGCCGACTCGCGGGCCCTCCTTCCGAGCTGCTCGGGTCGGAGCGGATGCTGGCCTTGCTGGAATCGCTTAGGATCCGATACGATCACGTGCTGCTCGACACTTCTGCCATGCTGGGCGTGACGGATTCGCAGGTGTTGTCAGCCTTCGTCGACGGGCTCGTGCTCGTCGTCCGGGCGGGCAAGGTGAAGCAACGGGAAGCGATGCAGGCGATGGAGAAGATGGAGCGCGTACGGGCGAAGGTTGTCGGCGTCGTGCTGAATCGGGCGTAGGCGGCGCCTCCATCGCCAATCGCCCCGACCATTCCGCTACAATTCGTAGACAAAAGTATTGACGAATGAATGTTACTGATTGTATCATTGGGTTTATGGTAATACAATTCGTATCTTACGTAGGACCAAAGTCAGGAAAGGAAGGTTCGCATGAACGTGGAAGGGAAAGTCATTCTGGTCACCGGCGGAACCGGATCATTCGGTCGAAAATTCGTGCAGAAGATGCTCGAAAGGGGCGTCCGTAAAATCATCGTGTTCAGCCGTGACGAACTGAAGCAGTACGAGATGAGCCAGGAATTCACCGATTCGAGGATGCGGTTCTTCATCGGCGACGTGCGGGACGCTGAGCGGCTCAACCGGGCGTTCGACGGCGTCGACATCGTCGTGCACGCAGCGGCGCTCAAGCACGTGACGGCATGCGAATACAATCCGATCGAGGCGGTGCGCACGAACATACTGGGCGCGCAGAACGTCATCGACGCAGCGATCAACCGGGGCGTAGCGCGCGTCATCGCGCTCAGCACCGACAAGGCGGCGAACCCGATCAACCTGTACGGCGCGACCAAGCTCGCTTCCGACAAGCTGTTCGTTGCCGCCAACGCGTACGTAGGGGACAAGCCGACAAGGTTCGCTGTCGTCCGATACGGCAACGTCGCCGGGAGCCGGGGAAGCGTCATTCCGTTTTTCCACAAAATCCGCCGCACCGGCAAAGTGCCGATCACGGACGAGCGCATGACGCGGTTCTGGATCACGCTGGACCAGGGCGTGCAATTCGTGGTGGACAACCTGAGGCGCATGAAAGGCGGGGAAATCTTCGTTCCGAAAATCCCGAGCGTGAAAATCGTCGACCTCGCGCACGTGATCGCGCCCGATTGCGAGATGGAGTTCGTCGGCATCCGGCCGGGGGAGAAGCTTCATGAAGCGATGATCACGGAAGATGACGCCCGCAAGACGGTGGAATTCGACGATTATTACATCATCAAGCCGGAATTCCACGGATGGCTCGACGACGATCCGGACGGTTACGGCGGCAGGCCGCTGCATGAACGGTTCAGCTATTGCAGTCATACGAACGATCATTGGCTGACGGATGAAGAGATCCGCCAGTATCTGGGTGAATATGCATGAGGGACACAGTGCTGCCTTACGCCCGCCAATGGATCGACGATCGTGACGTGGAAGCGGTCATCGCGGCGCTGCAAGGGGATTTCCTGACGACGGGCCCGCTCGTGCCCATGCTTGAGAGCAAGCTGGCGGAGAAGGTCGGCGCGAGATACGCCGTCGCTTTCGCGAACGGCACCGCCGCGCTGCATGCGGCCTGCCATGCAGCAGGAATCGGGCCGGGCGATGAAGTGATCACGTCCCCGATGACGTTCGCGGCCAGCGCGAATTGCGTGCTGTATCAGCAAGGGAAGCCGGTGTTCGCGGATATCGACGAACGGACGTACAACTTGTGCCCGGAGCGCGTGCGCGCGCTCGTCACCGAACGGACGAAGGCGGTGATCGCCGTCGATTTCACCGGACAGCCTGCCGATCTTGCCGAACTGCGGCGCATCGCGGTCGAGCGCGGACTCGTCCTGATCGAGGACGCCGCGCACGCGCTCGGCGCAAGCTATCAAGGGAATAAGGTCGGCTCCGTCAGCGACATGACGATGTTCAGCCTGCATCCCGTCAAGCACGTGACATCCGGGGAAGGCGGCGTCATCACGACGGGCGACGAAGTTCTCTGGCGCCGATTGGTCCGCTTCCGCAACCACGGCATCGAACGGGATCCCGGCCAGTTGGAGCAAGATCGGCCTGCCGCCTGGTATTACGAGATGCAGGAGCTCGGCTACAACTACCGGCTGACCGATTTTCAAGCCGCGCTCGCCATCAGCCAGCTCGACAAGCTGGATCGCTTCGTCGAGCGGCGCCGTGCGATCGCCGACCGATACAACGAAGCGTTCTGCGATCTGGACGCCGTCGTGCTGCCGCATCAGGACGGCGCGGGGGAATCGAGCTGGCATCTGTACGTCATTCAATTGCGAACGGAGCGGCTGCGGTTCAGCCGCGACGAGATCTACGAACGTCTTCATGAAGAGCGGATTGGCGTCAATCTGCATTACATACCGGTCTATCTGCATCCGCACTATCGACGTCTCGGATATGAGCCGGGGCTATGCCCGGTCGCCGAGCGACTGTACGAACGCATATTGACGCTGCCGCTATTCCCGGCGATGACGGACAGGGACGTCGAAGACGTCATCCATTCGTTCCGCAAGGTAATGGGGGAGAGCGTGCGGGAGCTTGCCGTCCAATGAAGGTGTGCGTACGCGCCGACGCTTCCCGGCAGATCGGCTCGGGGCATGTCATGCGCTGTCTGGTGCTCGCGGATCGGCTGCGTGCCCGGAGACAGGCGGAAATCGTCTTCCTGTGCCGGGAGCTGGAAGGCCATCTGATCGGTTATATTCGCGAACGAGGGCATGAAGTCGTCGCGCTGCCGGAACCCGGCGATGACGAGAGCCCAGCGATCGCAGCCGCTGCCGCGATCGGCGCCGATTGGCTGATCGTTGATCATTACGCGCTGGATCGTCGCTTCGAAGAGCGCGTCCGCCCGCACGTGAAGAAGCTGATGGCGATCGACGATTTGGCCGACCGGCCGCATGCGTGCGACGTATTGCTGGACACCAACTACGACCCGGAGGCGGGCTTCCGCTATCGCAATCTGCTTGCGCCCGGCACCCGGCGCATGATCGGCTCGCAATATGCGCTGCTGCGGCCCTCGTTCGCCGCTGCCAGGCCGCGGGTCCGGCGCAATGGCATCGTCCGGCGGCTGCTCGTCTCGTTCGGCGGCGTCGACGCGACCGACGAGACGGGCAAGACGCTCGAAGCGCTGGCCCCGCTGGCGGAGATCGGGCTGGAAATCACGGTGCTGGCCGGCAACGCCAATCCGCGAGGCAGTCAGATCGCCAGGCTATGCGCCGATCTTCCGAATGTCCGCTTTCACAGCCATGTGGAGCAGGTAGCGGAGTTGATGCTATGGGCGGACGCCGCGATCGGCGCCGGCGGCACGACGACGTGGGAGCGATGCTGCCTGGGGCTGCCGACGCTCGTCGTAACGACCGCCGCCAACCAGGAGCCGCTGACGGTGCAGGCAGCCCGGGCGGGAGCCGTCCGGTGGCTGGGCCGCGCGGCGGAAGTCGATCCCGGCCTAATTCGCGAAGCCGCTCTGGCCATGATCCGGGATCCTGTGGGCATGAAGCGGATGTCCTCCCTTGCCATGGAACTGACCGACGGGCTTGGCGCCGATAGAATCGTGAAGGAGCTGGATGACCGATGAGCAAAAAATTCGCGAGCATCACCATCGCGACCGACCGCCGCAATTGGATTAATGCGTTCATTCCCGCGTGGCTGCCGAAGCTGAAGCCGCTGGCGGAAGAAATCGTGTGGCTGCATGACGTAAGCGACATGACCCCGGGAGATGTCGCCTTCTATCTGGGCTTCGAACAGATCGTGCCGCCGGACTCTCTCGCCCTGCACAAGCACAATCTGGTCGTGCACGCCAGCGATTTGCCGAAGGGAAAAGGCTGGTCGCCGCTCACCTGGCAAATCCTCGAAGGCAAGAGCGACATTCCCGTCAGCCTGTTCGAAGCGGCGCAGGAAGTGGACAGCGGCCCGATCTATGCGCGGCGGACGATGTCGTTCCGGGGAACCGAGCTGATCGACGAGATGCGCCAAAAGCTCGGCCGCATCACGATCGAGCTGTGTGAGGATTTCCTGCAACGATACCCGGACATCGTTCGTTATGCGACGCCGCAGTCGGGCGATCCATCTTTCTATCCCCGCAGGACGCCGGCGGACAGCCGGTTGGACCCGGATTTGCCGATCCGCGACCAATTCAGGCTGCTGCGAGTGGCAGACAACGAGCGGTATCCGTGTTATTTCGAACTGGACGGCGATACGTTCATCGTGAAAGTCGAGAAGAAGAAGGTGGCGCAGCCGTGAGCGAGATCAAGCTGGGCCATCGCCATGTAGGGCCGGAGAATCCCCCGTTCGTCATCGCCGAAATGTCCGGCAATCACAATCAATCGCTGGATACCGCCTTGCGGATCGTGGATGCGGCGGTGGAGGCGGGCGCGCATGCGCTGAAGCTGCAGACGTACCTCGCTTCCCAGATGACGCTGGAATTGGAGGAAGGGGACTTCTTCATCGAGGATGCGAGCAGCCTATGGCAGGGTCAATCGCTGTACCGGTTGTACGAGCGGGCTTATACGCCGTGGGAATGGCACAAGCCGATCTTCGATCGCTGCCGGGAGCGGGGGTTGATTCCGTTCAGCACGCCCTTCCATCCGGATGCCGTCGATTTCCTGGAGCATCTGGACGTTCCCTTCTACAAGATCGCCTCCTTCGAAAACAACGACCTGCCGCTCATCCGCCGAGCGGCCGCCACCGGCAAGCCGCTCATCATCTCGACGGGCCTGGCGACGATCTCCGAGCTGGAGGAAGCGGTGGGCGCGGCAAGAGAAGCCGGGTGCCGGGACCTGATCCTGCTCAAATGCACAAGCCAATACCCGGCTTCGCCGATCGACAGCCATCTGGCGACGATCCCGCATTTGCGCAAGCTGTTCGGCTGCGAGGTCGGGCTGTCCGACCATACGCAAGGCATCGGCGTGCCCGTCGCCGCAGTCGCGCTCGGAGCGACCGTCATCGAGAAGCACTTCACGATTTCCCGCGCGGACGGCGGCGTCGATGCGGCATTCTCGCTCGAGCCGGACGAGATGAAGCAGCTCGTCAAGGAGACGGAACGGGCCTGGCAAGCGCTTGGCGGCGTTCATTACGGCCTCAGCGACAAGGACCGCGCGTCACTCAAGTTCAGGCGCTCCCTCTACATCAGCCGCGACGTCCGCGAGGGCGAGACGCTAAGCGCCGACAATATCCGGATCATCCGGCCGGGTTACGGGCTCTCCCCGAAGTACATGGGCATGTTCCTGGGAAGGACGGCGTCCCGGGCGTTGAAGGCGGGAACGCCGGTCACCTGGGACCTGTTGTAATATGGCCAAACTCGCGTACGCCGCGATTACACTCGGTTGGGCGCTGATCATGGTGCTGTTCTCCTCCCAGGCCTACGCGCAGCAGGATTTGCGCCCTTGGCTGGAACGGGTGCTGTCCCGCGCCGGGTTCGAGCGATACGCGGCCGGCGTGTCGTTTCGCTATGGAGAGCTCACGGTCAGCATCCGCGAGCTTGGGCTCGGCGGCTTCGCCGAATTCCTGCTGCGCAAGCTCGCGCATCTGGCCGAATACGCCATACTAGGCGCGCTGCTGCTTTTGCTGCTGTACGCAGTCTTCCGCCGCGGACGTTGGCTGACTCCGGCGGCGGTCGCGTTCGTCTTCCTGTTCGCGGTGACCGACGAGATCCATCAGTCGTTCGTAGAAGGACGGACGCCGCTGCCGGAAGACGTGCTGCTCGATACGCTGGGCGCTTGCATTGGCGCGCTGCTAGTCCTGATGGCGCTGCGTCCGCGCATGAGAATAGCGACGCCGCTGCCGCAGCAAGCGGCAGGCGGGCAAAAGGAGAGACCCGGGTGAAGGTGTTGTTCCTGACCAATATCCCGTCCCCTTACCGCATTGATTTCTTCAACGGGTTGGGGCGGCATTGCGACTTGACCGTCTGGTTCGAGGCGCGCAGCGAGTCCAACCGGTCCTGGGAGATCGACGGACTGGGCCGGCATTTTCGGTATCGGTTCCTGAAAGGCCGCACGTTCGGCCTCGACAAGCATCTGAACCTGTCGATCATCCGGGCGCTGCGCGCGGAGCCGTTCGACGTCTACATCCTGGGATGCTACAGCTCGCCGACGGAGATGATCGCGATCCATTGGCTGAAGCTGCGCGGCTTGCCGTTCATCTTGAACTCGGACGGCGGCTTCGCGGCGGGAGGTGAAGGCCGGGAGCGCCGCTTGCTGCGCAAGCTGAAGACGTACCTGATCGGCAGCGCCAGCCTGTGGCTCTCCTCCGGGCGGCAGTGCACGCAGTATTTGCTCCATTACGGAGCGGACAAAGCGCGAATTCATGAATATCCGTTATCCTCCGTAATCCTCAGCGAACGCGACTTGCAGCCGCTGTCCGCCAGCGAGCGGATATTGTTGAAGGTAAAGGAGCGCCTGCCTGGCGTCATTCTGCTGGCCGTCGGTCAATTCATCCCCCGCAAAGGCTTCGACACGCTGCTTCGCGCTTTCGGCCGGCTGCAGCGGGAACGGCCCGACACGGTATGCAGCCTGCTGCTGATCGGCGGCGGGCCGGATCGGCCCTTGTACGAGCGGATCATCGAAGAGCAAGGCATCCGGAACGTGGCGATCAAAGGGTTCATGCAGCGGGAAGAGCTGCTGCCGTACTGGAAGATCGCCGATGTGTTCGTGCTGCCGACTCGATACGACGTATGGGGGCTCGTGCTTAACGAAGCCGCGGCGTTCGGGCTGCCGATCGTGACGACGGACCGGGCCGGTGCGGCCGGCGACCTGGTCCGGGACGGCGACAACGGCTTCGTCGTGAAGCCGGAGGACGAGGGGGCGCTCGCCTTCGCATGCGGACGTCTGGTGCTGGATCGCGGACTGCGGGAGCGGTTCGGCCGCCGGAGCCGGGAGATCGCCCGGATGTACGTAATGGATCGGATGGTGGAGCGGCACGCGCACATTTTGCGAGCTTGGCATGAAGGCGGAGGAGAGGGCACCCTTGCCCGCGATCCTTCCCTGCAGGAATCAAACTTCGCGCAGAGGAGCTAACCATGGTGAAGAAGACGGCGGGAGGTGTCATCCTGTTCGTTTGCACCAAACCGTATCAATACCTGATCGCAAGGTTGATCAAGGAAGGCTGCAGGTTCGGTGAATGCGACCTCATCGTCCTGAACCACTTCCACGAAGCGGCCGAGTTCGCCCGCAAGGTGGAAGAGACGGGCGTCTGGCGCAAAGTGATGTACATCGACGACGGAGATCTGGATCAATACAAGCTGTCGCTGCATCCGTTAAGGAAATATTTCTTCTACCACAGCTGGCAAGAGAAGCTGCCTGCCCAGCTGTCCGATATTTCCTCTTATGCGGAGGTTTTCGTGGCGCACGATTTCGTGACGGTGGAATATGCCATCATGCGCAAATTCAGCAGCGAGCACAAGCCCGCATACTTGTATGAGGAAGGCTTCGGCAATTACATCAACAACAGCACCCATGCCAGCTGGCATATGCGGCTTCTGAAGCGGATGGCGCCGCGGCTCGGCTTGCCCGGCGGCTACTTCGGCAGCTTGAAATGGATCGATTCCGTATGGCTGCAGCGCCCCCGACTCGTCACCTCGGACCGCCGCAATCCGTTGCGCCGCAAGACGCGCGGGCTGCCGTTGCCGTTCGACCAGTTTCTGTCCATCCCGCAAGTCGTGGATGAATGTTACGGGATCTATCCCGAGCTGCGCGAGATCGATCGGCTGGTCGCGGGCTGCGAGGCAATCTCCGTCGTCTTGACCGATCCCTTCCTCGATGAAGTGCCGGACAGGCCCGGCTATATCCGCGAGATTCAGGACAAAGTGCACGCAGTCGTCGGCAATCGGGATATTCCGTTGTTCGTCAAGCAGCATCCCGGCGAGAAGCTGTCGATCGAAGAAGGCCCCGTGCTGATCTTGCCGAAGAAGCTGCCCAGCGAGCTGCTCTATCTCGTCATGCTGAACAACGGCATTCGCAAGATCTGCTTGTTCTCCTTCGGCAGCACGTCCATTCTGAACCTGTACGATCTGTGCAGCGCATCGGGCAGCTTGGATATCTATATCTTCGAAAGCATGAAGATGGACGGCGACGTCAAAATGATCGCGAGCCGGTTCTGCGAGCTGGCTGACAAACACCGGATTGCCTATCGCATCGTCTAGGAGGCCGCCGCGCATGAAACATATTTTGTTCATACAGCCCTACGCCAGCCTGGTCGGCGGGGTTGATTCCGTATTGCTCCAGCTCGTGCAGGGGCTCGACCCGGCCAAGTACCGCGCGTTCGTCATGCTCTCCGCCCCGACGCCCTATGCGGAGAAGTACGAAGCAGCCGGCGCGACCGTCCTGTACGGGCCGCTCGCCGTGTTCGGCAAGCCGACGGACCCCCTTTACTACTTCCGTAATATTCGGCAGTTGCTGCGCTCCGTCAGGGTCATTCGCCGCTACGTCCGGGAGTACCGGATCGATCTCATTCATTCCCACAAGATGGAGACGATCGGCGCCAACGCGGTCGGCCGGATGCTGCGCATTCCGACGGTTCAGACCGTTCACGAGCTGGCGCGCCGACCGCTGTTCGCCTATCGGTTCGTCGGTTGGCTCAACCATCTGCTGAACGACAAGGTCATCGTGCTATGCGAACGGAGCAAGATCATGTTCCGCTGGGGAGGGCGCGAATCCGCCAAGCTGGTCAAAATCTACAACGGCATCTCGGAGGCGGCAAGCGGCGGCGGGTCCGCAGGTTCGCAGACGATCCGGGAGCAGCTCGGCTTGGCGGACGGCGATCGGATTGTCATTGCGGTGGCCAGGCTGTCGCCGATGAAGGGGCTCGAATATTTGATCGAAGCCGCCGCGTGCTGGCAGCCGCGTCATCCGGAGATCAAAGTCGTCATCGTCGGGGATGTAGCGTTTGAAAATGAAAAACCGTACAAGGAGCGGCTGCAGCGGAAAGTGCGGGAGTGCGGCCTCGAAGGCACGGTGTTCATGACCGGCTTGCGCCGGGACGTGCCGGATCTGCTGTGCCAGAGCGACCTGCTCGTGCTCCCGTCGGTGTACGATATTTTTCCGACGGTCATTCTCGAAGCGATGCGCGCGGGGCTGCCGGTCGTCGCGACGGATGTCGGCGGCGTACCGGAGATGGTACGCGAAGGCTGCGGCCGACTCGTGCCGCCAGAGCAGGCGGAGGCGCTGGCGGAGGCGGTCGTCGCCACGCTGTCGGGGGATTACCGGACGATGGGCGCCCGGGCCCGGGAAGTGTTCCTGCGCGACTTTACGCATGACCGTTATGTCAGGCGGACGACCGACTTGTACGACGAGATGTTCGCGGCTTACGCGGCAGCGCGCTGAGGGAAGGGTTGTCCGGCATCCGCCGTTCCCCAATCGGCTATTCCTCCATACCCTGTAGCGGAGGAGGGATAAACCTAATGGCGAATAAACCGTCCATTACCAACTTGAATTGGAGCATGTCGCTTCAAGACGCGCTAGCGGCGGTCAACGGAAACGACGCGAATCTCAAAACGGCGGTCGACGCGCTCATCGACGAGGGCACCGGCGGCGGTTCCGGCGACGGCACGCCGGGACCGCAAGGGCCCCAAGGGCCTCAAGGGCCTCAAGGTCCGCGAGGCGAGACGGGTCCGCAGGGTCCGCAAGGGCCGCAAGGGCCGAAGGGAGATAAAGGCGACCGCGGCGAGACCGGCCCGCAGGGACCGCAAGGCCAGCGAGGCGAGACTGGTCCTCAAGGACCGCAAGGCCCTCAGGGGCCCCTCGGCGAGACAGGCCCCCAAGGCCCACAAGGTCCTGCCGGTGGCGGAAGCGGGGGGATACCCGGTTTGCAGGACATCTCCTGGGTCAACGTCAAGTCGTTCGGCGCCAAGGGCGATTACCAGCAGGCGCAAGGCCAGGGGATCGGCAAGGGCACGGATGATTCGCAAGCGTTCCAACGGGCGATCCAATTCATCGTCGACCGGACATCGCGGTTCAATCAATGGAACGAGCAGGCGGTCCGCTACGGATTGTATATCCCGGCCGGCCGCTATTTAATCGCACAACCGGAAGCGCTCATGCCGGGCAGCATCGGCGCGCCGGTCAAGGCAGGCTTGATCATCGCAGGGGCGGGCAATCCGGCGACCGAGATCGTCTACAACCCGTCCAAAGCGGGCACGTATCTGATGAACAACAACAACGCTTTCCAGTGGCTGACGATCCGCGACATCCGCTTCACTTCCGTCGGCAGTTCCACAGGCTCGCTGAACAACGGCTTCATGCGCTCTAATTCGCAGAACCAGGCGCAGAACTACTACTTTGAGCGAGTGAACTGGGGCGGCGGCTGGAAGGAAGTATTGAAGCTCGTCGGCATCAACACCAACAGCGAGATGAGCTGGATGCACTGCGGCTTCCAGGACCAGTTCGAGAACGCGATCTACATTCCGTACGACGAATCGGACCGCGCGAACAGCGGCAACGATCAGATGGTGAACTACAACTTCTTCGCCACGCAGTTCGAGGTCAGCCGCGGAAACTACCTCAATTTGCAAAAGGGCGGGTCCGTCAACGTCTGGGGCGGCAGCTTGATGTACACGGGCAACGGATCGGGCCGGGACACGAACGGCACGTTCTTCATCCTCGGCAGCGATCAGCACAACCTGGGCGCTTGCCGCTTCCATCTGAGCGGCGTCCGAATGGAACTGATCCATCCGACCGCGCAGCTGATTCAGTGCGATTGGAACATGGGCACGGTGGCGTTCGTCAACCTGGACCAATCGGTGCAGTCGTACCTTTCGAACATCAACGTCGTCAACGCGAAGTTCAATTTCCGCAACAATGCCGGCCCCGTCGTCTCGTGGACCGATTGCTCGCTGCAAGGCAAGCATCAGTACACGTTCGGCAGCGGAGCTTATTTGCGTACGCCGCAGGTCCGCTACGTCGGCTGCGAGATCATGAACAACGACGAGGCGAAGGATTTCGTCCAGATCGTGCAGCAGGAAGGCAATCGCGGCGGCACCCCGGTCATCGGCTTCTCCGGTTGCCGCAGCAATAACGGAGGATTGGGCGGCAATTGGAATCGCGTATTCGATTGCAGCCTCGGCTGGCACCTCAGCGCCAGAGGCATGACAGAGCGTCGGGTGGTGAAGCTGACGGGATCGGATAACGCCCTGGGCACGAGCAAGGCGCCCGTCGACGTCTATTTGCCGTTGAACTGCCTTATTACGAAGATTATCGTCAACGTGCCCGCGGGAATGGCATCGAGCACGGCCAAAGGCTGGCAGTTGACGGTGCGGACGTCGGAACAGACACCGACGACGCTTGCCGCGGCGGTGCCGGAAGGCGACAATCCCGCACGCGGGCTGTTCACCGCCGTCGATGTCAATTTCCTGTGCGACACGGACGCCAAGCGGCATCTCGTCGCCACGTCCAACAGCTCGGTCAATGAAGCCGTACGCGGCATATGCGCCATCGAATATATCGGATGACTTGACACGATACGAATTGTATCGTAAATTCATAATAAATCGATTGTTACAGATCGTAACAAACCGCCAAGGGGATGCTTCATGAACGCGAAAGCCATCGTATCCGGAGCCGTCATCCTGTTCGCAGGGAATTTGCTCAGCGCTATGCTCGGGATGTTCCGGGAAGTGCTGATCGCCGCGCAATACGGCGCTGCCCACGACACGGATGCCTACTTGTTCGCCAACACCGTACCGTCCATCATTCTCGCCTTCGTCAGCGCCATTTTTCTAACGGGTTTCATCCCCTTGTTCATCAAGCAGCGGGTGCAGCAGAGCCCGGAAGAAGCTTCCCGCATGTACAGCAACACGATCAACTGGTTCATCGTGATTATCGGGATCGTGATCGGAGTTTGTTACGTCTTCAGCGGCGTGCTGTCCGGCATCTTCGCCGACAATCCCGAGTCGCACCGGCAGATCGAACAGCTGACGTGGGTACTGCTTCCGGGCATGCTTTTCTTCGGCTTATCTTACGCGCAGTCGACCGCGCTGAACAGCGTCAACCATTTTACGACGCCGGCGCTTCTGACGGTCATCAACAACATCGTCGTCATCGCGTTCATGGTGCTGTTCCATGAAGCCTGGGGGATCTATTCCGTCGCCTGGGGGTTCGTGACCGGCAACGTGCTGCAGGTGATCGTCCAATTGCCGGTGCTGCGGGCGAAGGGCATCCGGTACAGCCTGTACATCGGCGTGAAGGACGATTACTTGCGCAAGCTGCTTGCGCTGTCGCTGCCGATCATCACGCTTGTGCTGATTGAACAGTCGATGACGTTTGCCACGCGCTACTTCGCCGCTTATCTGGACACCGGCAGCGCTTCGGCGATCAATTACGCCAACCGGATTCTCATGCTGCCGGTTACCTTGTTCGGCACGGCCCTCGTGAGCGCGACCTATCCTTCGGCCGTGCAGATGCTGGCGGAGAATAGGCAGAAGGAATATAACGCGATCGTCACGACCGGGATCAAGAGCTTGCTGCTGCTGCTCGCTCCCGTATTTTTCACCTGCTTGTTCTTCTCGACGCCGATCGTACGAGCCCTCTTCGAGAGGGGGGCTTTCGACGAGCAGGCGACTCGGATGACGGCATCGGTGTTTCTCGTGCTGTCCGCGGGCATCGTCATCATGCCGGTCCGCGACTTCTTCAACAAGCTGTTCTTCAGCCGGGGGCATCTGCGCACGCCGATCTACTACTCGCTCGGGTACACGGCCGGCTTCATCGCCGGTTGTCTCGCGCTCGTACCGCGAATCGGCTACGTCGGCATCGCGGTGGCGACCATCGCGTCGCTCCTCTTATCCTTCGGCTATCTGGTCTTCGCCTACAAGCGGCAGAACCGCGAGCATGCGATCGGGATTCCCTTGTCGTTCATGGTCAAGATCGCTTCCGCCGCGGCGTTGTCCTCGGCTGCAGCTTACGAATGCTACCGCTTGAGCATGCGTATTCTGACGCTCGGCGAACTCGGCGGCATTGCCGTGCTGGCCTTGTGCATCGGCATCGGCCTGTTGCTGTACATACTGGCCGTCAAGCAATGGCGGATCAAGGAAATCGACTTTGTCTGGGCCAAGCTCGCGGCCAGGCTGCCCGCCAGGCGCAAGGGCAGGGCGGCAGCTGCCGACGGCAAAGCTTGAGAGGATGGAGGCGCGATCGTGCTGAAGACGTATCTGTTGATCAGCTTCTTCCTGGCAAATGCGGCGTTCGGATACATACTCCTGCTTCCGTGGCATAACGTCTGGCTGTTTCCGTCGTTCCTGCTCAACCTGATCTGTATCCTGATCGGCTTCCACCTCTGCCTTCGCGGCACGCGGCTGAACCTGGATACGATCGTCTGGGTGTTCGTCTATACGTTTTTCTATCTCGCGCCTGTCGTTCAACTCGGCGGCGGAACGTTCTTTCCGAATACGATGCCGATCGATCCGCGGGACGTGCTGACCGCGAATTTGGCCGTCCTGGCATGGAATTTTCTCTATCTGATCTTCCGACGGGACGCGAAGCCCGCGGCCGCGCATCAGGCAGAGACGCGGCCGGTGCGGGCGGTTCACCGGCTGGCAGGCACCGGAACCCGGCAATTGTACTTCGTGCTCGCGATCGCAATCTTCGCCGGGACGTTCCTGAAATTCAAGCTGGCCTTCTTCCTCGGGTTCGCGGATTATTCGTCCCTGGGCCTGGAGAAGTCGCTCGCGCTGATCGTGAATATCGGCGCGCAAGGCATCGTGTTCGCCAACTGGCTGTTCGCCTTCGACAGGCGCCGCGAGACCGGAGGCCTGCGAGCGGCGGCGTACCTGCTGGTGTCCAGCGCCATGCTGCTCTACCAGATCAGTCCGTTCAACACAAGCCGGTTCTATCTCGGATTTTGCGTCATCCTGATCGTCTACCTGTTTTACGCCCACAAGCTGACGCCGGGCAAGTTCGTATGGATCATTCTGTCCGGCCTGTTTCTCGCGTTCCCGCTGTTGAATTATTTCCGATACGGACTGAAGGGTTTCGAAATGCCGTCCTTGTACCACCTGATGTTCGACCAACTGACAGAGCTTCACTTTGACGCGTTCTCCAACTTGATCGCCGCCTTCCATTATGCTGCGGACTACGGCTATGCCTACGGTTACCGCCTGCTCGGCGTCGTGCTGTTCTTCGTTCCCCGCAGCCTGTGGCCGGGCAAGCCGCTCAGCTCCGGCGAGGCGATCGGCGACTACATATCCGAGGGCTACGCGCTCAATATGAACAACCTGTCCAATCCGCTGCCCAGCGAGTTTTTCATGAATTTCGGGTGGCTGGGTATCGCGATCGGCGCGGTCGCGGCCGCGCGCTTCGTCGGCAAGCTCGAATCCGTGCAAGCGCGCAACCCTTACATACATGCGCTGATCGCCGGCTATTTATTCATCATCTACCGCGGCGACCTGATGAACGCGTTCGCCTATTGCTTCGGAACCTATGTCATTATGGTGCTCGGACCCGCCGTACTCTCGAGGTTGTCGGGACGAGCCCGGGCGGCGCGAACGGGGAGACAATGCGCAGGGCGGATCGCCGCGAGTCAGGGAGGTTAACGGGATGAACGGAAAATCCGGCAAGCGAATCGGCAGGAAACAGTTTCTGGCGGGACTGGCGACGGCAGCCGCGGCCGTAATGACCGGCGGTCTGGTGAAGGGGGACTGGCTCAAGGAGGAAGTGGCATCCGCGTCGAAGCCGCCTGAGTCGCTCCCCGCGCCCGCGGCGAACGTGAAGGATTTCGGAGCCGACCCGACCGGCCGCAAAGACAGCAGCGATGCGTTCATCCGGGCGATTCAATGGGCGGAGAACGCCGCTGCCGCCAATCCTGCCGCGAGCGAGGTCGACGACGATAATCGCCGCGGCCGGGCGAGGCTGTATTTGCCTGAAGGCAGCTATCTGATCGCGAAGCCCGAGGCGCTCATGCGCAAATCGTACAAGGCGAGGACGCTCGGACTGACGATTCAAGGCGCTGGCAGGGGCGTGACGCAGATCGTCTACCGCAACAAGGCGAAGGGCCAATACTTGCTGTACAACGACGATGCCTGGATGTTCCTGGGCATCTCGGACATCGAGTTCGTCTCCGCGTCCGCGGACAACAATTTCATGTTCTCGTATTCCGAAGGAGGAGCGCAGAACTATACGTTCGAACGGTGCTTGTGGACGGGAACGTGGAACGAGATTTTCCATCTGGAAGGGACGAACACGAATAGCGAAATGACGTGGTACCATTGCGGATTTACCGGCCACGTTAACAAGGCGGTGTACGTACCCGGCAAGGAAGGCTCGGACCAATTTCTGAATTACAACTTCTTCGCCTGCCAGTTCGAAGTGTCGCAAGGCGACTATCTCGTATTCGAGCGAGGCGGGAATATCAACGTATGGGGCGGCAGTCTCATCCATCGCGACGATACGCGCGGCGGCACGTTCTTCCGCTTGCTCAATGGCAGCCACTCGGGAGGCGTGCAGCGCTTCTTGTGCATCGGCGCCCGCTTCGAGCATCGCAACGCGAACAGCCGGCTGATCGAGTGCGAGTGGAATGACGGGACGATATCGTTCATCAGCTGCGACATGTCTTCGCAGGCATACCGGTTGAAGCCGGGAGTGAACGCCGTCTTCCGCTCCGTCAACCAGAAGATGCCGAGCATCAAATTCCAGGAATGCGCCTTGATGGGGCAGCATGCCTACCAGTATTTGAACAGTTCCTGGAAGTCGCCGCACAACGTCGTCTATGAAGGATGCGAATTCGCGCAGGGGGAAGCGGCCGAGGATTTCATCGTGTATAGGGACGACGACGCGTCGAATCACGGGAATGCCGGTGGACAGCCGCTCGTTGTCTTCCGGAATTGCCGAAGCATCGGCGCGACGAACGAGACGGCGTTCTTCGACACGGATTACGGCTTCCGCCGGAACAACCGCGCACAGTTGACCAAGAAGCTGATCAGCATCAAGGGCGCGACTGGCATGTTCCCGGCCCGGGGCGGGGAGGAAGTGTTCCGGCTGCCGTCCGGTTCCATCATTCTCAACGTCAAGTTCATGTGCAGCGTGGGCGCGTTCACCGGCTCCGGCTCGGTGGACTACTGGCTCGAAACGTCGGAGAGCGTTCCAACCCGCATCGCGTCCATTCAGGCGTTCTCGGCTGTGCAAGGCTTCCGCCAGAGCACGGATACGTTCTTCGAATGCGATTCGGAGGCCAGGTGCAGGCTGAAGCTGCGCGCGGGGATGGGCGTGAACGATCCGAACCCGGCGGCGCATTGTTTGATCGAGTATATCGGCTGAAAGAAGGTGCCGCGTATGAGCCGGCTATTGGGTTACGACTTGTCCAGCGACGGGCACCATCATCAATATAATGTATCGGTGATGCGGCATTTGCAACGGGAAGACCGCTATGAACGCATCGGCTACTATACGCTGGACGCCGACATGGAGCTTGTGACCGAGCTCGCGGACGAGGGCGTCCGGGTGTGCAACCTGCCTCCGTTCCGCAAGCCGTCCGGCAAGAAGAGCATCTGGCGCAGAACGTTATGCCTCGCGGGCATGTTCGTCTATGCCCGAAGACACGGCTATGACAAAGTGCATCTGTTCCACCTGGACAGCATCATTCTGTCTCTTTTGCTCCTATTTCCGCTGGCTGCTTGTCTTCGCGTGACCGGTACGCTGCACTGGTACCCGACGAAGCGGGCGAAACGCCTGCTGTTCTTGCTTCTGCTAAAGCTCGGGATCGTCGGCAAAGTCGTCGTGCACGGCAATTACACGCATGCCCGAATGCTGCGCGACGGATGCAGCGAGCGCAAGGTGGCCAATATTCATATTCCGTACTTCAGAAGGACTCCGGCCGGACCTCCCGACGGACAGGAGGAGATAAGGGTCGCGCTGGCAGCCCTGAAGCGGCCTCGCCTGCTGTTGTTCGGCGGGATGCGGTACGACAAGGGCATCGATATTCTCATGGCAGCTTTAAGCCGTGTGAAGGATCTCGAGTTCACCGTCATCGTCGCCGGTTCGGAGGACCATTTCACCGAAGCGGACCTGGATCGTTGGGCAGCGGAATACGGCATTTCCGACCGCTTGTACAAGGACATACGCTTCATTCCGGAGTCGGTCAAGAGCCAGTATCTCGACGCCTGCGATGCGGTCATTCTGCCGTATCGGTCGATTTTCTCCGGCATCAGCGGGCCGCTGACCGAAGGGGCTGCCTGGCGCAAGTTCGTGCTTGGTCCGGGCCACGGGGAGATCGGGTACACGATCGAAACGTATGGGCTCGGTGACACGTTCGAAGCGGAAAATCCGGCCGACCTGGCGGACAAGCTGCGGAAGCTGTTGAACCGGTTGAATCGCGGAAACTCGTCCCCGCTGGGCTTGAATACGGCAAGCCTGTATACACGGTTCATCCGCGACGAGAAGCTGTTCGGCGAAAATTACCGCAAGTTTCTGGCGTAAATCGAAGCTTGTGCAAGGTGGGGTGCGGATATGCAAACAGAACGAAGGTCTGCTAGCATCGCAGGGGCTGCGAAGTCTGCGAGGGCCGGGATGAATACGGTGGCCAAGAAACGCCGATGGCCCCGGATCGCCGGGTGGACGGCTGCGGCGATTGTGCTTGCTGCAATGGGGACGGCGGTGTATGTATACCTGTCCGTTAAGCAGGCGGCGGACCAGATGTATCAGCCGCTGCCGCCCGATCAGCCGAAATATGTGAGCCGCGACCCGGAAATGCAGCAGAGGCAGCAGAAGTCAACAGCAGCAGCGACGCAGGCGCATTCTCAGCCTCTGACGAAGACGCCTGAAGCGCTTCCGGCGTTCACCGCACTGCTCCTCGGCGTGGACCAGCGACCCGGCGATCGGGGGCGTTCGGATACGATCATGGTCGCGACGGTGAACCCGAACACCGGTAAGGCGCTCCTGTTCAACATTCCCCGGGATACGCGGACGAAGCTGGTCAAGCGCGGATACGACGATAAGATCAATCACGCCTACGCGTACGACGGAATCGCAGGCGCGGTCGCAACGGTCGAGCACTTTATCGACGTGCCGATCGATTATTACGTGCAGGTGAACATGGAAGGGTTCGAGACGCTGGTGAACTTGATGGAAGGCGTAGATGTCGTCAATTCGTTCGCCTTCGACTACGAGGGCCGCTCCTTCCCCAAGGGGCCGCTGCATCTGGACGGGGAGATGGCGCTCAAATATTCGCGCATGCGCTTCGATGACCCGCGCGGCGACTTCGGCCGCAACGAACGGCAGCGGCAGGTGCTCAAGGATTTGTTCCGCCGGACCAGCCGCTGGGACGGCATCGCTTCGTTCCAGGACGTCCTGCAGACGATGAGCGAGCACATTCGAACGAACCTGACGTTCCAGCAGATGCAGGGCCTGTTCTTGAAATATCGGACGAAGATCACGGCGATCGACAGCACGGAGGTCAAGGGACAAGGAACCCGGATCGGCGGCATCTATTATTATCTGGTGGACGATGCCGAGCGCGCGCGGCTGCACGAGGCGATCAAAGCAGAACTGCTGGGGGAAGGATGAACAGCTTAGCTTCTTGCCCTTCGGGAAAAGATGATATAATGACTCCGAACAAGCATAACGGGCGAAATGAGGTTAAGGCATGCATTGGCTGATCGCGGCGCTTCTCGTATTCATCTTCCAGGCGGCGACCATATTGGTGCTGGAATATCGAAGGCCCTCCAATGCGATGGCATGGCTGTTCATTCTGTTCCTCTTCCCGATGGTCGGGTTCGTGCTTTATTACTTCTTGGCCCGCGAGTATCAGCGGCGCAGACGCGTCCGCAAGCGCAGCGCGGTCGATGCGCAGCGGCGCGCCGAGATCATCGGCAAGAGCCGCATGATCGTCCGGCCGGAGGAGATGCCCGCTCCTGAGTTCGCGCATCAGGAGCGGCTGTTCAAGCTGCTGCGCAAAGCCGGGGCTGCGCCGATTACGGGCTGCAACCAGACGCGGGTGCTGACGAACGCCGAATCCGCTTATGAAGCGATGCTGGCGGCGATCCGCGGCGCCAAGCATCATATTCACTTCTCCTCCTACATCATTCGCGATGACGAGACGGGGCGCAAGTTCCGCGAGGAGCTGATTCGCAAGGCGCGGAAAGGCGTCCAGGTGCGGGTGCTGTATGACGGCATCGGCAGCATCAAGCTGAGCGCCGGGTTTTTCACGCCGCTGACGGAAGCCGGGGCGGAATGCGCCAGCTTCTTTCCCTTTCGGCCTTCCTTCTTGAAGAAAAGAATGAACTACCGCAATCATCGCAAAATTCTCGTGACGGACGGTACGCGGGGATTCGTGGGCGGCATCAATATCGGCGACGAGTACCTCGGCAAGCATAAGCGGCTCGGCTTCTGGCGGGACACGCACCTCGCGCTGGAAGGCGACGCGGTATTCGGCCTGCAGGAGGTGTTCCTCCGCGATTGGGAGATGGCGACCCGCCGCCATCCGCACGATCCGGCGTTCTTCCCTGCGCATGCCTGCACCGGCAGCGAAGTCGTCCAGATCGTGGCCGGCGGACCGAACCGGCGGGACGACGCGATCCACGAGACGACGTTCGCCGCGCTGTCCGCGGCGAAGGAGCGGATCTGGATCACGACTCCATATTTCATTCCCGATGCCAGTCTCGCCATGTCGCTCAAAATCGCTGCGATGAGCGGAGTCGACGTCCGGCTCATTGTGCCTCTCGTGCCGGACACGTATCTGGTGCATGCGGCGACGATGTCCTACGTGGACGAACTGATGAGCTACGGCGTGCGGTTCTGGCAGTATAAGCGCGGGTTCATTCATGCGAAGGTCGTCATCGTCGATCGATTGATGGCATCGGTCGGCACCGCCAACATGGACTTGCGCAGTTTCTTCTTTAACTTCGAGGTGAACGCGCTGTTATTCAATGAAGAGAGGATCGCGGAGCTCGAACGGGACTTTCTGCAGGACTTGGAGGACAGCGTGGAGGTGGAGTTGTCGGCATTCCGCAAGCGGCCCCGCCGCGTGAAGGCGAAGCAGGCGCTGGCGCGGATGCTGTCTCCGCTGCTTTAGTTATTGAAATTTAAATGAAATATTGATACAATTGTGCCCGGGCACACAATTTAAGGAGTTTATCAGATTCATGACAGTGACCATTCGACAAATTGCCGAAAAGGCTGGAGTATCCAGAGGGACCGTCGACCGCGTCCTCAACGGCAGACAGCGCGTGAAACCGGAAGTTCGCGACAAGGTGATCGCCATTGCGAAACAATTGAATTATGTTCCCAACGCTGCCGGGAAGGCGCTCGCTTATAGTAAGAAGCCCGTGCTGTTCGGCATTGTCATGCCGCCCGAGGACATCCGGTTTTTCGACGATGTCCGCAGCGGTATTCAACTGGCGGCGGAAGAACTTAACAATTTGGGATTTAGGCTTGCATACAAATATGTAGACAACAAAAATCCGGAGGAAGGCGCGGCTGCCATCCGGGAGCTGCTCGCTGCAGGAGCAAGCGCCATTATGTACTCGGCGATGGACGGAGATCTGATTCGCGACAGCATAGACAACGCCGTCAATCAGGGCATACCGGTCGTCACATTCAATTCGGATGTGGAGAACTGCAAGCGTCTCTGTTTTGTCGGTCAAGACCTGTACAAGAGCGGCCAAGTCGCCGCAGGTCTTATGCGCAAAGTCGTGCCCGCCGAAGCGAAGGTGCTGATCGTGACTGGCAGTCTGAAGTTCCATGCCCATCGCTCCAGGGTCGAAGGATTCAAGCGCATCTTGGTCGAGAGCAACAGCGGTTTGCAGGTGGCACGGATCATCGAAGGATACGACCGATATTCGGATACGTATACGCAGCTTGACCAGGCGCTAAGAGATTATCCGGATGTTGTAGGCATATACTTATCAACCGGTTCGATTGACGCTTGCCTCGATGCGGTCAAATTCCATAGGAAGGAGGGGCGAATTCGCTTTATCTGCAACGATTTGCTGCCAGAGGTCAAACAAGGCTTGCGGGACGGCGTCATCGATTTCACGATCGTCCAAAACCCGCAGCAGCAAGGATATCGATCTTTACGCATTTTGTACGATCTCATTTTTACGGGAAAACAGCCGGAGATGGAGCATGATTACACGGAAACGCAGATTTATATCGCGGAAAGCCTGTAAACGGCTTTTTTTTGCCCTAAAGTGTGCCCGCGCACGCAAATTGAACAAGGAGGAACTGACATGGCTGGTAGCGTTCAAAAACGGAATTACAGCATTACTGGTCCGGAGAACAAACGCGCGCAAGAAAAGGGGCTTGCCGGGGCGGAATGGTACATGAGCCCGATTCCCCGCCAGAAGATGAAGGAGCTGATGAAGCGAAGGAACGGTCCGGCGATCCGCGACACGCTGATCTGGTTCGCTGCGATTGCCATTGTCGGCTACCTGGCGTTCCGTGCTTGGGGGACGTGGTGGGCGGTTCCTGCCTTTTTCGTCTACGGCCTTCTCTATGCGACTCCCGGAGATTCAAGGTGGCACGAATGCGGACATGGAACTGCGTTCAAGACGCCGTGGATGAACAATGTGATTTACCACATCGCCTCTTTCCTGGTGCTCCGCTCGGCAACGCCGTGGAGATGGAGTCATGCGCGTCATCATTCGGATACGTACATTGTCGGCCGCGATCCGGAGATTGCTGCGGAAAGACCGCCGGTTTGGAAAATCCTGATTGCCCAAATGGCCGCCTTGTACGGCGGACCAATCGAGATCAAACGATTTGTTCTTCATACTTTCGGCAAGCTGGATCAGGCGGAGAAGGAGTACATCCCAGCATCCGAGCATCGGAAAGTATTCCGCGAAGCACGCGTTTACATGCTGATCTTCCTCGCGGTTATCTCGGCATGCATCTACACCGGCAGTATTCTGCCTGCGATGTTTGTCATCCTCCCTTCTTTCTACGGCAACTTGCTGGTGTTTCTGTTCGGCGTATCGCAGCACCTGGGACTGTACGAAGATGTGCTGGATCACCGGCTGAATTCCCGAACGATGTATTTGAATCCGGTTTTTCGGTTCCTGTATTGGAACATGAACTATCATTGCGAACATCATATGTTTCCGATGGTTCCCTACCATGCCCTGCCCAAGCTGCATGAGGAGATGAAAACGGATTGTCCTGCCGCGCGGCCCAGTTTAGGGGCGGCATTGAAAGAAGTCGTCGTCGCGCTTCGGAAGCAGAAGGACGACCCTGCTTATGTCGTGGTGAAACCGTTGCCCGGCACAGCCCGTCCCTATATGCACGGAATTGAACACAATTTGACGATCAGGAGCGATATTTCATGAGTACAGGAAAATGGGTTGAAGCATGCAGAGTGAACGACATTGAGGAGGAAGACGTCATCCGATTCGATCATGGCGACCGGACATTCGCCATCTATCGTACGGACAAGGGAGATTTCTACGCATCTGACGGCTTTTGCACCCATGAGAACTTCCATCTGTCGAACGGACTGGTGATGGGATGCGTTATCGAATGCCCCAAGCATAACGGCAGGTTCGATATTCCGACCGGCGCCGCCAAACGCGCCCCGGTATGTGTCGATTTGCAAACGTATCCGGTTAAAATCGAAGCCGACAAAGTGTGGATTCAGATCTAGGCATTGGCGATGGGAGTCAGAGTGATGAACAATAATGGCATGGTTATCGTCGGAGCGGGAGAAGCCGGCGCCCGGGCGGCGGTTGAATTACGGACGCAAGGATGGACAGGGCAAATTACGATGATCGGGGACGAGAGAGGGTATCCATACGAGCGCCCGCCTCTTTCCAAGCAACAGTTGTATGCCGAAGAGGAGCTTGCGCCGGTTACGATTCTGAATCAAGCGAAGCTGGACGAATATGATATCCGATTGTTGTCGGGAGACGCGGCCGTTCGAATCGACCGTGCGGAGCATTCGGTCGCGCTGGCAAGCGGAAGGCAGGTTGCTTATGAGCGCCTGCTGCTCGCCACCGGGGCGAATCCCCGGCGACTGAATGTCCAAGGCACCGGAGCGTGGGAGATCCGCTATCTCCGCCGAATGGAAGATGCCCTGCAAATTCGTGCGCTGCTGCAGCCGGGCAAGCGTGCGGCGATCATCGGAGGCGGATTCATCGGGCTTGAAGTGGCAGCCAGTGCGATGGCGAAACAATGCCAGGTTACGTTGGTCGAGGTTGCGCCGCGGATCCTGATGCGCGGCGTTCCCGAACCCATCGCCCTCATGGTGGAGGAGCGCCATCGCGCCGCGGGCGTTCGTTTCAAGATCGGGGTTATGTTGGACAGAATCGAACGCGAGGACGAAGCGCTTGCGATTTATCTCGCCGATGGTACCGTAGTACGGTGCGATGTCGTCGTTGCCGGGATCGGCGCGGTTCCGGAAACGACTCTTGCGGCGAACAGTGGCTTGGAAATCGAGAACGGCATCAAGGTAAATGAGTACCTGGCTACGAGTGATCCGGATATCTATGCCGCAGGCGACTGCTGCTCATTTCCGCATCCCCTTTACGGCGGCAGGCGCATCCGCCTCGAGGCTTGGCGCAACGCACAGGATCAGGGATCGCACGTTGCGGGCAACCTGCTGGGCGCTTCGGTTCCTTATGCGGCCATACCGTGGTTCTGGTCCGATCAATACGACCAGACGCTGCAAGTGGCTGGACTGTCCGATGGCGCTAACGCTACCGTGCTCCGCGATCTGGGCGAATCCGGCAAGCTCTTCTTCCACATCGCCGAGGATGGTCGATTGCTTGCCGTCAGCGGCATGGGGCCGAGCGACAGCAGCATCGCAAAGGACTTTCGCCTGGCGGAAATGCTGATCGAGAAGCAGGTCCGGTTCGAACCTGCGGTACTCGCTGATCCCGGTATCAGGCTGAAAGAGCTTCTGCGGCGATAGATTTCCGCTGCATGCTGCGAAAACATATAGCCGACCTATTTGTTTGCAGAAGGTGACGGTTATGGCTAGCTCGTCAACGTGTCTCTTGGCGGTTTTTCCCTAGGCTCGCAAGAATATGTCCGATGGGTTGTGGATTCATCAGCGCAATCAGATCGCCGCGTTCATGCAGCCTTTGCTCGATGTTGAGCAGGTTGAAATCCGCTGCAACGGGGTTGCGGCCGACTTCCTCCCATGTGAGCGGAGTCGATACGGGCGCACCGGGGCGCGCGCGCGTCGTATAAGGCGCGGCCAGCGTCCGCCCGGGGAAGAACTGCAAGTAGTCAAGGTAAATGAGCGTGCCCCGGTCTTTCTTAAACCTTTCCACCGTGAACAATTGGGGATGGCGCGCCGCGAGATATTCCGACACGAATTTGCCGAATGTCCGCAGCTCCTCGAATGTCGGACCGCGCTCGATCGGCATCACGACTTGGACGCCGGTGGCGCCTGACGTTTTCGGCACTGCGTCCAGACCAAGCGAGTGCAGTAAATCTCCCACGTAGCCGACCGCTTCCATAATGCGCGGTTCGACTTCCAACGAGGGATCGATATCGAGAATCCACCGATCCGGCAAGCTCTCACCAATCTGCTCGCACGATGCATGCAGTTCCAGGCAATACAGACTCCCTAGCCACAGCAACGTTTCCATATTGTCCAGGACCACATAGCGCGTGTCCCGTTCCATCTCCGTGCGGACGAAATCCGGTGTCGGCTGCGGAGCGTTCTTCTGATAAAACGACTTGCCTTCGGCGCCTTCCGGATAGCGGATCGTCGTCAGGTATCGGTCCTTCGTGTGAGGCAGCATATAGGGACCGATCCCCGCGAGCCGTTCGATAAAATCCAGCTTCGTAATGCCCAAGTCGGGCCACAGCAGCTTGTCCGGGTGCGTGACGGCGAGTTCGTATTCGCCAAGCTTTACAATCGTTGGTGCGGCAGCAGGCATTTCGGAGGATCCCCTTCCCGGTGTATAATGGGCATAGACGGGTGAAGACATTGCTTGCAGTATGCCCAACAGGGGGTAAAATTTACAAAGCCGGATTCAGCGGATCTTCACGTGTACATAAGCACATAAGCATATAGTGAGGGGCTAGCTCGATGAGAAATTCAAGCCGCCGCGGCGGTGCGCACAAGCCCGGGCATCCTGGCGGGCAGAGTCAGACCGGTCGGAGCCGCGACCGTCATGCGACTGGCAATCAGGGAGAGCGCAACGCGTTTCACTCTGATCGCCGCACATCCAAGCCGGCAGCAGGGACAAATCTATCCTATGGAAAGCCGAGCCGTTCGAAGAGCAGGGAAGATGAGTTGTCGAAGAAATCAAGCGGTGCGAACGTCCGAACAGGGACGCCATCCGGGAAGTCTTCAAGCGGACGAATCCAGGCAGGCGTCGGGCCAGGCAAGTCGGCGGCATTGCTCAAGATGGGCCGAATCAAAGGCGAGTGGATGGACGTCCGGCTGCCGGATAAGCTTATGCATGCGCCTCTGCAGGTCATCTTGCAGCACACGCCTTTGCCGATCAAGCTGGCGTCCCGAATGCAGCGCGGCAAAGGGTTGTTGCTGCAAGGCTCGACGCTTAGACTGCATCTGTTCCCTAAGGATCGTCTCGATTTCCCGCCGGACTGGATGGAGCTTAACATCCTGTACGAGGATGAATTCACGCTTGTCGTGGGCAAGCCCGCCGGGATCGAGGTGCATCCGAGCGAGCACGGTCAGCGCCGCACATTGGCCCATGGCGTGGCGGCTTATTACGAGATGAGCGGACAAGAGCTGCGGGTTCGTCACATTCACCGAATTGATAAGGACACGACAGGCCCGGTCCTGTACGCGAAGAACGAATTTGCCCATTACCAATATGACAGCGCCATGCGCGAGAAGCGAATCGAGCGTATCTACTTGGCCTTGGTGGAAGGTGTATTGACGCAGGATAAGGGAACGATCGACAAGCCGATCGGACAAGACCGCCACCATTCCACCCGCCGCCGTGTGAGCGAGACCGGTGATGCCGCCGTTACGCATTACGAGGTGGTTGAGCGATTTGCCGATCATACGCTGGTCCGGTTGCGGCTGGAGACCGGGCGCACACACCAGATTCGCGTGCACATGGCCGCGATCGGCCACCCGCTCGCCGGCGACGGCATGTACGGCGGCACGCGCAAGCTGATGGCCCGCCAGGCGCTGCACGGCGAGAAGCTGATCTGGCCGCATCCATGGAGCGGCGAGAAGCAGCAAGTCCGCGCCCCGCTGCCGGACGATTTCGCCCAAGCGCTGGAGGAACTGAGTCGGCGGCGGTAGATGTCATGAGATGCCGCTGCCGGCGAGTCGGGGATGCATGCAGTTCGCAGCGAAATTCGGTGCAGCTAATAAAAGGCGATTGACATCACGTGGCCGAAACGATCGTCTTGACCTTTGCCGTGCAAATCGTCTAAATTCAATCTAGCTTTAATCGGTACAATGGTGGAGAATGGAATTAGCGCGCTTTTTAGAATAGGAGGAATATTTGAAGATGATAACGGGAAGCGGAACACATGTGTACGACATTGCGGAAGGTTGGGCCAAATTACCGAACGGAATCGCCCTCGGCTATACCCACGGAATCGTGGTCGATTCAAGTGATAACGTTTACGTCTTCCACACTCGCAAGCCGTGCGTTGTAAAATTTGACCGGAACGGCAATTACTTGTCGTCTTGGGGGGATGAATTCGAAGGAGGAGCCCACGGCTGCTATCTTCATCTCGAGCAAGATGCGGAATATTTGTATTTGACGAATCCGGATACGGGATTGGTCGTGAAAACAACTCTGGACGGCGAGACGGTGCTGCGACTGGAAAAGCCCGATCTGCCGGACATCTACAGTGATGAACGGCCATACAAGCCGACCGATGTTGCAGTGGCGCCGAACGGTGACATCTACGTAGCGGACGGATACGGTCAGAGCTACATTCATCAATACGCTGCCGATGGACGATATATCCGGTCCTGGGGAGGCTCCGGGTCGGGGGAAGGACAACTTACCTGCCCGCACGGCATTTCCGTCGACCTGCGCGGCGGAGAGCCGGAGCTTTATGTGGCGGACCGCGGCAACAACCGGATTCAGGTGTTTACCATGGACGGACAGCATAAGCGTTTTATCGTGGACGACATGGATATGCCGTGCAGCTTCTATTACTACGGAGATGAAGTTTACTTTCCGGACTTGCACAGTCGGGTGACGGTGTTCGACGGCAACGACAGGCTGATCACCCATCTTGGCGAAGATCAGCAGGCTTACAAGCAGCAAGGCTGGCCCAACGTGCCGGAACATTATTTCCGCCCGAACAAGTTCAGCTCTCCTCACGGAGTGTGTGTGGATTCCCGCGGCGATGTGTATGTGGCGGAATGGACGGAGAACGGCCGGGTAACGAAGCTGGTTCGAAGGAGGTAGCAACATCGTTATACGATAAGATAAATGAGGAGATGATCGAATGGCGGGCAATCGTGCAGTCGTGTATGTCGAGCCGGGAAAAGTGGAGATTAGGGATATTGCTTATCCCGATCTGGTGCTCCGTGACGGCCCAGGCGTCAACCCCTTGAACGTTGGACGCAAATGCGACCATGGCGTTATTCTGAAGGTCGTCACCACGAACATTTGCGGCAGCGACCAGCACATGGTCAGGGGTCGCACAACAGCGCCCAGCGGGCTGGTGCTGGGCCACGAAATAACCGGGGAAGTGATCGAAACAGGCCGGGACGTCGAGTTTATTAAGAAAGGCGATCTGGTTTCCGTACCGTTCAACATCGCATGCGGACGCTGCCGGAGCTGCAAGGAACGCAATACCCATGTGTGCGAGAACGTCAATCCGGACCGGCCGGGTTCGGCTTACGGATATGTCGACATGGGCGGATGGGTCGGCGGACAATCGGAATATGTCATGGTGCCCTATGCGGATTTCCAATTGCTGAAGTTCCCGGATAAAGATCAAGCCATGGAAAAAATATTGGACCTGACGATGCTTTCCGATATTTTCCCAACCGGATTTCACGGCGCCGTCAGCGCCGGAGTCAAGCCGGGCTCCACCGTCTATGTGGCTGGCGCAGGCCCCGTGGGCTTGGCAGCCGCTCATTCCGCACAGCTGCTGGGCGCCGCCGTCGTGATCGTCGGCGATCTCAATGCGGAAAGGCTGATGCAGGCCCGCAGCTTCGGCTGCGAGACCGTCAATTTGCGTGAGCACCCGAATCTGGAGGAACAGATCGAGCAAATTCTCGGCGTGCCGGAGGTCGACTGTGCGGTCGATTGCGTCGGATTCGAAGCGCACGGTCACGGCCACGCACACGGCGAAGCCCCGGCGACCGTGCTGAATTCGATCATGCAGGTCACTCGGGCAGGCGGTCGATTGGGCATTCCGGGACTATACGTGACAGGCGATCCGGGCGCGGTGGATGAAGACGCCAAAATCGGCACGCTCAAAATACGGTTCGGCCTGGGATGGGCCAAGTCCCATACGTTTGCGACAGGGCAAACGCCCGTCATGCAATATCATCGGAGTCTGATGATGGCGATTCTGAACGGTAAAGCGCAAATCGCCAAAGCCGTTAATGCGACGAAAATTTCTTTGAACGAGGCGCCGGCGGGATATATGGAATTCGACAAAGGGGCTTCCAAGAAATTCGTGATCGACCCGCACGGGTTGGTAAAAGGTTGAGCAATCGTTCTCTATAAGCTTCCTCGGACAACAAGCAAGACCGTTAAGGCAATGAATGCTGAAGTGCACCCCGTCAAGTAGACAGAACAATAAATAAAAGATGGTTATGCGGCCTTTGCCCTGAATTCCATGGGGCTAAGGCCGTTTAATTTCGCTTGTAATCGCTCGGAGTTGTAGAAGGCAATGTACTCTTCAATGGCATGTTTCAATTCCTCAAATGTACAGTAGGTGTGCGGGTAGTAGCGCTCACACTTAAACGTCCCCCAGAACGATTCCATGGGGCCATTGTCAATACATTTGCCTACTCTGGACATACTGTGCGTCATTTTTGCAGCGGTGTTCGGCGATCAATATGGATTGCGCCTTGAGAGCGTGTGGGAGCAAGGGTCGAAGATGATCATGGAGATGCCTTCACCGACTAATTAGGGCCTGCGTTCCCGCCAGCCCACCGCCACATGGTGCAGCAGCAGCACGAAGCCGATCGCCCATGCCGCCAGCGCTACCCATACCATGAAGCGTGGAATCGCGGTCAGAAACGACAGCTCAAGCGCTTTGCTCAGCTGGTACGTACTGGTCGTGTACATCGCGAGCGGGAACGCCATCCCCCAATATTGGGGGTCATAGCGGATCGGGTAACGGTTGCGCAGGTGGCGCCAGATCATCAGGATGAACAGCAGCGGAATCCACCAGGTTCCCGTAATCCAGAAGAACAGAGTGAACCCTTTCAGGAACGGCGTGATCTCCATCAACAACGCAAAATGCTGCGTGTTCAAGATCAACGTAGATCCGGCCAGCGTTGTGATCGCCACCGCTCCCATGTTGATCCAGTATGGCGGCGTCAAGGCGTCGTAAGGCAGCTTCAGGAACGTGAATCGGTAGAAGATCAGCGCGATAATGTTGAGGTACAGCATGCAGCCGAGGAAGTACATGCAAAGGGTGAAGAACAAAATGATTTCCCTGCCTTGCGTCACTTGGGAGGAGAGCAGGGTGCCGAGGATGGAGATCGATTGGGTGGAGACGGCCGCGATAAGCCAGGCGCCGTTGATGCCTTCGGCCAGAGACGGCTTATCCCGCCGTACGGTTACCGCCGTGAAGAACGTGTACATGATGACGAGCCATAGTGCAATGCCGAGCGGCCATAACACGAGCGCAATCGAATATCGCTCATCGACGATGATGAGCTGGCTTCCGAATACGCAGGTGCCGGCGATCAGCGTGAAGAAGCCGGGCCCCTTGGTATGGCTGGTCAAATCAGCCTTCAGGAGCGGGAAATATCGGAACAGGCGGAACAGCGTAAAAAACCAGAGTACGGTGTAAGCGGCCATGTTGACGTACAGCAGCCCCCGCGAGAGAATCGGGAATCCGAGCAGATGTGTGGCGATCGACAGCGCGCCCGTGGCCATCACGAGGGAGAAGTATCCGGTGAACAGATGCTCCGCCTTTAGTCGGATGAACCCCATGACCCTGCCGTTTCCCATCAGCCATCCCATTCCCGCGACTCCCCCTTGTGTCTTTTCCGAAAATGTTCCGTTTTCTCTTGAACCCTAACTTATTTAATTTACGCCGATCTGTAATACCAATCAAGCCAATTTGTCACTCGTAATATTACTTGATGGAAATATAACCGAAAGGTAATATGATGATATGGATACAAATAAATTATTTGAAGTCTTGGCTGAACCAAATCGGCGGGAAATACTGGACCTTATTCTTGTCCGCGAACGATCTGTCGGGGAATTGGTCCATTTATTGCCCTTAAGTCAACCTGGAATATCCAAGCATCTGCGGATTTTGCGTGAAGCGGGTTTAGTTCTGCTGCGCAAGGAAGCCAAGCAGCATTTGTATCGTTTGAATCCGGCGCCGTTGCAGGAGGTTGACCACTGGTTTGAGCCATATCGACAATTTTGGTCGAATAAGCTGGATGATTTGGAGAGACAACTTGACCAAGAGGATTAATGCCGAAGAAGCACGCAGAGGAGGAAGAGCATGTTAGCCGTTCTGCAGCAAACCAAGGAAGGATATGTTGCTCGTTTTGAGCGTCATCTGAAGCATTCTGTCGAGAAAGTGTGGTCTTACCTTACGGAAAATGACAAGTTGAAGAAGTGGTTTTCCGAGCTGCAAGTAGAGGACCTTCGCGAAGGCGGGGTAATCAAGTTTGACATGCACGATGGCACTTTCAAGGAAATGAAAATTATCGAACTCCAATTGTATTCCGTGTTGGAATATACTTGGGCGGAAGACCGGGTTCGGTTTGAACTGTATCCTGAAGCCGACGGGTGCCGGCTGGTTCTGATTGAAACGCTGAATAAGATTACCGATCACACACCGAAGGATCTCGCAGGCTGGCATGTATGTCTGGACGTAATCAAAGCTCTGTTGGACGAACAGACACTTGACTCACGCAAAAGCGAATGGGAAAAGTGGTACAAGGAGTACACCCAACGTATTCATGAAATGAGTTAGAACATTCGCAACCCCGCTGGGATGCAGCGGGGTTGCTGTTATAGCGGCAGATACAGGAACAACAGCTATCGCGAATTGCCCGAGGAACTTTCCGGCACTTGGATATCCTGATCCACGATCATATCCTGGTTGCTGGCGCCGGGCGGCACGATCGGATAGACGTTCGCTTCTTCGACCACGTCGAATACCATAATCGCCGGCCCGTCCGTTCGCATCGCCTCCGCGATGATGGTCCGCGCTTCCTCCAGCGTGCTTGCCGCGTATCCGCGCGCGCCGAACGTGCCGGCCATGGCGGCGAAGTCGGGCGAACTGATCTGCACGGCGGAATAGCGGCGTCCCAGGAACAACTGCTGCCATTGCCGCACCATGCCGAGATAGCCGTTCTTCAGGATAGCCACCTTCACGTTGGCGCCGATATCGACGGCGGTCATGATCTCTTGCAGATTCATCTGGAAGCTGCCGTCCCCGCTGACGCAGATGACCTGCCGATCCGGATAAGCCATCGCCGCGCCGATCGCGGCCGGGAAGCCGTAGCCCATCGTGCCGAGTCCGCCGGAAGTCAATAACGAGCGGGGCTGCGAGAAGCTGTAATGGTGCGCGGTCCAGATTTGGTGCTGTCCGACATCCGTCGCGACGATGGCATCGCCGCTTGTCGCTTCGTCGAGACAGTGGATTACTTCCTGCGGCGTCAGTTGACCTTCATTCTCCTTCTCCTTGCGAGTCTTCCGCTTCACGCCCCAGGCTGCCAATTGCGAATGCCAGGCTGATCTGTCGCAGCTGTCGGGCGGCAATCGCGCGAGCAAGCCCAGCAGCGCTTCTTCCATCGTGCTGCAGATCGCCAGATCCACGCCAATGTTCTTGTTCAGTTCGGCTTCATCGATGTCCACCTGGATTTTGAATGAATCCGGCGAGAACGAGCGGCGGTTGCCGGTCACTCGATCGCTGAAGCGCATGCCCAGACAGATGAGCACATCGGCGGCCTGAATCGCCCGGTTGGCCGCGACGGTGCCGTGCATGCCGATCATGCCCAGGTGCAGCGGATGGCGTGAGGGGAAGACGCCGATGCCCATCAGCGTGGACGCGACAGGCAGGCTGCCGCTCTCCGCCAGTTTTCGCAAGAACTGCGGGGCCAGGCCGGCGAGGCATCCGCCGCCTACAAGCAGCAGGGGACGTTCCGCGCGGTTCAGCCGCTCTGCCACTTGGCACAGCCCTTCTTCGTCGATTCGCGGGTAAGGCTCGTACCCGCGAATGCGCACAGGCTCCAAGCCGCTCTTTCCGCAGGCGGCATCGGGACAAGCCGCCATCATCACATTTTTCGGCAAATCGATCAACACCGGCCCGGGACGCCCCGTTACGGCCAAGTGGAACGCTTCCCGGACGATCCGCGGCAGGTCCCGTACGTCTCTTACAATATAATTATGCTTGGTAACGGGCATCGTCATGCCGTAAATATCGACTTCCTGGAAGCTGTCGAGCCCGATCATGTCCGTCGACACCTGGCCAGTCAGCACGATGAGCGGCACCGAATCCATATAGGCCGTCGCGATGCCGGTCACCGCATTCGTCGCGCCGGGCCCGCTCGTGACGAGGGCTACGCCGGTACGCCCTGTCGCCCGGGCATAGCCGTCGGCGGCATGGACGGCCGCCTGTTCATGGCGCACCAGCACATGGCAAAGCTCCGGACAATCGAACAATGCGTCGTACACCGGCAGCACCGCTCCTCCCGGGTACCCGAAGATCGTATTTACCGCTTGTTCCCTCAGCAACTGAATCAACTGCTCCGCACCCGTCATCATTATCCCGCTCCCCCCGAACTTACCGATTCGCTGTAATTTATCCTATCAAATTTGCAGCTAAATCCGAGTGATCTGAGTCACATCGGGCATTGTGACAATTCTCATAAGGGGTTGTTTTTAGAATGTGCTATATTTTGGGCAATTCAAGGTGGAGGAGGTTGGTGGATGGCGCATCAAATCGTGCTGGCGGTTACCTTTATCCTCATTGCCGTTATCGCACTCGTATTTGCCTTTGTGATTTCGCGATCCGGCAAGCGAGAGGAATATGAACCGATCCAGAAGAAGGCTTACAGAATTCGCAATATTTATTTCATCGTGTTGTTTCTGTTTCTGACCGGAGCATTGGTGGTCACCATACAGCGACTGCCGTACGACAAGCCGGCGCATGCCGCGGCAGAGACGTACGTCATCAAGGCGGAAGGCTCCCAATTCGTATGGGAAATGAGTTCTAATCAAGTCAAGGTCAATCAGCTCGTGGAATTCCAGGTAACGAGCGCGGACGTCAATCACGGGTTCGGCATCTACAACAAGGATATGAAGCTGATCGCGCAAACCCAGGCTATGCCCGACTATACGAACAAGCTCTACTATACGTTTACGGAGCCTGGCGAATATCAGATTCTGTGCATGGAATATTGCGGACTCGCCCATCACTACATGATCGGGGAGTTCGAAGTCGTAGCCGGCGACGGTGAGGGGGCGTAACATGAATCGCGGAGTCAGCGTTTACCTTGTCCTATCCGGCTCTTTTGTGCTGCTTATGATGTTGTTCGGCACGCTTATGCTGCTCTCGCAAGGCGAGATCATTCATCTGGAAATGGGCAAATTTTACGAAATTATGACGCTGCACGGCACAGGGATGATCGGATTCGCCGCACTCGGAGCTGCTGCAGTCATGTGGTATTTTCTAAAGCAGTACGTCGAGCTTAGCAAAGGGATTTTGTACGTTAATCTGGTGATGGTGCTGCTTGGCGCCGTGCTTGTGGTGATCGGCATTTTCGGCTTCGATTTTGCCGGGGCATGGACGTTCCTCTATCCGCTTCCGGCGATTTCCGGGGGCGCATGGGGCGTAACCGGCGCAGCCTTGTACCTGCTGGGGATGCTGCTGATCGGGACAGGCTTTCTGCTCTTCTATCTGGACGCTGCGAGGGCCATCAGCAAAGCTTATGGCGGTCTGGGCAACGGTCTCGGATGGCGGCAGCTGTTCGGCAAGGACAAGGGCTACGGCCCGCCTGCAGCCGTTGTGGCCGGAACGATGGTGTCGATCGTGAATATTACGGCAATCGCCGCCGGCGCGGTCGTGCTGGTCATGAGCCTGATCAACCTGTTCGTTCCGTCGTTCACCGTCGATCCGCTGCTCGCCAAAAATTTGACGTACGCCTTCGGACACATTTTCGCCAATTCGATCATTTATATGGCGGTTATCGCGGTGTATGAAATATTGCCGCTGGCGACGAATCGTCCATGGAAATCCAATAAAGTGTTTCTGGTGGCCTGGAACTGTTCGACGCTGTTTACTATTATTATTTACCCGCACCACTTGCTCATGGACACCGTGATGCCGAGATGGGCGCTTATCCTTGGACAAGCTTTATCCTACATGAACGGAATCCCGGTGCTTGTGGTCACGGCATACGGCGCATTGATGATCGTCTATCGGTCCGGCATCCGCTGGAACCTGGCGGCCGGGTTCATGACGATGGCCATGTTCGGCTGGGTGGTCGGCGTCATTCCCGCCATAGTCGACGCGACCATTCGCGTCAACTATATCATGCATAATACCAAGTGGGTGCCGGGGCACTTCCATATGTACATGGGACTCGGCGCCATCTCGATGATATTCGGCTTCATGTACTTCGCGATCGAGAAGCATGGCGGATTCAAGGAACGAAGGATAGACCGCCTGTCGTTCTGGGTGTACGGATTGTTCTTTTTCGGCATGTCCGGTTCCTTCCTGTTCTCGGGAGCGTCGAGTTCCCCGCGCCGCTGGGCCGAGCATATGCCGGAATGGGTGCCGTACGATGTGGTTGGAGCCGTCTTCTCGCTGTTCATTGTGGCCGCGACGGCCGTATTCCTGATCCGGTATGTGTCCGTTCCGAAGCAAGATCAGACGAAATGAGGATTGCAGCATGTCGATACTTCCAGTGAAGAACGAGCTCGGCTTCTACGAAATCCGATTGGAGTCGATTGGCGGTCTGGGCGCGAATCTGGCCGGCAAAATGCTGGCGGAAGCGGGCGTCATCGGACACGGCTTGAACGGTTCCAATTTCTCGTCATACGGCTCCGAGAAGAAAGGCTCGCCGGTGAAAAGCTTCGTGCGTTATTGCGATCCGGACGTTGAAATTCGCGATCACAGCCCGATCGAGCAGCCGCACGTTATCGGCGTATTTCACGAAACGTTGTACAAGACGGTCAACGTCATCAGCGGGCTTCGTCCCGGCGGTACGGTGCTCGTCAACTCCGCGCGCGATCGCGAGGCGGTCGCCGGCGATCTGGGGATGCGGTCGGGCGTGCTGGCGATCGTCGATGCGCTGGGCATTGCGGTGGAGGAGAAGACGAGGGTCAACACGGCTATGCTCGGAGCGCTGTTTCGGATTTGCGATTTTCTCGATCCGCAGGCGATGCGCAGCGTCATTCGCCGAACGTTCGAGAAGAAGGCGCCGCAATTGGTGGAGCCGAACTTGCGGACGTTCGACCGGGGCTATGCGGAAGTCCGCTTTGAGCGGTTGACGGATGCGGCAGAAGCGGGAGTCGTGCCGTTCCGCCGGGCGGAGCCGATGCTGGGTTACCTGACGCAGGAGCCGGGCGGGCTGCTGTCGGTCATGGCGAGCAGCATCGGCAAAGACCTGAGCGGCTCGCGGCAAGGCTATCTGCCGTCATTCAACGAGGAAACTTGCATCCATTGCGCGGCATGCGACACGGTCTGTCCGGATCTCTGCTTCGTCTGGGAGAAGCGGCCCGACAAGCGGGGCAACATGCAGATGTTCCTGACCGGCATCGATTATCAATATTGCAAAGGCTGTCTGAAATGCGTAGAGGCATGCCCGACGGACGCGCTGGGCGATCACAGAGAAGAAGAAGGGTACGCGCTGCTGCATCGCAAGGCGCAGCGCTTCCCCTATGCGAGGGGAGAGAGCGTCTGATGGCGGTCGAAATCGAGAAGCTTCATGCACAGTTCGAATCGCGCACCCCCGCCGAACAGAAGACCGTATTCGAATCCGGCAACGAGATGGCTGCGATGGCAGCGGCCCAGATCAATTATCATATCATGGGTTATTTTCCGATTACGCCGTCGACCGAGGTTGCCCAGTACCTGGACATGATGCGCTCGCGCGGCGAACACGATATCAAGCTGATTCCGGCGGACGGGGAGCATGGATCTGCAGGCATCTGCTACGGCGCTGCCGCAGCGGGAGCGCGGGTGTTCAATGCGACGAGCGCCAACGGGTTCCTGTACATGATCGAGCAATTGCCGGTGCAGGCAGGCACGCGGTTCCCGATGGTGATGAACCTGGTGACGCGCGCGGTCAGCGGTCCGCTAGACATTCGCGGCGATCATTCCGACTTGTATTACGGCCTGAATACGGGCTGGGTCATTCTGACGGCGCGAACCCCGCAGGCCGTGTACGACATGAACATCATGGCGCTGCGCATCGCGGAGCACGAGGATGTGCGGCTTCCCGTCATCGTGGCGTACGACGGCTTCTACACTTCCCACCAGAAGCGCAAGGTGCAAGTTTTCGCCGATCGCCGAACCGTTCGGCAATTCGTCGGCGAGACGCCGCCAGCCTATCCGCATGTGCTGGATCCGGCGAGGCCGGTCGTAGTCGGCGCGTACATGAACGGCGACGACCTGATCAACAACCACTTCCAGCAGTCGGAGGCGATGCGGCGCGCGGGCGAAGTGTTCCGTGAGGTTGCAGGCGAATATGCGGACTTGTCCGGGCGTTCGTACGAGACGCTGGACCTGTACCGAATGGACGACGCCGAGGTGGCGCTGTTCCTGCTCAATTCGGCTGCCGAATCCGCGAAGGACGTGGCGGACCGGCTGCGGGAGCAAGGCGTGAGGGCAGGCGTGGTCAGTCCGAACATTCTGCGTCCGTTCCCGGCGGCGGACATTCGCCGCGCTCTTGGCGGAGTGAAAACCTTGCTCGTGGGAGAGCGGGCGGATTCGTACGGCGCGCAGGGAGGGAGCCTGACGCACGAAGTGAAATCGGCGCTGCAAGACGACAAGGGCAATCACACGATCGTGCTGTCCCGCGTCTTCGGCGTCGGCGGCAAAGACTTCTATGCGGACGATGCCGAGAATTTGTTCCGTATGGCCATCGAAGCGATGGAGAGCGGCCGGGCGGAGGCGCCGTTCGACTATTACGGCCATTCCGCATGGGGAGCGGACAAGCGGGTCGCCCAGGTGATCGAGCCGATGCACGGCTCGGCCTTCAAGTCCGGTCTGATCCAGGTGACGGATAGTCCGGAGACGGGCAAGCTGAAGGTGCGGATTCCGCCGCTGCGCGCGCTGACGGAGAAGCCGAAGCGGATCGCGTCCGGGCATGGCGCTTGCCCCGGCTGCGGCATCTTCCCGGGACTCGAGTTGTTCTTCAAGGGAATCGAAGGCGACGTCGTTACGCTGTTCCATACGGGCTGCGCGTATATTACCACAACGGGATATCCCTATAACTCGCACAAGCAGAGCTTCATTCACAATCTGTTCCAGAACGGCCCGGCTACGCTGTCCGGCACGGTTGAAGCGTTCTTCGAGCGGAAGCGGCGCGGGGAGATCGAGGTGCCGGACGATTTCACCTTCGTCATGGTTACCGGCGACGGCGGCATGGATATCGGCATGGGATCGGCGATCGGCACCGCGCTGCGCAATCACAAGATGATCATCCTGGAATACGACAACGAAGGGTATATGAATACAGGCGCGCAATTGTCCTATTCGACCCCGATCGGGCATATGACGAGCACGTCCGGCGTTGGCAAGAAGCAGCAGGGCAAGCCGTTCCATCACAAGGATACGGCGCAGATCATGGCGGCGACCAACATCCCTTACGTGTTCACCGGGACGGAAGCTTATCCGCAGGACCTGGTCATGAAGGCGGCGAAGGCGCAGTGGTACGCGCAGCATGAAGGCATGGTGTACGGCAAGCTGCTCATTACTTGCCCGCTCAACTGGAAGTCGGAAGATCGCGACGGGGAAATCATCGTGAATGCGGCGGTCAATTCCTGCTTCTTCCCGCTGTATGAGGTAGAGCGCGGAGCAACGACGATCACTTACGATCCGGAGGCGAAGGGCAAGCGGGTGCCGCTGTCGGAATGGCTGCGCCGCATGGGCAAAACCCGGCATATGCTCAAGGAAGAGAATCGCGATCTGCTGGAACAATTCGAACAGGAAGTAGAGCGGCGGTGGGAACGGCTGAAGGCCAGACACGACAACCCGCTGCTGTGAGGAAGGGAAGGGCTTGATGCGGATCAAGTCCTTTCGGCGTAATTGGCATTAAGATGGAAACGGGGAAATGGGCAGTCCGGAATCGCTTGGGGACCCGGGTATTCATCCAGAAAGGGCGGCTGCGGTCATGGAAATGGAAGGAGATTGGCTGGGATTCGGCATACTGCTGGCGGATCGGGAAGGGCATGCGATATCGATCGGCCCGGCATTTTGCCGCATCGCCGGATTGCGCTTGGAGGACATTGAAAATTCGACGTTGCCGGAGATTATCGCACGAATTTCCATATGTACGCCGGACGTACAGCACCGAACGGTTCAAATGCAGGGTACGGACGGCGGGGAGAACTATACCGCCTTCATCGTTCAGGAAGCCGGCGGCGATCGGCAACTCGATGCGCAGATCCGGCACTTGGCCTTCCACGATCCGTTGACAGACTTGCCGAATCGGCGGTTCCTGCGACAGTACATGGACGGGATTCTGCAGAAGTCGCGGGGCACGGGACGTCAATCGGCGATTCTGTTTCTGGACCTGGACCGGTTCAAATCGATCAATGACACGCTCGGCCATGCCGCGGGAGACCAGCTTCTCAAGGATGCTTCCGAACGAATCCGCTCCTGTTTAAGGCGCGGCGACCGGGTCGCAAGGGTAGGGGGAGACGAATTCATCTGCGTCATTCCGGAGATGAATGACGAACATGAAGCTGTCGAAACAGCCGGAAGACTCATCGAGCAATTGTCGACTCCGTTCCTGGTGTTCGGTCATGAATTGTACATCACGACCAGTATCGGCATCAGCATGTTCCCGTATCATGGCGACGACATCGAAACTTTGATCGCCAATGCGGACACGGCCATGTATCGCGCCAAGCAGGAAGGCCGCAACCTGTTCCGGATGTATGCTTACGAGATGAACGCCATGTCGTTCGAACAGATGCTGCTGGAGCAGAGTTTGCGCAAAGCGATCGCCGAGGACGAACTGCTGCTCTATTATCAGCCGCAAGTGGAATTGAGCAGCGGTGCGGTTATCGGTCTGGAAGCGTTGGTGCGCTGGCAGCACAGCGAGTTCGGTCTCGTCCCCCCATCCGAATTTATTCCGATCGCGGAGGAGACGGGCCTTATCGTCCCGCTGGGCAACTGGGTTTTGAAGCAAGCGTGCATACAGTGCAGGAAGTGGCAAGAAGAAGGCAGACCTCCGGTCAAGGTGTCCGTGAACGTCTCGGCCAGACAATTCCAGCACCCGGAGTTTGTCGCTGATGTCGCGGACAATGTGGCTCGGACAGGCATGCGTCCGGAGCTGCTCGAACTGGAAATCACCGAGTCGATGTTTATTCAAGATGCGGCGGCGACGATCGCCAAATTGAACGAGTTGAAGCGGATGGGGGTACGCATCGCCGTCGACGATTTCGGCACCGGGTACTCGTCCTTGAATTACTTGCGGCAATTTCCGCTGGACGTGCTCAAGATCGACCGCGCCTTCATTCGCGACATCGCCCATAATGCGCACGATCAAGCGATCACGGATGCCATGATCCGCTTGGCGCATGACTTGGGACTGCATGTCGTCGCGGAAGGCGTGGAGACCGCCGAGCAGCTCGCGCGCGTCAAGCAGCCTCGATGCGATGCGGTTCAGGGATATCTGTTCAGCAAGCCGCTGCCCGCCGAGGAGATCGGCATGTGGCTCGCTGCAGAAGGCCGCAGGTTGGGGCATGGGCTTATGATCCCAGCCCACGGCAGCGCCATTCTCCGACAGGTCCGGTGAAGTCATGATGACGAGAATTTTGGGTTTGCATACAAGCATCAATCTGATAACGGAACGGGAGGTAACAGGAATGATCAAGACATTCATCGACCCGGAAATTCGGAAACAGGGCAGAAAGGAAGGAGTCAGGGAGGGTAAGTTTGAGGTGGCACGCAATATGCTGGCATTGGTCTTTGAAGTGGAAGTGATCCACGGGCTACAGGACTGACGCCGGAGGAAATCGGACAGGAACGTAAGAAGAAAGAGCAACACTAGTTTCACCAAGCGTTCCGATACTGCACGCGTAAGCCGCCGAATGTGAGACCGACAGCAAGTGAACGATGAAGGACCGTCAGATCGCCCTGACGGTCCTTCATCGTTCTTATTGCTTCTCGCCGACCAGGCTGATCGCGCCAAGATGATGCCGGTATTTGCGAAATACCTTGTACATGGCGAGCACCCGCTTGCGGGCACTGGGGCGGACGACGCAGTTGAAGGCGATCTTGAGCGTACCGCCCATGCCTTCGTCCTTGATGAGCCTGCCGAATTTGAGCAGATGCATGGGGGCGGTGGATTGCGCGGTCACACGGAAGCCGGCCTGCTCCAGACGCTGCTTCCATTCCTTGATCGTCAGGGGTCTGGCGTTGACGCGAATGACGGCCGACAGTTCCTTCTGAATCGTTTCCTTCACTTCTTCCGGCAAGTCCTCTGGTACCAGGCACATTTCGTGGATGCCATAACGCCCGTTCGTCCGCAGAATGCGATGCGCTTCCGCGATCGTGCCCGCTTTCTGTTTGTCGGAGAGCATCGTCAGCATCGCTTCGCCGTACACGACAGTGGCAGATTTGTCGGTCAGGCTGGTTCGGTCGGCGCTGCCGGTAATGCATTTCTGGTTGACGCCGTTCAGATAGCCGGATACGAGCGCAGCCGCTTCATCGTCCTGCTCGACCGCCGTGTAAGATTGGGGCTTGCATGCCAGCGTCATCCTGGCGGTCGTTCCGACGCCCGGCGCAAACTCGACAATCTCATCTTTGTCCGAGACGGCGATATTGCGCAGCATTTGCCGGGTCAACATGATGCCGCCGGGCCGCAGCACTTTTTTGCCGAGACTAGCCAGCACCCAGTGACCCGGCATTTTGGAGTAATCGGTCACTTGCTTAAAGGCCATAAATAGACCTCCTTGATAATCATTATCACGACAAAACAATGATAATGATTATCAATATCACATGTCAACCATGTTCACAAACTATTCGGAATATTTTATTACAGATGGTATCGTCATTCACGTTCCCCTGTCCAGGCCAGCATGCCGCCCTTCAGATGACTGACTTGCTTGAAGCCGTGCTTGAGCAGAATGGCGGCTGCGCGCTTGCTTCTCATTCCACTTTGACAATTCAGGAATATTTCCTTGTCTTTGGGCAGCTTATTCAGCTGGGAGCTTAACTGGGACAACGGAATGTTCGTCGCGCCTTTGATATGCCCGTTCCGAAACTCGGAGGGCTCCCTCACGTCAATGAGCAGCTTGCGGGGCGCGGCTTGAAGCTGCTCCCTGAATGCGCGATCGCCGAGCTCCTTCAGGCCCCGCACGGGCGCGAACGTTCTGTACAGCAGCAGGACCGCGATTGCCGCGATGGCCAGCGTGATAATGGTTGAAACTTCCATGCGCTTGTTCCTCCTCTACGTATAAGATACATCTCCGCGCCATTGCGACATGCCGCCCAGCATGTTGACGGCGCGATAGCCTTGCTGCGACAAGTATTCGCAAGCCTGCGCGCTTCGGCCCCCGCTCTGGCATACGACGATCGTAGGCAGCTTGGCGTTCAACTCCCGAAGGCGCATCGGAAGCTCGCCCAAGGGGATATGTTTCGCTCCCGGGATATGTCCGGTGTGCCATTCCGACCGCTCTCTGACATCAATCACCTGGCACGTCCGGTTGCCGGCGCCTCCGCACCGGGTCTTCACATCGACTGGCAGCCATGTTTCATACATCCGAATCATCCACCTTTCTGCATCAAGAAAGACTTGATTATTGAATCATAATATCATAATATTACGATATAACGATTATGTAAAGGGGCTGAAATCCGTTGGATAATAACTTCAAAGCCTATGACGAAACGGCGGAGCTATTAAAAGCGTTGGCTCATCCGGTTCGGTTGTGCATCGTCAGAGGGCTGCTGGAGAAAGGGAGATGCAATGTGACCTACATGCAGGGTTGCCTCGATTTGCCGCAATCGACCGTGTCCCAGCATCTGCAGAAGCTGCGCAGCGCGGGAATCGTCGAAGCGGACCGCAAGGGGCTTGAGATCAATTATGTGGTCAAGGATGAACGGGTTAAACGCTTGGTCGGCATATTATTCGAGGGGGCATGAATGATGGGGAAGAAAGTCGTTATTGTCGGCGGAGTAGCCGGAGGCGCTTCTGCGGCCGCCAGATTGCGGCGGTTGGATGAGGAAGCCCATATTGTCATGCTGGAGAAGGGACCTTATATTTCCTATGCGAATTGCGGGTTGCCTTACTATATTGGAAACACCATTCAGGAACGCTCCAACCTTCTTGTTCAGACGGCGGAAGGGATGCGCAAGCGGTTCAACATCGATGTGAGAACGGACAGCGAGGCGCTCGGGATCGATCCGGCCGCGCGAACGGTGCGAATTCGCAGCAAGGAGCTGGGTGAATATACGGAGAGCTACGACGACTTGGTGCTGGCGCCGGGAGCAAGGCCCATCCGCCCGAACCTGCCCGGGATCGACAGCAAGCATATCTACACACTGCGGAATATTCAGGATATGGATCGAATCAAGCAACGCGTGGCCGCAGAAGCCGTGCGTTCAAGCCTCGTGATCGGCGGCGGTTTCATCGGCGTGGAGATGGCTGAGAACCTTCGGGAACTCGGGCTCGATGTGACGTTGGTCGAGAAAGGTCCGCAAATTCTTGCTCCGTTCGACGAAGAGATGTCTGCCACGCTGGCGCGGGAGATGGAGAGGAACGGCGTTCGCCTCATTACCGGTCAGAGCGTCCTGTCATTTCGCGAGGCCCGCGATCGGATCGAGGTGACGTTATCGGCAGGCGAACCTGTCGTTGTCGACTTGGCCATTCTGGCAATCGGGGTCACCCCGGACACTGCCTTCCTGAAGGACAGCGGTCTGCTGCTCGGTCCGCAAGGGCACATCCTCGTCAACGATAAGCTGCAGACGAATTTTGATCATATCTATGCGGTCGGAGATGCAATAGAAACAATTGATTATGTGAACGGTTCGAGGGCGGTTGTTCCGCTTGCCGGCCCCGCGAATAAGCAAGGAAGAATCGCGGCCGATAATATATGCGGGCTGGGTTCCACGTACAAGGGCACTCAAGGAACGGCCATTATTAAAGTGTTTGGCTTGACGGGCGCGTCAACCGGGAATAATGAGAAGACACTGCAGCGGCTGGGGATTCCTTATGACGTGACTTACGTGCATCCGAGTTCTCATGCTTCCTACTATCCCGGCGCTTTCACGTTGTCGATCAAGCTGCTCTTCGGAATCGACGGCAAGGTGCTGGGCGCTCAAGCGACGGGCGCCGAAGGCGTGGACAAGCGCATCGACATCATCGCGACCGTCATCCGCATGCAGGGTACCGTGACCGATCTGACGGAGCTGGAGCTGGCCTATGCCCCGCCGTATTCTTCTGCGAAGGACCCGGTCAATATGGCGGGATACGCGGCGGAGAACATATGGACAGGCAAGGTGAAAGCCGCGGTTCCCCGCGATCTGTCGACTCGCGACCCGGACCGGACGCAGCTCGTCGATGTTCGGACGAAGGCGGAGCATGCGGCCGGGTATATCCCCGGCTCGATGTTGATCCCGCTGGACGAACTGCGCGACCGCATGCGCGAACTGGATCCGGCGAAGGAAATCTGGGTCTACTGCCAGGTTGGATACCGCGGAAATACAGCTGCAAGAATACTGGCACAACATGGATATAAGGTTCGTAACTTGGCGGGCGGATTCAAAACATTCGAGATGTCCGCCATGGAAGCCTGATATTGTCTTGTCCTATCTACAAATGAGCGCAGCAGTTCTTGTACTTCTTCCCGCTGCCGCAAGCGCAAGGATCGTTTCGGCCGGGCGCACGCCCGCCATATTGGTATCGCAGCCCCTCCGCGAATAAATTTCTACGCGTACGATCGGCCAGCGCGGTCATGCGATCGTGCGCGTAGGCGTATACCTGGCGATAGCTATGGCAGAAATAATCAGGCTGCGACACGCTCAAATCCTCATTCCAGCGGCGATTGCGCGGGCAGCCTCCATAACAGAGCTCCCACCACTCGCAGGATTGGCAGGCTTCCGGCAGCGCCGGCTTCAATTTCAGGAACCGGTCGTACAACGGATGGCGCAAAATATCCGTCAGCGCGTCCGTCCCCACATTCCCGATCTTCCAATCGGGGTGAATGTAGAAATCGCAAGGGTAGGCATCCCCGTTCTGTTCCAAAATAAGCGTCTTCGCGCACGTCTTCCGCCGGGTGCACAGCTCCGAGTCGCGATGAGCATATACGCTAAGCATATTGTCGAAGAATCTCTCGGAAATTGCCGGTTGGCCTTCGTTATACCAGCAATCGAACGCCTCGCACAGGAAATCGCCATATTCCTCCGGCGTGATCTCATAGACGCCGGGCTGCCCGACTTGCTGAGACTGGAACTGCATGCACGGAATGAATTGCACGAAGTCGAAGCCTTCCCGGCGATAGAAATCGAACAACTCCTTCGCACGTCCGACATTACCCCGATGGATCACGGTCAGAACGTTGAAGTCCACGCGATGACTGCGCAGATGTCCGATGCCCCGCATCACGCGATCGAAGCTTCCCTGTCCCTGCGCATCCACGCGGCGCAAATTATGCACGTCCCGAGGCCCGTCCAGGCTTACCCCGATCAGGAAATGATACTGTTTAAAAAATGCGGCCCATCTGTCGTGAATCAGCGTACCGTTCGTCTGCAGCGCGTTGCTGATCATCGTATGAGGAGGAGCATATTGGACTTGAAGCGCGACGACCGACTCGAAGAAATCGAGTCCGGCCAGCAATGGCTCGCCGCCTTGCCAAGCGAACGAAGCGACGCCTCTCGACAAGTTCATGTATTCGCGTATGAACTTCTCCAGCGTCTCGGGAGCAATCTTGCTGATCGTCGAACCGGGTTTACCTCCGCAAGTGCTGTAGTAGCAATAATCGCACGCCAGGTTGCAGTCCTCGGACACCGTCTTCCACATGACGCCGATCCCGGCCGCGTTGTTTGTTGCGCACGCAGATTCCATGTTGGCGATCGTCTCCTCTTCTCGCGGGTTTGCCTGCCCTATTGGGTCTGTGAACGATGCTTCTATTGTAACGGCCCGGCATTCCGGAGAGAGGTGACAAACATCACGCTTGGACGTTCTTTCCGATGCTATACTGAATTTCGATCATCAACCCGAACGGAGTGAGCCTGTCATGATTGAAATTCGAATCTGCGAAATGGGCGAAGATCGGGTATTTCTCGTTACCGGGGGCACGGCGCATATCGGGGCGACGGCGACAGCGTATATGGGGGAGGATGGCGATGTGCTCGTAGACGTCACAACGTTGCCGGGTCATCGGGAACGCGAACTGGCGGCGGAGCTGGCCATGCAGGCGGCCTCTGCATTGGGACGCACCATCGCCGTATTGGTCGGCATCCATCTGGACAAGCCGACCAAGCAGGAGATTGCCGACATCGTGGAGGAGGCGCGCTTGAGAATGGCAGAGGTATTGATGCGCAATAGCGCCACTTAGCGGGATAAGCGCTTGCTCATGCGAACGTGCGGGATGCCTGCGTCCAGGAACGGCTCTTCCGACTCGGTCGTATATCCGAGTCTCTGATAGAACGGCTCGGCGGTGCATTGGGCATCAAGCACAGCCAGGAGACAGCCCGACGCGGCTGCGTCGCGTTCCATGGTCTCGACGAGCAAGCTGCCAACTCCCTTGCCCCTCCATGGCTTCCGCACCGCTATACGCTGCAATTTGGCCGTTCCCGGCGCATACTCCCGCCAACGCGCCGCGCCCGCCGGCGTTAGCCCCTCGGCAGCGAGATAGTGCCGGCACGCGCCAGACAACTGATCGAACGCGTCGATCTCCTCCTCGACCGGCACTTGCTGTTCGTCCACGAATACTTCCTTGCGAACGGCGATAGCCTGCCGTAGTTCCTCCTCGGTTTGAATGCGTCTGCATGTCCAGGTCATGGCGAGCTTCATCCTCTCGACTTCGTTTCCTTCAGCATAACGAAAGTCGCCGCGCCGAACAACAAGCGTGTGTGCTGGCAGCGATCATTGTCACGGGGCGCAAGTCTGCGCCCACGGCGAAATAAGGAGGAGGGGAACCCCCTGCGCGGTTCCCCTCCGTGGTGCTTGTCTCTTTATTGCGATTCAAGCAACTTCTTATAATATCGATTCTCAATCTCCATCATTTCTTCTACACCAAGGCGTTTCAATTGAGATAAATAGGCATCCCATCCTTCGTCAACGCCGCCTTCAAATACCCACTTGGCGAATTGAGTTTCTACAAATCCGTTGATGTCAGTCGTCAATTGATTCACACGCTCGTTATCCTCGTACGATTTAATAAGATTGGGAACGGCCTCTTTATCCAAATAAGGTTTGTAAATATCATACATAATTAAAGATTCCTGAATGCTTTTATTCCCCGCAGCATAACTTCTGTACATCTCAGGGGTGTAGTACGCGGGGCCGCCGTTACCTGGAGAGTCCGCATGTCTAAATTCCTCGTAAACCATACCTTCTGGCGGATCAAAGAATTTAAGCCCGCCATTCTCCGAATAATCCCAAGTAACACCCCGTGGACCGAGATCCATCGAGTAGGCGAGTTCTTCATCGCCGAAGATCATATCAAACCACTTGATCGTCGCGATCGGATTTGGGTTTTTTGTTGTAATGGTAAGTCCCCCTGCCAGTTGCGTCATCGGATAATGGGGGAAGCTGCGATCACCCTTAGGGCCTTCGAGCGGTTCGAGCGCGATGTAATCACTAGCATCCTTGCTGTCGAAATAAGTCGACCAAACCCATCCGATGAAAGCCCCAACAGTCGAAGGATTTTCCCTTATTTTTGCTATATAAGAATTAGTGTTATGGGTAAATGCCTCCTGATCGAGCAGTCCTTCTTTCTTTAAGCGATGCAAATACTTGACGTATTCCTTATACCCTTCCTCCATAGGCGCGAATAAAATTTTCCCGTCTTTCACAAATTTGTGATGGTTCATATCTGTTATTCCGAAGGCTGAGGAGATGCCCCACGGACCGCGCTGCCCATTCGGATATTGGAAGGTAAACGGGATCTCATCCTTCAAACCGTTACCGTTCATATCCCGCTCGCCGAATTCTTTCAACACCTCATAAAACTCTTCCGTTGTCACAGGAACATCCCTGCTTATTTGTTGCAACCATTTCTCATTAATAAACATCCGCGTGCCGATCCGATGATGGTCGAAATAAAATACCGTCGGGATCGTGTACAGTTTTCCATCGGGGGTCAGGAAGTTCGCTTTGGCATCGGGATATTGCTCGAAGAACTTCTTGATATTGGGCGCGTGTTCCTCAATCAGATCATCCAGGGGCACCAATAATCCTTGACCGGACAATTCAACCAGATGGGAAGGGGAAAATCCCATTCTGCCGAAGAAGGCATCCGGCAAATCACCTGAAGCAATCATCAAATTATATTGTTCATTCCAATTTGATGTTAAGTTCCAGTTAATTTTAACGTTGCTTCGCCTTTCCATCTCCTTGAACACAGACATCTCTGAATAATCTTTCTGAACAAGTTCATACTTCCCCCCGAAGAAGGTCAACTCAACGGGTTCTTTCAGCGGAAACTGGTACGGATCTTCGCTTGCTGCGGGGGTGGCGGGGGATCCCTCTTTCTTTGTTGGATTCGGTTCTTCTTTCTGTGCTGTGCCTGTACATGCCGTGACGACGAGCATCACAGCGATTAGCCATACAGCAACCCATTTGCCTTTTCCAATCATTCGTTATTCCTCCCTCAATGTTTGTTTATTTGAACAATTCCGTCATTCCTTGACAGAACCGATCAAAACACCCTTAACAAAATACTTCTGCAAGAACGGATATAAGATGAGCATCGGCAATGAAGAGACTACAATCGAACCGTAGCGAATCAGATCGGAGATGCGCTGAACGGCTCCCACTTCGTCAAAGCGATCCATAGCCATCTCGTTCGCTTGTTCCAATATCAAAATTTCCCTAAGCACCAGTTGCAACGTATGAAGCTGTGAATTCCGCAAATAAATCATGGATTGAAAATATTGATTCCAATGGCCCACTGCGTTAAATAACGCGATCACCGCAATAATAGGCAAGGAAAGCGGAATGGCGATACGCATCAAGAAACGAAAATCGCTGCATCCATCCATTACCGCAGCCTCATGCAATGCGTCCGGAATCGTCATCCGATAGAACGTACGCACAACGATGATATGATACGCGCTAATAGCAGTAGGGATAATGACAGCCCACATCGTATCCAAAATCCCCATACTGCGGACAATCATATAGGTAGGGATCAATCCGCCGCCGAAAAACATTGTCAATACGATCGCTATCATCATGAATCTGACACCGGGCAAATCCCTCCTTGAGAGGGCATACCCCCCTGAGATCGTAAGAATAACATTCACTGTCGTGCCAACGACTGTGTACAAAACTGTGTTTTTGTAGCCAAGCCAAATTCGGGTATGATTCAAAATTCTGTAATAGCCTTCAAGCGTCGCATCCACTGGCCAGATCCATACTTTACCGGCATATACCATGTCCGGGTTGCTGAAGGACGCAATGACGATGTAATACAACGGATACATAATCGCAAGGACAACCCCTGCAAATATGACCATGTTGAACTTGTCGAACAGCTTGTCCCCTCTACCTCTTGGAAAATCCAAGGCTATCCCTCCCGCTCTTACCATAAGCTCGTCTGACTTGTTTTACGTGCGATGTAGTTGAACATAAGCAACAGCAAGCAATTGATGACATTATTGAATAGGCCTATCGCAGCTGCATAGCTGAATTGTGCCTGCTGAATACCCTGTTTATATACGTAGGTTTGAATGATTTCCGCTGAATGAATGTTAAGCGGATTTTGCATCAAGTACACCTTTTCATAACCGATCTGCATAAATTGCCCCATGTTCAAAATCAGTAAAATAATGATGACCGGCATGATCCCGGGCAAATCGATAAGGAGGATTCGCCTCAGTTTGCCTGCCCCGTCCACCATTGCCGCTTCATGCAATTCCGGATTGATAGACGTTAGCGCCGCAAGATAGATAATCATTGCGAAACCTGCATTTTGCCATACGCCGGAGAAGACGTAAATTGTCTTAAACCACAAAGGACTGGCGAAGAAGAAGATGGATTCTCCACCGAATAATCCAATGAGTTGGTTGATTAACCCGCTGCGCGGTGACAAAAACTGATATAACATGCCAACAATGACGACAGTCGATATAAAGTGAGGCGCATAGGTTACGGTCTGGATGAACTTTTTATATCTTTGTTGTACGATCTGGTTCAAAAACAGAGCCATCAGGATTGGAATCGGGAAAAGCAACAGCTCGTAGAAACTAAGAACAAGCGTGTTTTTCAATATAAGCCCGAATTGATACGATTGGAAGAAACGTTCGAAATGGGTGAATCCGACCCATGGGCTGTCAAAGAAGCCTAAGGAAGGAACGAATCTCTTGAAGGCGATCTGTAAACCATAAATCGGGCCATATTGAAAGATAGCAAAGTAAAGCAGCGTTGGAAGCACAAGAATATACAATTGGTAGGATGACATCATCCTACCAAGAAGTCTCCTTCTTCTCCCGGATTGCAGTGGCGGAAATGTTGTCATGATAGACCCCTCTCTTTCGTAAAGCCTCTTCGCAAAGTCGAACCGTAAACTGCACCCATCATAAAGCAAGAATGATTGCGCTCACAATCTGCAGTTCAGGACTTTATATGCAGATGCCGCATGGCTCTCCCTATCCCGTCGTTATTTTCGGTATGCAGCCCGGGAAACCATATGCCATATGGGATAAACAGCCGGTTCCTATTGCTTTTACCCGCTTACCCAACTTATAATGATTTCGCTTACAACAGTTAGAGGGAAAGGAGAATCTGTAAGTATGAGCCTGTTCTTTCGCCACTTGATGTCGTACATCCTTGTGTTTGTCATCCCCCTGCTCATTCTCGGTTTCTTCTCTTATTCCCACATCACTGCCATAGTCACAGAGAACTTTAACCGATCCAAAGTAGATGCGATGACGCTAATCAAAGATCAGCTTGATTTGAAAATGGCTGACGTCATTAACATCAGCCAGCAACTTTCAACGAATTACGATTTGAAGCCGCATGCGATGAATACGTTTAACGGTTTTTATTTTTCTGCCCAGAGGCTTAATTATCCCAGTGCAAACAATTTCTTTTACGATATTTTCTACTATGTCCGGGATGGAGACTTTCTGTTTTCCTCTACCGGTACTTATAAACTTCCTTTGTTTTTCAATCAGATTTTTACATATGAACAGATGAACTATTCCGAGTTTTTCGATTTTGTTAATCATTCTCGCACAAGAGTGATTCGCGGATCGGAGAAAGTGAACATCAACAACCATGATTCCAAGCATTTCTTGACGATCGCTATGCCAATCCCGTTGAATTCTTCCCGTCCCTATGGAACTGCCTTGTTTCTGATTGAAGAAGATAAGATGCGCGGTATGCTCCGATCCATTATTCATGATCCGGACGGAGATGTCCTCATATACAATGAACACGGGGAAGTATTGCTAACGTTGAGCGACCGTTCAAGGAGTGTCTCCGATGAAGTTTGGAACCACATCAATGAACGGTCCGACCGCGCCAATATAGAGCTGAACGTTGAGCAGACAGATTATTTAATAACATCCGTCCATTCGAATTACACCAATTGGAAGTTGACGATTTTAACGCCCAAGAAGCACCTGATCGACCCGATCCGCGCCATGCAATTGACCTATTTGAAGTGGTTCTCGATTATTCTCATCATCGGCTCGATGGCGATTTATTTTATGATGTACGTGAACTACAATCCGTTGCAACGATTAATTGCCTATACGGAAGAGATCTGGACCCAGAGACAAAACAGAAGATATCGCGGTCTCGAGACCGTCTTCGCCGCCATACAGGATATGAATTCCACTTCAAGTCAGTTAACCACGAAGGTGAACGAGAACCGGGAGGCTGTTCTGCAATTCAGCTTTTTGCAATTGATCAAGGGGGTGGAAGAAGAGATACAGTCCGCAGTAACAAGGCTTACCGAGCACGAATTCCCCGTCGCAGCTTCATCCTTCTACGTTGCGATTGTGGAGACGGAGCGCGAACAGTTCGTCCCGACAATTTGGAGTTTTTTTACCGCCCTGTTGAAAGACGAAACAGCTGTATTTCAAGTGGAAACCACAGATCCGCGAAGGATCGTCTGGATCTCCGCGTATGAATCCGATGAACAGCTTGAAACATGGC
>JAEWAQ010000072.1 GCA_023391635.1 Bacillota bacterium | reverse complement strand
GATTGCCGGTTGGTCGGGCTTTGCGATATCCGGCCCCAAAGCTTGGCGGCCGCCCGCAGAGAGCTGGGAGATCTTCCGGCCACGACTTCGATTGAGGAGTTTCTGCGGTTGCCCGAACTCGACGCGGTGGTGATCTGCAGCAACGACCACGCCCATGCAGAGAACGCCGTCGCCGCGCTTCGGGCCGGCAAGCATGTGTTTCTGGAGAAGCCGATGGCCCAATCGATCGAGGATTGCGACCGGATCATCGAAGCGGCTTTGCAATCGAACCGCGTGTTCATGGTGGGACTGGAGCTGCGGTATTGCTCGATTTTCACCGACATGAAGCGGATCATCTCCTCGGGGGAGATCGGGGAGATCAAGCTGGGGAGCATTAACGACAACGTGTCGGTCGGCGCGCATTATTACTTTCATGGGGTCAGAAGGCGCAAGGATTTCGTCAAAAGCTTGATGCTGGAGAAAGGGACGCACTCGCTGGATATTGCCAACTGGATGATCGAATCGGATCCGGTCAACGTCTATTGCAGCAGCGGTCTGGATGTATTCGGCGGCAGCGCGCCGAACGATAAGCATTGCCGCGATTGCGACGAAGCGGCAACCTGCGGTAATTTTCTGGACAAAGAAGACGGACTGGCGATGGACTACGGCGACATCAGGATCAGAGACGACTTATGCGTGTTTGCCGAGGAATGCGATATCGAAGATAACGCCATCGTGCTGATCGATTATGCGAACGGCGCTCGGATTTCGTATACGGAATGCCATTTTACGCCCGAATATACGCGTGAATTCGTGTTTATCGGCTCGAAGGGGAAGCTTTGGGGCTTCTACAACAACGAGCAGGACTTTGAAATCCGGGTCTGGAAGCGGTTTGCTCCGGCAGCGGTCAAATATTATCCCGAGAAGCGCGCCGGCAGCCATGGCGGTGGCGATACGGGTATCGTTGAGGAGTTCGTCGGGCTGATCAAGCAGGGAAAACCGGTGTTGAAAGGGATTCGGGGCGCTCGCAACAGCGCGGCGATCGCCATTGCCGCCGCCGAATCCAGCGAACGGGGCTTGCCCGTGCGGATTCGCAAAATCGAAGGGTCCGAGCTGGACATTTGAAATTGGCGGATCCAAGGAGGCGGCGGATGTGAAAATCGCAAGACTGGAGTCGTTCCCTCTCCAGTACACGGAACCGAACGATTTCAACAATATTCGTTACACGCTGCTAGTGAAAATCACGACGGACGAAGGCATTGCCGGATGGGGCGAAGCCGTCCTCATGTGGCCGGAGGCGGTCGTCGCCGCCAAAACGATCATCGAGAAAGGCTTCGCACCGCTGCTGGAAGGCGCCGACCCGGCCGACATCGAGGCCCATTGGCGAAACATGAAGCGGCATACTTGGTGGTATGGCGAAGGCGGGATCGTTTCGTTCGCGATCAGCGGGGTCGATATGGCGTTATGGGACATTAAAGGGAAGGCGCTCGGCCAGCCGTTGTATCGACTGCTCGGAGGGCTGGCGCACGACAGACTGCCCGCCTGCGCCAGCACCCATCCGTCCAAGCCGACGGTTCGCGAAAATGCGGAAGAATTGGCGGCTTACGTGTCGCAAGGGTTTCAATCCGTCAAAACGGGATTCGGGAAAAAGGGCCATGCCGGGTTGGGGCGGAACAACGACCATGACCTGAGCTTTGTGCGGACCGTGCGGGAGATGATCGGGCCGCAAACCGGATTCATGGTGGATATCGGCAACGCCGTCCAATGGGATGTCGCGGGCGCGGTGAAGATGACCCGGGCGTTCGAGGAATTCGGCATCGATTGGATCGAGGAGCCGCTGCATCCGGATAACCGGGAAGGCTACGCGGAGCTGCGCCGCAAAACGAGCGCGCGCATTGCCGCGGGAGAACGGGAGAACACCGTCCACGATTATTACCGGCTCATTCAAGCCGGCTTTGTCGACGTGATCGGCATCGATCCGGCGCGCGCCGAAGGCATCACGGGTTTTTGGAAAGTCGCGCAGTTGGCGGGCCAGGCGGGGAAAAAAATCAACGCACATTGCTGGAGCACGGCAATCACGACCGCGGCGAGCCTGCATCTTTCCCTGGCGTCTCCCTACAGCTTGCTGCTCGAATTGCATGCTCTTCCGAGCCCGATGCAGTCGGATTTGGTGACGGAACCTATCGTTCATCGCAACGGCTGGGTAGAGCCTCTGCATGGACCTGGCCTTGGAATCGAGGTGCGGGAAGACGTTTTGAGAAAATACCGGCTGCAAGAACCCGCTGGGAGGTGACGGCTTTGAGCCACGCGAAACAACCGATCCTGCCGCCTTTTTCCGGCATTGGCCAAACGCCGCGGGAGTCGATGAAAGCCGCGTACGCCGAGTTTCTGGAAGCGATGATCCGAATCCGGGAATTCGAGGAGAACGTGCAGCGACTCTATGTGAAGGGCGTTATTCACGGCACGACCCACCTTTGCCAAGGGCAGGAGGCGATAGCCGTCGGCGCCGCCCGGGCGTTGCGGCCGCAAGATTACGTTACCGTGACCTATCGGTCCCATGGGCATGCGATCGCCAAGGGGATGGAACCCCGGGGCATTTTTGCGGAGCTGATGGGCAGAGCCTCCGGCTGCTCCAAAGGCAAGGGCGGATCGATGCATCTGACCGACTTCGATCGACAGGTCATCGGCTCCTTCGGCATCGTCGGCGCCGGCCTGCCGGTCGCGCTCGGAGCGGCCGTATCGGCCAGGCTGCAGGGCGAGGATCGCGTTTCCGCCACCTTCTTCGGGGACGGCGCCGCCAACATCGGCGCTTTTCACGAAACGCTCAACATGGCGGCGGTCTGGAGAGCCCCGGTCGTATTCATATGCGAGAACAATATCTACGGAGAATTCAGCCGCATCGACGAAACGACTGCCGTGATTCGACTTGCCGACCGCGCGGCGGCATACGGCATGCCGTCGGCCCGCGTGGACGGGAACAACGTGCTCGAAGTGTTCGAAGCCGTGAAGCAGGCGGTGGATCGGGCAGTCAAGGGAGACGGACCTACCCTGCTCGAATGCGTCACGTATCGCCATCGCGGTCATTCCCGCACGGATCCCGCCAAATATCGGCCGGCCGAAGAAGTGCAGGCTTGGTTGGCATACGATCCGATCCGGCTGTATCGCGAGTGGCTGCGCCAACACGGCTTGATTGCGGATGCGCAGGCTGAAACGATGCAGGAACGGATCCGCGCGGAGCTGGTCCGGGACGCCGAAGCGGCCGAAGCTGCGCCTCGGCCGGACCCGGGCGAATTGCTGACGGACGTATACGCGGATTAACGCGGACGATGCGACGGGGAGAAGGTGGTAACGAAGATGGCCGGCACTCAGGAATGGAGCTATCGGGAGAGCATCCGTCAGGCGCTCCTTGACGAGATGCGTATGGACGCCCGCGTCGTCCTGCTCGGGGAAGACATCGGACATGCGGGCGGTCCGTTCAAAGTGACGGAAGGGTTGCTGGAACAGTTCGGAGAATCCCGCATACTCGATACGCCCATCGCCGAAACGGGAATTGCGGGCGCGGCATTGGGCATGGCGATCACAGGCTTGCGCCCCGTCGCCGAAATCATGTTTGCGGATTTTCTGGGCACATGCATGGACCAGATTGTCAATTCGATGGCCAAGTATCGATATATGAGCGGCGGCCAAACCGCGGTTCCCCTCGTCATTCGGATGGCGTGCGGAGGCGGGATCCGTTTCGGGGCGCAGCACTCGCAAACGGCGGAATCGTGGCTGCTGCAGTTTCCGGGGCTGAAAATCGCGTGCATCAGCAATCCGCACGAAGCCTATCATTTGACGCGGGCCGCCATCCGGGACAACAATCCCGTAATGGTCTACGAGCATAAGGCGTTGTACGGGCAAAAGGGCGAAGTCGATCCGTCGAAAGCGGAAGACCAGGTACTGGGAAAAGCCAAAATATGCCGCCGCGGTCGGCATGCGACGATCGTCGCCACGCTGGCGATGGTCGGCAAATCGCTGGAAGCGGCGGAGCTGCTGGCATCGGAAGGCATTGAGGCGGAAGTCGTCGATTTGCGCACGCTGCGGCCGCTCGACACATCCACCGTCATCAAGAGCGTGGAGAAAACGAACAACCTGGTCACGGTGGAGGAAGATTACGCCATCGGAGGCTGGGGCGGCGAGGTCGTCGCCTCCGTCGTGGAGCAGGCATTCGATTATCTGGATGCTCCGCCCGTGCGTATCACGCTGCCGGATGTCCCGTTGCCTTTCAGCCCCGTGCTGGAGGACGCCGCGATTCCAAGCGCGGAAACGATCGCCGAAGCCGTGCGCAGATTGGTCTAGTTGACTCTTCTTATACGGAGGAGACGAGCTATGAAATATCGCAAGTTGGGCCATTCGGGTTTGAAGGTGAGCGAGATCGCCCTCGGCAGTTGGCTGACGTACGGGGGATATGTCGAGCGCAAGAATGCGGAAGATTCCATTCGCAAAGCTTACGATCTCGGGATCAACTTCTTCGATACGGCCAATTTCTATGAAGGCGGGGAAGCGGAGAAAATCGTCGGCGGCGTGCTGAAGGAATATCCCCGCGAATCTTATGTATTGGCGACAAAGGCGTTCTTTCCGATGGGAGACGGACCCAACGACCGCGGGTTGTCGCGGAAGCACATCGTCGAGCAATGCCACGCGAGCTTAAGGCGGCTGGCTGTCGATTACGTCGATGTGTATTATTGTCATCGCTTCGATCCCGAAACCCCGCTGGAAGAGACGCTGCGTGCCATCGACGATCTCGTGACGCAAGGGAAAATATTGTACGTCGGCGTGAGCGAATGGTCGGCCGTGCAGATGGCGGAGGCGCTGGCGCTGGCCGATCGCTATTTGCTGGATCGCATCGTGGTCAATCAGCCGGTGTACAACCTATTTAAACGCGGCATTGAAACGTCTGTCATTCCATTCTGCACGCAGAAAGGGATTGGGCAAGTCGTGTTTTCTCCTCTGCAGCAAGGGATATTAACCGGCAAGTACAAGTCGGCCGCGGACATTCCCCAAGGCAGCCGGGCGGCGAGGTTCGCGGATATGCGCAACGGCATTACGGAAGAAAGGCTGGAGAAGGTGCGGCAGCTCTCCGCGGTAGCGGACGAACTTGGCATCCCGCTCAGCCAGTTGGCGCTGGCCTGGATATTGCGCCAGCCGAACGTCGCCAGCGCATTGATCGGCGCAAGCCGGCCGGAGCAGGTCGAAGCGAATGCAGGAGCGTCAGGCATCGTGCTGCCGCTGGATGTGTTGGCATGCATTGAGCAAATTTTGCGGGGAGCCTGAGAATCGTTGCCACCGCGAAAGGAGAGGGTCCAATGAAATTGGTGCTGCCCAAAGCAAGCGCGACAATGGAAACCGGCCAAATCGCGCGCTGGCTCAAGCAGCCGGGCGATACCGTGAAGGTCGGCGATATCCTGTATGAATTAAACACCGACAAAGCCATATTGGAGATCGAGTCCCCGGTAGAAGGCGTGTTGGAAAGCATCCTTGTTTCGGTGGATACGGATATCGCCGTCGGCGAAGTCGTTTGCGAGCTACGGTCGGCCGAGGAAGACGCAAGTCCGGAAAACGCAAAAGACGCTGAAGGCTTCGAGCGTTCCGAACGTCTAGAGAGCTTCGGGGATTCCGGTGATTTCAATCGTCCCGAGGAAGCCAAGCGAGCGGAATTGCCGGCGGCGATCCGGCTGCGCGCTTCGCCGTCCGCCCGGCGAATGGCGCGCGAGCACAATCTGGATCTTCACCAGCTTTCGGGATCGGGACCGCTGGGCCGAATCCGCAACGTTGACGTGCTGGCCGCTGTGAAACGCCGGGAATGCGAGCATCGGGCGCTCTCCGCCGATATGGCCGCCATCCCGCAGATGCGGCGGATCATCGCCCGCGAACTGGTGCGCAGTCAGCAGACGATTCCCGCCTTCTGGGTGGAAAAATGGGTGCGGGCCGGCGACCTTCTTCAATGGAAGGAAAAGCTGCAGCAAACGTTGGATGGCGGTCGGTCTCCGCTTACGATAACCGATTTCCTGATTCAGGCCGTTGGAATGGCGCTGGAAAATCGTCCGGAAGCGAACCGCAGATGGACGGAACGGGACGGTCAAGCATCGATCGAGCAAGCAATCGGTTCGCATGTCGGTTTGGCCGTCAGTCTGGAGGAGGACGAGGGCATCCTCGTTCCCGTCATCGAGCATGCGGGCAAGCGGACGCTGATGGAAATTGCCGACGCGCGCCGAGACGCCGTGCAGCATGCGCGCTATCGCTCGGTTGCGACCGATGGGGAGCCGGCTTTTATCACGCTGTCGAACTTGGGACCTCTGGGCGTGGATCGTTTCCGCGCGATCGTTCGGCCGGACGAATCGATGATTCTGGCCGTCGGATCTTTGCGGGAGCGGGTTGTCGCCGAGAGCGGACAGCCTGTCGTGCAAACGGGATTTACGCTGACCTTATCCGCGGATCATCGCGTGCACGATGGGGTGAGGGCGGCGCGATTTTTGGCGGAAATCGCGGCAATCGTCGAATCCGGTCGATGGCGGCTGTTTCGCCGGGAGACGGACGAACGATAAGATCGGGAGGCAAAGCGATGGAACTGGGACTGCGCGGCAAAGTCGCCGTAGTGACCGGCGCGGGCGGCGGAATCGGCAGCGAGCTGGCCAAAGCGCTGGATGCGATGGGCTGCCGGGTCGTCATATGCGATGTGTCCCCCGACGCGGCGCGGGCTGTCGCGAGCGAACTGTCGGGGGATTCCGCATGCCTTGTCGCGGACTTGTCCGTGGTGGCCAACTGTGCCCGCCTGGTGCAGGAAACCGTCGAGCGCTTCGGCCGGCTGGACATTCTGATCAATGCGGCCGCCGTTCTGCGCCGAATCCCGATCGAGGATTCGGATGAGCGGTTGTGGGACCAAATCGTCAACACGAATTTGAAGAGCGTGTTTTTTCTGTCCAAGGAAGCTTGCCGCGCGATGAAGCAAACGCGATTCGGACGCATCGTCAATTTCAGCTCCCAGGGCGCTTTTACGGGAGGTCTGTCGCAATCGGCCGTGTACAACATCACGAAGGGCGGGATCTTGACGTTAACCAAATCGTTCGCGCGCACGTATGCGCGGGACGGCATTACCGTCAACGCCATCGCGCCGGGGATGGTGGATACGGATATGATGAAAATTCCCGCGCCGGAGCTGGAAGCGATCATTCGCACCATTCCGATGGGCAGAATGGCTGTCCCGTCCGAGCTCGTCGGCGCCGTGCTCTACTTGGCCAGCGATTGGTCGGCTTATGTGACGGGAGCGACGCTGGAAGTGACGGGCGGACAACTGATGAGATAACGCATGAGAGCGATCGTGCAAGCCCGGTCCGGCGTGTTCAGCATCAATGGCACAAGCTCCGACGATCTCGCGCGCGTCGGCGTCTCGCTGCTGGATATGGGAAGCGGCAACGCCTGCGGCGGCGATTGTTATCGGGAAGTCCAAAACCAGGGAGGCGGTAGCTCATGAAGTCGCTTATTCGCTCCATCGAGGCGATACCGATTCAAATTCCTTTGCCGCGCAAATTCAGCGGCAGCCACTACTACATGACGCATCGCTGTACGGTGATCACCCGCCTGACGACGGAGGACGGCATTGTCGGCGAGATTTACAACGGCGACGAGATGGCAGCCCAGCGCGATATTTTGAAGATGATTACGGAACGGATGGGCCCGCAGCTCATCGGCAAAAATCTGTTTGCGTCCCAAGACATTTGGGAGACGATGCGGCCTTTCACGTTCGATATTTTGAGCGACCGGAAGATCGCGCTCCAGGCGATGTCCTCGATCGACAGCGCCGTGCATGACGCCATCGGCAAAACGCTGCGGCTGCCGCTGTATCAGCTGTGGGGGGGCGCTCGCACGCGGCTGCCTCTGATGGTGATCGGCGGGTACTACCGGGACGGGGTGGATTTCGATCCGGATGCGATTCGGCTGGAAATGGAGTCGTTCAAGGAAATGGGAGCCTCCGGCTGCAAATTCAAAATCGGCGGACGCTCGCCGGAAATCGACGCGAAACGCGTGGAGGCGGCGCGGAATGCCGCCGGGGATGCATTCGCGATCGCCGTGGATGCGAATCAAGCCTGGTCCCGTTCGGAGGCGCTACGTTTCACCGGCTGCGTCAAGCATCTGAATATCCGTTGGTTTGAAGAACCGTGCCACTGGAATCACGACCGATCGGCAATGCGGGATATCCGCTATATGTCGGGTATTCCCGTCAACGCCGGGCAGAGCGAAGTATCAGCCGCGGCTTGCATCGAGCTGATGGCGTCCGGCGCAATCGACATCTGCAATTTCGACGCCAGCTGGGGAGGCGGCCCTACGGCATGGCGGCAAGCGGCGGCCGCCGGAGCTGCTCTGGGTATCGAGATGGCGCATCACGAGGAACCGCAAATCGCCGCCCACCTGCTGTCGGCTGCGCCGACGGCCACGTTTCTCGAAGTGTTTCATGCGGATCGGGATCCGCTGTTCTACGAAATCGTGGCCAATCGCAAGCCGTTCAAGGACGGCTATTACGAGCTGCCGGACGGAGATGGCTTCGGCGTCGAACTGGACCGGGGCGTCATCGAGAAGTACCGTGTCGACCGGTAGCGTCGTCAGAATAATGAGGTCGAAGTTCAGGACGATTAAATCGACAAGACAAGGAGAGATGAACGATGGAATTGGGCGTTACGGCATGGTCGTTCGAATCGCTGACCTTGAAGGACACGCTTGCCCTGTGCAGCGGCCTCGGCTTCAGCCGGGTCGACATCCCGGCTTTTCGCGAGCGCGGGCGCAACGGCTTCGATCCTTTCGAAGTCGGGGAACGTCCGCAGCAGCATGCGGATTCGCTTCTGCGGGAGCTGGCGCCATACGGCATGGAAGTGCCGGACTTCTTCCCGCAGTTCGGCGCGTCGCTGCACGAATCGTCGCTCAACGATCCGGATCCCGCGGTCAGGGCGCGCAACCGCGAAACCATCCGGGGCATCATCCGATTTTGTCAATTGGCCGGAATTCCCGGCATCAGCCTGAGTCCGGGCGTGCATCACGAGCAGGTTTCGTTCGAGCAGAACCTGGACACCTCCGCACAAGAATTCGCCATCCTGGCTGAGATGGCCGTCGACTCAGGCGTGACGATCCGGGTCGAGCCCCACATGCACGCGATTGCCGATACGCCGGAAAGAACGCTCTACCTGCTGCATAGAGCATCAGGCGCCAAAGTAACGCTGGACTACGCCCATTTCATGCTGCAGTACATTTCCATGGATCGCATCCACAAGCTGCTTCCGCATACGGATCACGTTCACGTGCGTCAAGCGCGGATGGGGAAAATGCAGACGAGGACCGAGGAAGGCGAGATCGACTACGCGGACATCGCTGCGCGGCTGGCGGTCTGCGGCTACCCGGGGGTGCTGTCGATCGAATACGTGAACATGGACTGGTACGATTGCAACCAGGTCGACTGCATCAGCGAGACGCTGAAAACGAAAGCCGCGCTCGAGCGGGCTTTGGCCAGGAGCGGGAATTAACAAGAAGGAGGCGCTGGGCATGCCGGAAATTCAAATCACCATGAAGGATCGCGGGCTGGAGGTACGCCGATCCATCGCAGCGCAGATTACGGAGGTGATGGAGAAGGAAACAGGAGTAAGCGCGGATTGGATCACGATCCATTTTTACGATACGGACGAAGAGCACGCCGCCCGCGGCGGGAAACTGTTGATCGATAAAGGACGCGCCTAACGCGGTCCGGGAGGGACAACGCATGCACGGAAAATTGAAAGTCGGCGTCATTGGCGCGGGTTCATGGGCGGTGTCCAGTCACATTCCCCATTTGGCGTCGCGGCCGGAAGTAGAGCTGACGGTCGTGAACCGGCCGGAGCCGGACCTGGCCGCCAAAGTGAAGGATATGTTCGGCTTTCGCCATGCGGCGACCGATTACGTCGATGCGCTCAAGCATGAGCTGGATATCGTCGTGGTTGCCAGTCCGTCGTCTTTCCATTACGCGCATGCCAGGGCGGCGCTGGAATCCGGCGCACACGTGCTGTGCGAGAAGCCTTTTACGCTTGCCGCCGAGCAGGCGTGGGAGCTGAAGCGGATTGCCGACGAACGCAAGCGGCATCTGGTCATCGCCTTCGGCTGGAACTATAAGCCGATGATCGTCAAGCTGAAGGATTGGATGAAAGCGGAGGGCATTGGCGAGCTGGAAGCCGCTATGGTGCATATGGCATCGGGCATAAGGCAACTGCTGCGAAACGAAGGCGCCTACGACGGCGCGGCCGACGAATTCTCCCCCCTTCCTTCGACATGGACGGATCCGAAATTGTCCGGCGGCGGCTATGCTCCCGCGCAACTGAGTCATGCGCTCGGGCTGAGCCTGTGGCTGTCGGGGCTGCGCGGAGACGAAGTGTTCGCCCGGACCCACCAGGCAGGAAGCCAAGTCGACCTGCACGATGCCTACAGCATCCGCTACACGAACGGAGCGATCGGAACGGTGTTTGGCGCAAGCTATCCCATAGGGGAACCGAAGCATCAACTGGAGGTGCGCTTGTTCGGCGAGAACGGGCATTTGATTGTCGATGTGGAACGGGAGAAGGGTTGGCTTTATCGTTCGGCGGACGATCAGAAGCATCTGGAGCTCAAGCAGGGAGACGGCGCGTATTCTTGCGAAGGTCCTGTCCATGCCATCGTCGATCTTGCCTTGGGCAAGGATACGGTCAACCGGTCGCCGGCGGAGCTGGGAGCCAGAACGGTGGAAATCGTGGAGGCGGCGTACAAGAGCGCACGTAACGGCAAGCCGGTAAAAATCCGGCGACAATACGTCAAGGGGGAGTGTGGGGCGTGAACGATTCAACATTGCACCGATTGTCCAAGTTGGGACAAGGCGCGCGCATGCTGCCGGCGTGAGGCGAAGCGCACGCGAGCCGAGGAGCCGTCTCCGAACAGTCGTTCAGGGGCGGCTTCTTCGCATTCTCATATACGCGGCTTATTCCTTCACGCTCCCCAGTACGATGCCGCTCATGAAATACCGCTGCAGGAACGGGTAAAGCACGAGAACGGGCAATGCGCCCAGGAAGATTTGCGATGCTTTAATGGAGCGATTGTTCAATTTGGATATAATCTCAAGCATCGAAGGGTCGGACAACGTAGACAGATCGTATTTGATGATAACCGTCTGCAAATAACTCGCGAGCGGATAATGCATCGGATCGTTCATATAGATCAGGCCATGAAACCATTCGTTCCAATGACCGACGATGGCGAACAGGGTAACGGTCGCTTGCGCGGGCAAAGAGAGCGGCACCATGATCCTCCACAGGATTTTCCAGTGATTGGCGCCGTCGATCAGGGCGGCTTCCGTCAATTCCTTCGGCAGATTGCGAAAAAAGTTGAGCATCAGCACGACATTGAAGATCGGCACCGCACCGGGCAGGACGAGCGCCCAGATCGAATCCAGCAGCCCCAATTCCTTCACCAGGACGTAACTGGGAATCAGACCGCCGGAGAACAGCATGGTGAACACGAAAATCCATACATAGAGCGTACGGAACCGGAATTGTTCCGTCTCCCGCGACAGCGGGTATGCCGTCAGAATCGTCAGTACGAAGTTCAGCCCAACCCCGAGGAACACCCGCTGCGCGGACACCCAGATCGAGGCTTGGAACGGCTTGGATTGCGCGATATATTCGTAAGCGAATGTCGAGAACTCGACCGGCCAGAAGGTGACGCGGCCTTGCTCGATGGCGCTCGTGGAGCTGAACGACAGGGCCAGTACATTCACAAGGGGCAGGATGCAGATCAGCGCCAGACATCCTAGAAATACATAGTTGAAGGTGACAAATAGCTTGCGGCTGCCGGAATAATGCTCGACCACCCGAGTTCCTCCTCTCCCTGTGTCTTAGAATATCCGGTAGTTGGCGAATCGGTAGGCAAGGATATAGGAGATGGAGATCATGAACAAGGAGATGACCGACTTGAACAATCCCACCGCCGTGGCCAGGCCGAACTGCCCGTTGCCGAGCCCGATGCGATACACGTAAGTGTCGAGTATGTCGCCCGTAGAATAGACATTCGGGCTGTACAGGTTGAAGATCTGGTCGAAGCCGGCATTCAGCACCTGGCCCAGGCTTAACGTCATCAGCAGAATGATGATCGGCAGCATGCCGGGAAGGGTGACGTGCAGGGTCTGTTTCCAGCGATTGGCGCCGTCGATGACGGCCGCTTCGTACAGCGTCGGATTGATGCTCGTCAGAGTGGCAAGATAGACGATGGTGTTGAACCCGAATTCCTTCCAGACGTCGGTCGTGACCATGACGTAAGGGAACCATTTGGCGTCGCCGAGGAAGAAGATGCTCTTGAACCCGAGCCAGTTGATGAATCGATTGACGATCCCGTCGGTCGGCGACAGGACATCGAGCAGAATGCCGGAGAGAATGACCCAGGACAGAAAGTTCGGCAAGTAGATAAGCGTCTGCACCGAACGCTTGAACAGTTGCTTGCGCAGCTCGTTGAGCAGCAAAGCGGTGACGATCGGCGCGACGAGTCCTGCAACCATCTTCATAAAGGCGATATAGACGGTGTTGCGAATGACGATCGTCGTATCCGGCAGACCGTAGATGTATCGGAAATTGTCCATACCGATATAATCGGACCCGAACAAGCCTTTGCCGGGATTGAAATTTTGAAAGGCGATGACGATGCCGGCCATCGGCCCGTAAGCGAAGACGAGAACCAGGATAAGACCCGGCAATAACATGATGTGCAAAGGAAATTCCAGCTTCCACTTTTTTCGGGTCATCGCATGTCCTCCTTAGCAAGGCATGAGGATAGAGGGGGCCTCTATCCTCATGCCACGATTGCTAGCGTTACTGAACTTGACCGGAGGCGTTCACTTCGTCAAGAATATCCTGTCCGCCCTGCTTCAGCCATTGGTCGGCGAATTCGTCGAACGCGTCAAGCGGCTTGGCGCCCATGATGATCTCGATGAACGTCTTCACTTCCAGGTCGCGCAACGACGGTCCGCGGGAGAGCATCGTCGGCGTCGGCGCGCCGGTATATACCGATGTTTTGATGCGATCGTTCTTTTTGTACTTGCCCAGCGTATCGAATACGCCGCCGGGACCCCACAAGGCATAGCCGGAAAACTGCGAGTAATCGCCGCCTTCGAACTTTTTCACCTGTTCGTAGTACATTTTGGCTTCGTCGTCCATCGCGCTCGGGTCATTCTTCTTGAGCGCATCTTCCACTTGATAGAAGTAATTCTGATTGGTGTCCGCCGTGCCGAAGTAGGCCGGTGCCAAAGTGTGAAGTGAGTAATTTTTGTCCCCTTTGACGACCGTATGGTACTTTTCAACATTCTTCTCTGTACCGGCCAGCTTCTCGGTCGTGTAGTTGATGATCTTTATCAGCGCTTCCGGATGCTTCGCGTTCTTCGATACGACCAAGTAACGGGTTGGCGTGGAAGTCGACTGCACGACGGACGGGCTGCCGTCCGCGGCAGGCGCTTCGTATACTCTCCAATCGACTGTCGGATCGGTCTGCTTCATGTTCTGAATCGGCCATGTCGGCACCCAGAACGCTCCGTACAGCATGCCGACTTTGCCCGAGGTCATCAATTCGCCGACTTTGCCGCCGTCCTGAACGCTGAACTCCGGATGGATCGCGCCGGCTACGAACAACTCCTGCAGCTTGCCCAGCGCGGTCTTCACTTCAGGCTGGATGTCCCCGTAGACGAGCTTGCCGCTTGCGTCTTTCTGGAACATCAGGTTCGTGCCGGAGCCGTTTGCCGGATTATAGGCATAAGCGCCATAGCCGTTCAGGAAGCCGGCGATCGTCGCGAACCCGTCGAACAGATCTTTCGAGAGAGCGAGACCGTACGTGTCCTGCTTGTTGTTGCCATCCGGGTCCTTCGTCGCGAAGGCAATGGCGACGTTCATCAGTTCGTCCATCGTCTTCGGCGGCTGCAAGCCCAGCTTGTCGAGCCAATCCTTGCGGATATACAGCATGTTGGCGTCGTCCCGGCTCTGGCCGTCGCGCGGGAAGCCGAGCAGCTTGCCTTCCACGGTACCGTTGCGGCGCATGGCTTCATCGAAGTTGGTCTTGACCAGATCGGTGCCGTATTTGTCCAGAACATCCGATAAGTCCGCCAGTTGTCCGGCCTGCGCGAGCGTCTGGAATTGCTGGGCGTTTACTTCGAAGAAGTCGGGCAAATCTCCGGAAACGATCGTAACCATCACTTTGTTCGGATACTGCGCGGTGTTGACGATCCAATTGTACTTCAAGCTGATACCCAACTCGGACAAATATTCTCGTGTCCACACATTGTCCTCGAGCGTTTGGTCAGGCAGCCGCTCGACGCCGGGCGTATCTCCTTTAACCGTCGTCAGCGTGATCGGCGGATCGTACTTGCCGTAAGGTCCCTCCGCCATGGCAGGCGCTTTGCTGGCCGAAGGGCTTGCCGTGTCTTGCGAACTGCCGGGGCTTGAACTGGCAGCTTCATTGCCGCCATTCGTGCAGGCCGTTGCGGCAACCATCGCCAGCAGGACTGCAATGACCGTAGCGAACTTGATTTTCTTCCATTTCATTGTGCCGCTTCTCCCCTTCAAGTTGTAATTTGCTTACAAGTTCATTATGGATGCGCTTGCGCCACACATATATAGGAAAGGGATGCGTTATGTTGACTTCTCATATCTTCTTTAGCGAATCCCGGTACTCCTGAGGCGTCATCCGGGTCATTTTCTTGAAGAACCTCGTAAAGTAAGCCGGCGAGTCATAGCCGATTCTCATGCCGACCTCATGGATTTTGAGCGGGGTTTCGCCCAGCAGCTGCTTGGCCGCGGCTACGCGCTTGTCCGCGATGTAGTCGCTGATGCTTCGATGCGTGATCTGTTTGTACAGTCGCGACACATAGAACGGAGTCAAGTACACGAGGTCGGCGAGCCGGTTCAGGGAGAGATCGCCATGCAGGTTCGCCTCGATGTATTCATGGATCGTTCGGACGACTTCGCTGGACGCTTCCTCGTTTCCACTGTGCATCCGGCTGAAGAGATCGCGGGCAAGACCGCGGAAGAACGCATGCACTTCTTGCCAGGAGCGATGCTCGCGGATGGACAACAGCTTTCCGACGTGGGCGGAACGCGACCAATCCGTGAACAGGTCCAAGCGGTTGAGATGGGATATGAAGATGGCGGTCAGTTCGTAGAACACCTCGAGCGCAAGCCCGGTCTGCAGCGTTTGATCGTCTTCCATGGCCTGCATCAATTCCTCGAAATGAGCGAAAAACCGTGCTTCGTCCTTGTTCGTCAAATATTGGTCGAGCAGGCGGATTCTGCGCACGCCCGCGCTCGCGGGCTGCCGTTCTTCGGCGAACAGGCGTTCATCGGACAGCAGCATCTCTTCGCCGAGTCCCAGCCCCTTCTCGAACAGGAGCGACAGCCGGTCATAGGCTTGGGGCAGCTGTTCCCAAGGGACTGCATCGCAGGTGACGACATAGGAGGCGGTTAATTTCAAATAGAGCTTGCAGGCGGACTGGATCGATTCAAGCGTGCCCAGCACAATCTCTCGCTCCCCTCCCGCGTTCCCCGCGGCTGGTTGCAACAACCAGACCAGGCGTCCGCTGCCGGCCAGAAAGCTCGTCAGCGCAAAGCCTGCAGCAAAGTACTCGCTTACGATATTCTGAACCGAGAACAGGAACAGCTCCCGGTCCCCGTTCGCCATATCCTCCCGCCAGCGATCGATGCGGCCGAGGATCACATAGACGGGACTATCCGCATCCAGCGGGATTCCCAGATCGCCGAAGCTGCGATGCCGCCGGTGCATCGCTTCCGGGTCGCCATTCAGAAGAGCTTGCAATAAATCTTTGCGCATGGCCGGGAGCGACTGTTCCATCTGGGTGCGGGCGTCGCGGATCAGGCGGTCGAAGCTGTGATCTTCCGAGATGGCCCGGATCGTCTTTTCTACGGCGGCAAGAATCGTCTCGTCACCTTCTGTCTTGAGCACGAAGTCCTGTGCGCCGCTGCGCATCGTTGTTTGGATATATTCGAAGTCATTGTAGCCGGTCAGGAATATCACTTTGCATCTCGGCCAGATGCGTGTAATGGCCAGCTGCAGTTCATGGCCGTCCATTTCGGGCATGTTGTAATCGGTGAGCAGAATATCGATCCGCAGCTTGCTTGCGATTTCCAGCGCTTCGACGCCGTCGAACGCCTGATGGATCTCAAGCTCCAGATGGTCGGTCTGCTGGAACAATTCGGACAAGCCTTCCACGATGATCGGTTCGTCGTCGACAATGAGCATCCGCAGCATGAGAGCAACCGCCTTTCATTTGTCGGGTTCCGGCCAAGGCATATTCAAACGCACGAGCAGGCCGCCCATCGATCCTCTTGACACTTGTACGCCGTAATGATGTCCGAACCGGATTTGCAAGCGGCGCTGGACGTTCAGCAATCCGGTATATTCCATCTCGTCGCCTTGCAGCGGCATCTGCAGTTGGCGCGCCAAATCTTCGAGTTGCTCGTCCGATAGCTGTTGGCCGTTGTCTTCCACAGTGACGAACAAAGCGCGATCGGAAATTTCCGTCCCGACGCGGACGATGCCGTGCGAGCGCTTCTTCTCCAGGCCGTATTTATACGCATTTTCCACGATCGGCTGCAGAATGAGACGGGGCACGCGGTACGCTTTGCAAACGTCCGGCAGCACGGCGAAGTCCACTTCGATCCGATCCTTGAAGCGGATATTTTGTATTTCTGCGTACGTTCGCGAATGCTTGAACTCCAGGTCAAGCGTAATCTCGTCAGAAGAAGTGCGGGTAATATATTGAAAATATTCTCCCAGGTACTGGCAGAAACGGGCGATGCTTTCGTTGTCGTTCATCTTGGCCAGCCGGTAGAGGATGAAGTAGGTGTTATACAGGAAGTGCGGATTGATCTGCGCTTGCAGCTGCTTCAGCTCCGAGCTCTGGGTGCGCAGCTTCTGTTCGTATACCTGCTTGATCAGTTCGTTCAAGTTGCCGACCATGATGTTGAACCTTTGGAACAGGTACAGGAATTCATCATGAGATTTCGGTACTTCGATCGTTGTCAGCTGCATCTGCTCGACTTTGCGGAACGCCCTGACGAGCTTCTGCAGCGGGCGGTGTATCAAGCGGTATATCCAATAGGAATAGGCGATAATGATGATAAGCGCGATGAAGGAGAGCAGCCACAGCCATGTTTTGTAGGTGTCGATCGGTCCGAGCATTTGCCGGGTCGGCATATAGGCGACCAGGTAGTGGCCGAACGATTCGGAGTATTGATAGGCCACGACGTAATCCTGTCTGTCCAGCCGCAGCGGCTCCAACCCCGATAAATCCTGTGCGGCGAATTTGTCCGCGAACGTGTCGACGATGCGGTCGAATTTGTCTTGCAAGCTTGCTGCGATCACCGAACGATTCTGCGTGTGGATCAACATCGCGCCGGCATCCTCGTGCGTACGGAACGATAGCAACGCTTGCTTCATGGCGTCCAGGTCCAATTCGATGGATAAGATAAAGCCGGGTTCGAGGGTCATGGATGGCACCGTCGGGTAGGAGAGAGCAAGGAACAACCGGTCATGCCATTGGAAGAGGCCGCTGCCATTGCCCCCGGTCTGCGGCTTGACCGCTTCATATTCATCCAGCAAGCTATCGGTGATGGAAAATTCGCTGTTCATCGAACGGCCAAGCGTCAGGATGTGCAGGCTGACGTTCTTGGCGTAGATGCTGGATCCTTTCAATTGCTCGATCTTCTGCTGAACCCTGCGGATCGTGTCGGTGAATTCACTCAGCTTCATTGTCTCGTACAGGTAGGTCAGATGCTGAATATCCTTGTCCAGCGTATATTCTTGCAGCAAGCTGACCATATGCTCATGCTCGACTTCGAGCGCGTTCAAATAAAAGTCGACTCTGGCCTGCAAGGAATTCGACAATTCCCGTTCCAGGCTGGATTCACCGAGCTGATTCATCCGGATTGCAATGCCGTAGAGCGGTGCGACGACGATCACCAGCGCAATGAACAGCTTGGGGAAGATCGTCAGGCTCCACTTGGGAGAAGATGGCGCATTCGCCATAGGTTCGACCCCGCCTTCTTCGTCTGTAAGTCCGTTGCCTGACTTGCGGTCGATGCGAATCGGGATATCGATATCAATATAGCAGATTCTGCCTGTAAAAAAACGAGCATGACAAAATAAGACAACGAAAAAAGAAAAAGTGATAGGGTGGGGGGATAATAACCATTGACAAATTGAACCATGGAAAGTATAGTGTTCATAGGTTATTTTCTTTCGCGAAGAAACTAACAATGCCACTAGGAGAGATGTTGTATGGATTAAGCAATCAGATTTCAATGTGGTTCCAGAATACTACAGTTATTAACACGGGGCTCAATCAGATTATTTATTTTGGAAGAGGTAAACATGGTGCATGGCGAGAAGAAGCTAGCTATCGGAGTCGATATTGGAGGAACGAATATCAAGCTCGGGTTAGTTGCAAGTAATGGAGAAGTGATGGACGACGTCTCTCTCCCAGTCCGCAGGAACAAGGATCTAAGCGCCAATATCCATCACATTTGTGAAGCCGTTCATCAGTTTATTGGAAAGCACGATCTTCAACAAGAAGTAGAGGGAATAGGCGTGTCTTGCCCTGGCGTTCTGGACCTGGAGAATGGTGTAGTTAAATATGCGATCAATTTGAATTGGTCCCATTTGAATTTGGTGGAGATTCTGCAAGGTTACACGCAATTGCCTGTATGTTTGGAATACGATGCCGTTGCCGGGGCTACAGGGGAGAAAATATACGGTGCGGCTAAATCTCTAGACCACTTTATGTATATTTGTATTGGAACAGGGGTCGGCGCCAGTCTTTATACGAACGATAATTTCTACTCTTTTGAGAATGGTCCGGCCATTAACCTCGGGCATACGACAGTTGTTCATGATGGAGAGTGGTGCTTATGCGGCAATAGAGGTTGCCTGGAGAAATATGTATCCGCACCAGCTGTTTTTAACCGCTATGTGATGGGGCAAGGTGTCCGAAATGCCGATGGGCAATTGCCCTATATGAATGCAAACCTGGTGTACCAGGCAGCATTGTCAGGTGACCTCAATGCTCGAAGCATCTTGCAAGAGGCAGGGGAGTTATTGGGGATTAGCATGATTAATTCACTTAATCTATACGGGATCAATACCATCGTGATCGGCGGGGGGTTGTCTCAAGCCCAATCCTTTTTTCTTGAAACTGCCAGAAGCGTCGTTGCCGAACGATTCAAAAACCACAGTAACTCCGAGGTTAGTATCAAGCAAGCACATTTTCCAACAAAATCGGGCCTGTTGGGCGGAGCAGCAAAAGTGTTTAACACGGGAGGACGGGTTAGATGATTAACCTAAATTTTAGAGGAGACATTACGTCGCTTGAAGCAGGAATACGCATGATGTCTAAGGAGATCCCCTTTCAATGGACGGAGGGCGGGCTTCCGGTAACCGTAGAACAAAGAAAAGGCAACTTGCAAGTGATCATAGACGATGATCGTGTCATGATTCGATATGAAGAGAAGATTCATTTTTTCAGAGCGCTTGGATTGCTTATAGAATCATTAAAGCAAAATGGGGTTCGCTTCATTGAAGAACAACCCATGTTTACGTTTAACGGAGCCATGTTTGACGCCTCGCGCAATCAAGTCTTAACGACTGAAAGCATTAAAAAAATGATGACGCATATGGCCTTGATGGGGTTAAACGGATTTATGTTATACACCGAAGATACGTTTACCGTTGAAAGCAATCCGTATATCGGTTATATGAGAGGGAGATATAGCCATAAGGAGTTAAAGGAATGCGATGACTATGCGGATCTGTTTGGAATTGAGATGATTCCATGCATCCAGACATTAGCCCACGTTAGTCATATTCTGAAATGGAACAACACCCACGACATCAGAGATATCGCAGATATCTTTTTGGTCGGCGACCCGAAGACTTATTTGACGATAGAAGAGATGATCCGTTCCGTTTCTTCGGCAGTTCGGAGTAAGCGTATACATATTGGGATGGATGAAGCGCATTCGCTTGGACTGGGCAAATATTTAAAACAGCATGGTTATCGTTCGCGATTCGAAATCATGACGGAACACTTGAGAAAAGTGATAGAGATCACCGAGAAATATGGTCTTAAACCGATGATCTGGAGTGATATGTACTTCCGTCTTGGATCCGCAAACGATGACTACTATGACAGAAACACCGTTATTCCAGATTCCGATACTTTAGATTTGCCTGCCAATGTGCAATTCGTTTACTGGGATTATTATCATCATGAGGAAGAGGAGTATCTCTATTATCTGCAAAAACATAAGCAACTGGGGATGAATCCGATCTTTGCCGGCGGGGTGTGGACATGGAATAGCCCAAGTCCGAATTACAGCAAAACCGAAGTGACAACGAACTCAGCGTTAAGTGCATGCAAGAAGGAGAATGTGAAAGAAGTGTTCGCTACCATGTGGGGCGATAACGGCGGGGAAACGAATCTGTTCGCAAGTTTGCCCGGGCTGCAGTTGTTCGCCGAACACGGGTATTCGCAAGTGGTTGACGAGTCGCGAATGAACAGCCGATTCGCAATATGTACAGGCGGAGATTACGATGCCTTTAAGCGGCTGGACCAACTCGATACGACCCCATTCGATGATTATCTAAGTATAAGTGGAAGTCATCGTCCTTCAAACCCTTCGAGATTTATTTTGTGGCAGGATATTCTGATTGGCTTGTTCGATAAGTATGTCGAAGATCAACCTTTGAAAGATTATTATGACAAGTTAGCAAAGCAAATCCATAAAGACAAGGAAAAGAACATCGCATTCAAGGATCTGTTTGAATTTTACGAGCAGCTGTGCTTCGTATTAAGCGTGAAAAGTGAAATCGGGCTTGCGCTCAAAGCGGCATACGATAGCAAGGATCATAAGCAATTGATAAATTTCACGAAAGACGAGCTCCCTCAATTGTATAAAAGGGTTTCTGAGTTGCGCCAAGCTCACAGGGAGTTGTGGATGAATACTTGCAAACCGTTCGGATGGGAGATCATGGACATCCGATATGGCGGCATGATGGTTCGCATTGATACCGCGATTTACCGTTTGAATGCCTATGTGAACGGGGATATTGACCAGTTGGATGAACTGGAGGAAACACGCTTATTCATGGATGGACCACGTACTGAGCCTAGTTCCACCTTGGGACATGCCGGATCCTATAATTCGATTGCCTCTACCAGTTATCTGTAGGGACCGCATGTCAGGGATCGGTGATTTCCAATCTGTGAATAGGAGGAGCAAACCGTGGCTGCTGTTCATCAGGTGCAGGGGACTGAAACAAGAATTCCACAAAGCAAGCAACCTGAATTTCTAAAAAGAGTGGCACGCAGCAAATATTATTTGCTCATGTTGCTGCCATGTCTTGTGTTTTTCACCATATTCCATTACTTGCCTATGTTTGGCATCGTGATCTCGTTCAAAAATTACAGTCTGTTTAAGGGGGTCTGGGCGAGCGATTGGGTCGGATTTAGCCATTATATCACCTTTTTTCAAAGCAAAGATTTTTGGGTCTTATTACGGAATACATTTCTACTCGGGTTCTATTCGCTCTTGTTTGGATTTCCAGCTCCGATCCTTTTGGCTTTATTGTTAAACGAACTCAGAAATATTGCATTTAAACGGTTTGTTCAGACGGTAAGTTATATCCCGCATTTCATTTCCAATGTCGTCGTTGTAAGTATGCTGGTCATGTTTTTATCCCCCTCTGGGGGTCTGGTTAATCAAATCATTGAATGGTTTGGTCTACAACCCATTAATTTTTTGATCAAGGCGGAGTTGTTTCGCTCCATCTTCGTAGTTTCCGGCATCTGGCAGCAAGTTGGCTTCGGCGCCATTATCTACCTGGCCGCATTGTCTTCCATTGACCCGTCTTTGTATGAAGCGGCAGAAATCGATGGGGCCAATCGATGGAAGAAAATGTTGAATGTCACCTTGCCGGGGATCGCGCAGACGATTGTCATCCTATTCATCCTCAATGTCGGCAGTCTTATCGCAGTCGGCTTTGAAAAGGTGGTGTTGCTATACAACCCTTCTACTTATTCGACTGCTGACGTATTGAGCACCTACGTGTATCGAGTTGGACTGCTTGGTGGAAATTTCAGTTATGCCGCAGCGATTGATATGTTCACCAGCGTCATCGCCCTTATTTTTCTGTTAAGCGCCAATGCGATTAGCCGTAGGGTCTCGGAGAACAGCTTATGGTAGGAGGAGTCAAGTTGTTTCGAAAGATTTCGGTATTTACCGTGGTCAACACCTTCTTGTTGCTGCTAGTCGTCCTGGTCACGCTTTATCCTTTCATTTACATGATATCGGTTTCCCTGAGCAGCAGCATCCATGTTATGCGAGGCGAGGTTAGTTGGTTTCCTAAAGGTCTCAATTTCAAAATGTATGACATTGTTTTGAGTGATCCACGAATTTTGTGGGCCTATCTGAACACCATCCTGTATGTGACAATAGGCACTTCACTTTCGCTGCTGGTTACCGCGCTGGGGGCCTATGCGTTGTCGAAGAAGGAACTCATTTTCCGCAAGGGATTTACGCTTTATATTGTGTTCACGATGTTTTTTGGCGGCGGCATGATTCCTACTTTTCTCGTCGTTAAGGAAATAGGCATCATGGATACGATCTGGGCGATGGTTCTTCCCGCATTGGTCAGCGCGTGGTTATTGTGGATTATGAGAACGTTCTTCAGCCATTTGCCTGTCGAGCTGGAGGAATCCGCACGAATCGATGGCGTTGGGGAGATGGGCATATTCTTCAAGGTCGTGATCCCGTTGTCCCATGCTGCGTTTGCTACCATCGGATTATTTTATGCGGTGGCCATGTGGAATAATTTTATGCTGCCACTGCTTTATCTGCGTGATAGCAACTTGTTTCCGCTGCAAGTGATCTTGCGGAATATCGTGATCGCCGGTCAATTCGACAACGCGCATTCGAGCGGCGTCGGGGTGGACAATATGGTCATCCAGGAATCGCTTAAGTATGCTGCGATTGTCGTATCGACAGTTCCAATATTAATTGTATATCCTTTCTTGCAGAAATACTTTACGCAGGGCATTATGGTTGGCGCTATAAAAGGGTAGGTCGGCTGTAAAACCAATAAGGAGTGAGAACAAATGAGGAAGAAAATGGTATCGGTCTGGATGATTGCCTTCGTATTTATTCTGGTATTGGCGGGATGTACGAAAGGTTCCAATGACAACACTGCAGGAAGCAAGGCCAACGGGGAAAATAACACAGGGGTTACGAAAGAACAAGCGAAGAGCGAACAAAAAGAACAGACGTTTACAATGCTTCTCGGGTCGCATGGTTCCTGGCCGTACAAGGAAGATTGGAAAATGGCCAATTGGATTGAGGAGAATCTTGGCGCTCAAATAAAGGTTGAATCGCCGTCCGGATCTATGGGCGAAGCGATCAACCTGTATATTGCCTCCGGCACGCTGCCTGACATCGTCTATATGGGGAATCTGGATGACGCCAACATATTCGGCCAGCAAGGGGTTTTCGCCAACATTCTGGATTACATTGAATATATGCCGAACTTGCAAGCATGGATGAAAAAATACCCGAATATTGCAAGCTCTTGGTTGGCATCTGACGGGGCCATGTATATGCTTCCCAACGAAGGATTCGGCGAGGCGAACCGGATTACCTGGATGTATCGCGCAGATATTTTCAAAAAACATGGATTAACCCCGCCAACCACCTGGGATGAACTCTATGAAGTATCCAAGAAGTTGAAACAATTGTATCCAGACAGCTATCCGTTTACGATCTGGGCCGGGATTGGCAATATGATAACATGGGCCGCACCGCAATTTGGCACTGCCTCCTTCCGTTGGTATGGAAACGGCTATTACCAGGATGAATCGGGGAAGGTTCATTATGGACCGGCTGACGATAATTTCAAGCTGATGCTTCAGTATTACCACAAATTTTATAAAGATGGACTGATGCCGCCGGATTGGGTCACGCTTGATTTGGCGCAGTATACGAACTTGGTTTCTACGGATCGCACTTTTATGACAGCGGATTATATTGCTCAGATCGATTATTATACCACGACCATGCGCCAAACGAATCCGGACTTTACCTACCAATTCATGCCGCCTCCGGCCGGTGTGGCAGGAATGAACAAAAACGTGTTTCACCATGTGTTGGAGCAGGGCTTGAGCTTCTCGGCCAAGTCGGACAAGATTGTCGATATATTGTCCGCCTATGACTGGTTTTATACGGAAGAAGCACGGGAAGTAGTCAGTTGGGGTGTGGGTGAAGAGCTTTTTGTGAAAGAAAACGGCGAGAGAAAAATGAATCCCAAGTTTTTGGATGTATCGGCTATGCGTACAGAAACAGGTTGGTCAACGAATGCCCAATATATCTGGTATGATTTTAATGCATGGTTGGTGCCATCGGTACAGGAAGTCAAGGATGCGTATAAGCAAGCGTGGGAAGGAAATTATTACGAAGAATATAAGACCAAACCGCAATTGACTGAGGCGGAACAAAGTGCTTCGTCAATTAAGAAAGCGGATATTCTTAAGCACGTCGAGGAGAATATTGTGAAGTTTATTCTGGGTGACCGCAGCTTTGATGAATGGGATCAGTATGTAGCAGAGCTCGAGAAATTAGGCATGAACGACATGATAGACTTGGCATCAAAGGCATATGCCCGAATGGAGAAGAATTAGGCATGTAAAAATATACCTTTTCGCTCGCGAATAAGGTATATTGTAACCAAGGGTTGCTCAGTGAGATCAACTTCTATCCGATAGTTGGTTCACTGGGCGATCCTCATCATATTTGTGGGTTTAAGGAGCTCGTTATGTATAAATCCATTACTGGCAATCCGGCTTTCATGCATGATATTAACAGAACAGGTGTCCTGGATATTATTAGACGCATGGGGCCGATATCGCAAGCCAAGATTGCAAACATTTTGGGGCTGCGGCCATCTACCATCCTCAGAATTGTGAACGGGTATTTGGAGGATGGGCTTGTTCATTCAACCGGCATGGAAGAGTCTGGCGTTAAGGGTGGCAGAAGAGCTACCTTGTTGCAGCTTAACCCTAAGGGCGCTTATGCCATTGGAGTCGACCTGCATTCTAGCGAAATTCTGATTGTACTCCTGGACTTATCAGGGGCGTTGGTTGATGAGATCAGAAAACCATGTTCGTCTGACCTGGGGACAGATGCGATTAATCAGAACATCGTCACGGGCATCCGCGAACTTTTAACGCTGCATCCACATTGTCAGGACAGATTGACGGGGATCGGCGTATCCTTCCCCGGCAAGGTAGACTCGGATCAAGGCCTTGCCATTTACGCGAGTAACTTTACCCATTTCAAGAATGTTCCGCTTGCTCAGAAGCTTGAGGATGTGTTTCATGCTCCGGTTCTGGTTGAGCATGATATGCGTGCAATGGCTTTTGGACAACAATGGTTGGACGGCGGCAGCCAGAATATGCTCTGTCTCGGTTTTCGGAGCGGCATTGGACTCGGCATTGTGATGAATGGCCAGTTGTATCGCGGTTCAAACCAATTGGCGGGTGATTTGGGACACATTATAGTAGATCCGGAAGGCCCCTTGTGCAATTGTGGAAAGCATGGTTGTTTGGAGGCTATTTCCAGCGAGCGGGCGATCTTGACTAAATTTAGAGAATATTTGATTAAAAAGGAAAAATTTACAACCAAGCAGATTGAAACGTCCATGCGGGACGTAACACTCGCTGTTCAGGAAGGTAATATAGAAGTGCTAGAGATCGTGGAGGAAGCAGCTGTTCATATTGGCAAAACCTTGTATGATTTGGTGCGAATTTTTGACCCTGAGAAGATTATCGTCGGAGGCGCGATTATTGCCACAAGTTCCGAATTTCTCAATACGATACAAGCTACCTATAACAATATGCATCCGACTTACGCGGGTTTCGTGCCAGAAATCGTAACCGCACAGTTCGGAGAAAGAAGTATTGCCATCGGTGCTGCAACGATTATGCTGTCTAAATCATTTCAGCCCAACCCGACTTAAGGGACTGTTACGCAATAAATGTTCGTCTATCCCTTGTCTTTTGCCGGATTACTGCGTCAGCTTCAACCTTGCGTAGCTCCACTACGCGGCGGTTTCGCTTCCTTGTACTCCGACAAAATCCTGCGGGATATCCTTCACTTTATTTCGCAACAGTCCCTAAATCCTGACTTTCTGAATGGGAGAGCAACAATATGCTGGATACCTATGTTCAAAACCTTCATCATTTAATCGATCAGATTTCCACTAGTCAGGCAAATGCCATTCAAGAGGCTGCTCAATTGGCCGCCGATTCGATTACAGACGGCGGAGTGCTTCATGTGTTTGGAAGCGGCCATTCCCACATGATCGCAGAGGATATTTTTCATCGAGCAGGCGGATTGGCGTGTGTGAATGCAATGCTCGAGGATTCATTGATGGAACTGAACTTTGGAAGAGCAACCTCGCTTGAGAGACTATCAGGATATGCAGAAGTGTTATTGGAAGGATACGCGTTGCAAGAATCGGAAGTCATTATTGTAATCTCTAATTCCGGTATCAACTCAGTTCCAATTGAAGTCGCAATGGAATCAAGAAAACGCGGGTTGAAAGTAGTGGCAATAACGAGCGTGGAGCATTCGACAAAAGCAGCCTCCCGTCATCCAAGCGGGAAGAAATTATTTGATGTAGCGGATATTGTGATCGATAATTGCGGGGTTCTGGGTGACGCCACGATCCAACTGCAAGGAATGAAACAAAAAATCGGCCCAACTTCAACCATTGGCGGCATACTCATTGCACAAGCGATCATTATTGAGATTATTGGTCGGTTATTGCAACGCAATATCGTGCCGCCGATATTCATCAGTGCGAATCAGGATGAAGGGGACAGCAACAACAAGGAGCTTTTTGAACGATATAAAAATCAAGTCAGATATGCATAATAAGATGATTAGATAGGTAATTCGTTCATTCCGGAGAGAGGTTAAAGCGGTTCCTCCGCCCGATACCGCTCCAAGTCCACCTTCCCGCCGCGCGATACTTCGATGCCTTCATCCTCCAGCAGTCCGATCTGCATGTCGCGGTACATGGGCTCCTGCAAGGCGATTTCGCCCTTGGCATTGATGACCCGGTGCCATGGCAAGCCGTATTTCTCGCTCATCGAATGCAGAATCCGCACCACTTGCCGGGCGGCCCGCGGGCTGCCCGCGCAGGCGGCAACTTGCCCGTACGTCATGACCGTTCCGGGCGGGATGCTGCGAATGATCTCGATTACACGCTTCGTAAATTCCTGCAGTACCCTCACACCTCCCTTGCCTGCCCCTCAGTTTTTGAATGTCTCCATTTTCCGCCAATCACGCATCCAGGAAACCGTCCAGACGCTGCTCCAGCAGCGCTAGCACCGCCTCCGAGCACTTGGCCGGGTGATACTCCGCGTTGCGCAGCGCAAGCAGCGTGCCGCGGTGCTGATCGGCCGCGTACGGCTCCTGAATGAGCCGGAACCAGCGGTCGATCGTGCCGGTATCGGTCATAAGCTCGCCGAATCCGTGATTGATGAAGTATTCGGCGTTCTCTTCCTCCTGACCCGGGATCGGCTCGTAGAACAGCATCGGCATGCCTTTGGCCATGCCTTCCGTGCAAGTCATCCCGCCGGGCTTGGTCACGAGCAGGTCGGAGACGTCCATCAGCTTGTTGACTTCCTTGGTGAAGCCGAGGACGCGAATGTTGGGATGGTGAAACCGCTCGTCCTCCAGCAGCTTCTCCCGCGCCTTCTCGTTGCTGCCCATGCACAGAATAAGCTGCACGCGGTCGGCATAACGCGTCATGTATTGGAGGAGCTCTTCGCCATACAACAAGCCCCAGCCGCCGCCCATGACGAGCACAGTCGGCATATCCCGCAAATCGAACTGCTTCAGCGTCTCGGCCCGATCGTGCGGATGCCAGAAATTCGGATGAACCGGTATGCCGGTCACTTCGATCTGGGTCGCAGGGACGCCGCGGACGATCAGCTTGTCCCGCACGGCAGGCGTGCTCACCAGATAGGCGTTCACCTCGGACGTCGTCCAGGTGGCATGGGCGTCATAATCGGTAATCAGCGTATATAAGGGCATGTCGAGGCCGAGCCGCTTGAGCCGGGACACGACGGCATTGGGAAACGGGTGCGTGCACACGATGGCATCCGGCTTGAGCTGGCGGATGACGTCCGACATCTGGTTGTAGAACATTTTGTGCAGCGCGAACTGCTTCACGCGGGTCAACGCCCGGTCGTAATTGCTGCGATAGATGCGACCGACTAGCTTCGGCTGCTTCGATACCGTCTTCCGGTACGCTCCAAGAATGAGCGGCCCGATGACGGGGTTCAGGAACGTCCCGACCTCGATGACGCGCGACTGTATACGCGGGGACAGCTGTCGCAGTCCCACGGCCAGCGCATAGGCGGCCTGCGTATGCCCGGTGCCGAAGCCCTCGGAAAGCAGCAATATCCTTTTTTTGCGCATCGGAATAGGTCCCCCATTAGAATTACTTCCATCTTACGCGTTAGCGGGAATTGTAACAAGTCCAGTTTCTGCATCGTTCCAACGCCGCTTCCACCTTTTTCCTAAACTTTCGTCCCTGAAATTCCGATAATATACGCATCTATGGGCATGGACTGCTAGATTCGTACCCGCGCCCTTCACAGCAGGAGGTCTGGATTCCACTTGAAGAAAATGAGGAAAAAGCTGATAGCGGCCATGATGGCGGGCTTGCTGGCCATGATCGGCCTTGTGCCGGCTGCCGGAGCGGCAACCGCGACGATGACGAAGTTGATCCTGTCGACGAGCGAAGTGACTTTGGAAATCGGCGATACGTTGATGCTGACGGCGACCGGCATCTACAGCGACAATTCGACGGAAAACGTGACGGTGTACGCCGAGTGGAACAGCGAGAAGCCGGCGGTGGCATCGATCTATAATGGAACGGTCACCGCCAAGGCGGAAGGAACGACGACCATCGTCGTGACTTATAAAGGCTTTACGCAATCGGCGAACGTGAAGGTCACGAAGAAGGTCAAGGCGTTGACGAAAGACACGCAGAAGCTGAACCTGCGCAAAGACACGTCATCCACGATCGGATTGACGGCTACCTACAGCGACAATTCGACGGAGAATGTGGCGGACAAGGCCGTCTGGACGTCCAGCGACGAGAAAGTGGCGACGGTCGTCAACGGCAAAGTGACCGGTCACGGTTCCGGTTCGGCGATCATCACTGCGGCTTACGGCACCAAGAGCGTCACCGTCGAGACGAGCGTGGAATTGGTGAGCCGGCTGGAAGCGAGCGATTCGTACATCTCTTTGCTGCTGAAAGAGAAGGAGCCCGTTACGGTAACGGCCACGTACCCGGACGGCACGACTCGCAACGTGACGAGCGACGCCACCTGGACGACGAGCAACGAGGAAGTGGCGGATGTCATTAACGGCATGCTGACAGGTTACGGCTCGGGCACGGCGACGATTACCGCCTCCTACGGCACGAAGACCGCGACGATCAAAGTCGATGTCGACAAGACGACCAAGCTCGACTTGGACGCAGACGAAGTGTTTTTGCACGCAAAGGACACCAAAAAACTGAAACTGACGGCTCAAAATACGGACGGAGCCGTTACCGATGTGACGGACAACGCAACGTGGAAGAGCAGCAATGAAGCCGTCGCTTATGTGAACAAGGGGACCATTACCGCCTACAAGTCCGGATCTGCCGTCATAACGGCGGAATATAACGGAAAATCGGTGCAGGCGAACGTGGACGTCGATGTCGCCAGACGGTTGGATATCAGCAGCAGTCAAATCACGTTGCGCACGGGAGAAACGGCGAGCATCACCCTGACGGCAACGTATGCGAACGGTTCTTCGGAGAACGTCACGAGCAAGGCGACATGGAGCTCCGATAACGAAGATGCGGCTTATGCCGCCAAGGGAGTCATTACGGCTTACAAGGCCGGCAAGGCTGTCATTAAGGGGACGTATGGCGGCAAGTCGGCGACGGCGTCCGTCTCCGTCGATCTGCCGGCTTCCTTGACCACGTCGTCCAAGTCGATGAATCTGGAGATCGGCGACAAATACCAGGCCGACGCGATCGCGGTCTATGCGGATGACAAAGAAGTCATCGTGACCGATGAAGCGGTCTGGAGCACGAGCGATGAGACGATCGCGACCGTGAAGGGCGGCATCATTACAGGCATGGCGTCCGGCACGGCAACGATCGTCGCCGCATACGGCGAGCAGACGGTCGTCATGACCGTGAACGTCGCGAACGCCAAGCGGATTGAAGCGGACAAACCGAAAGTATCGCTCGTACTGAAGGGAAGCAAGACGGTCAAGCTGACGGCGACTTATCCGGACGGTTCGAAGAAAGATGTAACGGCGTTAGCCGATTGGTCGTCCAGCGACGAGGCGGTGGCCGGCGCGGCGAATGGCAAAATAACCGGTAACGGTGCGGGCACGGCGACCATTACCGCAACGTATGGGACGAAGACGACGACGATCGCGGTCGACGTGGACAAAACGGCGAACCTGAGCGTCAGCGAACAGAGTGTATTCCTGCGGCTGAACGGCGAGAAGCAACTGCAATTAACCGTCAACTATGCCGACGGCCGAACGGCTGTCGTGACCGACAGCGCTTCATGGAGCTCGAGCGATGAAGCTGTCGCCTTCGTCAGCAAAGGCAAGATCACCGGCTACAAATCCGGCACGGCAATCGTGAAGGCGGAATTCAATGGCAAGATCGTCGAGACGATCGTGGACGTCGAGACGGCAAGGAATCTCGATATTAGCCCGGACAAGCTGGCTATGAAGGCAGATGAAAAATACAGCGTCACTCTGACGGCGACTTATGCGGACGGCACGCAGGAAAACGTCACGGCCAAGGCGGCATGGAGCTCCGACAAGGAAGAGATTGCATTCGTGCGCAGCGGGCAAATTACGGCTTACAAGATGGGCGCGGCCACGATCAAGGGGGCCTACGGAGGCAAGTCCGCCACGGTTGCCGTCTCCGTTGATCTGCCCGACAAGCTGACGGTCACGTCGAAGACCGTGAATCTGGACGCGAACGGCGAGCATCAATCCGTTGCAACAGTCTCCTATGCGAACAATGAGACGCTCGTTGTGACGAAGGATGCGACGTGGAGTACGGCGGACGCCGCGATCGCCACCGTCAAGGACGGGCTGATTACGGGGGTAGCCGAAGGTACGACTACGGTAACGGTAACGTATGGCGGGCAAACGGTGAAAATCACCGTCAACGTCGGATTGTCTGATGAGCTCGACCCGAGTACGCGGCTCGTCACGCTGTCCGGTTCGGACAGCCAGCAAGTCAGATTGTTCGCGACGAATGCGGACGGCGTAAGACAGGACGTTACGAATGAAGCCAAATGGCAATCGAGCAAGCCGAACATCGCGGATGTGCGCGGCGGCTTGATCCAGGCATACGGCAAAGGAACTGCGACTGTCAGCGCTACCTATGGCGGCAAATCCGTTGCGATTACCGTCCAGGTGGACCAGATCGCCAGAATCGACGTGTCCGAATTGGGCATATCGCTTAAGGCGGGGAACAGCAAGCAAGTGTCCGTGATCGTCAAGTTCAATGACGGCAAGACGAAGGACGTCACGGCGGAAGCGGAATGGGATACGTCCAACTTCCGGGTTGCCACGGTGAAGAACGGAGTCATTACCGCGACAGGCGCGGGCAAGGCGACGATCACGGCCAAATACGCGGGCAAATCCGTCAGAGTCGCCGTGGACGTCAATACGCTAAAATATTTCGAGACGAGCGTCGTCAGCCTGACCATGAAAGTCGGAGAGCAAGTCCAAGTGAAGGCGCTGGCCACTTACTCGGACCAATCGGAAGAAAACGTGACCAAGCCGGCGCTGTGGGAATCGTCGAAAATTACCGTTGTAACGGTAAAGGACGGCATCGTCAAGGCCAACGGCAAGGGGAAGGCGACGATCACGGTCAGCTATGGAGACAAGAAGACGAAGATCGTCGTGGAAGTGAAGTAATGAAGCGATGACGAGAAGAACGCCGAATCACGTGCGGACAGCACCTGATTCGGCGTTCTTGACATGTATGCCCGACACCCGCTTTCGCGGAATTACCAGTTGATAAAGGCAGTTTGCAGCTTCTTGCTGTAATCGACCTTGTAGCCCAGTCCGTCGGCGATGACGGCTAGCGGCACATAGGTTTTGCCTTCGGTCTTGCCGTTCACGACGACACTCCGCAGATAAGCCGGCGTATCCAGCGGCCGGGAAACTCCGTCCACGATCATCGTCTTGGCATCGATCGTGATGGATACTTCACGTCCGTTCTGCCGGAATACGGCGGTTTTCGTCTGATCGTCCCAATCCAATGCGGCGCCCATCGCATCCGATACATCCCGCAGGGCGAGGAAGGTGCGATCGTCCACCAATGTCGGCTTGTAATCCGAGAGGATCTCCTTGCCGCGGATAATGACGGAGATCGGCACGTCGGCCGACCGCGGTGCAGGCTTGCGGTATTCCGTCCAGACCTCTTCGGCGAACGCTTCCGCGATCGCTTCGTATCCGTCTTGCGTCGGATGGTTGTCTTTGTCGCTGACGATATGGGTCATGCGGCCCTCCGCGCCCTTGAAGCGGCCCGCGACGTGAACGGCGGCGATCGGAAGCCCGTCGGCCTGCAGCTTGGAGGCCAAGCCGTCGACCGCTTCGGTCAGCGGCTTGACGACTTGCTCGTACAGAGTGCCGTATAGGGCGGGGTCGTCTTTGCGGGTCAGCTTGAGAGCAAGCTCCGGCAAGGGCAAGTACTGGTCGGTGATGACGATACGCGCTTGAGGCGCCATTTGCGCGATCTGCCGCAAGGCCGCTTCATAGCCCGACGTGTACTGTTCGAGCAACCGCGGGTATGTCTGCTCCAGCGTGACGGCGATGTCGTCCATCGATTGGGCGATCAGGTCCGTGAGGAACGGGCGGAAATCGTTGCCGCCGATCACTGCGGTCACGAGGTCGGCGCGCGCAAGCGTTGCCGGCAAGTCGGCCGCCCGATCCGCGACCGTCTGAGCGAATGCCGTAATCTCTTCCGCGCGCGGGAACATGGAGAAATCCTGCAAATTCTCGGCCTTCAGCGTCTCCTTCGCGACAGCGCCTTGCAGCAGGCGGTTCAGACCTTCGACGCGCAGCCCGATGATGCCGTAATTGCCCGCCTCGGCGCGGCCGTGAAACAAAGCTTGCTCGTACAGACGCTCCACGTACCCGTAGGGGATGGAGCCCTCTGTAAGTCCCGGCTCGTAGCCGGCGGAGATCGAATCGCCCAGGGCGACGATCGTATAGACGTCCGGTTGGGATGCGGCGACAGGAGCGACGTTCTCCGCGAACGCGGTCGCGAGCCCGGTCAAGCCGAGCAGCAAGGCCATCGCGCAGGCGGTAAGATGACGTCCGAATCTCTTGGACAAGGGAATAATTCCTCCTTCTATTAATTGAAGATTCTCTTATTGTAGGCGAATTCGCGAACGAATTGAAGACTTCGTCCGGAATCCGCCCGAATCCATGCCATTCGACAAAACTTCCAACTAAAAAATGTATGGTTGGCCCCTTGACTCGACACCATCTGCAATCCCTGTCTTTTATAATATATTCATGTTTGAATGTAACCTATTTCCAGTGAGAGGATTTGGGAAGCGTAATGGAAAGAGAATTGCGGCTTGAGCGTTCAGAAGATCAGCACCCCGTGGTTATCGACATACGCAAAATTCTCGAACAAATGGGTTTGCAGCAGGAACGGTGGCCGCAAGAGTGGCAAGTCAAACCCGATAAAATTTCCCTTAGTTGAAATCGTTTACACAACTCGGCAAGTAAAAACGACTCCGTCGCCCCCTTCGGGACAGAGAATGTCGTTTTTATCGAAGATCATTCAGAAATGAATAGGCGTGAAACTTATTAATTCTGAATGATCGACAATAAACGGCTTCGCCGTCCTTCAAGGCCTGGTCGTCCCCTTTGGGGACTGCTCGGCCATGCATCCTGGACGGTACCGTTTATTCGAGAAATATCAGCTTAGCGTTAAGAAGTGAAACTTATAAAGTCTGATATTTGAATGAATAAACCTCGCGAGGCTTGTCCTGCCGGACATCAATCGCGAGGTTTTCATTATAAGCTTAGCATTCTCCAAACCTATTCCATGGCCCGTTCAGCCCGCACGAAGGCGATAAAGCGTCGCGCTTCATCGGGCGTCAGCTTGCGGCCGTCGATCGTCAGTGAGAATCTGTCCAGCAGCTCGGCGTCGGACAATTCCAATTCGTCCAGGAACTGCCGGACATCCATATCGACCGTGCCGCCGGGCAGCTCCGTCCGCCCGACGAGGTAATCGATCGTCACCTTGAACAAGTCCGCGATCTTGGTCAACGTTTCCGTATCGGGTTCCCGTCTGTTCTTCTCATAATGGGACAATGCGGCTCTGGAAATACCGAGAGAGGCGGCCAGCTGTTCCTGCGTCCAACCTCGCTTGTCTCGAAGTTGGGAGATCCGTTTGCCGGTGGTCATGAGATTCTCTCCTAACTGTATCCCGATTTTACTAATATCATAATATGGATTCGTTATAAATGCACTTAATGTAACAAAATGTCGCAAAAATAAATTCCACCCCTTCTCTTTATAATATACACGTTTCCTTCATTTTTAAACCAAATGCCAAGTTGGTATTCACAAATTAATGATTGACACCGATACATAATGTAACTATTCTTAAATTAGCTAGAATGATACGAATGGTAACACCTCAATGCGCTTATGATAGAGTCGGAGATGAAACGGATGCAGGAACGGGAAATCGCATTGCATCGCAAATGGATCCGAATGGACGCACTGGGCACGGTAGACGCACAATTGCGAATCAAGGCGCTGGGCAGCCGCCAAGTGCAGACGAATGCGAGGAAAGTGCTGCTAACGGACTTGTCGCCGGCAAGCCTTCGGTTCCAGACTACGCTATGGCTGCCGCCGCAGGAATCGTGGACGGTTGCCTTGTCGTTCTCCCTCGAGGATATTCCGCTCGAAGCGGTCGGACTCATCACGCAGGCTTCGGAGGAAGACCGGTGGTGGACGTACGAAGTCGAGCTTTGCGAAGATCCTGTCGTTCGGACGCTGCTGACCCGTCTGCTTAATCAGCGGCTAAAGGCACGTTCCCCGCTCTTGTACCGGATGCATGCTTTGTACCGCCACCCCAATTGGTGAAGGAAGTGCAGCTAACGTGAATTGCTTCTATTGCGTCAAATGCGGCCAGTTGACTAAGCTCGACCGCGCCATAATCCTGTTTCGCACCGGCTATTTCCGCGTTGAATACCGGCTGGGCTGCTGCGTGGCCTGTTTCCCCGATTCGGATCCTCGTGCGGTCCCCGTCCCGGGTACCGTTTCTTCCTGAACGGAAAGCCGTTATAATGGATGAAGCACGTCCATTATGCTGTATCCTGGAGGGGAATCCATGTCATCAGCCGCAATCGTCCGGCTGCACGATTTGACCAAGCGAATCGGGAGCAAGACGATTATCGACCGAATCTCCCTGGAAGTGAATCCGGGTGAAGTATTCGGCTTCCTCGGTCCGAACGGATCGGGCAAAACAACGACGATTCGCATGATGGTAGGCCTGATGTCGCTGACAGGCGGCGATATTCATATCGGAGGCAACAGCGTCCGAACGGAATTTTCCAAGGCGGTGTCCCAGATCGGGGCGATCGTCGAAAATCCGGAAATGTACAAGTTTCTCACCGGTTATCAGAATCTGCTGCACTTCGTCCGCATGTCAGGCGTTCCGAAGGAGCGCATCGACGAAGTGACGGCCCTTGTCGGGCTCACCGATCGCATTCACGACAAGGTCAAGAACTATTCGCTGGGCATGCGGCAACGTCTCGGCGTCGCGCAGGCGGTCATGCATCGCCCGAAGCTGCTCGTACTGGACGAGCCGACCAACGGCCTGGATCCGGCGGGCATCCGCGAACTGCGCGACTACTTGCGGCGATTGGCCCGCGAGGAAGGGACCGCCGTGTTCGTCTCCAGCCATCTGTTGACCGAGATGGAGCTGATGTGCGACCGCGTGGCGATCCTTCAGAAGGGCAAGATTATCGATATCCGCTCGCTTCGTCAGGAAGGCAACGATCAAGCCGCCATCGCGACAGAGGAAGTGCTGTTCGAGGTCGGCCGGCCCGATGAGGCGCTTGACGTCCTGAGCGGGTTGGGAACGGGACGGAAAACCGAGGGCGGCATCCTCCTGCGCACCGACCGCAAGACGACGGCAGCCGCGAACCGCAAGCTGGTCGAAGCCGGGATCGACGTATACGGCATTCGCGTGAAGACCAAGTCGCTCGAAGACCAATTCCTTGAAGTGACGGGGGGTGACAGCCATGCCTAGCTTCTGGAACTTGGTTCAGAACGAGAACATGAAGATTTACCGCAGGCTCGCGACGTGGATCATGCTCGGATTCGTCGTGCTCACTCCGTTCGGCTTGTCGACCTTGTTATATGCAGCCATGGGCGAGCCGGAAGTCGGCGCCAACTGGTCGATCATGCGGGTTTCCAGCCAGGTGCTGTATTTCCTGATTACGATCTTCACGGTCGTCAAAGCTTCGGAGGCGGTTGCCGGAGAGTTCACTTGGGGCACGATCAAGCTGCTCTTGATCCGTCCATGGCGAAGATCGACTATTCTGCTGTCCAAGTATGTTGCCACGATTCTGTTCGCGCTGTTCTTCTCGGTGGTCGGATTCGTCATGTCGTTCCTGACGAGCGTGCTTTATTTCGGTTACGATGCTTCTGGGGGAGACTTGCCCGCGTCGGCGGGCTCGCCGTGGGCGTACATGCTGGAGTTTTACGGACTCCAGTTCATCAGCCTGATCGTCGTGGTGACGTTCGGCTTCATGATGTCGTCCGCATTCCGCAGCAGCGGCTTGGCGATCGGGCTGTCGATCTTCCTGCTGCTCTCGGGGCAGATCCTAAGTGGATTGTTCGCGCTCGTGGGCAAATCCTGGGTCAAGTACGTTATGTTCATGCATCTGGATTTGACTTCGTATTTGAGCGGCGGCTTCCCCGTTCCCGGCCAGGAGACAACGCTCGGGTTCTCGATCGCCGTCCTGGCGGCTTACGCGATCGTCTTCAATATCGTGTCGTGGGCGGTGTTCTGCAAGCGAGACGTATCGGCGTAACGAGATTATTTGATCAGCTCCAATCGGGTCCGCTCCTCGTGAGCGGACTTTGCCGTTGCGGGGGGCTTTCTCTTGACATGTTACAAATTGTAGCATAAACTGATTACATTATGTAACGACGGAGGCGACTTCCGCGTGGAGAAGATGAACATCCTGTTCGCAAGCCATACCTACATCGGAGGGGCGTTCGTCGTCGGTTCCCACCATCTGGCGCGGGAGCTGTCCGGCATGGGGCATCGGGTGCTTCATTTGAGCACGTCGGTGACGCCAGCTCATTTGCTCAAGGTAGGCAAACTGCCGATCCGCGAACGATTCGAACAGTGGCGAAGCATGGGGGATCAGCCAGGGGACATGTTGCATGGCGTCCCGATGTCGCTCGTCCCTTGGGCGATTGCCGGTCGGATCTACCGCAGAACGGGCACCAACTGGTTTGTCCGCTCCATCCGGTTTCCAAGCGTATCGAAATTATTGCGGGACCGCGGGTTTTCCGACGTGGATTTGCTGCTGATCGACCAGCCTTATTTTGCGGGCATCGAAAAACACGTAAACGCGAAAGTCGTCGTTTACCGGCCGACGGACCATTATGCCGAAATGTCCGGCGATCGGACGGTGCTGCTCGCGGAGCGGGAAATCATGGCTGGCGCCCATGGTATGATCGCCACCTCGGAATCCGTTTTGCGCAGCGTACAGCGCTTCAGGCAAGGCATCCCGACCATGATCCTCGAGAACGGCGTGGAATTCGAGCATTTCGCCCAAGGAGGGCCGGAACCGCACGATTTGACAGCGATTCCGGGACCGCGCGCGATCTACATGGGAGCGGTCGACGAACGTCTCGATCTCGAAGCGCTCCGACTGCTCGCCGAACGCCGTCCGGACCTTAGCCTGATCGTCATCGGTCCTTGCGATCATGCCGCCGTCCGCAAGCTGGGCGCGTTTCCCAACGTGCATCTGCTGGGCCGGCGATCGTACGCCGACCTGCCCGCCTACCTGAAGCATGTCGACCTCGCTTTGCTGCCGTTCTCCGATCACCCGGCCAACCGCGGCCGAAGTCCGATGAAGCTGTACGAGTATGCGGCGGCGGGATTGCAAGTGATCGTCAGGGAAACACCGGAACTGCTCCGAAGAAAAGAAGATTTCCTCGTGTTCTACCGGGATCGGCAAGAGTTCGTCGCCCGCGCGGGCGAGTTGCTGGAGCTGCGTTCCGGCAGGCAGCCGCCGAATCGAGAGCGTATCCGGAATGCCGCGAGGCAGCAATCCTGGCGATCGAAAGCCGAGCAATTGCTGGCGTTCTGCGGCCGGCTCGGGGAGCCGCGTCCGGACTGGCGATATTCCCCCAGGGCGGAGTAAATGTGCATGGGACAGAGAAAGGGAATAAATCATTCTTGACATGATACAAAATGTAGCATAAATTAAAGATACTTATGATACGAATTGTACCGCACATAAAACAGGAGGTACCTATGACACTATCCGATTACGTGAAAATCGTGCGCAAGCGTTGGATCATGGTCGTGATTGTGGTGATGGCGGCATGCCTGGCTGCCGGATACTACGGTTCCATCGTCAGCAAGCCGGTCTATCAAGCGAACGGCAAGATCATCGTCGGCAAGGCGACGATGGAGAACGGGCTGCTGCAGATGAGCCCGGGCGATGCGACGGTTAGCGCGATGCTGGTCAACACGTATAAGCAATTGATCCGCACGCCGGGCATTCTCCAGGAAGTCGCCGCCACGCATCCCGAACTGAACGTAACGGCGGATGAACTGCTGCAATCGCTGCAAGTCAGTTCGGTGTCCGGCAGCCAGATCATGGATGTCGTCTGGAAGGACCGGTCCTATGCGCGCGCATCCGATATCGTCAATGCCGTGACGAGCGTGTTCCGCGCCAGGGCCCCCGACATCTTGAGGACGGACAGCGCGATGATCATCATTGCTTCCGATCCGCAGCTGCCGCCGGCTTCAGAGCAGACGGGACTTACGTTCCTGCTGCTCGTCGCTTTCACCGCTTCCTCTTTCGCTGCCGTGTTCATCGCGTTCCTGCTTGAATATTTCGATACGAGGCTGAAGGAAGCCGAGCAGATCGAACGGTTGCTCGCCGTACCGGTGCTCGCCGGCATTCCCGAAATTCGCAAAACCGACGTGAAGAGCGCAAAGCCCGCCGCGGCGCCGCTGTTCGCGAGAACCCAGGAGGAAAGGCATGTCCACATTAACGGCTAAACGCAGCATGATCACGCATCTGGATCCGAATTCCCAGGCATCGGATGCTTTCCGGACGCTTCGCAATATGATGGGAGCGCAAGACGACGCCTGGCAGGTGCTGACGGTCATCTCGGCGGCGCCGTCCGAAGGTCGCACGACCGTGGCGGCCAATCTGGCGCTTGCTTATGCCCAGACCGGCAAGAAGGTGCTGCTCATCGACGGCTGCACGAAGCAGCCGGCTCTCGACCGCGTATTCTCCCTGTCCAACCTGCGCGGATTGACGAACGTGCTTCGCCAAACCGCGACGCTCGGCGAAGCGGTTCAGCCGGCGGCAGGACTTCCCACGCTGTCCGTACTGACGGCGGGGCCGACGCCATCGCTGACCGACGATCTGCTCGATACGGCCGCGATGGAATCGCTGTTGACGCAGGCGAAGGAACAATTCGACTTGATCTTGATCGATTCGCCCGCCATGCTCGCGCTGGCGGATGCGGCAACGCTGTCCAGGAAGAGCGACGGGGTATTGTGGGTGCTGCACACCGGCATTTCGCGCAAAGCCAAGGCTCTGGAAATGAAAAAGCTGCTGCAGAGGTTGAACGTGCGCATTATCGGATGCGTGCTGAACAAAGCGGAACGCAAAATGACCAGGGCATATCGGCACTACGTGACTTCTCGCGGATAAAGGAGGATGCCCCATGACCATGCCGGATTTGCCGGAACTGGCGCACCCGGATCCGATGGAGCTGCTGAAGCGGATGCTGCTTCCGATTCTCGAGGTCGTTCCGCCGGATTCCCAGATCGTGTACCTGGACTATCCCGTCCACGAGAATATCGGTGACCTTCTGATTATGAAGGGGACGGAACTGTTTTTCCGAGAGCATCGGATTCGTGTCCGCAAGCGGCTGTGCATTCATCAATTCCGCACCCGTATGCGGCTGCCACGGCAATGGATCATCGTCTGCCACGGAGGCGGCAACTTCGGAGACCTGTATCCGGGCAATCAGCGGCTCAGGGAGCAAGCGGCACGCGCCTACCCGCATCACCGGATCGTCGTACTGCCGCAAACCGTCTACTTCGCCGATGCCGCGCGGCAGGAACGCAGCCTTCGGCGGCTCGGCGAGCATTCGGATTTTCACTTGTTCGTCAGAGACCGGACTTCCTATGAAACGGTGAGGGGGAAGCTTGCGAACGTTTACCTGTCTCCGGACATGGCGCATCAATTGTATCCGATTCGGCAGCACCGCGGTGCCAGCCCGGGCGCGGGCGGCGGAAGCGGCCGGACGCTCGGATTGTTTCGCACCGATGGGGAAGCAGGTCCCAAGGCGCCCGGATACACCGCAACCGATGTCGACACCGATTGGCCGAAACTGCTGACAAAGGCCGAATTCCTGGCATTGCGTCTCTTCGTCATCGGATTTCGGCTGGATCGCCATTTGTACAACTTGCTGCCGCTCAGGCCGCTCTGGTACCGGATGGCCGATCGCTGGATGACCAAGGCACTGCGGCTGTACAGCGATTGCGATGAAGTCGTCACTTCCCGGCTGCATGGCCATCTTCTCGCCTGCTTGATGAACATCCCGAATCGGCTGCTCGACAACAGCTATGGCAAGAACATGAGCTACTATCGGGAGTGGACGCATTTGGCGGCAAGGGAGGGGAGGCATCATGCCGCGCTTGACCGGAATGACGCTGGCGATCTGTACGCGGAATCGTCCTGACGACCTGGAGCGCTGCATCGCCGCGATCGCCCGGCAAGCGGCGGACATTCCCCTTGAAGTGATGATTGTGGACGATGGGGAACTGCCCCCGGAGACCGTGAGGCGGCTCGAACGGCTGCTGGCGAACGGCTGCTCCCGCGATAGCGGGAGCGGAGACGAAAGCGACGATCCATGCGACAGCGAAGCGGAGGGAAGAGACAGTGCCAGTATTGCATTCGCCTACTACCGGAAGCAGCTGCCCGGCCTGCTGCGCTCCCGCATGACAGCGGTGGAGAAGGCGACGCATGGCGTCATCCTGTTTCTAGATGACGACGCCGAACTGACACCCGGCTATCTCAGGCGGCTTGCCGCTTGGTACGAGCGGCGCCCGCAAGCGGCGGGAGTTGGCGGCATCGATCGCAATCTCAGGAGCAATTGGCGATGGGACTTATTCACCCGCTTCTTTCTCTATGACTCTCGCGAGCCCGGGAAATTGTCGCCGAGCAGCTACGGAGGATCCATGACGAGGTGGGGCGCCATGCGCCGGCCGTTCCGGACCGAATACCTGCTGGGCTGCAACATGTCGTTCCGCAAGCTCGCGCTGGCCGGGCTGAGCCCGGCGGAATGGCTGCAAGGCTACAGCGTGGGCGAGGATCTGTATCTGTCCGACCGGGCGATGCGCAGCGGGGAACTGTGGATCGATCCCGCGCTGCAGGTTGACCATCGGCACTCCCCGGCTTCCCGGGACCGGGACGCGCTGGTTGCCTATACGGAGATCGTGAACCATCACCATCTCCTGAAGTTGAAGCAAGCGGGAATCGCCCGCCACGCCGCCCACTTGTGGACATCGCTCGGCTTGCTCGCCAGAGCGTGGGCGTGCAAGCGTTGGCGCCATCGATCGGCTTCTTATTGGAAAGCGATTCGTTTCGTTCTCGCGGATGATTGGAGGAGACTGACCCGTGAAAGTGTCTCTAATCCTGGCCACGGTTGACCGACATGCCGAGGTGGCGCATTTCATGGAAAAGCTGGATGGGCAAACGTACCGGAATTTCGAGCTGCTCGTCATTGACCAGAACGTCGACGACCGTTTGGCGCCGCTCATCGACACGTACAAGGAGAGGTTCGCGGTTCGCCGTCTCCGCTCTGCCCGCGGCTTGTCCAAAGCACGCAACATCGGCCTCCGTCACGTGAGCGGAGACATCGTCTCGTTTCCCGACGACGACTGCTGGTACGATCCCGACTTGCTTGGCAAAGCTGCCGGGATGTTCGTCCGCAACCCGGCTCTGGCGATTATCACCGGCCGTTCGATCGATGCGGCGGGCCATGACGCAGTCGGCAAATTCGACGCAGAGGCGGGCCTCGTCGATAAGCTTAACGTATGGAGCCGTGCAGTATCGTTCACCATCTTCGTGCGAAGAGAAGCAGCGGAAGCGATCGGCGAATTCGATGAGGATATCGGCGTCGGAGCCAAGACGATCTATCATTCCGGGGAAGAGACGGATTATCTGCTGCGCGCCTTGCAGCGATTCGCCGTCTACTACGACCCCGGCTTTACGGTCAGGCATCCGAATCCGCTGGCTTCCTTCACGCCGCAGATCATTCGCCGGGCATATCGCTATGGATGCGGATTCGGCCGAGTCGTCACCAAGCACCGCTATCCGTTCGGGTTCAAGGCGAAGGCGCTGCTGCGGCCATTCCTCGGCACGATGCTGTTCGGTACTTCGCTGCAAATTCCGAAATCGATGTATTACTGGAATTCCTTCCGCGGCAGATTGCGAGGCATGCTATGAACATTTATGTGAATGGCCGGTTTTTGACGCAAGCGGTCACGGGCGTTCAGCGCTATGCGATCGAGCTGGTCAAGCAATGGGACGTTCTGCTGGAGGCGGAACGGGAAGCGGCAGGCGGCGAAGCGCGGCACGACGTCAAGCTGCTCGTGCCGCCGGGGGCCCTGCACGATTTGCGGCTTTCGCAAATTGAGGTCAGACAGACGAGTGTGGACGGCTGGTCAAGCGGGCATCTGTGGGAGCAGCTCGTTCTTCCGTGGCATGCCCGCGATGGCTGGCTCGTCAATCTGTGCAACACGGGGCCGCTGCTCAAGCGAAGGCAGGTGGCGACGATTCACGATTCAGCCGTGTTCGCCTATCCGGCCTCTTTCTCCTTCGCGTTCCGCAACGCCTATAAGGTCATCCAGCGAGGGCTCGGCGTCATGGCCGGCGTCATCGTGACCGCTTCGGAATTTTCCAAGTCCGAACTGGTGAAGCACTGCCGCATTCCCGCAGGCAAGATTCGGGTCGTGCCGCTCGGCAGCGAGCATATGCAAGGCGTCAAGCCGGATGCGTCGATCTACGGCCAACTCGGCATCGCGCCTGGGCGCTATGTGCTGGCGGTCAGCAGCCACAATCCGAGCAAGAACTTCGCGAATCTTGCCCGCGCATTCGAACGGCTGCGGGATGCGGATTACGAGATCGTCATCGCGGGAGCTTCCAACGCTCGGGTATTCGGGCGGTCGGAGCTGCCCCGATCGGACCGCGTCAAGCTGGCGGGGTACGTATCCGACGAACAATTGAAAGCTTTGTACGAGGGAGCTTCCTGCTTCGTGTATCCGTCTCTGTACGAAGGCTTCGGCCTGCCGCCGCTGGAGGCGATGTCATGCGGCACGCCGGTCATTGTCTCCACCGCGGCATCGCTGCCGGAGGTGTGCCGGGATGCGGCGCTGTATTGCGACCCGCATCGTCCCGACGATATTGCCCGGCAGATCGACCGGATGATGCGGGAAACCGGCACCCGCGAGCGGCTCGGCGACAGCGGGAGGCGCCAGGCGGCGCAATACAGCTGGGAATTGTGCGCCAGACAGACCTTGGACGTGGTGAAGGAGGCGGTGCAATCGTGAAAGTGGCGATCGTCCACGACTGGCTCGTTGTCTACGCGGGGGCGGAGAAGGTGCTGGAGCAGTTGATCGCCCTGTATCCGGAGGCGGACCTGTTCAGCCTCGTCGATTTCCTGCCCGAGGATCGGCGGCACTTCATCCGCGGCAAGCCGGTTCGTACCTCCTTTATCCAGAAGCTGCCTTTCGCCCGGACGCGATACCGGCAGTATCTCGGCCTTATGCCGCTTGCCGTCGAGCAATTTGATTTGTCCGGCTACGATCTGGTCATCTCCAGCTCGCATGCGGTCGCCAAAGGAGTCATTACCGGCCCGGACCAGCTCCATATCTCCTATGTGCATACGCCGATCCGCTACGCCTGGGATATGCAGCACCAATATTTGCGCGGCAATGGCCTGCACCGGGGGCTTATGGGCGTGGCGGCCAAGTGGACGCTGCACCGCATGCGGCTATGGGACGTGCGGACGGCGAGCGGTGTCGATGACATGGTGGCGAATTCCCGATATATCGCCCGGCGCATCTGGAAAGTGTACCGCCGCCGGTCGACCGTCATTCATCCCCCTGTCGATGTCGGGCGATTCTCGCTATGCGAGCGCAAGGAAGATTATTACTTGACCGCCTCCCGGATGGTTCCCTACAAGCGGGTCGATCTCATCGTGGAAGCGTTCGGCTCCATGCCCGACAAGCGGCTCGTCGTCATCGGCGACGGCCCCGATTATGCCCGGATCAAGGCGAAAGCGGAGCGCAATGTGACGCTGCTCGGCTATCAGCCGGACGAAGTGCTGCTCGGGTACATGCAGAAGGCCAAGGCGTTCGTGTTTGCGGCGGAGGAGGATTTCGGGATCGCCCCGGTGGAAGCGCAGGCTTGTGGAACGCCGGTGATCGCCTACGGCAAAGGCGGCGTGCTCGAGACCGTGCGCGGGTTGGAGCGGGCGAATCCGACCGGCGTCTTCTTCGACGAACAGACCGCTTGCTCGCTGGTGCGGGCCGTGCGGGAGTTCGAGCGGCAAGGCCAGCGGATCTCGCACCGGCATTGCAGCGCGCAGGCAGAGCATTACTCGGCGGCTGCGTTCCGCGAGCGGTTTCGCCGTCACGTGGACGAACTCATCGTAAATTATTTCTTGAATGGCGGTGACGATTGGCGTGAATTGGACGATCTTGAACCCGAGACTGCTGTTGTTTCTGGCCGCTACGGGTAGCACGCTGATCTGGTTTGTCTACAAGCCGATGTTCGCTTACGAGAAATATGTCTCCCTTCACGGGTTCATCCATTACTTCTTCTTCTATCTATTGATCTTCGGTTGCTGTTTTCTGACCGAGAAGTCGAGTTTGGCGAAGCCGGACGCCTCTCCGCTGGAACGCTTCAGGCAGCGCTGCGGCAACGGGGACGCGCTGCGCAGGGAAGCGCTCGTCCTGGCGTTGATCGCCGGCTCCGCCCAACTGTTGTGGATCGTGCGGATCGTCATGCGGGCAGGCGGGATCGGCCCGCTGCGCGACATGCTGTGGGTAAGGCACGATTTTCTGGCTTTCAAGCACCAACTTGTGAACGTAACGGGAATTTCGGGCGTCACCACGCTGACGCAGCTGGGCATGATCGCATCCTCTTTGTACGCCATATATGTTTTCGGGCTGAGGAAGCCGGGACATTGGGCGATGTGGGCATTGATCCTCTATCCTGGAGTGCTGCGCGGCCTGTTCTTCTCCGAGCGCGTCGCGCTGCTGGAAGTGACGATTCCGATCGTCATTATCGCGATCCTGTTCGGACGGCTCAAGGTGACGCTGCCCAGGATCGTCTTGGCGATGGCGGCGTTCGTCTTATTCTTCTCAGCGGCGGAGAGTTTGCGCAGCTACCAGTATTATTCGCAGCACGGATTTTCGCAGGAAGGCGCCTATGCCTACGGGGTCGGACGGTTTTTCGATTACATCAGCTCCAGCGTCAATCACTCCATGGCGATGCCGGACTTGTCGGGACGCACGGTCGGATTTCCCGCGCTCCTGTTCAACGGTTGGATCAACCTGCTGACGAACGCCGTTCCGGCCGCGCAGGTCCGCGATTTGCTGCACCTGAACGAATCGACGCAAGCCTACCTCAACATCAAGAGCAGTCCCTATTCGGCGGCGGATTACACGAACATGGGCTTCTTCGGCGAGATCTTCGCGGATTCCGGCTATATGTACGTGCTGTACGCGATCGTATACGGCTGGTTCATCGGCATGGCGTACAAAGGGGTCCGGCAGTACGAGGTCGGGTGGCTGGCCATTTATCCCGCGGTGTTCTTCTCGCTCTTGGAGAGTTACCGGATTACGTATTTATTCGATACCCGCATGTTCTATCCCTTGCTCTATATTGCCGTTCGGTATGGCTATCTGTCATTGCAGCAAGCGAGGGCGCCGAATGGAGACGATCGCTTGCGGGATGGGTCGAATCATCGGAAAATGGTCGGCGTAGAGCGAACGGGGGGATCGGCGTGAGCGCAGCGATGGCGACGAATCGAAACCGGATTGACGTGGGGCGCATCCAGGTCGACGGGAGCAATACGGTTCATTATGAAGTGGAGTACGGGGTGCATGCCGGCCGTTACTTCTCTGGCACCCCCTTCTTCGTACAATACGACCGGCATGTCGATCTGCAAGGCATCCCGGACGGCATTCTGGTCATACCGCTGCTCTCCAACCTGCTCCCCGTCGCCTGGGCGATCGGCGCCGATGTGCATGTGGAGCGGCTGGACCGCGCTTTTCACGAATGTCTGGCCGAGGTGAAGCAAGCGTTCAACTTGCTGTACCCGCGCATCGGATTCGCCGGCTCGCTCCATGTCGGGCAGCTGACGGACGAGACGCCGACGGCGCCTGCCGAACGCGCGGCAGCTTTCTTCAGCGGCGGCGTCGACTCGCTGGGCACCTTCCTGCGAAGGCAGGCGGAACAGCCGTATCTCATCACGATATGGGGCGGCGACATCGGGCTTCACCAGCCGGCGCTATGGGAGGAAGTTCGACGGCACAACGCGGCGTTCGGGCGCTCGCACGGCATGGAAAATCTGTTCATCCGCACCGGCATGCGCACGTTCCTGAACGAAGAGCGGATCGCCTTCCGCTACGGCCGGTTCACGCACGGCTGGTGGCCCGGCATCCAGCACGGCATCGGCATGGTCGGTCTTTGCGCCCCGCTGGCTTATGCGTTAGGAATCGGGAAGCTGTACGTGCCCTCCGCGCTGCCGCCCCGTCTGGCGCGGGCAGTGCCGGACGGGTCCAATACGCTGATCAATAACCGGATTCGCTGGGCAGGCGCGCGGGTGCAGCTGGAAGGCGAGGAATGGGGCCGCCAGGACAAGGTGGCGCTGATCGCGGATTATTTGCGCGGACGTGCATCGGACTTGACGGTGAGGGTGTGCTGGGTGAATGAGGCGTACGGCAATTGCGGCAAATGCGAGAAGTGCTTGCGCACGATCGCGGCGCTGCTCGCCGAAGGCATCGACCCGCGTCGGGCGGGATTTCCATATGCAGCCGCGACGCTGGACGCCATCCGGGCGCAGTTGCCGGACTGGCTGTCCAACAGCGCGCTGAAGGCGGCCTATTGGGAGGAAGTGCGCGGGCGCAGCCTGGCGCCGGCGGAAGGGGACGTGCGGATGCGCGAGGATGAAGCCGCGTTCTTCGCCTGGCTGCAGCAGCTGGATCTGGCTGGGTACGGCAAGCGCGGGGCGATGCGCCGGCGGCTGCTCGACCTGATCCCGCACCCGCTGTTTCTGTATTTGAAGAAAATAATCGTGCCGCGCGCATGACGGGACGAGACCGACAATTAGCAATGAAGCAGAGGTGGGTGGAGATGTTGCCGACCGCACCATAACCGCCCGCAGCGCGGCCAAACCCGGGGAGATGTTGCCGTCCGCACCATAACCGCCCGCAGCGCCGCCAAAACCGTGGAGATGTTGCCGTCCGCACTAAATGGCGATGATTAGCAGCAAATAACGAAGTGAGATTCGCGAAACCAAGGGAGAAGGAGAGGCCATGTCACCATGTCATTAAGCGTCAAGGGAATTACGGCAGCCAAATGGTCGACACTGGCGGCGGCGGTCACGGCCGTCGTTCAACTCGCGCAAGTCGTCATCGTGTCGCGCCTGCTCTCTCCGGCGGATTACGGCATGATGAGCATGATTATGGTCGGCGTCGGCCTCGCGGTATCGATGAATGATTTCGGGGTGTCGAGCGCCATTATTCACCGGCAGCAAGTGTCCCGGGAAGAGCTCTCGAGCCTGTACTATTTGAATTTGGCCGCAGGGGCGCTGCTCGGCGCGGTTGTCTGGCTGTTGGCCCCTGTCGCCTGCGCCTACTACCAGGAGCCGCAGCTGCTCGCCCCGATGAGGTGGATGGCGCTGCTGTGTTTCCTTCCGGCCGTCGGGCAGCAATTCCAGGTGTTGTTCCAGAAGGAGCTGCGCTTCGAATATTTGGCCAAAGCAGACATTGCCGCCGCATCCGCCGGGTTTGCCGTCGCGCTGGGCGGCGCCGCTGCCGGCTTCGGCGTCTATGCGCTCGTGGGGGCTTATTTGGCGAATGCCCTGGTCAAATCCGCGATGCTGACGGCCCGGGGCTGGCGGGAATGGCGGCCGCAGCTTCATTTCTCCAGGCGGGACTTGAAAGGGTATATCCGCTTCGGCGCTTACCAGACCGGCTCCAACGTCATCCAGTCGTTCACGAACAATATCGATTACCTCATCCTCGGGCGCCTGCTCGGTGCCGAGGGGCTGGGGTATTATACGTTCGCCTTCCAGCTGTGCACGATGCCGATGCAGAAGCTGTGGCCGCTCGTCTCGCAAGTATCGCTGCCGCTGCTGGCCAAGATCCAGAACTCCCCCAAGCTGCTTAAGCAAGGTTATTACCAGATCACGGGAGCGGTCGGATTTGCGACCGGCCCGATCTACCTGGGGCTGGCAGTCACTGCGCCGGACCTGGTGCCGTTCGCCTTCGGCGACCAGTGGATGAACAGCATTGCCGTCGTGCAGATTCTGGCGGTCATGTTCCTGCTGCGCGCCTCCGTGCTGCCGACGCAAAGCTTGCTGCTCGCAGTCGGCCGAGCGGATACGCGCTTCCATTACTCCGTCGTCTGCCTGGCCGTCATTGCGCCTTGCCTGTTCGTCGGAGCATGGTGGGGAGGCGTGCTGGGCGCGGCCTACGGTTATCTGACCGCCCAGGCGGCGATCGTGATCGCGAATTATTTCCAATCGATCCGCAAAGTGCTGGGCAAATCCGCTGGTGCCTATGCCGGCAGCTACTTGCCCGGCGTACTGTACAGTGCCCTGATGGCTGTCGCCGTCTGGATGCTGGGACGCGCGGCGCACGACATACACTCCGACCTTGCGCTCGTCTCCGGCCAGCTGATCAGCGGCGTGATCCTGTACGCGGCATTGCTCTGGCTGTTCGAGCGGGACCGGATCGTCCATATACGCAAGCTGGCCATGCCGGGGACGGCGGTTCGGCGATAGAATTTTGCTTGACATGATACGAAATGTATCTTAATGTAACAATATGAATAATGATACGAACTGTAACATACCATGCAAAGGAACAGGTGATCGGAATGCGCAAAGTACGCAAGGCCATCATCCCGGCCGCGGGCCTTGGAACCCGGTTTCTGCCGGCAACGAAAGCGATGCCCAAGGAGATGCTGCCGCTGGTGGATAAGCCGACGATCCAATATATCGTCGAGGAAGCGGTGGCGGCGGGAATCGAAGATATTCTGATCGTCACGGGCAAGGGCAAGCGCGCGATCGAAGACCATTTCGATTCCGCGTTCGAGCTGGAGCAAAATTTGCTCGGGAAGGGCAAGCTGGAGCTGTTGCGGCAAGTGCAGCATCCTGCTCGCATGGTGGACATTCACTATATTCGCCAGAAGGAGCCCAGAGGGCTCGGCCACGCCGTCTGGTGCGCACGCAAATTCATCGGCGACGAGCCGTTCGCCGTGCTGCTGGGGGATGATATCGTCCGTTCGGATACTCCTTGTATCGGGCAGCTTATGCAGCAATTCGAAGGGACGCAAAGCTCGATCGTCGGCGTGCAACAGGTGGACGAACGGGAGGTGCACCGCTACGGCATCGTCGATCCGCTGGATCAGCACGGCCGACTGTGCCGGATCGCAGACCTGGTGGAGAAGCCGGAGCGATACCTCGCGCCTTCCAATATGGCGATCATGGGTCGTTACATTCTGACGCCGGGCATCTTCGAATATCTTGAGCGGATGGAGATCGGGGCCGGTGGGGAAATTCAGCTGACGGACGCGATCCAGAAGCTGAATCGGGTCGAAGACGTGTACGCGTACCAATTCGAAGGAATCAGATACGATGTCGGGGAGAAGCTCGGCTTCATCCTCACGATGCTCGAGCTTGCGCTCGACCGTCAGGAGCTGCGGCTGCCGCTGCTGAGCCAGATGGAGAAGCTGCTCGCCAGCCATCAGCACCAGATTGTCGGGTAAGGAGATTGGACGATGAGCATGAGAACGCAAGAGTTGGATCTGAATGTCAAGTATTATCGGTCGGAGGCGATCAAGTCGGCGCGGACGGACCGGTTCAAGCGCTTGTTCGATATGATCGCCGCGCTGCTGGGCCTGGTGCTGGTGTCGCCGCTGCTGCTGGTTACGGCAGCCGCCATCAAGCTGGAAGATCCGAGCGGCCCCGTACTGTACAGCCAGACTCGGATCGGCAAGAACGGCAGAGCTTTCAAAATGTACAAATTCCGATCCATGGTGCGGAACGCGGAGAAGATGATCGATCAAATAGCGGGCAAGAGCGACGTGAGCGGCGCCATGTTCAAGATGAAGGACGATCCGCGCGTCACCCGCGTCGGCAGATGGATCAGGCGGACCAGCATCGACGAACTGCCGCAGTTCTGGAACGTGCTGCGGGGGGATATGAGCATGGTCGGCCCGAGGCCTCCTCTGCCCAGGGAGGTTGCGGCCTACCGGGAGTACGATTTGCAGCGGCTTTCCGTAATACCGGGCTGCACCGGTCTATGGCAAGTGAGCGGCCGCAGCAGCGTCGGATTCGAAGAGATGGTGGAGCTGGACCTGCAATACATACGCAAGCGGAGCTTCTGGTTCGACCTCTTGATTATCGCCCGCACCGTCAAGCTGTTGTTCGGATCTCGCAACGCATTCTGAATCTAACGACGAATAGATTAGGTGGTCGGATTTCATGCATATCAATGCCAGAGTTTATGTAGCCGGACATACAGGGCTCGTCGGTTCCGCCTTGGTCCGGGCGCTGAAGCGGCAGCATTATCGCCATATCGTGAGCCGGCCTTCGCGGGAGTTGGACTTGCGGGATGCGGTCGCCGTGGATCGGTTCTTCGCAAGCGAGGGTATCGATTACGTCTTTCTGGCTGCGGCAAAGGTCGGCGGCATCGGCGCGAATGCCGAACGCCCGGCGGAATTCATCCGCGACAACCTGCTCATCCAGACGAACGTGATTGACGCGGCCTATCGCTATGGCGTGCACAAGCTGCTTTTCCTGGGCAGTTCGTGCATTTATCCGAAGCATGCGCCGCAGCCAATGCAGGAGGATGCTCTGCTGACCGGTCTGCTTGAACCGACGAACGAGCCTTATGCGATCGCCAAGATCGCCGGCATCCGGATGTGCCAGTCTTACAACCGGCAATACGGGACGCGGTTTCTCTCCGTCATGCCGACGAACCTGTACGGGCCGAACGACAATTACAGCTTGAGCCAATCCCATGTACTGCCGGCATTGATTCGCAAATTCCACGAAGCGAAGCGGGACGGCGCCTCTTACGTCACTGTGTGGGGCACCGGGACGCCTCGCCGCGAGTTTCTCCATGCCGACGATCTGGCGGATGCATGCCTGTTCTTGATGCAGCGCCACGAAGACGGCGAGATCGTCAACATCGGCTGGGGGGAAGACCTCTCCATCGGCTCCCTTGCGAAGCTCGTTCGAGATATCGTCGGCTATGGCGGAGAGATCCGCTATGATGCATCGCGCCCCGACGGGGCGCCGCGCAAGCTGCTCGACGTGTCGAAGCTTGGCTCGCTTGGCTGGCAGGCGCGGATTCCGCTCAAGGAAGGGCTGCGCAGCACCTATGAATGGTATGTGCGGCATCATGCAGAGGCCGGAGTCGCTTCCGGACTTCTGGAAGTTTAGGAGGCGCAGAGGGTGAAGAAAGCTTTCATTACGGGCACGACCGGTCAGGATGGGTCCTATCTCGCGGAATTTCTGCTGAACCGGGGCTACAAGGTATATGGTCTGCGCCGCCGGACCAGCACGCCGAATTTCGACAACGTGCAGGACATCAAAGATGACATCGAATGGCTGTCGGGCGATCTGACAGACTTGTCTTCCTTGATTACGGGCCTCCAGCATGCGCAGCCGGATGAAGTATACAACCTGGGCGCGCAGTCGTTCGTCGAGACGTCCTGGCCCCAGCCCTTGCTGACCGGGCAGATCACGGCGATCGGCGTCACGAACATGCTCGAAGCGGTGCGGATCGCTTGCCCGCAGGCGCGATTCTACCAAGCTTCGAGCAGCGAGATGTTCGGCAAGGCGCTCGAGACGCCGCAGCGGGAATCGACCCCGTTCTACCCGCGCAGCCCCTATGGCGCAGCCAAGGTGTTCGGACACTGGATCACGGTGAACTACCGCGAGAGCTTCGGCATGTACGCCTGTTCGGGCATTCTGTTCAACCATGAGTCGCCGCGCCGGGGCATCGAATTCGTCACGCGCAAAGTCAGCGACGGCGTAGCGAGAATCAAGCTTGGACTGCAGCGGCATCTGCACATGGGCAACCTGGAGGCGCAGCGCGATTGGGGATATGCAGGCGATTATGTCAAGGCGATGTGGCTCATGCTGCAGCAGGATGTCCCGGACGACTTCGTCATCGCTACCGGCCAGACCCGGACCGTGCGCGAGCTGCTGCGGGTTGCCTTCGGCCACGTCGGGCTGGATTACGAAGATCATGTCGTGATCGATCCGAAGTTTTTCCGCCCCGCGGAAGTCGATCTGCTGCTCGGGGACAGCGCGAAGGCCAAGATGAGGCTGGGCTGGGAACCGGAAGTCAGCTTCGAGGAAATGATCGGCCTGATGGTGGATTCGGACATCCGGCGCGTGGAATGGGAGATGCAGCTGGAGCGGCAAAGGCAAGGCGGCAGCAGAATCGCGGTACCGATTTGAGAAGAGAGGGCGAATGGCATTGATCTCCGGTATGCAGGCGGGCTCCGGCAAGGTGCTCTTGTACAGCATCAATTTCGCTCCCGAATTGACGGGGATCGGCAAATACAACGGCGAGATGGTGCATTGGCTGACGGCGCGCGGCTACGAAGTGCGCGTCGTGACGGCGCCGCCGTATTATCCGCAATGGCAGGTGCCCGCAGGCTACTCGCCGGTCCGGTACGCCCGCGAGCAATGGCACGGGGCCCAGGTATGGCGCTGTCCCGTATATGTGCCCAGGCGCGTAACCGGCATGAAGCGGCTGCTGCACCTGATGAGCTTCGCGATCTCAAGTCTGCCCGTCCTGGTCGGCCAGATGTTCTGGCGGCCGGATTTGTGCCTCGTCGTCGAACCCCCGATCGTCGTCTCCCCGATGGCTTTGCTGCTCGCGAAGCTGTTTCGGGTCAAGTCGTGGCTGCACGTGCAGGATTTCGAAGTCGACGCCGCATTCGAGTTGGGCCTGCTGCCGAATCGCGGCACGTTGAAGCGGGTGGTGGGGGGGATGGAGAGCGTCATGATGCGTTCGTTCGGCATCGTGTCTTCGATCAGCGAGCCGATGCTGCGGCGGCTGCGGGACAAGAAGGTGCCGGCGTCGCGCATCCGGTATTTTCCGAATTGGGTCGATCTGCAGGCGGTCCGGCCGTTGGCGGAAGGCGAGGCTGGCGCGTTGCGCGCCGGGATCGGCTGCGACGCGGACGAGGTCGTCGCGCTGTATGCGGGCAATATGGGGGAGAAGCAGGGGCTGGGCGTCGTCCTCGATGCGGCAGAATTGCTGCGGGATCATCCGCGTATTCGCATCGTGCTGTGCGGCGACGGTTCGACCCGCAGCAGGCTGACGGAGCGAGCGATGCGCGAGCAGTTGACGAACGTCCGGTTCCTGCCGCTGCAGCCTGCCGAGCGACTGAACGAGCTGTTGAACGTAGCCGACATTCACCTGTTGATCCAGAAGCGCAAGTCGTCCGATCTGGTCATGCCCTCCAAGCTGGGCGGCATGCTGGCAAGCGGCAAATGCGTGCTGGCAACGGCCGAGCAGGGGACGGCGATTCATGCGGTCATGGAGGCATCCGGCGCGGGGAAGACGATTCCGCCGGAGGACCCGGCGCTGCTGGCCGAAGCGCTGCGGGAGCTTGCGGACCGCGCGGCGTTCCGGCGCATGGCCGGCCAATCCGCCAGACGGTATGCGGAGCGCGAGCTCGGCTACGATGCCGTGATGGAGGCCTTTCATCAATCCGTGACGGAATGGGGGGTTAACGCGGGCTATGAGTCAGGCAAGCAATCGCATTCGGTTGAATCTGTATAGCCAGGCAGGGTACGAGCGAGGGAGGAACGGGGCGGTCGTACTGCTGTGGTGGTTCGTCCAGGCGACATTGTTCCGCTGCTCGCCGCAGCCGCTGTACGGCTTTCGCCGCTGGCTGCTCCGGCTGTTCGGCGCCTCCGTCGGCCGTGGCGTCAAGGTACGCCCGACGGCGATCGTTACGTATCCTTGGAAGGTCGTGATCGGCGACCATTCCTGGATCGGCGATCGGGCCGAGCTGTACAGCCTTGACCGTATCGACATCGGCGCGCATTGCGTCGTCTCCCAGCGCAGCTATCTGTGCACCGGCAGCCACGACATGGCGAGCCCTGCCTTCTCGCTAATGGTGAAGCCGGTGCGGCTGGAGGATGGCGCCTGGGTGGCCAGCGACGTCTTCGTCTATCCCGGCGTGACGATCGGCACGATGGCGGTTGCCGCCGCGCGCAGCACGGTCGTACGGGACATTCCCGCTGAGGAGGTGCATGCCGGCATGCCGGCGCGGTTCCTGAAACGGCGGTTTCCGCCGGAGGCGGCAGCCGGGCTGCAGGAAAGGCAGGAGCGTGACGGGCAGGCTGATCAGCATGAACCGAAGGTGGAAAATGAACAACGAGAGGCGGTAGGATCGTGAAAATCGTGCTGCTGTCAGGCGGGTCCGGCAAGCGGCTGTGGCCGCTGTCGAACGACACGAGGTCGAAGCAGTTTCTCAAAGTGCTGCAGAGCGAGGACGGCCAGATGGAATCGATGGTGCAGCGGGTATGGCGGCAGCTTGGCCGGGTAGGGCTCGCGAATGACGCTTTGGTGGCGGTCGGCGCGAAACAGCGGGAGATCATCCGCAGCCAACTGCCGGAGACGGTCGCCACCGTCGTCGAGCCGGTCAGGCGAGACACGTTCCCGGCGATCGCGCTGGCGGCGACCTATCTGTATGCCGCCGGCACCCGGCTCGACGAAGTGGTCGCGGTATTGCCCGTCGATCCTTACGTGGAGGACGGCTTCTTCGCGAAAGTGCGCGAGTTGGAAGCTGACTTGCAGGAAACGGGAGCGGAGCTCGCGCTGATCGGCGTGCGGCCGACGTATCCGTCCGCCAAGTACGGATATATCGTACCGGAGGCGGATTCTGACGGGGATGCGAGCTGCAGGCCGGTCCGCCGATTCGTCGAGAAGCCGTCCGAAACGGAAGCAGAGGCGCTGATCGCCGCGGGGGCGCTGTGGAATTGCGGCGTATTCGCCTTCAAACTCGATACGATCATCCGGTTGTTGATCGACAAAGGATTGCCGATTCATTACGAAGAGATGGTGAAGCAGTATGAACGCTTGCCGGCAATCAGCTTCGACTATGAAGTGGTGGAGAAAGCCGGCTCAGTCGTCGCCGTGCCGTACGGAGGCGACTGGAAGGACCTCGGCACCTGGAACACGCTGACCGAGGAGATGAGCGTCGGCACGATCGGGCGAGGTCTCGTCAGCGCCGATTCCGTCAATACCCATGTGGTGAATGAACTGGATATGCTCGTGACGGTCATCGGCCTGTCGGACATCGTCGTTGCGGCGAGCCCCGACGGCATCCTGGTGGCAGACAAAGCGCGCAGCCCGCAGCTCAAGGAGATGCTGAAAGATATTCGGCAACGTCCCATGTATGAAGAGAAGCGCTGGGGCACATCGCGGGTGATGGATTGCAAGCAGCTGGAAGACGGGCGTGAAATGCTGACCCGGGCGGTGCGGATGAACGCGGGTCAGTGCATGAGCTATCATTTTCACCTGAACCGGGACGAATATTGGACGGTCGTATCCGGCGAAGGCACTTTCGTGATGAACCATATCGGTTCCCGCGTGCAGGTGGGCGATACGATTCACATTCCCGCTGGCACGCCCCACAGCATCCGGGCAGGCAGCGACATGGAATGGATCGAAGTCCAGATGGGCAGCCGCGTCAGCGCGGAAGACATCATTCGTCTCTATTACGAATGGGAAGATATCGAACGCCACTGCGGCATGATCGGATAAAGCAGCGTCGGCGTCGACCATTACGAAGAAGAAGCGAGGCATGAGCGACATGGACGAGAAGAGCAAATATCGGGCGTTGTGCCGGGACAATCCGGATATTCCGGTCATCAATCAGGATTGGTGGCTGGACGCGACCGCCGGTGCGAACAACTGGGATGTGCTGCTGGTCGAACGGGGCGGGGAAGTGGTAGCGAGCCTCCCCTTCTACCGGACGAAGAAGGTGATCTTCGACGTGATCGACATGCCGTATCTGACCTTGACGATGGGCATCTGGATCCGGTATCCGCGCGGTCAGAAGTATGCGACCCGGCTGTCGTACGAGAAGGAGATTTACTTGGAGATCATCGACCGCCTGCCGCGCGTGGACTACTATTATCAGCACTATCACTGGCAAATCACGAATTGGAGCACGTTCTACTGGCGGGGGTTTCGGCAGACGACGCGCTATACGTACGTGCTCGAAAATTTGCGGGATACGGACGGCTTGTACGCGGCAATGAAGGAGAAGACCCGCAACGAAATTCGCAAGGCACAGAAGCTGTTGACCGTGGTGGAAAGCGACGACATCGAAGCGTTCCACCGGATTAACGAGATGACGTTCGAACGGCAGGGGGAGAAGATGCCGCATTCGCTCGAGTTCATCCGCGAAGTCGACCGGGCGTGCCGCGAACGGGGATGCCGGAAAATCTGGTTCGCCGTGGACAAGGAAGGCCGGATCCACAGTGCTGTTTACATCGTGTGGGACGTCAACTGCGCCTATTATTTGCTAGGGGGCGGCGACCCGAACCTGCGTCGAAGCGGAGCATCGTCCTTGCTGTTGTGGGAAGCCGTTCAGCGGCTTGCGCCCGTCACCAAGCATCTCGATCTGTATGGCGGGATGCACGAGCCGGTCGAGACGTTCTTCCGCGCATTCGGCGCCGTGCAGAAGCCCTATTTTCAAATTTCGAAGATCAACGGCAAGCTGTACAAGCTGGCTTACTATTTGAAGCAGGCCATCGGCCAGGCGGCAGTTGTCACCACGCTGTCGATGTTTTCCAATCTCAATCAAGGAGTGCTGGTGTAGGATGCAAGCAGAAACGGCTGTTGCCCGTATCCCGTTGCCTGAGGAGGACGCCAAGTTCCGCTACCGCGAATTGTGCAAGCGGGAGTCCGGCATCCCGCTGTTCGACCGCGATTGGTGGCTGGACGCCGTCTGCGGCGGTTCGGCCGGATGGGATGTGCTGCTCGTGGAGCGGGGCGGCGAGATCGTCGCGTCGATGCCGTATCGCAAGCTGAGGAAGTCGTTGTTCCAGGTCATCTCGATGCCGCAATTGACGCTGACTATGGGTGTCTGGATCCGCTATCCCGACGGCTCAGGGGCGGCGAACAGGCTGTCGTGGGAGCGGGACATCTATACGGAGCTGATCGACCGCCTGCCGCGCGTCGATTATTTCAACCAGCAGTTTCACGGCGACAATACGAATTGGAGCGTGTTCTACTGGCGGGGATTTCGGCAAATGTCCAGGTTTACGTACATGATTGAGGATACGTCGGATTTGGAGCGGGTATACGCCGGGTTCTCGGAGCAGGTGCAAGCGGACATTCGGAAGGCCGAGCGGCTGGTGCGCGTCGTAGAAAGCGACGACCTGGACCGGTTTCAGGAAGTCAACCGCGCGATGTTCGACCCGCCGCATTTTACGATGCCGTACGATTACGAGGTGCTGCAGGCGGTGGACCGGGCTTGCGGCGAGCGGAGCATGCGTCAGATTCTGTTCGCGGAGGATGCGCAAGGCCGCGCGCTGTGCGCGTTGTATGTGGTGCGGGATGCCCGCTGCACGTACTATCTGCTCGGCGGAGACACGCCGCAGGCCAAGGAGAGCGGAGCCCATGCCTTGCTCGTCTGGCATGCGATCCGCGAGGCGGCTGGGCGTGGGCAGCCGTTCGATTTTCACGGGGGCATGCACGAGCCGATTGAGCGCATCTACCGCTCCTTCGGCGCGTCGCAGAAGTCGTACTATCAGATTACGAAGGTGAGCGGCCGGCTGTTCAAGCTCGCCTACTATTTGAAGCAGGCGCTGCGGTAGCACAGGCGGATGCCTTCAATGCTCGGCGTGGGCTCCTGCGCCGAGCATTTGCCGACAATGTCAGCTGCGCAAGATGCGATCCGTACCGGATTCGCCCGCCGTCCCGCCGATCCGCCGAAAAAGGCGCTGTCCGCGTCTAATCCGCTCGTCGTCCCGCCGATCCGCCGAAAAAGGTGCTGTCCGCGACTAATCCGCCCGCCGCTTCGCGCCTCCGCCGAAAAAGGCGCTGTCCGCGCCTAATCCGCCCGCCGCCTCGCGCCTCCACCCAAATAGGCGTTGTTCGCGCCTAATCCACTCGCCGCCGCAACGGAAAAGCGGTGCCGTTGTCCTCCCGTTCAAACATCTTCGTTTTGTTATAGATATCGTTGTTTCGTCTAATGTATTGCCCAATGAAAGCGTTTAATATAAAAAAGGAACCGGTTACATGATACCGATTACACTGACTGGGGGGCTAATGATGACTAGTGCAGCACCACCTGAATGGTCGGTCGCGCTCCGATCGGACCGGGTCGCGATCAACGGTCAGAGCCGGATTCTCTTGTGCGCCTCCTTGTTCTACTTCCGCATCCCCCGCGCTTGCTGGCGTCAACGGATGGAGCAATTAGTTTCGTTCGGTTATAACGCCATCGATGTGTATTTTCCCTGGAATTATCATGAATCGGAAGCCGGCGTGTGGGAATTCGAAGGGGAGAAGGATGCGGCGGCTTTTCTGGAACTCGCGGCGGAAGTGGGGCTATGGGTCGTGGCGAGGCCGGGTCCATACATCTGCTCGGAATGGGACGGAGGCGCTCTGCCGGCTTACCTGCTGAAGGACGGCATCAGGCTCCGCGACAACGATCCGGTCTACCTGGGGCATGTTGCCCGCTGGTTCGATCGCATTATGCCTTTATTGCATCAATATGAGCTGAATCGGCAGGGGACGGTTATCGCGGTACAGCTTGAGAATGAACTTGATTTCTACGATTGCCGTGATCCGCAGGGGTACATCCGGGCGCTCCGCGACATGGCATTGACACATGGCATCTCGATACCGTTAATCGCCTGTGCCGGTCAAGGCGGATTGACCGCCGCCTCGGGCGATGTGCCGGGCGTCGTGCCGACATGCAACTTCTATCCGGACAACCGAGACCCGGCCTTCGAGGATACCGTGCTGACTTACAGGCGAATGCTGGAGAAACGCGGATTGCCGCTGCTCGTGACGGAGACGAACCGCAGCCATTTCCTGCTCCGGCGGCTTTTGTCATGCGGTGTCAAGCTCCTGGGACCGTATCTGCAAGTGTCGGGAACGGACTTCGGCTTCACGAACGCGACCAACAACTGGGGGCGTCCGCTGGCGTTCATGACATCGGACTATGATTTCGGTGGAATGATTTCACCCGAAGGGCATGTCCGACCGGAAGCCTATGAAGGCAAGCTGCTTCGCCGGATCTTGGACGTATACGGCCCCTCCTTTGCCGAGGCGAAGCCGATGGAGGGGGAAGCCGACTCCGTTCCCGATCCCGATCCGACGCTAGATCCGACATTCGATAAAAAATCCGGTCCAAAATGCAACTCCAATCGGGATCCCGATCCTGGATCCGATCCCGTATTCGATTCCGATTTCAATTCCGATTTCAATTCCAAATCCGGTCTCGATCCGGACTTCGAGCTTGTCATTAACCGTTCTCTGCAAGATCGCGGATTCACAGCCGGCCCTTATCGGCTGAGCTTCCCGGACGGCGGCGCGCTCGCATTCGTATCCAACTTAACTCGCGAACTGTGCCTTGCGCTGCCGGAGCGTATGTCCCTTCGACGCTGGGGCGGAATCGAGGGCGAGATTGCGTATGCGACCGCCGAATTATTCCATCAAACCATGGCAAACGGGCGATTGACCTTGATCTTCTGCGCGGAGGAGTCGGCTGCGGAAGTCCATATTGCGCTGCGCTTGCACACGCCGTCCAAAGCACGTCTTTCAGGCGCGGTTCTCTCGCAGGACGCCGATATCACAACGCTCGTATGCAGCGGACCGCTGCATGCACGCTGCGAATTCGACTGGCCGGACGGCAGTGGACTTCACGTTATCGTGATACCTCGCGGCGACGCGCTTAAATTCGCTTCCTATGACGATGCTTCCGGCACGTGCAACTCCGCAGGCCCGATAGAAATTGCGCAAGAGGAGGTCCGTGAACTTGTCAAGCAATGGCATGCGGCGCCAGCGCTTCTACTGGGCACGCAGCGCATTTCGGGATTTACGAAAGAAGGCGGACAACCTCCTTGGCCGCTCGAGCAGATCGGCATTTACCGTGGATTTGCCACTTTCAAGGCAGACAGCGGCATAGCTGCGCCGCCGACCGATCGTTCGTGCATGGGCGTCCTTGTGACCGGCGCAAGCGATATCGTATCCGTCTATGCGGACCAGGCTTATGTCGGCACCGTCGTGCCGGGCGGCTCCAGCCGATATGTCGCTTTCCCGGAGCCGAGAGCCGTGTCCGGCTGGTCGGGATGCATCGAAATTTGGGGACATTCCAATTTCGATGACCGCCGATTGCCGGGTCTGAGGCTGTCTTCCTGCAAAGGCGTCCGCGATATGGCCGCCGTGTTGGCTGTGCGGAATTTGACGTCGGGTTGGCGGTTCCAACGGACGGCAGACGCAGCAGTACGGCCGGAGTTTGTCGCAGCGGGCAAGGGCGGTACGGCGGCGAAGTCGGTCGCAGGGCCAAACGCAGGACCAAACGCGGTTGCGAATGCGGAAGCAACAGCCATTCCCAACGCCGATGCCTCATCGGACGACAGCTGGCCGATGACTTCCTTCGGCGGCTGGCATCCGAACGACCCGGTTGCCTACGAATACTATCGCCGCACCATTGTCCTGTCCGAGCAGGCGGATACGTTCGCTTTGCATTTCAACGGGTTGCAGAGTACCGTCCGCGTTTACATCGATGGCGCAGAGGCGAGCGTCGTCATGCCGGATGATCCGTGGCTAACGCTGACGCCGTTCGTCCGCCCGGGCGGCGAACATAACATCGCGCTAATACTGGAGCGCCGGATCGGCGTTCCAGCGGGCAAAGTGCAGCTGTTCGAGAGCCGCAGCGCAACGAATTGGCGCGTGGCCCCGGTCGGCGAGACGGAATTGGTCCGCGCAGCCGATCAAGCGAATCTCACTGCCACCCGGACGCAGTTCCCCATCGTCGCCAGCCCCGGCGAAACCGTCTGGCTCACCGGCAGCTTGACAGATGCAAGGAATGACAACGGCTGGCGCGTACACGCGGAGGGCTTGAATGTGAAGCTGACCGTGCTCCTGGGGAGCCGCCTGATCGCGAGGCTCTGGCTTCCCGGCGGCTCCGAGCGGCCTGTCATGAGCGGCGGCAGCCCGGACAGCTTCTACGTGCCGGGAGCCTGGGTCGCTCCGGATGACCCGGCCAGCAGCGGCATACGCATCCTGTTGGAGTCGGTCGTGCCTGGCGAGCGCGGCGAGCTGCGCCGGCTTGCATTCCGGCCGGTGTGACCGACCGACCGACCGTAAGCGCCTCAACCAATCAAGCAAGCCGCAGAATCTATCTATGCAGGGAGGACTGTCCATGAGCGAAACCGTCGCCGCGGGGCGCCATCCGGCGCTCTCGCCCCCGAAGCGCTCCCGTCTGCGCACCCTGTTCGCATACCGAACGCTGCTCCTGATGTGCGCGCCCGCGGCCGTATTCTTCATCATTTTCGCCTATTTGCCCATGCCGGGCCTGTATCTCGCCTTTATCAACTACAACTACACCGACGGCATCTTCCATAGCCAGTTCATCGGCTGGAACAACTTTCGCTTCCTCGTCATCACCGGCGACTTGTGGCGGCTCACCATCAATACGATCGCCTACAACCTGGCGTTCATCGTATTCGGCAACGTCGTGCAGATTTGCGTAGCCGTCCTGCTGAACGAACTTCGCAGCAAGTGGTTCAAGAAAATTTCGCAGTCGCTCATGTTTCTGCCGTACTTCATTTCGTTCGTGCTCATCGGTCTGATCGCCTACAACATCTTAAGCTATGACTACGGCCTGCTGAACGGAACGCTCAAATCGATGGGATTCGATCCGATCAAGACGTATTCCGATCCGCATTGGTGGCCCTTCATTATCCTCTTTACCTACTTGTGGCAATCGACCGGCTACGGCTCGATTATTTATTTCGCCGCGATCATGGGGCTCGACTCGGAAATCGTGGAAGCGTCCGAGATCGACGGCGCGAACGCGCTGCAGCGCATCTGGTATATTATCCTGCCGTGGCTCAAGCCGACGTTCATCATCCTTCTGCTGTTCTCGCTCGGCGGCGTGCTCAGGGGCAACTTCGGCCTGTTCTACAACCTTGTCGGCGCCAACAATACAGCATTGTACGCCACCACGGACATTATCGAAACGTACGTGTTCCGCTCGCTCATGACGAACTTCAACTTCTCGATGGGCAGCGCCGTCAGCTTGTACCAGTCGGTGTTCGGGTTCTTCATCGTCGTCAGCGCCAACTGGCTTGTGAAGAAGCTGTCGCCGGAAAACACGCTGTTCTAGGAAGGGAAATACGGGTAGAGGGGGAGTGGTTCCACTGGATGCTGCACGCTCGGTCACGCGCACCGATACATCGAAAGCGATTGTCGCCTCGTTCGGTTATGGCGTCATAGGATTATTCGCGTTGATTTGTCTCATTCCTTTCCTGCTTGTAATCGGTACTTCCTTCACGACCGAATATTCCATTGCCAGATATGGCTTCAATATTTGGCCTCGAGAATTCAGCACATTCGCTTACAAGATCGTATTCGAGAACCCGAATCTGATTATCGGCGCTTACGCGGTCACTGTCGGCATTACGGTAATTGGCACGATCGCCGGCCTGTTTATCGTCGCGATGACGGGCTACGCTTTGCAACGACCGGATTTCCCTTATCGAAACAAAATCTCGTTCTTCATCTACTTCACGACGCTGTTCTCCGGGGGACTCGTTCCGTTCTTCGTGTTGATGAATCAATACTTGCACCTGAAGGACAACTATTTGGCGGTGCTGCTCCCTGGGCTGATGACTCCCTTTCTCATCATCATGATGAAGGCGTTCGTCCGCTCGATCCCGCACGCCATTACGGAATCCGCGAAAATCGACGGCGCAGGAGACTTCCGCATTTTCCTGCAGTTAATACTCCCGATGATGACGCCGGCGCTGGCGACGATCGGCTTGTTCATCGCTATCGGATACTGGAACGAGTGGTACCACGCGATGCTGTTCCTGTCGCCTGACATGAAATACAGGCCATTGCAGTTGTTCCTGTATAACGCCATCACCAAAGCGGACTACATCAAAAACTCGGCAGCCGCTTCGAACGTTCCGCTTCGCGATATTCCGCTGGAATCGATGAAGATGGCGACTGCCGTCGTGGCGACGGGACCTATCATCATGCTGTATCCGTTCGTGCAGCGTTTCTTCATTAAAGGCATTACCGTCGGTGCGGTCAAAGGCTAGTGACTGATGTGAACAGGAGCGGAACCCGGGATCGCCTCGAACGTCCCGTTCCTTGCACATACCAATCCATTTCCAAATCAAAGAAAGGGAGGCTTACAAGCATGCGTAAAACGAGATCCATCGGCTTCATCCTGCTGGCGCTGATGCTCGCCATCGGCATCGCCGCCTGCAGCGGCAAGAAGAACGAAGGCGCAAGCCCTTCGGCAAGCAAGGCAAGTCCAGGAGACTCCAGCCCGAAAGCGTCATCCAGCGACGGCGCCATCGACACGTCGGAGTTCATGAAGATCAGCTACGTCATTCTCGGCGACAAGCCGAGCAACGGCCAATTCGAAGCGGTCATGGAAAAAGTGAACAAGTTGATGAAGGAGAAGATCAACGCGGAGCTGGAGTGGAAATGGGTCGAGTGGGCCGACTGGCAGACGAAGTACAACCTGCTGCTCGCTTCGGGCGATCCGGTCGATCTGATCACGATCGGTACCGACTGGCTCGATACGTGGGGCAACGCCCAGCGGGGAGCGTTCCTGAACCTGGACGACTTGCTGCCGAAGTACGCGCCCAAGACGTGGGAGTCGATTCCGCCGGAAAATTGGGCGCAGAGCAAGTACAACGGCAAGATCGTGCTCATCCCTGAGGACCAATATACGCAATGGGTCAACCACGGCTTCTTCTATCGCGGAGATTGGGCGAAGGAAGCGGGCATTACCGAGCCGATCAAGGACTGGGACGGCATCGAGAAATATTTGCAATTCATCAAAGACACGAAGCCGGACGTCATCCCCTGGGACGTGACGGGCGACCATATGGTGTTTAACGGCTGGTTCAATTCGTATACGGACAACCTGGAACTGCCGATTTCGACGGGGTGGCTTGCGGTATTCGCAGGCAAGAGCTCGGACGATCCGTACACGGTCGTCAGCCCCATATTCGACGGAGACACGCTGCTTAATTTTGCGACGAAAATGAAGGAATGGGCGGACAAAGGCTTCTGGCGGGAAGACGTGCTGAATTTCAAAGGCGATACACGCACCGAACTTAAAGGAGGCTTGACCGGTCTCGACCAGCATCATACCCAGACGTTCGGCAGCTTGCGTGTGGAGATGGATCGCGAGCAGCCCGGTTCCGAGCTGCAGATGTTCCCGTACGCAAGAACGCGCAGCAACTTGGTGGAACTGTCGATCACGCACGGCGGCACATCGCTCGGCGCGCACAGCAAGCATCCGGAGCGCGCTCTGATGGCGTACGATCTGATCCGCAACGACGAGGAGATTTACCAACTGCTTAACTTCGGTATCGAAGGCGTACAATATGTGATCAAGGACGGCAAGCGAGTGCAGCCGGACGGCTATGAACCGAAGCGGGACGACTTCTATTCCGACTTCTGGGGCGGCCGCGTCGACAAATTCGAAATCCCGAGCGCAACGGTATGGGATCAACTGCCGACTACGCTGTACGCCGAGTATGACAAGATCAAGAAAGTATACCCCTACGGACAATTCGTCTTCGACAAGACGCCGATCGATCCGGAGCTGACGGCGATCTCGCAAGTAGCGGGCGAGCTTGGCCCGGCGCTCTCCTTCGGCAAAGCCGGCGACCCGGCGAAGGCGGTAGAAGCGTTCCGAAGCAAGCTGAAAGCGGCCGGCTACGACAAGGTGAAGGCAGAGCTGCAGAAGCAGTTGGATGCATTCAAGGCCCAGATGCAGCAGTAAGGCGGACGTCAAGCGAATAGTCGCGAGTGCTGCCTCGTAACGGGGGCAGCACTTTGTCGTCGCAGTGCTCGTTCTTCTCTCGTTAACCATCCGCCGATATGATAAAGTACAATCATCGACGCATATAGGGGGCGGGCGCAGTGGGAAGACGGCTGGGACTGTTGACGTTCGCATTGATCGCGCTGATCGCGCTCACGATCGGTCTGGTGATCGCACGGATGCAAGATTCGTGGGACCGCCCCCCGGATGCGGCCGTCCCGCAAGCCAAGCTGACGATGTACCATCATTTTCTGGAAGAAGGCGCGCGCAAGTGGCTGGAGATCGGCACAAGCCGGTTTATGCAGCAGCATCCGGGCGTAAACATAGAAGTGAAGGCGGAGGACGGCAATACGTACGTGAATACACTGCATAATCTGGTCGCGGTAGAACGCATGCCCGATATTTACATGACGGACAGCATTCGGATGCTGGAAGAATTCATCGATGCGGGATATGCCATGGACTTGACCGGCCATCAGCTGCTCTACGATTTGCCGCAGGACTTGCTCCGGGGAGTGGAAGACGAGCAAGGCCGCGTATGGGCGATGCCGCTGGACCGTAACGGCGTCGGGGTCTTCTATAATCGGGAAGCGTTTGCATTCGCCGGTATTGCCGATATTCCCCGTACATGGCCGGAATTTCTCGACGCGTGCCGGAAGCTGCAGCAGATCGGCATCCAGCCGATCGCCGCCGGCTACAAGGACGTATGGACGCTCAATCTGGATATGCAGCCGGACATTATCGCCTCCGGCATCGGGCATCCGGATTGGCTGGAAGAGATCGAGGCGGGCAAGTCCACGTTCGCCGATAATGCGGGAGGTTTGAAAAAAGTACTGCTGCGGCTGGCCGAGCGATTCCCGTATACGGGGAACTCGCCGTTCGAGACGGGGTGGGACGAGGCGCTGGAAATGCTGGCATCGGGCGATGCGGCGATGATCATCAACGGCACCTGGACGGTCGACGGCGTCCGATCCTACAAGCCGGATGCGGACATCGGCATGTTCGCCTTTCCGGGGACGGACGATCCGCTGGACGCCAAATTCGCGCTCAAGACGACCGGAGGATTCGTCGTCAATCCGAAGTCCGCGCATGCCGAGTTAGCGATCCAACTGGTCCAATATTTCTCGACGCCGGAGATGGCCCGGGTGTTCCAGGACAATAAGAAAGCCATCTCCGTCCTGGCGGACACGCCCATCGATTTCGACCCGGCTTACGCAGAGCTGGATCGCGACTATATTCGAACAGGCAAGACGATCGATTACTCGATGTTCTATCCGGAATTCGTGAACGTCGAGATCATCACCGCGTACCGCAGCGAGATCATCAATTTCCTGTACGATCCGGCACATGACGTCGACCGGTGCATCGCTGCGCTAGACGAAGCGTTCGACCGCATCCGCCCGCGCGCATGAGAGGAAGGTGGATCGCCGCATGAGACTGCCGGCCAAGCTCAATCCGATGAAACTCGTAGCCCGCTTGCGGATCCGCACGAAGATTTTCCTCTCCAACATGGTCATTATCGTGCTGCTTGCGTTGTGTATCGGCATAGCTGCGACACTGGCTTCGCGGCACTACATCGAAGCCAACTCGAAGGAATTATCTTCGCATGTCATCGTGCAATATACGAGGAATATGGATCATCAGATCGAAGAATTCGAGGCTTCGACGCTGTTCCTGCTCAGCGACGGCGCTTTGACCCGGATCGTGTCGCAGCAAGCCGGAGAAGGCGGATACGCGGAGGAAGCGATCAGCTTCAACCGGGCGTCCGACTTGCTCTACCGATACGGCAACGGCAACCCGTACATCCGGTCCATCGTGATCATGAATCGGAGCGGCCGCCTTTTCTGGTGGGAGCGAACGTCGCCGCGCGGCGGCGAAGCCAATGCCGACACGGCGCGCGCCGTCGCGCAGGCGGCAGCGGACAACCTGGAGAAGGCGGGCAAGGGCATCGTCTGGTCGGCCTCGCTGCGCGGCACCGACGAAGTGGCGCTGTCCCGCCATTATCTCGATATCAATCAAGTAAATCGCAGCTTGGGCGTCATCGTGTACCATATCAGCCGCGATTATTTCACCAGCCTGTTGTCGGAAGGCTCGATCATCCAGGCAGATGACTTGTACGTTCTGAACGAACGGCAGGAGGCGTTGTTCGAAGGGCGGTCGGCCAGCCTGCCGGAAACGTTGCTTAACGGTGAACAAGCGGACGGGCAGGGCGTAGCCAGCCGCAAAATCATGTCAGGCGACCGCGAATCGCTGCTGCTGCAATATCGTTCGCCGGATACCGGCTGGCGTGTGATCTGCTCCATTCCGCTGTCCCGGCTGCTTGGAGGAATCCGCATCCTTGACCTGCTGATCGCGCTGTTGTGCGTCCTGTTCATCTTCGTGGCGATGGCGGTCGCGTTCTGGTTCTCGATCGGCACGACGCGCAACATCCGTACGCTGGAGCGGACGATGCGGCGGGTGGAGGACGGGGATCTCGATATCCGGGCGGTCCCGGCTGGTCGAGACGAGATCGGCATGCTCGCCGTCCGGTTCAATATGATGATCTCCCGCATCCATGAACTGATCCATAGCGTGTCCGCGGAACGGCTGGCCAAGCAGCAAGCCGAATATGCCGTGCTGCTGGCGCAGACGAACCCCCATTTTCTGTACAATACGCTGGGAACGATCAAGTGGTATGCGCGCCGATCCGGCCAATCGGCGATCGAAGAGATGGTCGGCGACCTGATCGCGCTGTTGAAATCGTCCATCCGGCACGCCGATGGCCCGTTACGGCTGGCGGAAGAACTTGCGAACGTCCGGCATTACATCCATCTGCAGAAGATCGGGTACGGCGATGCTTTCGAGGTCGGCTATGCGATCGAAGAGCGGCTATTGGACGCCTTGGTGCCCGGATTCATTCTGCAACCGTTCGTGGAGAACGCGATCCTGCACGGTTTGGAGATGTCCAAAGGGCAGGGCGCGATCGAAATTCGGGCCGAGCTGCGCGGACAGGACATGCGCATCGAGATCGCGGACAACGGCATCGGCATGGAGCCCGAGATGGCCGAGAATCTGCTGCTGCAAGACCGGGAGAAGAAGCGGTACCCAGGCCTGAACGGCATCGGCGTCCGCAACGTGCACGAGCGCATTCGCTCCTGGTTCGGAGAGCCGTATGGGATCGCTTTGGATACTTCGCCCGGATGCGGGACCCGGGTGATGCTGACGTTGCCCTTCCGTGTGGAAGAAGGGAGCGAAGAAAGGAGCGAAGCCGATGTACAAAACGCTCGTCGTGGAGGATAATGCGGTATTTCGTTACGCGGTGCGCACGATCGTCGATTGGGCAAGCTGCGGATTCGAGCTCGCTGCGGAAGCCGTCAATGGCAAGCATGCGCTCACGCTGCTGGAGGCCCGGCGATTCGACCTCATCCTGACGGACGTGAGCATGCCGGAGATGAACGGGATCGACCTGCTGCGGACCGTGAAGCAGCAGGCGCCGGATACCGTCATCGTAATGCTCAGCTCCTACGACGACTTCCAATTCGTGAAAGATTCCATGAAGATCGGTGCGGAGGATTACTTGCTCAAGCACGATCTGGAGCCGGCGGCGATGCGGCAGATGCTGGAACAGGTGAAGCAGGTGCTTGACAAGCAGAAGGATGGCCGTCGCGCGCAGACTGACGTGAGCTCGCATGGGGTCGCGGCAGAGGAAGCGCCAATAGGCATGGATGCCGCTGCAGGTACGGCCGGATCCGTGCCCGCGTCTGCGTCCGCGTGCCGCCGCAAAGAAATTCGGCAGGCGATCGCCTACATTCAGGCGCATTATGCGGAAGATATTTCTACCGCAGCGCTCGCCAGCAGCCTCGGCTTCAGCGCGAACTACTTGTCCAACCTGTTTCGCAGCGAGACCGGATGCCGGATCAAGGAATTCGTGAATCGCGAGCGGGTGGAGCAGGCCAGACGATTGCTGAAGGATACGAACTTGAAAGTGTACGAGGTGGCGGAACGCGTCGGGTTTCAGGATGTTTCGTACTTCTGCAAAGTGTTCAAAGAAATTACAGGGACGACCGTGTCGACAGAGAGGAATTCATAGAGATGAAGCAAGTGACGGTGTATGACATTGCCAGAGAAGCGCGGGTATCCGTCGCCACGGTGTCGCGCGTGCTGAACGGCACAGGGCCGGTCCGCGAATCGACGAGAGCCCGGATCGAAGCGATCATGCATACGCATCAATATCAGCCGAACGCGCTTGCCCGCGGCTTGACGAAGAAAGAGACGGGCATCATCGGCGTCATTCTGCCGGACATTACGAACCCGTTCTTTCCGGAAGTGTTCTCGGGCATCGAGCAGGAAGGGCGGGAGTCCGGCCACACGTTCTTCCTATGCAATACGGCCGGCGATTACGACAAGGAATCCGAGTTTCTGAACCTCATGCAGGAGAAGCGGGTGGACGGCATTTTATTCATCGGCGGGCGGATCAATCTGAAAGAATGTCCGGAGGCGTTGGTTCGGGAAATGGAGGCGCATGCCAGCCGCATCCCGCTCGTACTGGTGAACGGGAATTTGCGGAACGCGGACTTTACGCGGGTAGCGGTGGATGAATATGCCGGCATGGTGCTAGCCGTCCGGCATTTGCTCGAGCTCGGACATTCGCGCATCGGCTTCATCGGCGGGGAGAGCCACATGTCGACCGCGGCGGTCAAGCTGCGGGCATTCCGCAAGACGTTAAGGGAAGCGGGAATCGAGCCCAAGGACGGGTGGGTGCTGCCGGGCTCGTTCTCGGTCGAATCCGGCCGGGAGCAGATGAGGCGGCTGCTCGCGCTCGCGGATCGCCCGACCGCGGTATGCTGCATCAACGATTTCACCGCGATCGGCGCGATCAAGACGGCGGTCGAGCACGGTCTGCGGGTGCCGGACGACATATCGGTGATGGGCTATGACGACATATTGCTTGCTCATCACGTCATCCCTGAGCTCTCGACCGTGTCGCAGCGGGCGGGAGAGCTGGGGCGGACGGCCGTGCAAGTACTGCGCCGCCTGATGAACCGCGACAAGGCGAAGCGGCTGACGACGCTGTCCCCGGCATTGGTCGTCAGGCAGAGCACCGGGAGGTATCCCGGTTAGCGCGGGCGATAAATCCTTTCAAATAGGGAGGCGATGAGGGGGTCCCTTATCGCCTTTACTTGTATTCGCTCGCAGCCACGCCAATCCGCCGAAATAGCGTCTCTCTGCCACTATCCCGCTCGCAGCCA
>JAEWAQ010000012.1 GCA_023391635.1 Bacillota bacterium | reverse complement strand
TGCCAAGCCCGGTCAGCTTGAGCGACTGGCCCGTGCCGGCCAGAGCCGGAGCCGGTTCGCCGGTCGCCTTCGTCGCGCTGTTCCAGCTGGTGTCGTCCGTGATCGGCGACGTGCTGTAGCGGATGTCATAGGCGAGCGCCGTACCCGTACCGCCATCGTCGCCCGGCGCCGTCCAACTCAGCGTCAGCGAGGCAGGCGTAGCGCTGCCGGCGGCCAGGTCCGCCACCGCGACGGGCGGCGTCGTGTCGGCCGCGCCGTAGGGCGTGCCGTACAGGACGATTTCCGCCATCTCGGCTGTCTGGGCGCTCAGCTCAATGCGGATATACTGCGTCCTCGCGCTCGCAGATTGCCCTCTCCATTGGTTGTAACCTCCGAGGTTATCTTCGAACAGCTTCGACCAGTTGCCGGGGGAGCCGGCATAGAACACCGCTTTGGCGCCGTTGAACGTATCCAGGAAGTAAATGTCGGTCAGATCGTAGGTTTGACCCAGGTTGACATAGGCGTAGAGCGGGTAAGTCGCGCCCGTAGGGTTCCACTGGCCCGATATCGTCAACCCGGTGCCGCCCGAGCCGCCCTTCGGATCGCCGACGAGCTCCTGCTCGTCGAACAGCTTCCATGCGTTGCCGACACCGCTCTCGTTCGTCACCATCTCCGGTATGACTGTAATAATATTGCCCGCAGCATGAACTTTCGCCGGGGGCCCGTTCGGCCCGACCCCAAGCAAGCTGCCCGCCGTCCACAACAATACCGCCAAGCCCATCCATACCTTCCGCCTGCGTTCCTTATGCTTCTTCATTTCCCTCCTCCTTGCCTCATGAAAAATGTGTTTCATTATTATTGTGCGAGGATGCCAAACAGGGCGTAAATATCATTTTAATTGCTTTGATAACGTTTTTATATCTTCTTTCAACAGGATGTGGTACACAGGATATAAGAACGTAATCGACGACAAATGTTCGATATTTACGCTCTTCGCCGCCTGCTCCCATAATGAAAATGTTCGAACATACAATACGTTCATTTCAGGGAGGTTAACGCATGCATCGCAAAAAATGGGCGAGCTGGGGGCTCGCCGCAACGCTCGTGCTGACCATGGCACTATCCGCCTGCACCAACAATACGAAATCGAACGACGTATCCCCTTCGTCATCGTCATCGCCCCCGGCTTCGAGTTCCACCCCGCCCGCATCGGCTTCCATCCCCGCCATGGCCGACGGCCCGCTCGGCAAATACGATCCGCCGATCACCGTTACGGTCGTACGCAAGTTCAACACCGAGCTCGAGTTCGTGAAAGGCCAGGATTGGGACAACAATCCTTATACGAACGGACTGCGCGACGAACTGGGCATCCAGTTGAAAAACCTATGGATCGTCGACGACCAACAATACCCGAACAAGCTCAACGTCTCGATGATTTCCGGCGACATGCCGGACGTATTCGAAGTTAACCTGCAGCAGTTGCAAATGCTGGTGGAAGCCGGGGCGATCGCGGATCTGACCGAGGCTTACGACAAATATGCGTCCGAGTTGACCAAACAGAGCTTCGCGGAAGGCGACGGGGTCGTACTCGATGCCGTGACCTTTGACGGCAAGCTGCTGGCGATACCGAACGGCGGCACGCTCGGCCGGGAAGATTCGCATTTCATCTGGATCCGCAAGGACTGGCTGAAAAATTTGAACCTAGAACCGCCGAAGAACATGGACGACGTGATCAAAATCGCCAAAGCTTTCGCGAACGACGATCCGGACGGCAACAACAAGAAAGACACGTTCGGCCTTAATCTCGATGAAACACTGTTTAACGGCTGGGCGGGACTCGACGGCTTCTTCAACGGCTATCACGCCTATCCCTTCAACCCTGGCGGCAAGAACGGCACCGGTATGAGCCTGATGTTCCTGAACAAGGGCGGCCAGCTGGAGTACGCCGATATTCAGCCGGAAGTGAAGACGGCTCTGGGCAAGCTGCAGGAGCTGTACAAAGCCGGCGCAATCAATCCGGAGTTCAGCGTCATGGACGGTCTGAAATCGGCCGAATTGGCGACGGCGGGCAAAGTCGGCATGAGCTTCGGCGCGTTCTGGAACGCCGGCTGGCCGCTGAGCGACCTGCAAGCCAAGGATCCGAAGGTCGACTGGGGCGTATTCCCGCTCGTGTCGGCGGACGACCAGCCGGTGCTGAAGACGAGCACGAATATTATGCCGAACCGCTTCTGGGTCGCTAGCAAGAAAGCTAAAAATCCCGAAGCCGTCATTAAGTTCCTCAACTTCTATATGGAGAAAAACTACGGCGAAACCCGGAACGAGGACTATCACATCATCAAGCAGGACGGCAAGGACATCTCCATCTTCGGCCTGTCTCCAGTCGTTGGCGGATTCTCGGAAACGAACCAGAACGATTACTACGCGGTGCAGGAAGCGCTGAAATCGGGCGACGCGTCCAAGCTGAACCCGACGGCCAAAGGCTACTACGACGGTATTGTCAGCTACCGCGACGGCAATTTGAACGGCTGGATGAACGAAGTCTTATTCGGCTCCGAAGACAACAGCGCGTACGGCATCCTGTCCCATTACAAGAAAAACAACGAGTTCATGACCAACGCCTATCTTGGCGCGCCGACCCCTACGATGCAGAAGAGCGGACCGGCGCTCAAAGACCTTCAGGTCGAGCAGTTTACGAAGATCATCATGGGCGAAGAGCCGCTCGAGGCGTTCGATACGTTCGTGGAAAATTGGAAGAAGCAAGGCGGCACGCAAATATTGAATGAAGTCAACGAATGGTTCAAGCAGCATCAATAAACGGCGGAGGGGTGAAGCGATCCTTCACCTCTCCATCCTTTCATCGGAATACGCATAAGGGAGGAGACGGAAAGGAATGGCGCACAGCCGCTGGGCCAGGGATTGGCCGTTGCATCTGATGGTATGGACAGGTCTGGCGTTCGTGCTCGTGTTTTCCTATGGGCCGATGGTCGGCATCACGATCGCTTTTCAAAAATTTCTGCCCACCAAGGGCCTGTTCGGCTCTCCATGGATCGGCTTCGACAACTTCCGCGCGATCGCGGAGATGCCGGATACGACGCGCGTCATATTCAACACCGTATACATCGCGGTCATGAAGATGATCGCCGGGCTGGCCGCCCCGATCGCGACCGCTTTGATGCTGAACGAGATTATGGTCAAACCGTTCAAGCGCACGGTGCAGACGATTATTTACTTGCCGCATTTTTTGTCATGGGTCATTCTGGCCGGCATCTTGCGGGACGTGTTGTCGCCCAATTTCGGCATCGTGAACGACGCCCTCGATTTCATCGGACTGCCCCGCGTCTTCTTCCTCGGGGATGAGCGCTGGTTCCCGTTCGTGCTCGTCGGGACCGATGTCTGGAAGGAGTTCGGCTTCGGTACGATCGTGTTTCTGGCAGCGCTGACCGGCATCAACCCGGCGCTGTACGAAGCGGCGGTCATCGACGGCGCCTCGCGTTGGAAGCAGACGCTGCATATCACTTTGCCCGGCATCGTGCCGATCATCGTGCTGATGGGGACGCTCAGCCTCGGCAACGTGTTGAATGCCGGCTTCGATCAAGTGTTCAATTTGTACAGCACGACCGTCTACTCCACCGGGGATATTCTCGATACGTACGTCTACCGCATGGGGCTGCAAAATTTCCAGTTCGGCATGGCAACGGCGGTCGGCTTGTTCAAATCGGCCGTGTCCTTCCTGCTGATCTCGGTATCTTACATGTTGGCCTATCGGTTCGCCAACTATCGCATCTTCTAAGGAGGGACGGGTATGGTTCAACAACGAACGGTCGGCGGACTGCTGTTCGCCGCGGCCAACTACGCGCTGCTCGCCGCTCTCGGGCTGCTGTGCCTGCTGCCGGTTGTCAACGTGCTCGCGGTTTCGCTCAGCGAAGCTTACTATGTTGCGGCGGGCATGGTCAAGCTGTGGCCGATCGGATTTTCCCTGAAATCTTACTCCTTCGTCGCGGAGACACCCGAATTCATTCGCTCGGTCGGCGTAGCAGTGCAACGGGTTGCGCTCGGGGGCGTTCTCAATATGCTTCTGACGGTCATCGTCGCCTATCCGCTGTCCAAGGAAACCGGCCAATTGAAGGGGCGAACGCTGTACGTATGGCTATTCGTATTCACGATGCTTTTCTCCGGCGGGCTGATTCCCACTTATGTCGTCGTGCAGGAGCTTCATTTGCTCAATACGTTATGGGCGCTCGTGTTGCCTGGCGCCGTGCCGATCTTTAACGTCATCCTGCTGCTCAATTTTTTCCGCTCGTTGCCCAAGGAACTGGAGGAGGCATCGTATATTGACGGAGCGTCGCATATGCAGACATTATGGCGGGTCATCGTCCCGTTATCCAAACCGGCGCTGGCGACCATCGCGCTGTTCACGATCGTCGCCCATTGGAACGAGTGGTTTTCCGGCCTTATTTATATGAACGAGCCCGAGAAGTATCCGCTCGCCAGCTATCTGCAGACGGTCATCGTCCAGCGCAACATCAGCCTCACGTCGGACCCGGCGCTGATCAAACAGCTCGCTGAATTGAACAACCGTTCCATCAAGGCGGCGCAAATTTTCCTCGGCGCGCTGCCCGTCTTTTGCGTCTATCCGTTTCTTCAGCGCTATTTCATGTCCGGCATCGTGATGGGCAGTGTAAAGGAGTAAAACCAATGAACAGAAATTGCGAAATCGCGGTTTACTATTTCCCGCAATATCACCCCGATCCGAGAAACGACGAATGGCACGGGAAAGGTTGGACGGAGTGGGAGATGCTGCGCAAGGCGACGCCCCGATTTCCCGGCCATGACCAGCCGAAGGCGTGCGCGTTGGGCGAATACGACGAATCGCTGCCGGAAACGGCGGAGAAGCAGATCGCGTTGGCTGCGGATCACGGCATCGACTCGTTCATTTACGATTGGTATTGGTACGACGGCAAGCCGTTCTTGAACGGAGCGCTCGACCGGGCTTATATGCGCGCGCGCAACAACGGCCGCCTGAAATTCGCGATCATGTGGGCCAATCACGACTGGTGGGACCTGTATCCGGCTCCCGGCGGCTCGTTCGGCAATTTGACGAGCGGCCGCACCTCGCGCGAATCGTTCGAAGCGGCAGCAGACTATATCGTCGGGCATTATTTCGGCCATCCCTCCTACTGGAAAGTGAACGGCAAGCTTTATTTCTCCTTTTTCGACTTTTACGGGCTGCTGGAAGGACTCGGCGGCATTGAAGGAACGAAGGCAGCTCTGGCGTCTTTCCGCGACAAGGCGCATCGCGCCGGTCATCCGGGGCTGCACTTCAACGCGATCCAGGGCAGCGTGCTGCTCTACTGCCATTACAAGGAAATCGCCGATGCCGACGGTTTGCTGAGACACCTCGGGTTCGACAGTGTCACCTCTTATAATTGGCACCAGGATACGCCGATGCCGGATTTTCCGGCGACCGACTACGAGGCTTATGCGGAGACGGCCATGCGGGATTGGGACAGCATCCGTTCTAAGTGGACGCTGCCTTACTTCCCGTCGGTATCGATGGGATGGGACCCGACACCCCGGACCGATCAGACGAAGCAATACGAACCGCTTGGCTATCCGTACACATCCGTGCTCGTCGGCAACACGCCGGAGCGATTCGAAAAGGTGCTGCGGCAGACGAAAGACGAGTTGGAGCGGCGGGGCGAATCCATCTTCACGATCAACGCCTGGAACGAGTGGACCGAGGGCAGCTATCTTGAGCCGGACACCGTTCATGGATTGGGCTACCTGGAAGCGGTCAGGCAGGTGTTCGGGAGACGTTGAAATGAGGTGGAAAGATAAGGAAGGGTTGACGGCGGCGGACGGCGAATCATTACATGAGACAGGCATGCTGGGCCAAGGACCGGGTGAGTGGATGAACAAGATGTTTGGGGGCATTTTTCCGAAACTGGTCGTCGCTTTCCTTGCGGTCATCCTTCCGCTCTGCGCGCTCGGGCTGATGATGAACCGGATGGGCGAGGATAGCGTCCGAAGCGAGTGGCAAAGCTCGATGAACTCGCGGACGATGTTTTATTCGAATACGCTCGAGCTGGAGAACCGTCATATTCTCGACCTGCTTTCCGAAAATTTATACGACCCGGATCTGTCCCATCTTAGCCTGCTGTCCGGCATCATGTCCGACTACAAGTGGGCGGAGACGGTCAAGCGGGTGCTTGAGAAGCTGCGGATGATCCGGAATGCCAGCATTTACGTGAACAGCGCGAGCGCCTATATTTTGACGCTCGGCCGGACGATCAACGATTCGAAGGGAATACTCGGCTTCATTGACGAGGAATACGATGCGGTCAAGCCCGGTGCCGGACGCGATTCTGCGTTGATCGCATGGCGCGATCGGCTGTTCATTCGCCAGACGTTCCCGAGCGGGTCGCCTGACCCGTCTTACGTGCTGGCGGTGGAGCTCAACCGCGACGAACTGCAGGGGACGCTGCGGAATATGGCCAATTTCGGCCAATCTGGCGCGGCCTTGATCGCGGAAGCCGGCAATTGGGCGATCGCTTACGGCGAGCCCTCGATGTCCGCGGATGCGGCCGTCGCGGGGCTGAGGGAATTCCTGCAGCGGGAAACCGCCGGCAAGCCCGCGGACAGCAGCGGACGGCTGGAGCTTGGAGGAGAGCAGATGCAAGCTTCGTGCCGCTACTCCAGTCAGCTCGGCGCCTATTTGTGCCTATACGTTCCGAAAGACCAGATGACCGGCCAGCTATCCGCTTACCGCAACTGGTTTTGGGCGCTTTCCGGCGTTTCGGTGCTTATCATTTTGATATATTCCTACTGGATTTACCGATTGATCCACCGTCCGCTGCGGAAGATGATCCATTCGTTCCGGCGCGTCGAGGACGGACGGCTGGAACCGGCCGCGCTGCCGAAAGGCCAAGACGAATTCCGCTATTTGTACCTGCATTTCAACCGGATGGTGGATCATCTGAAAACGCTGATCCACGACAACTACGAACAGAAGCTCCGGGCGAAACACGCGCAGATCAAGCAGCTGCAGTCGCAAATCAACCCGCATTTTCTGTACAACACGTACTTCATTCTATACCGCCTGTCGGAGTTCGGCGACCTGGAGAGCATCGGGCGGTTCAGCCGGTATCTCGGCGAATATTTCGAATTCATCACCCGCCACAAGGACGACACGATCCCGATGGAGCTGGAGTTGCGCCACACGATGACGTATCTGGAAATCCAGAACATGCGGTTTTTCAACCGGTTCGATATCGAAGTCGCCGAGCTTTCGGATAATTGCCGGTCCGTGCACGTGCCGAAGCTGATCCTGCAGCCGATCGTCGAGAACGCGTTCAAATACGGGTTAGAACCGCGCAAGGCCGGCGGCAGGCTGCGCATGGCGTTCGGCAAAACTGCAGGCCGAATCGCCATCGAGGTGGAGGACAACGGGGAACATCTGACGGACGGGGAGCTTGAGCAGTTGACCCGCAAGCTGAAGATGACATGGGATGAGGAAGAAAGCACTGGCATCATCAACGTCCACCGCCGTCTTCGACTGCTGTGCGGCGAGGAAAGCGGCGTATCCGTATCGCGGGGAGAATGGGGCGGCCTCAAGGTCTCGCTCAATATCCGCCTGGAGGACGAACCGGCATGAAAGGAGGACGGATCATGCACCGCTTGCTCATCGTCGACGACGAGCCGATTATCGTGGAGGGGCTGTTCGAAAAGTTCCAGCAGCTCGAGAACCGCCCTTTCGAGGTATACAAGGCGCTGGGCGGGGAGGAAGCGTTGGAGATCGCCCGGCGCGTCCGGGTCGACCTGCTGCTCACGGACTTGAAGATGCCGGGCATGGACGGTCTGGAACTGCAGCGGGAAATCGGACGGCTGTGGCCGAAATGCAAAACGATATTCCTGACGGGCCACAGCGACTTCCATTCGATCCAGACCTCGCTGCGCGGCGGCGCGTTCGACTACGTGCTGAAAATGGAGGCGGACGCGAAGATCATCCAGGCCGTCTCGCTCGCGGCAGACCGGATCGCGGAAGAGAACTCGCTGGACCGGACGCTAAGCGACGCACGCAGCCGATGGACGCAGGCGCTGCCGATTCTGCGCAAGGAGTACTTGCTGGAGCTGCTGCACGGAGAGCCGGCCACGTCTGCGGGAAGGGCGGCGCGGTTCGCCGAATTGAAGCTTTCGCTGCAGCCGGATGCCCCCGTGTACTTATGCGTCGGGCGAGTGGACGAATGGCGGGAGGACATCCATTCCGGCGACAAGTCGCTCTTCTTGTATGGGGTGCATAACGTGATCGACGAGCATTTCGCGGATGGCTTCGATTGCCTGTTCGTCACGTCCGGGCAAGACCGGTTCTTGTGGCTGATGCAGCCGCGCAGACGGGAGACGGACGGCGGCAAGAACGCGGACAGCGGCGACGGGAGCGGCGCGGAGAGCGTCAGAAGCTCGCAAATTCTCGGCTTGATCGAATCGGTGCAGACCGCGTGCCGCACGTTTTTGAAGCTGCCCTGCTCGTTCGTCGCCGGCTGCGAGCCCTGCAGTTGGGAGGAATTGCCCGGCAAGTTCGGCCGGCTGAATTTCCAACTGACGCAGGGACTTGGCCTGGACCGGGAGATGCTGTTGTCCGACAGCTTCGCGGCGGCATCCGCGGCCGCAAGCGCAAAGGCGGATGCCGCATTCCCGATGTACGAGCGAGAGATCGGCCTGCTGACGCAGGCGCTCGAGCGCAAGGACGGCATCGATTTCCACCGTCGGCTGGAGGCGCTGTCCGACACCGTGCGGGAGACGGACGGCATTCGCTCCGGCACCGCGCTGGCGCTGTTCTACTCGCTCTCCTCCTCGTTCTTGCTGCTGCTGAATCGAAGGGGACTGCTGGAAGCGCTGTCGGAGGAGATCGACATGAACAAGCTGCTGGGCGCACAGGCGCACGTCTCCTGGCGGGAGGCGGCGCGGTTTTTCGGGGAGCTGGCGGACCTGGTCATCTGCAAGGTGGAGGCCGAAAGCGGGCAGGAGTCAAGCGAGGTGATCCTGCGGGTGCAGCAGTTCGTCCGCGAGAACATCGGCGGCGACCTGTCGCTTGCCCGGCTGGCGGAAGTCGTCCATTTGACGCCGTTTTATTTGTCCCGCCTGTACAAACAGCAGACTGGCCACAATTTGACCGAATATATTACGGAGCTGAAGCTGAGCCGGGCCAAGGAGTTGCTCGCCGGAACCTCCAAAAAAATTTACGAGATCGGCCTGGAGCTGGGCTTTCATTCCTCGCCGTACTTCAACCACTATTTCAAAAAAATGACGAACATGACGCCGCAGGAATACCGGGACACGTGGGGCGCTCAGCGGGTGACCTGACGACCGGCCGCCGCGCAGGTTCGTTCGAGATTCGCGGGAAGGAGTCGTGACAGTTATCGTGAACAGTCCTCTCGGAGGCATCTATCGATTGCAGGACCGGGGCCGGGTGAAGACGATGCGGGCATCAAGCTATGACCGGTCCGGCGGCAACAAGGATTTCGTCCCGGTCGCACCAGGAGAAACGGTCGTGCTCGCCGACATTCCGGGAGCGGGAATCGTCAAGCATATCTGGATGACGCTGGACTGCGCCGATCCCCTGATTCGACGCAATGCCGTGCTGCGGATGTACTGGGACGGCGAAAGCCGTCCGAGCGTGGAGTCGCCGCTCGGCGATTTTTTCGGGCAGGGGTGGGGCGAAGCGTACAATTTCGTCTCTCTGCCTGTCGCCGCCGCTCCGTCCCAAGGCCGGGCGCTCAATTGCTATTTTCCGATGCCGTTCGATGGCGGTGCCCGCATCACGCTGGAGAATGAGTCGGATGAGGGAATCCGCGCCTTTTTCTACTATATCGATTACGAGGTTCAACCCGATATGCCGCAGTCGGCGGGAAGATTCCATGCCCGATGGAACCGGGAGTTGACCGAGGTTCGTCCGGCCGGCGGCGAGACCGAGTGGGGACTTGCAGGCCCAGAAGAGAACAACCGCGGCGACGAGCACAACTATATGTTCGCGGACATCGAGGGCAAGGGGCATTTCGTCGGCATCCAGTATTTCGTCGAAAATCCGGGGCCGATGTGGTACGGCGAGGGCGACGACATGTGGCTCGTGGACGGAGAGCCGTGGCCCGGGTCGCTGCACGGCACGGGGACGGAGGATTTCTTCAATGGCGCCTGGTGCCCGAACGAACTGTACTCGCATCCGTATTTCGGTTATGCGCGCGTGCCGGACAAGTTCGGCTGGATGGGGCGTACGCACTGCTACCGCTTTTTCCTCGAGGACCCGGTCTACTTCGAGCGGTCGCTGCGGGCAAGCATCGAGCACGGGCACGACAATAATTTGACGCTTGATCTGTGCACCGTGTCGTATTGGTACCAGACCGAGCCGCACAAGGCGTACCCGCCCCTGCCGGGACGGGACGGGCGTCAAAACATGCCCGACATCTGGGTGGGCGACGTGCATCTGTGGCGGCATCATTGGCGACAGGCGTTGGGCGGTAGCGGCCGGCTGTGGGGAAACGAGCGAAAGTAGGCGGAGTCATTCCTCAAGCAATGAGAGGTGCTGTGCCCGGTTAACCGCACTCACACGATTGTGTACCTCCAGTTTGGCAAATACGTTTCGGGCGTGAACCTTGACGGTGCTCAAGCTGATCTGCAGCTGTTCGGCTATTTCCTCGTTAGACCATCCGGCTGCAATACCCCGGAGCACTTCCAGTTCGCGCGATGTCAACGGCACGGTCAGCGCCGGGGCTGCGAAGGATTCCTCCACGCCCGGATTCTGAACCATTAAACGATCAGGCGAGAGATCGCCTGATCTATCGGGTAAGAAGCTGCGTCCGTTAACCGCTCTGGCGATCGTCTGGGCCAGCCGTATTCCGGAAATCGGCTTCACTATATAATCCAATGGATATACATCGTAAGCAGGCAGCGCAAATTCCGCATGAGAGGTTGTAAACACGATGTCAAGCCCTGCACGAATCGCGCGCAGGTTGCGGGCTAGCTCCAACCCATCATCCTCAGCGATCGAGATATCCAGAAGCGCAAGATCAACGTCACTGCGCCGAACGAAGTCCAGTGCCTCTGCCGCGCTTCGGAAGCTTCCGACGAGCTCTACGTCTTCCATTTTCGACAGCATTCGCTTCAAGGCGAGCAGCATGGCGGGCTCATCGTCAACGATCAGCACTTTCATTAGCGATTCCGCCTCTCACCGTGAAGTGAAAATCCGATAATTGGAAAATAAAAAACCTATACAACGGGAATATGTCCCCATTATATAGGTCAAGCAGATGCGAGACAACTAGCGGTTGGCTTGCGATTGCTGCCAGTGTCCCTCCAACGACTTCCAGAGCCGCAGCATCACGGCGGCCGCTTCGGCCCTCGTCGTCATTCCGCGCGGCACATATTGGTTGCCTCCCCGGCCTTGCAGCAGACCGTTCGCGTGAACAACTTTCACATAAGATTGTGCCCAAGTCGGGATGCTTGCACCGTCGGAGAAGGGAAGATCCGATTGTTCGCTGTTCGTCTCCCACTTCAGCGCTTTTGCAAGCATCACGGCCATTTCTGCGCGATTGATCCCTTGCAGCGGGCGGAACGTGCCATCCGGGTAACCATGAAGAATCCCCTTAACTGCCCCTGTGTGGACGGTTGATCGCGCCCATTCGGGGATACTATCCTTATCGCTATAAGGATAGGCTTCTGATTGTTGGATGATTGGAATCTGTAGCGTCCGGAGCAGCATAGCGGCAAATTCCGTCCGCGTGACGGCTTTATCAGGTGCGAAGATATTCGCGCTCATGCCTTCAACGATCTTCAAGCCGGCCGCTTCGCATATATCCGCCTCTGCCCAGTGGCCCTTGATATCGCGGAACGTGCAGTTCGGGCTTGCTGCCGGATCAGGCGGATTCCCTGTTGAAGCTGGTAGGTTCTCAACATTGCCCGTCGTAGGCGGAGTCGTACCTGTGTCCGTGTCGGAATGATCGCTTCCGGCATCCACGCGGACCGTTCGTGTCACTTCCGTAGCGACATTGCCCGAGCTATCTTGTGCGTTGTATCGCAGCAGATACGTTCCCGGGTTCAGATGATCCACGGTTCCCGTTACCGCAACTGGCACATTCCCCTCAAAGCCGTCTATCGCTGTCGCCCCGGGATCCACAAACAGCTGACCTTCTGTGAGGGCTATGGAGGCATCCCCCAGAAGACTGATGACCGGAGCCTGCGTATCTCTCACATACACGGTGCGAGTTACAGTAGATGCGGAAATGCCGTCCAGATTGGAAACGTCATATTCGAGCAGGTACGTTCCAATCTGATGGGTGTAGACGCTGCCGGTTACGGTGATGCCCCCGCTAATACTGCCATAGATGCGATCGTCGGCGGTTGCCCCCGGATCGGTGTAAGAAGCTCCTGCTTCCACTTGAACAGTAGGACTTCCGTTTAAAGTAATCACCGGCGGTGTTGAATCCAATATGAAGGTATAGGGGGACGAATGTGCGCCCACATTGCCTGCTCCATCAGTTGCTCTTGCTGTCAAAGTATGCGTGCCTTCCGTCAGCGCCGATGCTGCCGTCCATGTCCAGCTTCCGTCGCCTGCAGCCACCGCCGTTCCCGCATCGGTACCGTCAAGCACGATCGTCACCGTAGCCCCTGCTTCCGATGTACCGCTAACCGTAGGCGTAGTATCGTTGATCATCTGGCCATTGCCCGGCGACGTAATCGCGGGGGCTGCCGGCGCTGTCTTGTCCACGACGTCGAATGACAAGGTTTGCAGTTGCTCATGACCGTATACCGAGTCGTTCACGGTAACATCGATGGTATAGCGACCAAGCGGGTAACTGCTCTCATCAATAATCGTCGTCATCGAGAAGAAGCCGTTATCCCCCGTAGCAACCGTGTCATACACATCCTGGGTCACCGTAGCACTCGTATCGTCATCCTTGACGATGATGTATTTGATCTGCAGAGGCTCGCCGATGCTTCCGTCCCGAACGGAGCCAGAGATCGTGAGCTGGTTATACCCCGGTTCAGCGGCATAAGTAAATGAGAGCGGATCTACCTTCAATACAGGGGCAAAAGACTTCAGGTAAGGATAACTCACTCCTGTCTGAATGCCCCAAATATCCGGGTCCCAACCCGCACCGACAATGTCAAACTGTTTCAAGTCGCTCAGGCTAATGGCCCCGGTTGTTCCAATTGTTCCAAACGTTCCGCCTATTGTCTGAAGATCGGCATTATCGTCTAAATTCCAATAGTTGCCGGATATAAGAGAGGGATTACCTACACCCACATTGTTTCGGCCAATTAAACCGCCGGCTTCGCCGCCTGAGCCCTTGCTCACAATGCTTGTACTATAACTGTTCTCAATTGGAATAAACGACGATATTTCACCGGACAGCCCACCGATACTGGCGCTGACACCTGACACATGACCGGTCGCATAGCTATTGCGAATGGGACTCTGACTGGCGCCAACCAAGCCACCCGCTCTCCCGCTTTCCACCGACACGTCCCCTGTTGCATAACTTTGTTCAATGATGCCGTTGCTATTATATCCGACCAGCCCACCTGCATATCCATTAGCCGTGATCCGAACATGCGCATCGCTATTTGATATATTCGCATAAGACAGTAATCCGGCTATGCCCCCGGTTGAAAACCCGCTTGAACCTGTATCTATAATACCCGTCACTGAAACATTGTCTATGATGACTCGATCGTTAAGGCTAGCATCGGCAAGCCCGACAAGTCCGCCGATATTGGCAGTGGACTTACTCGATTTGATATTCACGTTCTCCAGTCGAACATTGGTTATCGTCGCAGTCCCGACGCCTGGATGGCGCACATAACCAAACAATCCGACATAGTTGGCACTCGAGTCGATGGTCAGTCCACGAATGGTATAATTGTCCCCATCGAAATGTCCTCGAAAGAAATCGTCAGGATCGCTCATTTGCCCGATCGGCTGCCAATTGCTTGTATAGGGAGACAGATCAATATCCTTCTGAAGCTTGTAGCTGGCCGTCAAGTCATCCCGAACATGATCCAAATCCTCGGCCGATTTAATGAGATAAGGATTGCCGGGACTGCCGGGAGTACCTGCCCCTTCTACGCTGAATTCGTATGCCGCCTGTGCCTGCATCGGCCAAAATCCCATCAGGGGCCCTATCGTCAGCATAACTATTAACAAAGTCGTCCATTTTCTGTTCATCGTTAACTTCCCTCTCCATCTCCGTTCGAGCCAAACGGATCCATTCATCTGCCATCCGACATAAACCTCCATCTACTATATATTTATTTTCATATTCCAACTATTGACCGAAAGTGGTAGAACCCCCCTAACGTGAAAGCCCCCTTGTCCGCTCCGCTCGTAATGAGCGGTGGCCAAGGGGGTTCTTTCAGGGATTCGATTGGTGTTCGTTCAGTTGCCTGGCAACCCGGCCCTCCAGTTCCGGGGATGCGTGATGCAGATAGCTCATGACAATCCTCTGCGTCTCAGGGGAGATGCCCGCCAGATCGGCAGCAAGGTTGCCCGCCAAGTGCTCCTGGTGCACGGGAGTAAGAGCGCGATAATATTGGCCGGCTTGCATGAAATTATCGGGTTTGGGCAAGTCGGACCGCATGAGATGCCCCTCGACATATCGTCCATTGCCGCTGGTTACGAGGGAATCCGGCGTCCAGTTCTGCTGATGGTTGATCGGAATGCTGCGAAAATCCGGACCCAGTCGACGCCGCTGCGAGTCCCAATAAATATTGGCGCGACCCTGCAGCATCTTATCGTCCGACAGTTCGGCTCCTGGCAGCAGATTGGACGGCGAGAAGGCCAATTTCTCCACCTGCTCCTTATAGTTGTCCGGATTGCGGTTCAATACCAGCCGACCAACCGGCCGTAGAGGATACTGCCGTTCGTCCCAGACCTTGGTATCGTCCAGCGGATCGAAGGGAAGCGCGGCTTCGTCCTGAGGATTCATAAGCTGTACATACAACCCATACTCCACATTCTCTCCCTTAGCCAACGTATCGTACAAGTCTTTGCCCGCATAATCCGGATTCTCGCAGGCCAACCGGGCCGCCTCCTCGCGATCGATCACCTGCTCCCCGGCCAATGGAACCCAGCGGTATTTCACATAGGTCCGGGTTCCCTGCGCATTCCTCCAGACGAAGGTGTTCACGCCATGGCCCGGGATGCGGCGGAAGCTCTTGACCGTACCTGCGTCGGAATACAGCCTGACGACGAAATGGATGGATTCCGGCGCGCTGGCCACGAAGCCCCAGAACCGTTCGGGATCGATCAGGTTATTGACCGGCGAAGGCAGAAAAGCTTTAATGGACTCCGGAAACCGAATGGCGTCCCGAACCAGGAACACGGGGATATGGTTGCAGAGCAAATCGAATATGCCCTGTTCCGTATAGAACTTGGTCGAAAATCCCCGCACATTGCGGGAAGTATCCGGCGTGCCTTTATTGCTTACGGCAAGCGAAAATCTTACGGTGACAGGAACCTGCTGGCCGGGATTTTGCAGAAAACACAGCGTTGTATAGGGAGTCATGGAATGGAGGGTATGAAAGTATCCGAAAGCCCCGAAGCCTTTCACGTGAACGGGACGCTCCAATATCTTCTCGTGAATGAACGTCTCCAGCGTTTCATGCAGAAGATTATCCTGTTCCAGTACGGGGCCTCGCAGTCCGACCGTCTGCGAGTGATCATCGGCCGGTCGATCGCGAGTATTCTTGTTATCCATCGCCCTACCTCCAGATCTGTGCACGCATTCTCTCTCATACTTATGTAGTGCTCAATTAAATTAATCCAATGGTTAGATTTTCGACCAAGAATAATATGAGCCCGGGCGGCGAATTATTTGCTTATTCTTATGCCGATGTCGCTATATAGGCGGTGTGGTAACGAACGCTTTCTGGGATATTGAAACCAGCCGTTTGTCGAGTTCTGGCGGCCGTACCCATAATAAGTGCAAAAGACCGGACTAAAGCATTCTGCTTTAGTCCGGTTCTTTACTTCTCAGTTTTTAAAATCAGGCTTTAGGAAATTGGGGTTCGGATATTTGTAAAACCCTTCGCCCGCAGCTCGGCCAAGCTCGGGCTAGCCCCTGAATAGGGGCCTCTTTACCTGCCCTTTTTCACCGACTCACCCGTAAAATGCATTATGGCTCCAACATCCCCAACAGAACCGTTACAGCTTCCGCTCTAGTTACTTTACCTTTGGGATCGAAACGGTTTCCTCCCTTGCCTTTCATTAGCCCAAGTTCTCTCAGTTCCGCTACCGAGCCCCTCACCCATGAAGGGATGCTCTCGTCATCCGCGAATCCGGTTGCGGCATGCTCTTCAACCTCTAGCTTTAGCGCTTTGGCGATCATCGCCGCCATCTCGGAGCGTGTAATCTGCGCATCCGGGCGGAAGGTGTCGTCGTCATAACCGTTAATAATCCCCGCATACACTGCTTGCTGAACAGCATTCTGTGCCCATGGCGGAATTTTCGCATTATCCGTGAACGTCAAAGCTGATCCTTCTCCCGTTAGTTTGAGCGCATTCATCAGCATGACTGCAAGTTCCGCACGAGTCACGGTATGATTCGGTTGAAAGGTTCCGTCCGGATAGCCGCTCGCAATTCCATCGCTCACCGCTTGGTTGATCGCATCCTCCGCCCAGTGTCCATGGATATCGCTTAATTCGATGATTTTCGGCTCGTCGATCGGATCGACGGCAAATACCGCGAATTTCGTAAAGTGATCCACTTCTGCGGTTATGAAATTACCGTATACGATACCGCCAACTTCCACCCATTCCTTCTTCACTTCGTCATAGTAAAAGATGGATGGCCGCTCGCCGCCGCTCAGCTTGGCTGGGTCGAAAGCAAACGTCAGCTTAACCGGCTTTTTGAAGTTCTCCTTGAAGTTCTTCAGAATTTCGAATACTTCGCTTAGCAGTACTTCTTTGTCCGATAGCAGACTTTGCGTGTCAAGCCATTTTTCGATCGTTAGTTTGAGGTCTTTGTCTGCCACATCCGCGGGGATTTCGATCGAGATCTCATCGCCGCCCAGACTAACCTCGCCTGTCCTGCCTGCAGGTAGCGATAATTCACCATCCTCAGAAGTTAATTTGCTATCATCGGGTGCTGCTGGACCGCCGCTACCGCCGCCACCACCGCCGCCGTCACTGCCGCCGCCGGAGACCGCCGTCCACTTCGCATACAAGGTGATGTTCGCCGTCACCTTGTCGGTGCCGAAGTTCCACAGCGTGACATAGCTTGCTTCCTTATACCAGCCACCGAAGGTAAAACCGCTCTTCGTCGGTGACGCTGGCGCGGTGATCGTTGCGCCTGTGATCACGCCAGTGGCACTATCCACGGTACTGCCGCCCTGCGAATCGAAAGTCACCGTATACGTTGCTGGCGGGATCGCCGTCCACTTCGCATACAAGGTGATGTTCGCCGTCACCTTGTCGGTGCCGAAGTTCCACAGCGTGACATAGCTTGCTTCCTTATACCAGCCACCGAAGGTGAATCCGCTCTTCGTCGGTGACGCTGGCGCGGTGATCGTTGCCCCTGCGCTCACGCCAGTGGCGCTATCCACGGTACTGCCGCCCTGCGAATCGAAGGTCACCGTATACGTTGCTGGCGGGATCGCCGTCCATTTCGCGTACAGGGTGATGTTCGTGGTCACCGTATCGGTGCCGAAGTCCCACAGCGTATCAAGACTTGCTTCCTTATACCAGCCTTCGAAGGTGAAGCCGCTCTTCGTTGGTGCCGCAGGCGCGGAGATCGTTGCGCCTGTGATCACGCCGGTGAGGCTGTCTACGTTGCTTCCTTCCTGCGAGTCGAAGGTCACCGTAAATGTCGTAGGAGGGACCGCCGTCCATTTCGCGTACAGGGTGATGTTCGTGGTCACCGTATCGGTGCCGAAGTCCCACAGCGTATCAAGACTTGCTTCCTTATACCAGCCTTCGAAGGTGAAGCTGCTCTTCGTCGGTGCCGCAGGCGCGGAGATCGTTGCCCCTGCACTCACGCCGGTAACGCTGTCTACGTCGCTTCCTTCCTGCGAGTCAAAGGTCACCGTAAATGTCGTAGGAGGGACCGCCGTCCATTTCGCGTACAAAGTGATGTTTGTAGTCACCTTGTCAGTGTCGAAGTCCCACAGCGTGACATAGCTTGCTTCCTTATACCAGCCACCGAAGGTGAATCCGCTCTTCGTCGGTGACGCTGGCGCGGTGATCGTTGCCCCTGTGATCACACCGGTGAGGCTATCCACGTGGCTGCCTCCCTGTGAATCGAAGGTCACCGTATATGTTGCAGGCGCGTCTGCCGCCCGGGTCACCGTTACGGTGTACGTTTGCGTCGCCATCCCATCCTGCGATGTAACCACTACCGTCACCGTGTTGCTTCCCACGTTCAGGTCAATGGCTTCTGACGTCGAACCGCTGGCCATCGACTCGCCGTTCACCTTTACAGTCGCCCCGCTGTCCCACAACTTAGGTGTCACGGTGATACTGCTCACGGCATTAACCACATTCGCCGTATAGCTCGACGTGTGAGGTGCAAACGCCGGACTCAAGGTCCCGCTCGACAGCGTTAACCCTTCCAAGTCCGCGTCACTGAATTGCAGGATTGTTCCGCCGTCCCCCACTGCTATATAAGTGCGGTCGCCATAAGCAACGCCATTAAGCTTAACCGAGGTATCCGACGCGCGGCTGGTCCAGTCTACTCCGTTTTTAGAAGTCAGTAATGTTCCATTTCCCCCCACCGCCATATACATGCCGTTTCCATAAGCGACGCCGTATAGGTTCACTTCGGCGCCTGTGGAGATTCTAGTCCAGCTCTCACCATCACTGGAGTTCCAGATTGCTCCAAAGGACCCGGAAGCTACAAACTTACCGTCGCCGAAGGAGACGCTATATATGCTTCCAACCGAGTGGTAAGTCCAACTTTCTCCATTACTGGAGGTTAGCACTCCCCCTCCCCCGAATGCCACAAACATGTTATTGCCGTTGGCAACTCCCATAAGGTCAGCGGTGCTTCCCGATGTTACACTTGTCCACTCCAGTCCATCGCTGGAAGTCAAGATCGTTCCCGTACTGCCTACCGCCACAAACTTGCCGTTACCATAGGTAACGCCGCGAAGAATTTCCGTCGTCACCGACGGTGGATTTGTCCAGCTTGTTCCATCACTGGAAGTCAAGATCGTTCCAGTGTACCCCACGGCCACAAACATGCCATTACCGAAGGAGACGCTATTAAATTGAATCGGTAAGTCCCATATATGGCTGCCCCAACTCGTTCCATTACTGGAAGTCACAATCGTTCCATTCGCCCCCACCGCTACATAAGTGCCATTGTCGTAAACAACACCTTTGAGCGTATTTGGGGTACCATTTGTCCGATTCGTCCAGTTTGACCCGTCCGTGGAGGTCAAAACAGTTCCGCTATCCCCTACCACCACATAGGTGCCGTTAGCATAGACGACACCATTAAGGTCATTCGAGGTTCCCGATGTTTGGCTGGTCCAGTTCGTTCCGTTACTGGAAGTTAGGATTGTTCCGTATTCGCCTACCACTGCCAACTTATCACCTTGTGCGACACGAAAAAGGTGATTAGTGGTGTTCGAGGAGACCTTAGTCCAGGTTTCTCCATCAATGGAAGTGGCGAGATATCCGTTCAATGCTGCCTTTATAAATATACCGTTACTGAAGCTGATGTCGAAAAAGCCATAATAACCTTCTCTAGCGTTCGTCGAATCGACCGCCCAGGTCACTCCATAACTGGAGGTCAAAATTACACCATTGGACCCTAGCACCACAAACTTACCGTCACCGAAGGTAACGCTGGCAAGATGGTCTGTGGTCTCCGAAATACCCGTCCAGATTGCCCCGTCGCTGGAGGTTAGAATCGTTCCGTTTTCCCCCACGGCCATAAACATGTTGTTGCCGTAGACGATGCCTTTAAAGTCATTCGGTGTCTCCGTCGAACGGTTCGTCCAGTTCACTCCGTCAACAGAGGTCAGAATCGTTCCAATTGCCCCCACCGCTACATAGGTGCCGTTCGCATAGGTGGCATTATATAGATGATCTGTTGTTCCCGAAATTTGACTCTCCCAAGTCGCCCCGTCGTTTGAGGTTAAGATTGTTCCGTTGTGCCCCACGGCCACAAACAAGTCGTTGCCGTAAGTGATGCCGTTCAGCCTTTGGTCCGTAGGCAGCGGACTTCGAATATTCGAAGATTCCGCAAAACTGGAAGCAGGAATAAGGACTGCTGAAATCAATAAAAATGACAACCATAAGAAAAAAAAGTACAAATAACGTTTTGCCAAGATCGCTGTCACCTCTACATTAACATTGTGTTTTCTACTCTTAACACAATCTTCCGCTGTATCAGTATGCGCGATACGCATCACCTCATCGCCTATACAGCACAATCGAAAGACACCCGAACGGGTGCCCCTCGCTAGTGAATTAGTCTCTATGAATTATTCTCATTTTTTAAAATCAGGCTTTAGGAAATTGGGGTTCGGATATTTGTAAAACCCTTCGCCCGTAGCTCGGCCAAGCTTTCCTTTATCAATGTACTCCGTTTTCAAGAGGTTGGCGATTCGTATGGCCTCCTGGTCACCTGTTGCCGCCGCTCTAGCACTTACGATGTTAAACGCGGTATTAATGCCTACGACGTCCAGAATCGCGAACGGACCCAGAGGCGCCCCCGTTGCTACCATCCACGTTTTATCGATCGTTTCCACATCGGAAACTTCTCGAATCAGCAATTGCTGGGCAGCGCTCAACAAAGGAACTAATAGCGAATTCAGAATATAGCCCGGCTGTTCTTTGTATAGCGGCAAAGCGATCATTCCGATGGATTTGGCAAAATCAATCACATCTTGAAACACCTGCATATCCGTTTCCGCGTGCTTCATGACTTCCGCCGTATTATTTCTCCAGATGAAATTCGCGAAGTGCAGCGCCAAAAATTGACTCGGCCGACCAGTCGCTTCTGCAAATCGGCTCGGCAATAATGTAGATGAGTTGGTGACAAAGACGGTCTTGGCAGGCGCTAATTTTCCCAGTTGGGTATAGAACTCCGTCTTGATCTGAGCAACCTCAGGAATCGCTTCGATGACAAGGTCCGCTTCCGCGACGGCTTGCGCCAAATCAGATTGGAAGGTGATTCGATTATTAGCTGCCTGGATCGCTTCTTCGGAAGCCGCGAGTTCTGCTTGATAGTGCGGCTTCAATTTTGCAATTCTTTCTTTTGCGCTTTCGATAGCTTCATCACTAATGTCATATACCGTTACTTGAAATCCTTTGAAAGCAGCCTGAAACGCAATCTGACTTCCAAGAACACCGCCGCCGGCAACCGTAACCTGAGTATAATGCATAGAAGCCTTCCTCCTTTTAAGAATGTACCGTCTGATTACCTGGAATATTACTAGATAATTCCTTTAACCGTTCGGGTTGTTCGGGTTGTTCGGGTTGTTCGGGTTATTGCTGTCGCCCGGTGTCGGTTGTGTTGTCGGTTCCGGTGTCGGTTGTGTTGTCGGTTGTGGTTGTGTTGTCGGTTCCGGTGTCGGTTGTGGTTGTGTTGTCGGTTCTGGTGTCGGTACTATTGTTGTCGGTCCTTGTGTTGTCGGTCCTATTTTTGGCGGTTCTTCTGTTATCGGTTCTAGTGTTGTCGCTCCTGTGACGTAGGTCTCGTAAAGGGATTTTCCTCCTTCCAAGACCTTTGCTGAGAAACCAAAGTCAAGGATAACAAAAGCTTCGCCCCGGGTCGCTTGAGTTGCTGGATCGGACAACACATCAGCAGCATCGGCTTCGGTAAGTATCCCCAACGCTACCGCTCTTTCAATCCAGGCCTCATACCAATTAGAGCCGGCACTTTCAACTTTAATCCCTAAATATTTCATGACAAATACGAGTGCTTCCGCCTTTGAGACACTTGAGTCCGGGTCAAAAGTTAAAGAATCTCTACCTAGGGTAGCCCCGGCTTGTTCGGCCAAATTCTTGGCTATCGCGACATAACCCGAATACCAAGAGCCAGGCGGCACATCCGAGAATGGAGGTGTATCCTTCACAGGTTGGACTGCTTTTCCACCTTCAAAAGACCGCACAATTACGGTTACGAGTTCCGCTCTGGTGAGCTTGCCGTCCAGATTGAAATCGGGACTACTATCCGGTAATGTGCCCACGCCGGAAACAATCCCAAGTTTATTCATTTTTAGGGCTGTTTCCATGGCCGGTGTAAATTCTGTGGCCGTTGTAATTTCTGCCCTCGCAACACCGAAAACATTCAGACCGATCATTCCGCTCACTGTCAGTGCCAAAAGTTTGTTTAACCTTTTCATGAAGTGCCCTCCTAAGATTGTTCTTCTATTCTAAAACTCTAAATCGAATGGGAATAAAAATAAACTACCCCTAAGGGTAGTATTCGTAAAAAAATGAGGTAGGATATCGATCTGCGATCAGGTAGAGCACTTTCTCTTTCTGATCCGTTAAACTTATTCCGAAATGAGCTATATCCCCATATTGGTAAGTGTTCTGACGGTAACCTAGCTAACTTGATAGCCATCGCTTGCTTTAACCCTACTTACTCTCTGGCACCATCACTTTCAATAGAATCGTTACAGTCTCTGCTCTAGTTGCCTTATCATTGGGAGCAAATTTGTTCATACCTTTGCCTGTTATAAGACCAAGATTCTTCAACGCTGCTACCTGACCCTTCGCCCAGCTTGGAATGTCAGCGTCGTCCACGAAGTCGGTTACAGTATTTGGTTCAACCTTCAGTGCTAGCGCATTGGCGATCATCACAGCCATCTCTGTGCGTGTAATTTCTGCATTTGGACGGAAACTGCCGTCCGAATAGCCTTTAACGATTCCCGCTTGAACAGCTTGCTCTACTGCATTCTGCGCCCATGTTCCAATCTTCGCTGAATCGGTGAACGTATGCGTCGCAGCTTCCTGACGCGGCTTCAACACCTTCGTCAGCATCACCACAAATCCCGCACGAGTGACGACGCCATTCGGCTTGAACGTTCCATCCCCATATCCTTTCACTATTCCACTCTGTGCTGCTTTATGAATGTTGGAAGCTGCCCCGTGTCCGGCTATGTCGCTAAAGTTAACTTCCTTCGACTCGTCGATCGACGGTGCTGCAATAGGCAACCCCGTCGCCTCATCTACCACAAGCACCGCAAACTTCATGAAGTTGTTCACTTCTACACTGATGCGATTGCCGTCGATCTTGCCGTTCTCGATTTTCACCCATGTTTTCGTAGCTTCATCATAGTAGAAAATCGCTACTGTTTGGTTGCTATTCACTTTAATTGGGTTGAATACCATGGTTATTGTAACTGGTTTGTCAAAATTCTCTAGAAATTTGTTCTGCACTTCGAACACCGCGCTTGCCAGAACTTCATTATGTGCAAGAAGATTTTGCGTATTCGATACCTTCTCGATGTTAATTTCCAATGGTTTGCTGGTCGCATTAGTCGGAATACTAAAGAAGATCACTTGATCCAAGCTCACTTGGCCGGCACTTCCGACCGGAAGCGTTAACTTCCCGTTCGTTGAGTGGATTGGGCTGCTGCTTGAACCACTGCTACTACTCGAACCACTGCTGCTGCTTGAACCACTGCTACTGCTTGAACTTCCACCCGAGCTGTTTCTTGGCGTAACTGAGTTGGAGGGGGCGGAAGCTGGGCTTGATTCCGTGCCATTCGTCGCAACGACTGTGAACGTGTATTCCGTTCCGTTCGCCAACCCCGTGACCGTGATCAGACTCGCGGTTGTACCCGTTCCTTTGAATCCTCCCGGACTGGATGTAACCGTATAGCCCGTGATCGCACTTCCTCCATCACTCGCCGGGGCGTCGAAGCTGACCGTTGCCTTTCCGTTGCCTGCGGTCGCTCTTACGTTCGTCGGTGCACTCGGCACAGCAACAACTTTAAATGCATTTGAATAAGAATAGCCTGCTGCATGACTTACATTCTGATCATCAACACGAACGTGCAAATACCAATTACCTAATGCAAGAGGCGTAGATATAGACTCTTCGCTTGTGAATTCTACCCACTCTAGGCTCGGCCACGTTGGTGACGTTATCGCTGCTGACCATTGGTAATACGTTTTCGCTGATTCTATAATATCGGGAACGTCTACCGTTACCTTTGTTGAAATCGTTTGCTTCCCCTCTGATTCACCATTTGGAGAATAGCTTACTCCGTAAGACAAAATATTGATGAATTTATAACTATTCTCAGTAGCATACGTCTTCGCTGGAGAAGGATCAAAAGCGATCATATAAAAGCTTGGCAAGTTAAATGAAAACGCTCCATATTCAATCGTAGTTGAATCCCCTTCAACAATAACACTCGTTAATTTGTTATAACTAAATGCATCTTCCCCTATACTCGTTACACTGTTCGGGATCTCCACACTCGTTAATTCGTTTTCACTAAATGCACCTTTCCCTATACTCGTTACACTGTTCGGGATCGTCAATTTCGTTATATTTTTAGAAGAAAATGCATAACCCCCGATGGTTGTTACAGGAAATCCACTTATTGTATCAGGAATAATAACATGGTACCTATCCCATCCAAAATAGTCTGTAATGGTTACTTCCGAGTTGCTTAATGTGTATTCAATACCTGCTTCATATGCCGCCTCCGCCTGCTGAATACTACCTCTTGTCCACGAACCCAGTGTAATCAACGCCAGCATGAGTAGACAAATCATCAACTTCCTTATTACCAGAAAATACCACCGTATCATAAGACTGTTGCACCCTCTTCATTATTATTTGATTATACCCTTCCCCTATCAACAGATTTGGGAAATAGATGAATCCGATCATACGCGCGTAATGATTTTTACAGATTTCATGATAAATGCGAGTGCTTCCGCATTTGAGACAGTTGAGCCCGGGTCAAAAGTTCAAAAATCACTACCGAGGGTCGCACCGGCTCTTTCGGCAAAATTCTTGGCTACCGCGACATAACCCGAATCTGAGCATCATATCTTCTCCTCGTCAACCATCCCGAACTTTTTTTATATTCTAAAGTGAATGGCAATAAAAAATACTACCTACGAGGGTAGTATTCATAAAAGAATGAGGTAGGATATCGCTCATCCGCGATGACGGTAGTACTTGGCTCGCTGGATCGCTTGCGTGCGGCTGCGTACGCCTAGCTTGCGATAAATGTTCTTCACGTGGAATTTTACGGTGTCGAGCGAGATTCGCAATCGGGAGGCGATCTCCTTGTTAAGCAATCCTTCTGCGATCAGGTAGAGCACTTTCTCTTCCTGATCCGTTAATCTTATTTCGGGCGACAGTTCGCGTAACGGCCTGGCGCGGGAAGCCAACATCAGCTTTTCGATATAATCGATCGGTAACGCCTCAGCGCACTGCCCTTGTTGCTCCTCCTGAAGCTTGGACAACATCTCGGCCATCGCAGGCCCTTCATCGATGAAGCTACGGATATAGCCCGTCGGCTCGGAGAGTCGCAGAGCCGCCTTCAATGCGCCTAGTGCCGCCTGAGGCTGATCCGAATGCCAAAGCACCATACTCTTCGCTACCAAAAGCTTAATACGAGCCCTTAGATAATTTTCCTTCTCGACCAAGTGTTCCAGCTTGTCAATCAAATGACGCGCTTCCGCTGTCCGTTCGCTTGCCGCCAAAACTCTTGCCAGCACCAGATATTCCTCTATCTGTTGCATAGAAACCTCGTCCGCGTGCGACAGTCCTCTCTGTTCCGACCAATCGATCGCCTTCTGGATCTGGCCTTGACGCAAGGATAGAAGAGCCTGCTCCCTCCTGATCTTCTGCATAATCAAATCATAGTCCGGCGATTCAATGGTCAAGCCGAGCCGAGTTAGCGATTCGATGGCTTCGCTGTCTCTCCCAAGAGCCTGCTGGAGCCATGACGATATCAGGTTAAGCTGAACACGCATCCATAGGTTAGACTGCAAATCCTCGCGTCTCATCGCCTGTCCGAGATACAACTCCGCCTCTTCCAGCCGGTTCCACTCGTAGAGAAGCATGCAGTAAGAAATATATTGATAGCCGACAAAAGGATAATGCTCTCTCTTCCCCCAGACCTGAATCCACTTCAGCAGGAATTGCTCAACGACTTGCAGATCATTGTTAAGAGTAAGAAGATCCGTGAAATGATAAAAGTTTTGGTACCGATTGCTGCCAAAGTTCTGAAAGCTGCTGCCTTCCGGCAAATAATGATCGAGCAGCTCGAAATATTCCGACGCTCGGGTCAAATTCCGCTGCAGATAGCAGATAATTCCACAAAAATAATAGAGATTGCCCATTAACTGTTTCCATTCCGGCTCCGGAATCGCAGTCTTGAGGGTCTCGAATCGTTTTTCCGCTTGCTCGGCTCGGCGCAAAGCCTTGTTCCAATCTCCTTCTCCCAATAACCTGGAAATATAGAACATCTCGAACATCGGCTTGTGCTCATAGCTGCTCTCGGGCAGGGACGTGATCCATCGGATAAGCACGTTGCCCTTCGACCGCATGAGCTCCGGAAAGATCCGTTCGATTAACCGAACGGCATCCCCAGCCTGCTCGGCTTTGACGTAGTGCTCCACCGCATCTTCTTCGAACCCTTGGCTCTCCAACCAATTTGCCGCGCGAACATGAGAATGCTTCCACTGCTCCGGATTCTCTCTGGCGCCGATCTGTTGCAAAAAATCGGAGAGCAGATGATGGTACCGATACCACTCCCGCTTGTCATCCAGGGGAATGAGGAACAAATTCAGCCGCTCCAGCCGCCCCAGCTGCTCCTGGCTGTCCGTCCGACCCGTAACCGCCTGGCATAAGTCCCGATTCATTCGTTCGAGAATGGACGTTGCCAATAAGAATTGCCTCATGGATTCCGGCAGGTTCCCATAGACCTCTTCCAACAAGTAGCTGGAGATGTGCCGCTGCTGTCCGTTGAATTGGCGAATGGAAGCGGAAATGTTGTCGCTGCGCTTAAGTGTAATCGCTGCCAGCTGCAGCCCGCTCACCCATCCTTCCGTCTGTCGGAACAGCTCGAGGATCTGCTCGTTCGTTAAGGAAAGTTTCATCATATCCCTAAAAAAAACTGCGCCCTCGTCCAAATTAAACTGCAAGTCCTTCATATCGATCTGCACCAACTCGCCCTTGGCAATCAGTCTGGCGGTCGGGAACACCAACTCGATACGGCTCGCGATATAAAGATGGACATGGGGAGGCAGATGCCCAAGAAGGTAACTCAAGGAATCGTGAATAGCCGGAAAATCAATGACATGGTAGTCGTCCAGAATGAGGACAAGCGATTCATCCAGTTGATTCAGCTCGTTCAGAAGCGCCGAAATCCCCGACTCGTACGACGCCGCGGATTCCATCTCCATAAGAAACCCCAGCTTCTCGCCGAAACCGGGAACTCTCTCCCGAACGGAGGTCAATACGCAGTTCCAGAACGGAGCCCAATCGTTGTCCAGCTTATCGAGCGAGACCCATGCCACCGGAACTCCACATTGTTTCGCCCATGTGCCGAGCGCCGTCGTTTTTCCATAACCTGCCTGTGCGGACACAAGCGTCAGCTTGGACTCCAGACCCTCATTAAACTTGCCGATGAGCCTCGGCCTGGATACCAGGGATTTGCGGGCTTCAGGAATTTCAATTTTGGTCTGAATAAACAAAGGAGCCCCTCCGTCGGGTCGATTCAACCTATCTATATTATATTCAATACGTTTAGACATTCCCCTCCTGTATTCATTGATTCAATACGCGAACCCGTCTTCAACGGCTGAGGCGTTACCGAAGCTCATGTTCTGCTAAATCGCCCTCATCCGGTTGTTCCTCGAATGGTGTTCGACTTCCGCTAAACCCAGTTCCTCCATTAATGGCGGGATATACATGGCGAACCGTCCACGCAAACCTTTCTTCAACCCATACCAACCCCCGATCGGGTTATTCGTCGAGCGAGCCCAAGATTCCACGGTTCCTTCTTTCGCAGGTTTCTGTTCATCTGCACTGCCTAGTTCCATCCAGTCGCCAAGCTGTTTCAGCATTATGTGTAAATCATGAATGCAACGATAATCGTAATGCAGCACTGTTTTTCCTACAACGCACACCAGAACTTCCTTCCCGTCTTTAAGCTCCTTATACATCTCATACTCTGATGTTTGTGGCGGCGTTTTTAATTTCCAAGGGTTTTCCTTTGTTCCTAGAATCGACATTGACCTGACCTCCATCTCATCTCATTAATGACATTCATCTGAGTCCTCATTGTTTATTATGTACCAACAGCAACATATGTACAGTTAAAGTAAGTTGCACTAAGAAGATCCATAATACCAACCACTTAACTAAATGTTATTTCCACCATGAACGATTAGCAGCCGTCAGCTCTCCGCTTAATGGGATGATCTCCCCAATTTGAGGGGCAACAAGACTCACATTTGCTTTCCTGGCCTCTGCTAATGCACGCTCTATAGGCTCTGCCCAGCCATGATAAGCAAGAGTAAAGGCGCCCCAGTGAATGAGCATCATATTTCTCCCTTTTACATCTACATGAGCCTTAACAGCTTCTTCGGGTGTCATGTGAACCCAAGGCCAGCGCCGGTCATATTGACCTCCTTCCATCAGGGCGATATCAAATGGCCCATATTTCTCCCCAATTTCTTTGAAATGTGCACCGTAACCGCCATCCCCGCTCGTATAGAAACGGGTTCGTTTACCAAGGATGACCCAACCGCCCCACAAAGTCGCGTCTCGATTAAAAAGCCCTCTTCCCGAGAAATGCTTGGATGGAGTCAAAGCAACAGTTAAACCTTGGAACTCCGTTTCATCCCACCAATTGAATTCTGTGATTGTTTCCTCGGCAACTCCCCAACGGATCAAGTGTGCACTTACGCCGTAAGGTACGAAGAAATGACCAGCCTTGTCCCTCAACTTGCGGATAGACGGATAATCCAAGTGGTCGTAATGATCATGGGTAATGAATACAGCATCGATAGGCGGCATTTCATCAATCATATGCAGCATATCTTCGCTGTAGCGTTTACTTCCAACGAAGGAAACAGGCGAAGCAACCGGCCCCAGCATCGGATCAACAAGTATCTTCTTATTGTCGAGAGTAAGCAAAAAAGCAGAATGCCCAAACCAAGCTAAACTGTCTTCTCCGCTATTGATTTTGTTCCAATCGACTTTGGAAACAGGCAATTGACCGGCAGGACTGCGATCTTTGGCACCTGAAATAAGATCCTTCATCATGGAGAAGTAATCAGATACGCCCAAGCCCATCTTGGTAGGCACCTGATTCTTGAACTTCCCATTCGCATAATTGTCGAACATACGGTATCGTTCTTTCTGCTCGCGCTTCGGGCTTCCGCCGAATACCGGGTTTATGTATATAAACAAAGCTGCCGCAGCGCATAAAGCAATTAGAACTATAGAAAAATAGATCATTCCTCGTTGTCCGCCTTCCGAAGACCGGGATGGCCGCAGATATATCAATAATTTTTACATACTCCTGAAGCGATATCTATCCCTATGCATAAAAAATATCATTTTTTTTGTGCCACAGATACAATGTCCATGCCATGTCAAGCGTAAAAGCCATCCTTTGCGGGATGGCCCTCATATGGTGCCCAAAGCAGTTTCTTGAACAGGCCTTTAATGTCCAGCGTGTAATTTATCCCGGTCTATCGCTTCCGGAGGCTGCTCCATCCAGCCATGATCAATCATAATATTGGCACCATCTTCTGCATATAAGGAAACGTCCAATTGGCATTTTGCATACAAGGTGCTAATATCTTTTCTTCCATTAAGCGATGCACCGTTGGCGTATTCCCTTATCTTCATGGAGAACATGTCGATCTTATGATAAACCATTAGTTTATCTGAGAAAGGAGGCTCCGTCGAGGGTCTGACCAAATGATCAATATACGAAGGGGATGGCAAATCGTCTTTAGACAATTTATCCGACATCAATTCAATATGCTTTTGATTTAGATTCTTTCCACGTTCCAAGTATTGTTTGACTTTTTCACCTCTCGCCACCTGGATAAAGCCGATAATAATCGCTTTACTCGTGATGTCGTTGTTCAAGTTTCCGTAAAGATGGGCAATTTCCAATCCTTGCAGCGGCCTCACATTTCCAAAAAAAACATTTAAAAAACTCTGTTTCGTAACGAAATCGACTCCTTGAGGAGGAGGGATAACGGGTGGGTTTATTAATGTATTTTTGGATAGTAAGACATCATTGACAAAAACCATCAATTTGCTCGTATCGTGAAGGGCCTTGATAAAAAAACTCCGGATATCTTCCCTTGTCATTAGAGGGATCGCCACGCCATAAATACTCATACCCGCTTTACCTACATACTGTAAGTAATGAAGATAAAAATCATCTTCATACAGTCTGGCTGCTTGCAAATTTACGTCATCCTCTGTAAACCCGATGGGCATTGGAAAGTCCGCTTTTTGAAAAATGGCTTCAATGTCCTGTACATATTCTTCACATAGCCCCAGGGCATATTCTAAAATCTTTTCGATCTCTTTATCGTCCACATGCCGCAAAAAATAGCTAAGCACGCATTTCCCCATCGTATTTCCAACATACGTTGCCCAAAGTTTTCCCATCTCCGCTGCGGTTAATTGTGATTGATCCATCTTCACCAGACTCATTCCTTTGTGATCTATTGGGAACCTATGTTAGGATATCCAGTGAACAGCTTCGAAATACACGGAATTGTTAGGCTCCATGCACGATAACGATCCATCAAGTTGTAAGGAAAGGGCGACAAAAATGATTAAAATTACTACTGAAGTCGTTCGTCAATTAATCAAAATTCAATTCCCCAAGTGGAAGGACTTAGAGATCGTACCCGTAGAAAAAAGCGGACACGATAACCGTACCTATCGGCTGGGAAGCGAGATGACGGTTCGCCTGCCCAGCCATGAACGTTACGCCTCGGCGGTTGAGAAGGAACTGACCTGGCTCCCTATTTTCATGCCTCTTCTGTCCTTGCCTATTCCGGTCCCCGTTGCACAAGGCGAGCCGACGAATGAATATCCCCTTCCATGGTCCGTCAATCGATGGATTGAAGGCGATACCGTCACGCATTCCAACATACTCGATTTAAACGGATTTGCCGAAGATCTTGCGGGATTTCTAAAGGAACTACAAGCGATCGATGCAAGTCACGGCATACCATCAGGTATTCAAAACTTTCATCGCGGGGGAAACTTGGCGGTTTACGATCAAGATACAAGGTCGGTTATTGACAAGCTATCCGGACAATTTAATCAAAAGCTCTTAACGGAAGTATGGGAGCTTGCCCTTACGACGAGATATCAATCTGCACCGTTATGGCTCCATGGTGACGTAGCAGTAGGCAACCTGCTTGTGCAAAATGGGCGACTGTGCGGCGTCATTGATTTCGGAACTATGGGCGTTGGCGACCCCTCCAGCGATCTTGTGATGGCATGGAATTTTTTCGATGATGCTAGTCGAGACGTATTCCTGAGACGCATGAACTTTGAACAGGATACTGTTAATCGCGCACGCGGTTGGGCCTTGTGGAAAGCACTTATCACCTACGCCGGGAATGAATCAAGCTCAGAAGCCTCAAAATGGGGAAAGCATGTGATCGATGTCATCATCCGAGAGTTCAAGTCGCTATAAGCATATGAACCTTCTCATTGATCCGTCTAACTCCGTATACTCGCGAGCGTCCTGGCTGATGCTGACGTCTCTTATTGGACAGCCTCTTTTTCTAAACGCCGGCTATTCCCCCTGTTCCTCCATCCATTGCTCCATCAGGTGATCCAGTTGTTCTCGAAGAGCCTCTCTTTCCGTCCAGCACCTCTCCAAGCGGGACACCGCCTCCGTGTCTTGCCCCAGTTCACCTAGCGCGGCTTCAAGCTCTGCAAGCCGTCGTTCCGCCACTTCGATCTCCTCTTCCAGCTTCCTGATGTGCTGACCATCCTTCCCTCTTCGGACTGCGACCGACGACGTTCGATTCGGTTCCGACCGCGATCGGCCCCGCTCTTCCGCATCCTCCTCGACTGACACAACCATCCTGCGTCGGCTTTTCGCCTTATATTCATCAAAGCCGCCCAGATAAACCGCAAGACGACCTCGATTCAGCTCCCATATCTTCTGTGCCAGACGGTTCATGAGATACCGGTCGTGGGTCACGATCAGAATCGTACCCGAATAACCCTCCAACGCTTCCTCAAGCGCCTCCCTCGACGCGATGTCCATGTGGTTAGTTGGTTCGTCCAGGATGAGCAGGTTAGGCTTCCTATGCACTAGCAACGCTAACCTTAGACGAGTCCATTCTCCGCCTGAGAGCATACGAACAGGCTTGAACACGTCAGTGCCGTAGAAAAGGTAAGCAGCCAATCGGTTACGGGCTTCACCTTCCTCTAGCCTGGTTCCCCCTCGGTAGTAGTCCAATACGGACTGTTCCGGATTATCCGGAATCTGCTGCTGAGCGAGATAACCGACCTCGACTTGAGCGCCGAGTCGCGCTTCCCCACCGTCCGCGGAGACCTCTCCAAGCATAATCTTCAGAAGAGTCGACTTTCCTGAGCCGTTATCTCCGTTCAGCACCACTTTCTCGCCATAGTGAAGCTCTCCCGTTATTCCTGCCAGAACGGTTTTCGATCCGTATTGCTTCTTCACGCCATCGAGGATGACGACTTGTTTCCCGGACCGCTCGGAAGGCCGAAGCTCGAACTCCGATTCCCTGCGATGGATTGCGGGACGTTTCAGTTTCTCCATTCGGTCTATCGCTTTCTGCATGCTGGCCGCCCTCCGGAAAAACTTCCCGTTATCGCCGATTCTCCCCCATTCCATCAACTGCTTAATGGTCTCCCGCATTTTCTTGATCTTCTTCTGTTGCTCCTGGTAATCATCGAACTGCCGGAGAAGCAGTTCTTCCTTCTCCTTCACATATTGAGTGTAGTTCGTATGGAACACGGTCGATTCGCCGTCCTCAAGCTCCACGATCTTTGTAACGACTCTGTCGAGAAAGTAGCGGTCATGGGAAACAACCAGGCAAGCTCCTCTGTATTTCTGCAGAAATTCCTCCAGCCACTCCACCGCAGTCATATCAAGGTGATTCGTCGGTTCGTCGAGAAGCAAAAGTTCGGGCTCCATCAGCAGCTGCGAAGCGAGACCTACTTTTGTTTTCTCGCCTCCAGACAAAGAATCGTATATCCGGGAATACCATGCCCGAGGAATGCGTAAGCCATCTGCAATCTGATCTATCCGGGCGTCGAGCTCATAGCCCCCGTCTCGCTCGTAGCGCTCTTGCAACTCCGCATACTCTATAAGCAAGGCCTCTAAACGTTCCGGAATCAGATCCGGCGATGACATCGCCGATTCGAGAACTGTCATCCGTTCTCGATACTTGAGCAGTTCTCGGAACCCGGTCACCAGCACTTCCAGGACTGTAGTGCCGGCTTCCAAATCCGGTATTTGCTGAAGATAACCGATACGCGCAATCTTTCGAACAGCCAACATTCCTTCGTCCGGTCTGTCCAGCTTGGCGATCATGCGCAGCAGAGTGGTCTTGCCGCACCCGTTGCGACCGACAAGCCCTGCTTTTTCACCGTGATGCAGTTCGAAGGTCACATTTTCCAAGACGAGCTGGGCAGCGTTATATTTCTTTACGTTTTGACAATTTATTGTTAACAAGCGGGTTCCTCCTAGTGCGAGACCCTACCCGTCTTAGCCCAATAAAAAAGGACGCAGGGAAAATTCCCTACGCCCGATCCGTTTCGATCCGTTCAGGTTAAGGTAGGAGTCTTTTCGCGAGTTGTGAAATCGTATGGTTAAAAATGGACGGACTTCTCCCGTCTTGCTTATAACCATGAACGATGCCAGCCATCGCGATGGGCAGCCGGCTAACTTGATTATTCACACACTCCCGATTCATCCTACCTTCACCTCCCTTTACATACTTAACTCCAACTATACTATAGCTAATTAGTTTTCGGCAAGCGTGTAGCCTACACCCTATACCCAACCCCATCCGCTGGAAATACACATGAGAATCGTTACTGCCTCCGACGTAAGTAGACACATTAATGAATTTCAGCCATTGGCCTTCTAATTGATTGGTCTCTCTTATAAGTCCAGCTTTTTAGGGCTACAAGTGATGGAAATCGAAATCGCGCCCCCGAGCGAAACCCTTTCCGTTTAGACATGCATCCAGTCATCCCCTGTGCTTCCGGCGTATGATGGAATGCTACATATTTACAAAGGGGGGACTCGATTGATTATCGTGAGCACGACAAACGACGAATACGCGCAACATCTGGGCGTCATGTTAACCTCGCTTTTGAAAAAAACAAAAAATAGGGATGCCATAAATATCTATATTATCGATGGAAACATATCGGCGGACAACAAACGCAAACTGAATAGGGTCGTAGGCAGATATAAGAAGGAAATTGTGTTCCTCACACCGGCTACTTCGCTGAAGGAAGCCCTCCCCGAAGACTCGACAATCGGTTACATTACTAAGGAAACCTACTTTCGAATCTTTCTCCCTACATTGCTGGATAATACAATTAAGAAGGCGTTATATTTGGACTGCGATCTCATCGTTCGAAAAGACATCAGCGAATTATGGGACGTCAATGTGGAAAACCATGCTTTGGGCGCGGTTGACGAATCAGTCCTCTTCGGATGGGATAAGAAAGAAAGATTGATGGAAGAGTTAGGGATGCCGACAGACGCTCCCTATTTCAATGCAGGCGTATTATTGTTGAATCTTGAACGGTGGAGGGAGACGGACGTTTCCAATCGACTCGTAGAGTACCTACAACTTCATCCTAATCTGACTTACATGGATCAAGACGCATTGAACGCCGTGCTGTTGAACGACTGGCTCCCTCTGGATTACAAATGGAATTATACGACGTACCACTGGGACCCGCTTCCACATATCAAGCCGGCGATCATACATTTCTGCGGTTGGTACAAACCATGGAACTCCGATATTCGCTTTAACAAGAAATATTTCAAATATTTGCAACTGTCCCAGTGGAACGAAGATGACGACGAATGAAACCTAAAATTTCTGTTGTCGTGCCTGTGTACAACACGAAGGATCAGCTGAAAACTTGCTTGAACGCCTTATTGCGGCAATCCTTTAAGGAACTTGAAATCATCGTGGTCGACGACGGGTCCCCTGATGACGCCAAGGAGCTCATCCTCGAGTACCATAACCAATATAAGGACATAATCATCCCGATTATCAAAGAAAATGAAGGGCCTGGGATCGCGCGCAACACCGGCATTCAACATGCCAGAGGGGAATATTTAGGCTTCGTCGATTCCGACGATTGGGCAGATCCCGAAATGTATAAAAAATTGTATAAGGCGGCCTCCAAAGGACATGACTTTATTCTCTGCGATTATGTCGAGATTCAAAAGGAAGGCCAGAGATTCCTTCTTAGAGGCTTTACAGGCACGTCATTCAACCATCGGCAAGCGGTTTTGCACTCGACTGACGCCGCTTTTTCCTGCAATAAATTAATTAAGAAAAGCCTGTTTCGTCATCTAATGTACCCAGACGGTTGGTATGAAGACCTTGCAACCATTCCTATATTGCTGTCATACGCCGAATCGCCTGCTTATGTGGATAAACCCCTTTATTACTACAAAGTACGTTCCGGTTCCATTACGAACAGCAACCATGTTAACACATTAGGCGTTGTTCGTGCTTGGGAACGACTGCTTGCGTTGGCTAATCCGCATTTTCGACAAGAAATCGAATACGCGGTGGCAACAAACATCATTGCATTCCTGAAATTTAAACCCGAGTACGTATCAGACTTCATGGCATTCGCCCAAGAGCATCGCAACGTCTTCGAAAGCAATGTGTACTATAGGGAGGCCGTCAACCAGGGGAGGATTCATAATTTATACACGATGTAAGCCATCTTCGTTTGCTCTTTGCTCTTGTTTTGCAAGCTGCCACTCATGCAGCAAGAAACACAGGATAACTCCCTAACTTTTGGATGCCGCAATCAATAAGAACATCGGGCGACGCACTTCTTCTTGCCAGGCCGGGTTGTTGTCCAGCATTTCTTGGGACGGTTGAAGTTCGGAAAGCTTCATAATTCTAAAGCCGGAGTCAATTAAAGTATTAACATAGGTGGCGACGGTGCGATGATACTTGATGACATCATTGACTAAAAACTTTGCCTCCCGTGAACCTTCATCATGGTAGTTGTCGACAGGCCAATGAAGCTTCTCGCCTTGCGGGCCGTAATACCAGTCTTGTGCGGCAAGTGCAGTGAAGATCGGATGTTCGACGGAGAACACGAAAGTACCCCTTGGCGCAAGGAAACGGTAAACTTTTTGGCAAATGATATCGAAGCGATCTGCATAGTGGAACGCAAGAGAACTTATCGCCACATCGAATTCCCCTTCGGAAAAGTCGATATCTTCGATAGCGAGATGTCGATACTCGATCTGTGAGTCGTCGGTCATAGCTTTTGCGCGTTCTAACATATTCTCCGAGAGGTCTACACCCACAACCGACCTTGCCTGACGTTCACGCGCATAGCGGCAATGCCAACCAAAGCCGCAGCCAAGATCAAGCACTTTCTTATCGTGCAATTCAGGAAGCAACGCACGAAAGGTGGTCCATTCACCGGCAGCATCCAATCCGCCGAGCGAACGAGGCATTTGACTATATTTCTCAAAGAATCCTGCATCATCATATTTGTTTTGTTTCATAACCGGATCTCCCCAATACGAATATTCCGAAAAATTCAAGCTCTAGAGCTCACACCGAGCAATCGGTAACTTTGTCTACCATATCCGTCATAATGTTTATAAATTATCGCAATCCGTTACCTTCTTTACGGATCTTACGGAAATCCCGGATCGTCTTTAGCGATTGTTTTGCAAACAGGCTTGGTACGAACCGATATAAGAACGTAAGCAAACCGACATACGACGGGAATTTGATGATGGCGCGGTTCTTCTCGACGCCTTGCAATACAAGCCGCGCCGCATCGTCAGGCTTCACCATGGCCACCGGAATGGTGGCGATGACATCCTTGGCATCGGCATTGTAAGTACGCAATCGATCAATGAGCGAGGTATGGATGTAACCCGGACAGACCGTGCTCACTCGAACTCCCAAGTCAAGCCCTTCAAGACGCATTGTCTCCGATAGACCGACAATCCCGAATTTGGACATGACATACGGCAGATTGGTCGGGCCCGGGGCAAGCCCAAAGCCGGAAGCGGTGTTGACGATATGCCCGAACCCTTGCCGAGCCATCACCCGGTAGGCAGAATAGGATCCATGAAGGGCACCGGATAAATTGACGTCCAGCACCTTCTTCACTTCATCAAGCGGCAAGTCCCGAAACTCGCCGATAACGGTGATTCCGGCATTGTTGAACATGAAGTCCAGCTTCCCGTACCGTTCCACTGCATCGTCAACGAGTCTTTGCATCGATTCAGAATCCGCCACATCTACGCAAGCCGCAACGGCTTGCCCTCCTTGATCCGTAATTTCCCGCACAACCGATGACGCCGCTTCTTCATTCAAGTCGGCAACCGTAACGACCGCTCCTTTGTCTGCCAACAGACAGCATAGAGACCTGCCAAGCCCCGACCCGCCGCCCGTGACAAGGCAAATTTTGCTCTGGAATATGCTCATTTCGATTTCAGCTCCTCTTATTCTACTTTTTTTCATACATCAATGAATAGAGTGCGTTGTCGAGCAGTACTTGTAAAATCTTGAGATCGATATCGTCAATCGCTTGGCCTGACACGTGACATCCTCTCTTTTCACATTGAAAGTAATTCCGGCCAATTTCAATCATCAAGTTATGTATCAAGCTCCGGGGCCGTATTATCATTAAGGTTATCACAGATGAACGATTCAAGGGGAGAATCCAATGAAAATTCAACTTATCCGTCATGCGACTTTATGGTTGGAGTATGCAGGTGCGACCTTTCTGATCGATTGTCTTTCAATCGCAAGGGGAGCCTACACTATACATAACAGGAGATACGATCTGGTGTGAGGAGGTGAGGATTGCACTCGATACCTATAGCCCCAATATGACGATCGTTAACGCGGGTGGGGCGAGATTCGTCGTCGGCGATGCAATCACGATGGATGAATACGACGTGATGAAACTTATCCGCTACGCCCCCTATACCCGGGTTGTTGCGGTTCATATGGATGCAATCAACCATTGCCATGTTACCCGGGACGTGTTGCGGACAAGACTTGCCTCGGAAGGCTTGCTCGATCAAGTCCGCATACCGCAGGACGGTGATTGGATATGAATCAGTCGCACCCGTGCTTCGCAGGTTTAGGTTACTTCGCACGAATGGGGAAGTACAGATCAATTTCGGAATTCGGGTCAGTCGCCTGAGTATAGCGCTGGTCATAAAACTCGAACTCATATTTGCCGGTTCGGGTGCCTCCGTCGTATTCGTATGGACTGTTCGGAAGCCAATGTCCCCAGAAATGTTTAAACGCATCGCTAATTCCGTCAAGCGGACCGCGATGAGTCAACACGATATAGCGCGCGGACGGCACTTCGATACGCATCATGCCCTCGGGGATGGCTCCATCCTGATAAATTTGCACGGCGGCTGTATATTCGAAGGGCGTGCCAGGCGGGTTATCCGGATTTTGAAGCATGAGCCCATAGCTGCGCCAGCCGAGAAGGCCGGGAATTTCCGGAATGCGGTTGTTAAATCGACCCCAAAGCTTGGCAATCGCGTTCTCGGAAGGCGGCAAACTAGAATCAAAATGAATCGTTTCCTTGATCCCAATAACGGTGAAGGCAGGTTTCTCGATGATTTTGGTTTCGATAATCATGACAGGCAATCTCTCCTTAAATAGAAGTGATCAAGAAATTATTACCATAATAACGCACAAACGTTCCCCTGTAAACAATCTTTACAAACGGAAAACAGCCATCTCCGCCCCATCGGGCGGAAATGGCCTTTATGACGGTGCCGGACCCCCTTGGCCGTCAGCTCGCTTTCGCGAGTCTCGTGCCGCGAACCGATGCTGCGGTGTATACGACGATCGCTGTCCAGATAAGTACGAAGCCGATGAGCAGAACCGGCGAGACCGATTCCTTGAACACGAATACGCTCAGAATCAGCATGATCGTCGGTCCGATGTACTGTACGAAGCCGAGCGTGACAACGCCATGTTTCTTCTATATCCAATCATTGGAGTGATCCGTTACAAATCGAATCTCACTCTCATAGTGACAACGATATTAAATTCTACTAACGAAAGATTTAACGTTTCCCGTTATTCCACATTTTTTGCTACGGTAGGATGCAAGCCCGAGAATAATCCAGCATATCCCAAGCAGGGCGCCCATGCTCTCCAAAAGAACGTACCCAGCAACAGAGCCCCATTCCAATAATATAGAACCCGGACGACGCATATAACTAATCAACGGGAACAATAATGCAACAGCTATCGGAACGAGTTTGACGAGAACTCCGAAATTCGTCCCTTTTAGAAAACCGATACCGAATAGGAATGTGCCCGCCAGTAGAATTAATTGCCCAGGTGCATAGAAGTACCAGACTGACCCAAAATCAGTGTCGACAAAACCTTGCTGAATGAATGCGAGAATACCCACGCAACCGGCAATGAAGAAGAGTAGAAGGCTCAAAATTGTACAAATGAATCCAATCGTTCTAACAACTTTCCATCCTCCTGTTGTAAACCTGTGCAACCCTATCCATCCGAGAGATAAAGGCACGGGAACAAGAAACATCATCCATGACGCATAAAACATAGAGGACATCCCCAATAACCTACCCGTCTCTGGTGCCGGATTAAGCGGTCCGTGTGCGATCGTGTGTCCAGTCCAAAGTACGATCCACAAGAATCCGCCTGCTATTAAAAACCATTCGAATTTCCTCAACATATCGATCTCTCCTCAGGTACACTCCAAGCTTCTATGAATTTACCATCCGGGTCATGGAATGAAAATTATCGGGAATAGTTAAATATGCTGAATTAATTTTCAGTCCCACACCAAAATTGTTCAAGGCGGCAGAATCGAACGACGGATAATTCACAATAATCCTCCGATTAAACCTAACAAAGCACTCATCTTCCTCATGTAACACATCCTCTTCAATAAGATTTTGTTTATTCTATCATAGGGCGAAATGTTTGAAGACTAACTTAAGATATATGCACGGGTATATCTCCGGTTTGTTCTACTGGTAAGAAGCCTTGCAGCAATAAGGCTCAAATTCTATAATTACGACACAAAACAAGCTGAAGTCCGAGAGGACTCAGCTTGTTTTGTGTCGTTTGGAATGGAAGGGTCGGGACACTACACGCTTCCACGCCCTTTTGAAAAAGTCGAATCAAATCGAAATTAACATTTCGTCACGTCCAAAAGTCGTTCGTCGCCACCGAAAATTGCGGCGTTCCCGCGGTGCGGTAACGTACAATAGCACCGAAACCGTCGTCGCGAGGAGGGCTGGCTTCACGGCAATCGGCGGCTAACGTTCTTATAGGCTTGTCAACCGAACGAAGGAGAGGGAATTCCATGGCACAAATCGAAACGAACGAAGTCGTCTCATTCGGCTACAAGCAGGAGTTGAAACGATCGCTCGGCATCAAGGAATTAACGATTTACGGAATGGTATTCATGGCACCGCTCGCACCCATGCAAGTGTACGGCATGGTTGCCCAGGAAAGCTTCGGCATGTCCGCGCTCGTCTATATCGTCGGGGTGCTGGCCATGCTCTTCACCGCTTTCAGCTACAGCCACATGAGCAAGGAATTCCCGATTGCCGGATCCGTCTATTCCTATATTCAACGGGCGGTTAATCCGCATATCGGCTTTCTCGCCGGGTGGATCATTTTGTCGGATTATATTTTGATCCCGGCTTTGCTCTACTCGATGACGGGCGTATGGATGACCGGGATTTTCCCTTCCGTTCCGCCGGCCGTTTGGGCGCTGTTGTTTATTGCCATTACGACCTTCATTAACATTCGAGGGATCAACGTAGCCGCCAAAACGAATTTGGTCATGTTCTGGGTACAGATCGTTACGATCGCGGCGCTGCTCGGCATCGGCATCAAATTCGTGTTCGCCGACGGCCACGGTGTCGGCGGTTTCACGCTCGATCCCTTCTTCCAAGCGGACCACTTCTCTCTCGGCTTGGTGGCCACGGCCACGACGATCGCCGTCCTCGGATTTCTCGGTTTCGACGGGATCAGCACCCTCTCCGAAGAAGCGCGGGACCCGCGCAGGACGGTGGGCAAAGCGACGGTCCTATCGATTGTGTTCATCGGCTTCTTCTTCATTGCGCAAGCGTATATGGCGCACTTGATCCATCCGAATTACGCCGACCTCAATCCGGAAATGGGCTTCTTCGATATTGCCAAAGAAGCGGGCGGCCAAGCCTTCTTCGTCATCCTGATCCTGATCAATGTCGTGGCGATCGGCGGAGCGGTCAATCTCAATTGTCAAGCGGCCGCATCCCGCGTGCTGTACTCGATGAGCCGCGACAATTTGCTGCCCTTCGCCAACGTATTCAAAAAAGTGCATCCCACCTTTCAAACGCCTGTAAGCGCTACCTTTTTGTCGGCGGGAATTTGCGCCGTCACGGTTCTCACTCTGCCGATTGAAACTGTCTTGAAATTCGTCAATTTCGGCGCCGTCACCTCTTTTATCGTACTGAATTCAAGCGTCTGCTTTTATTTCTTTTTCAAGAAAAAACAGCGCGGGGCAAAAGGATGGCTGCTCTACCTGACCATGCCGCTCATCGGCCTCTTCATTGTCGGTTACGTATGGACAGGGTTCGATCGTACGACGTTCATTACGGGAATATGCTGGCTGCTCGTGGGCGTGATCGTAGGAGCGGTAAAGTCCAAAGGCTACAAGGAAATTCCGCCTGCTTTAAAAGAGCCTGCGTAAGGTTGCGAGGAGGAATACACGATGAGATTGCAAGCGAAAACAGCCATCGTTACAGGGGCGGGAAGAGGGATCGGCGCGGCTATCGCCAGGCGCTTCGCTCAGGAGGGCGCCAACGTCGTCGTCGCCGATTTCAAGGAAACGGGAGCCGCAGTTGCGAATGAAATCGTCGAGCAAGGAGGCCAGGCCGTATTCTTCCAGCTTGACGTCTCCCGGTCCGAACAGGTTCAAGCGCTCATACGCTTCACGGCGGAGCGATTCGGAAGCCTTCATGTGCTGTGCAACAACGCCGGGATCAATATTCCCGGAACGGTGATCGACGTCACGGAAGATGTTTGGGACCGTACGATGGACGTCAACGTTAAATCGATGTTTCTGGCGGCTAAGTACGGCATTCCGGAAATGCAAAAAGCAGGCGGCGGCTCCATTATTAACGTAGGCTCCGTCAACAGTCTCGTCGCCGAGCCGAAACTGTCGGCCTACGTCACTTCCAAAGGGGCGATTCTCATGCTCACGAAGTCCATCGCCCTTGATTTCGCCCAGGAACGGATCCGCGCCAACTGTATTTGCCCCGGATGGGTAGATACGACGTTCAATGACGCTCACGCATCATTGATGGGCGGCATTGAACAGGTGCTCGGCAGCATCGGGGATTTTCAACCGATCAACCGGGTCATCCAGCCTTCGGAGATCGCCAGCGTAGCCGTCTTTCTCGCATCCGACGAGTCGTCGGCGATGACGGGAAGCGCCGTCGTCGTCGACGGCGGCATGAGCGCGAAATAAAAATTCGTGTCGACCGATACCCGCCGGTCGACACGAATCGTTCTTGACGAACCGTTCGCCGCTTACTTCATCATGGCTTCCCAGTAAAACGCGAACTCCTGTGCCTTGTCCTCGGCAATGAACGCCGTTCGCCGGTCGTCGTGAAAATAGATCGTGCTGTTCGCGATGATCCTGATCTTCTTCAGGTTTACGAGATACGAGCGGTGCGTCGGGTAAAAGTAGTATTCCTGCAAATACTGTTCATACACTTTCAGCGGGATCTTCGTCTCCATAATGCCTATCGTCGTATGCACTTGAATCGTCCGATTGACCGATTCGATGAAGAGAATATCGGCAGGCGTAAGCAATTGGATGTCTTGATTATAAATCGGGATGTATACCCCGCCATGCTCGACGAAAGCTTGATACTTCATATGATTGCACAGTTTTTCGATCGATTGCTTGAATCGGAAAGCGGTAAACGGCTTCTCGACGATGTCGATGATCCCGAGGTCATACGTATAGCTGGCCTCGGGAATCGCCCCGGTCACCAGAATGGCCGGGATGTTCTTGCCGCGGAAGCGCAACGTCGAATAGCTGTCGAGCCCGCTTCTGCCCTCGCCCAGCTTCAAGTCCAGCAGCAAGGCATTGACGTTCGAATCGGTCGTCACCCGCTGGATGAGCTCGTCTCCCGTCTTGACGATGTCGACGACGCGCACATAATCGAAATCTTGCAAATACAGGAGCAGAAGCTCTTGTTGAGCCGGCTCGTCTTCGGCGATCAACAGGCGAATTTGAGGATTTTCCATAAGACCTCCTAACGGTCGGCGACAATCGGTATACTGACGCTGAAAGCGGTCCGGCCACCGCCCGATACGAAATCAACCTCGCCTGAATAACGCTGGACGATTTGTTTGACGATCGACAACCCGAAGCCTCGCGGTTTATCCGAAGATTGCGGCCTGGACGTAAAGCCTTCTTCGAACAAATATGCCTGATCGCGCTCCGAAATGGACCGCCCCGAGTTCTCCACTTCAAACCGATAGTGATTGCCGGCGCTCTTGCACGTCACTTTCATTTTTCTCTCCGCTTGAGGCATCTCCTGGACCGCTTCGATCGCGTTGTCCATCAAATTGGATAAAATCCGGATCAAATCCGCCGATTCGATCCGATCGAACATGTCCGGCATCACGTCGAATTCCAGCTCGATTTGTTTGTTTTGCGCCAGCACCCATTTGGACTGAAACAGGACGAGGAGCGCCGGGTTGTTGATCTTCAGCGTCAAGTCGACGATCTTGATCTCTTTGAACAGCGACTGAATGTACTCGATCGCCCGCGGATAATACTTGAATTCGAGCAGGCCATAGAGCACCTGGATATGGTTCACGAAGTCGTGGCGGATCGAACGAACGGAGGTGAGGATCGACCGAAATTCCGCTTGGTAGGTCAACTCCGTCTCCCCGACCGCTTTCTTCGTTTCCCGCTGATACCACCTCTGGATGACCAGAAACAAGACCAACAACACCACGACGAAGGCGACGTTGAAGAAGAACGTTGCGTAACTGTTCGCGATGACGACTTGGCCGATATCCTGGACCCTCGCGGACCCCATGTCAATGCCGAGGTAGCCGATCATGTTACCGCTCTCATTTCGGATCGGCGCGCCCACCGACATGTAGTCGCCAAGCTTGGCGTCCCGCAGAATGCCCGTGGAGTAGGTTTTCCCATGCAGCGCAAGCGCGATCTGCTGCTTGGGCACCGTGCAATATTCACCGATGTAGTAATCGATCGGATGATCAGGATCCATCCCGTGAATCATCGTTTTCGTCACTTCGGGATTATCCACCAGCAGCGTATAGACGTACGTAGCGCCGATTTTCTTCTTGGCGTCGTTCAAATACGAGGCGAGCGCCCAAAAATCGGCGTCCCTTGTCCGATGCAGGAGAAAGCGCTCGTACGCTCCCACATCCAAATCGGCCGCAATCGATTCGGCCATTCCGATGCTCTGGTTCGCGATCGACACTTCCGCGGCATGGATGGTCGAATAATACGACACGACGATATTCACGGTCGTCAGCGCCAATAGAAGCAGGATCGAGAGGACGATAATGCCTCTGATTTTTTTATTCTTCCTTACCATTCCGGGATAATGAGGAAGAGCTGCCATTTGGACCATGCGCAACACCTGGCTTCGCTAGGTTTTACCCTTATAGTAACAGAAATCGCTAGGACATTATGTACTTTTTTGCGATTCCGTCAACACGCGAAAGAGCACCGGCGAAGGTGCTCTGCATGCTCGTGCATCCGATTCGGGTTCATTGCAGCAAAGAATAAATATCCGAGTAATCGCAGCCGTGCGCTTCCGCAACCGCCTGATAAGTCACGCGGCCCGCGACGACGTTAATACCTTTGGCGATCGCCTTGTTATCCCGCGCGGCTTGCACGCAGCCCTTGCCCGCGATCTGGAGTCCGTAAGCCGTCGTTACGTTCGTAAGCGCCAGCGTGGAGGTGCGCGCAACGGCGCCCGGCATGTTGGAGACGGCATAGTGGATCACGCCGTGCTTCTCATAGGTCGGATCGTCGTGCGTCGTGATTCGGTCGATCGTCTCGATCGATCCGCCTTGATCAATGGCAACGTCGACGATCACCGAGCCTGGGGCCATCGCCTTCACCATGTCCTCGGTGACGAGGCGGGGCGCTCGCGCCCCCGGAATCAGCACCGCGCCGACCACGAGGTCCGAGCGGCGAACGGCTTCCGCAATGCCGTATGGGCTTGACATGACGGTTTTGATCCTTCCCTGGAACAGGTCGTCGAGCTGCCGAAGCCGGTCGGCATTGATGTCGACGATGCTGACGTCCGCACCAAGCCCGATGGCCATCTTCGCGGCATTCGTACCGACGATGCCACCCCCGATGATGGCGACTTTCGCGGGCTCAACTCCCGGTACGCCACTCAGAAGGATGCCTTTGCCGCCATGCGCCTTCTCCAGGAAATGCGCGCCGATCTGGATCGACATGCGGCCGGCGACCTCGCTCATAGGGATCAGCAGCGGGAGGCTGCCGTTGTCGAGCTGGATCGTTTCGTAAGCGATAGCTGTCACTTTGCGCTCTATTAATGCTTTCGTTAAATCCGGCTCGGGTGCCAGATGCAGGTACGTATATAGAATGAGCCCTTCGCGGAAATAACCGTATTCCTGAGGCAGGGGCTCCTTCACTTTGACGACCATTTCCGCCGACCAAGCCTCCGCAGCGTGAGCCACGATTCGCGCGCCTGCTCGGGCGTAATCCTCGTCCGCGAACCCGATGCTTGCGCCGGCTTTCGTTTCCACCCATACCTCATGTCCGGATTTCACGTACGAGAGAACGGAGCCCGGCGTCAAACCGACGCGGTGCTCGTTGTTTTTGACTTCCTTGGGAACGCCGACAATCACGTCAACCCTCTCCTCATTGTCCGATTAGATGATTTTTTCCACTCGATACCAAGTGTAAAAGAAATGGCAAGCGGTTCCATTAGACAAAATGTAATGAAGGTTGACCTATTTTTTTCACAATTTCGCATCCGAATGCAGAAGCTGGTAAATGCGAATGGCGACCTGCAGCGACAGTCTTTTCTCCGGTTCCATGAAGCCCTTCCCGAGAAGGGCTTCGATCTGCTCCAAGCGGTAATAGAGCGTTTGACGGACGATAAAGAGCCTCTGCGCCGTGATTTGCTTGGAGCCGTCGTGATCCAGATAGACTTTAAGGGTACGGAGCAGCTCGCTGCCTCTCGTAGAGTCGTGATCGAGCAGCGGCCCCAAGCAGCTTCTCATGAACGAATCCAGCGTTTGTTCGTCGGCGATGCGGAAGAGAAGGCGAAATACGCCGAGCTCGTCATAGAACAGGAGATCGGACTGCAGCGTCTTGGAAAGCGACAGCGAGCGAATCGCTTCTTGATAGCTGACATATGCATTCATGAAGCCCCGGTTGGCCTGACCGACGCCGATCACCAGCTTGATATCCTCCTCGTCCTTTATCGTCCGAAGCGATTGAATAACCTGGCGGAGCCGCTCCTTCGCGGGCTTGGCATGCTTCCGGTCGAAAGCGACGACCACCAGCCGGTCGTTCTGAAGCGTAATGAGAGGATCGAAGGCGTGCTGTACGAATATCGACCTGGCTGCCATCGACAGATGGATGCCGGCCGTTTCTTCGCTGCCGTCGATGGAAGCCGAACGGTTCGCTTCGGTTCCGCGCCCGATTTCGATGAGGCAAACATGGTAAACGAGCTCGTTGAGACGCTTGAAATCGGTCCCGATCAAAGCTTGCACCTGCTCTTCGTCGCGAAGGCGAAGATGCAGCAAATCATCGACCCACAGCGTCTGGGAATACAGCTTCCGTTCTTCGATATACTGTTTGCGGAGCAAGTCCTGGGAGATGGAAATGGAAGCCGAATCGAGGATCAGATACTCGTATTCCTGCGGTCTCCGGCCGAGAATGAGGGCCAGGTGCGCCCAGGTTTTGCCCATCGCGCCGACGGATTGCAGGATGATCGCGCGACCGTCGTCTTCGAGGTGATAGGGGAATGAACCCGGAGCTTCGCTCCCCTTCAGGCTGCCGTCTAGGTGATGGTTCAGCAGATCCGTCCATCTCTTGGCCTGATCGCGCGAGACACGCGGGACGAAGTGCGGCTGCCCTTCCGAAGGCATGTAGATCACCTGGGCTTCGGTGCTCTTCTGCAACAGTTGAAGCACGTTGGCTACGCCTTGCGACGTCAAGGTCAGGCGGTGAAACTCGCGCGAGATTTGCTCCAGTTGCCGCAGCGCGTCATGATGCCGGTTAATGATGTGGGCGTGGATGTCCTGCGTAATGTCGATAAATTTCACCGCTTGCGGGAAGATGATCAGCGGCAAGCCGTTCGCGTCGGCCATGTCGATCCATTCCGCAGGCACGGAGCGGATGTAGTGGCCCATCTCGATGCACAGGCATGCGACGTCCCGCTTGACCAGTTGTTCCATGTACGTGGAGAACAACCCGGGATCCGATTGGAAGGCTGCACCGGTCGTCAATATCATTTCCCCGCCTTGCAGCAGTTCCTCGAAATGGATGACCTCGATAATATGGACCCATCGCACCAAGCGGTCCAGGCTTTGCTCCCCCGCGGCCAGATAAGCGTGCCGGAATTGCGGCCTGTCCAGTATTTGTCTTATGGTCAGCTGATAGCCTTGATTCAAGAACCTCACGTCGCTTTCGCATCTATTTTTCAATTGTTGCACAGTTGCTGTGCTCATAAAATTACCGCTCAACTTCTGTGAATGGAAGCGAGCGGAAACAATTGGTTCGTATTCGATTTCCTGTCCTCTCTTGTCTAGGCCGGAGAGGGCAAATACATCGGCAATATGAGTTGTGAGCTATTTTATATCAATTCTTTCAACGTTTATCAAAGGTATCGTGATATTCCCGCCCATGGTTGACTTATATGTATAAAGACCTTCTGACACCCCATACAAGATAACATTATCCTCTTCTAGCACTCTGACTTTTGTTAATCTTTTAAGTTTGGCATTGTCATCCAAAGCCTTTTGATATTCATCTTTGGAAACACTAGAGCAAGCAGACACACTTACAGTTAGAAAAAGTACAATACCAATAAGAACTAACTTTTTCATGTTCTTATGCCCCTTTATAAATAGCGAGCCGCCTTTGGGGAGCAAGCTCGCTTTGCTTATCATGGCAATCGATCCATTATGGGAGTAGTCAGCCTCTCTCGCTCTTTCACCATTACTTCCCATTGTTTTGTATATAAACTCAATGTAATAATACCTCTATACACATATTCTGTCATCCATATTTCTACAAATTCCAACAATCGTTATGGCCCTTACTTGTTCTCTCTTTGTTCAACTTCGTTTCCCGATTATGGCTGCCAAACTTCCCATACGTTACCATCAGGATCGGCGAACGTTATGTTGGGTCCGCTTGTCACCCGTTCTCCTAAAATATTCACTCCGTTTTCCCTGAAACGGTTATATAACTCCTCGATCCGTGGTGTAATAAAACATGCCATTGCATGGGGTTTGCCGCTGTCCAATGACCATGAAAACCGTAATCTGCCGCCTTCTTCGTCCGATTTGTGAAGGAACAACGCGGGTACAACTTGCCTTAAACCAGGTGAGGGAAGATTTCCATTCCGATCGGGAAAATTCAAAATCGCCGTCACCATTCCAGGCTCAACAAGTTCGTTGTTGGAAGGTTGGTACCCCAAATTCTTCTGGTACCATTTGATGGACTCGTAAACATCATTGACTGGTACGTAAATACAAGTCATACCGGTAATGTCTTCCAGCACTTGTTCCACTTTGGTTTCCTCATATTCTGGCATATCCATTTCCTCCCTTTGCTCATTTACGTTTCTAAGCATTTTTAATGCTGCTGGAAAAAGCACGGGCTTGTAACCATCTGCATTTTTCGCACGTTGACCCATTTATCATTCATCCTTTCAGATGCAGAGATCTTCCTCGTAAAATAACAGGTACGCAGCACTCTACATAAACTGATCGCTCAAAATCCCTTCCCTCGCCTGGTTTATTCCCTGTATAAGGTACGTAGTACGAATACCACGAGCGTTTGCCATCCGGTTCATAGTCCGTTGTTGTATGAAGCCAGCGATAGATCCGTTCAAGCACACCTGACATTGAGCCATAAGCTCTTGTGGTGATACAGGCGTACAATCCGCCTTCCAACCGATTCATCCGATGCAAATCCTCCTGTGACGGGACAAATTCATCCGGCGGTGCAATATGTACTTCATATGTGATTCTTTCATCTGCCGGAAAACTGCAACTCATGAAAAGATTGATGCGATTATCCCCGATAAACCCATTCATCCTTAACCATTGGACGGAAGCCTCATCTGCCCGTATCACGCAATCCTTGCCCTCTTCTCGAAAGGAAACGACCTTCACTGTCGAACGCTCCATGACTTCAATGGTCTCTGTCTCATAACGGCGCTCGACAGGGAGGTAGAGCTTCAAGCGAGCAACCTGTTTGCTGAATTGTTGATATTCTTCAAGAAAATGAAGCTCTCCGAGCTGGAACGTGCTCCGCGGAAGCCAATCGGAGACCAGACGATTCCAAGCGTCAATGATCGTACGGCCAGACCCAGCCGGAGCATGTGTCACCGCGTAATGACCTCCAGGCAGTTCAATAAGGTGTATGTCTTCTACGCAGGTTGTCACGATCTCGCCGACAGCCGCCAGTTGGTAGCCGTATGGTTGTTGACTTCCTTTCCTATCAACATTCCACCCGAATAGCCTCAGTTGGCTCATGTCGAGTCCTCTCTGTTCCAAGAAGGCATGGAATCGGCTAAGAGCTTCATCTTCAATGCCCTCCTCCCGTTCGGCGGCATAAAGAAAACCTATTCCTTTCTGAGGAGCCAGTCGGATAACCTTTACGTCCGGGAAACGATCGAACACCTCCCTTTCTTCAAGGTATGTCACTCGTTCATGCAGGTTGATCTGCTCAAAACTGAAAATGAATCCCGCTTGTCGATACTGACCCGGAGTCAGTCCCGTGCTTCGCTTAAATGTGTTAATGAATGTTCGGTACGATTGAAATCCGCAACCAATTCCAATATCGATGGTTGCATGATCAGTATTACGCAATAGACAGGCTGCTTCGCTAATCCGGCGTTTGCGTACATACTCTTTGATGGGGTGGCCCGTCATCGCATAAAACAAGCGATACAGATTGGGAACCGACATCGCGGCCGCCTCTGCGATGTCTTCCAACGAAAGAGGTTCATAAAGATGTTCCTCTATATAGTCGATCGCCCGCTGGACGATTCCGGATGTCTCCATACTAGCCCCCTTCCAAGACCGAAGATGTTGTTCGGAGTATTTCCTGTCGCTAAACTCAGCTTAACAAATTTCATCTGGAATCGACTGTACTTTTTTATCAAAAATATTAGTCAGTTTCGCCAGCAGCCCCGCAACGCCGGCCCGAAGCGCGGCTCCAAAGTAACACCTCAGACTCAGAATCCTTTCATCACCATCAGGTACAAAATGACGATCGGCAGCAGCGTAGCGGCAACGCCGAAGATGGCCCATTGACGAGAAGCGCGGCGATATTCCGCGGAGATAGCCCCCTTCTCCACGCACGCGGCACTGAATCGGATCATTCTGAGCTGCATCGGAACGAGGATGGCAAGCCAGATGATACCGGTACCCGCCAGCAGGATTAACGATAAGGTTAGCCAATTAAGTCCCGAAAATGAGGCGCCGGATCTTCCAACCATCATGCCGCCTGAAACGATGATCAGGACGAGCCCGGGAATCGTAAAGAAGTAGTCTGCGATCATGACATTCCTGACCGTATGATGGATGACAACAGGATTCCCGGTCAGATCGGCCCGAATTTTCCAAAATGCCGCCGTAACGACATTGCCAACCATCAACAAAACGCCGACCAAATGCAACACTAACCATAAACTCATTTGTCCCATCCTTTCTTTTCCCGTTCGCGGCCTGGATTCAATAGATCGCTTATAAACTCCCCTAAATCCTGGGCTTTGAATACTGTCCGTGCCTGTGGAATACTTGAGCGGATTCTTAATCCGAACGTCATGAGCGTGAACATGTCTCCTGTTTTTTCCGCATCCACGTTCTCAGGAATGACGCCGTACTTCTGGCCTGTTTCAATCCACCGCTTGGATAGATGTACAGACCGGTCGTAATACTGCTTCAATGCTTCCGCGACCATGGGATCTTCTTCTTTTCCAAGCAAATACAACAGAACTTTGTTCGTAACATCCTGCGGATTCTCGTAAGCGAGGATGCTCTCCTGGACTCTCCGCATCGGATCCTCAAAATTTTGGCGACCGTGTTCCACTTCGTTCATGAAACTTTCGTTTGTTTCTTCAAGTCGCTCCTGCAGCACCCAGACGAAAATCTCATTCTTGCTCTTTACGTAATGAAAGATTGCGCCCTTGGACATGCCGGACCTGCTCATAATATCCTGCATCGTGATGGAGTGGCATCCCTTCTCCATGATTAAAGCCTTGGTTGTGTCCATCAGCCGTTGTATCGTCTGTTGCCTGCGTTCCTCTTGTTTCAAGGTCATCCCCCCTTATCGCGATCAAGTATATGATTTTATTATATATACCGACCGTTGGTTTGTTAAATCGAAAATTGCCTAATGCACCTGTCCGCGGCCTATCAGAACAAGAACGTTCTCCGAGCACAAGCATCATTCATTGGCCCTTCTGAGACAATCCATTCCCTTCTTTACGGATCTTACGGAAATCCCGGATCGTCTTCAGCGATTGTCTTGCAAACAGGTTCGGCACGAACCGGTACAAGAACGTAAGCAAACCGACATACGACGGGAATTTGATGATGGCGCGGTTCTTCTCGACGCCTTGCAATACAAGCCGCGCCGCATCGTCAGGCTTCACCATGGCCACCGGGATGGTGGCGATGACATCCTTGGCGTTGGCATTGTAAGTGCGCAATCGATCTATGAGAGAGGTATGGATGTATCCAATCCCGAATTTGGACATCGTTTAATCGTATTCAACCGTGAGGAAGATCAGGAGAGTCTCTTCCGTCTACTTCAATAAGGGGGCTATGGTTTCCTCCATCTCGTCCAAGATGCCGTTTACCGGCTTGCTCTGCGTGTATAACAGATCAAACAGAACCCGCATCTCCGTGTCGATCCTCTGCCAGTTTTCGTGCGACGGATTCAGGCGAGCCGTCTTCATCTGATCGATCACGGCGAGTTGGATGCTCTCCCGCGACGGAACGCGATGCGAGTTCATGAACGCGTCCGACTCCAGCACGGATTGACGCGAAGGCACGTAAACCCCCGAGGTGATCTCCATGTTGTTCGGCTGGCTGATGAACTTCAGAAATTCCAACGCTTCCTTCGGATGCTTCGTCCCCTTGAAGACGGAATAGCCGGCAATGCCCATCGCGCTGATGGCGCCGCTCGGGCCAGCGGGCAGAGGAGCGATGTCCCATTCGAAATCGGTGATCCGCCTCGCTGTTTCCACATAACTGTAAGGGAACTGGTACATGCCCAACTTGCCGGATTCAAACGTCGTCTGATCTCCGGCTTTGGGATGCACCTTGTACTTGAACAACAGATCGCTGAACAGCTGCATCGCCTCGCGTCCGCCGGGGGAGTTCAACGTAAAGCGGCTGCCGCCGTCATCGAACATCTCGGCCCCGTACGCCCGGAACAGGGACATCGTCGCTCCGGTCCATTCCTTCAGGTCGGAGACTAGCTTCACGCCGTAGACGCCTTCAGCCGGATCGGTCAACGCCTGCGCCGTCTGGATCAGCCGTTCGTACGTCCAGTCGCCTTGCTCGTACAGCTCTATCGGCGTCTGTACGCCCTTGGCCCGAAATAGCGTCTTGTTATAGAACATAATCGTCGGCGGCGTGGAGAACGGAATGCCGTAAATGCGGCCGTCCTCGCTGAAAATCTCCATCGCCGAAGGATAAAAGTCTTTGAAGTTGTACCCCGGGTCCGTCTTCAGCTCCGATATATCGATCAATTGTCCCGCGGTCATAAACTGGGGGATCATCCGCTCGGCGATCCAGCCCAGGTCAGGCGCCGTCTTGGAAGCGATCATAATCGACAGCTTCTGCTGATAGTCGTTGAACGGAATGTACAGCACATCGACGTCGACGTTCGGATGCGACTCCCGGAATTCGGCCGCCATGGCCTGATACATCTCCGCCCGCTCCTCGCTGCCCCAGACGCTGAACTTCAATGTAATGGGCTTCAACGCCGGTGACACGACCGGCAGCCGCGGCTCGGACCCGAAGCCCGTACATGCCGATGCGACGATAGACAACACGAGCAGAAGCATGAGGCTTCTGCCGACTGCGCGGCTCCGCTTCCTCATCGTCCTTCATCTCCGCAGTCGACTGTCGCGGCGGGCAGCTCCCGAAACTCCGTCGGCGTACATCCCGCCACCTGCTTAAAGATGACCATGAAATGCTTCGGGCTTGCATATCCGCACAGCTCGGCGATCTCGTATATTTTCAGCCGCGTCTCTTGCAGAAGCTTCTTCGCCTTGGCGATCCGGCATTGTTCCACGTAATCGGAGAAATGAACGCCCGTTTCGGATTTAAAGAAGACGGATAAATACTTCGGGCTCATGTACACTTCTTCGGCGACCTTCTGCAAGGTAATCTCTCCCCGCAGGTTGGCGTGGATCCATTCCTTGACTCTGCGAATCTCGCGCCTCTCGTTCTGGCCCTGCTCCGAATCTCCAGAGTCGGCTTGCGCGTCCAAATCGTGCTTCATTTTGCTAAGGAACTGGGTGAACTGGATGCGATCGATCGGCTTGAGCATATAGTCCGCCGCCCCGTAGCGAAGCGCCATTTGCGCGTATTCGAATTCGTTATACGCCGAGATGATTAATATCTTCATCTGCTCTGACCGTTGATGAAGCCGTTTGATCAGCTCCAGCCCGTTCATCTCATTCATGCGAATATCCGTAATCAGCAAGTCCGGGGCCTCTCCCCGCATCAGCTCAAGCACTTCATAGCCGTTAGTCGCTTGCCCGATGACTTTGAAGCCGCCGACCACTTGTTCGACGAAATCGCAGATTCCTTGCCGGATCTTCCATTCATCCTCTGCCACGATCACTTTCAGCATGATTCATTCCCCCCATTGGAAAGGAAGCCGGATCAGGAAAGCAGCCCCCGTGCCTTCATTCGGCAGGATGGTAACGCCGTATGGCTCTCCGTAGCGGATCCGCAGACGCTGAAATACGTTGCGCAGCGCTACCCCCTTCACCCGCTCCCCGGCGAACCCGGTTATTTCCCCCGCGTGATTCTCCCGCATCATATTCTCCTGAAGCATTTGCCGCTGTTCATCGCTCATCCCCTTGCCGTTATTCGCGATGCAAATGACCAGATCGTCCCCGTCCAGGGAAGCCGCGATATGCAACTCGATGCGGGAATCCGCCGCATCATACCCGTGCTCGATCACGTTTTCGACGAACGGCTGCAAAATCAGTTTCGGAATAAGGCATTTTTCCAGCGACGCATCGACCTGGATGCGCAGCACCAGCCTGTCGCCCAGCCGAAGCGACTCGATCTCGAGATACGATTCGACGAAGTGAAGCTCATCCCGCAGCTTCACCGGAAGCTCCTGCTTGTACACTGTATACCGAAGCAAATTCCCTAGATGGCAGATCAGATCGGACAGCTCCAGCATCTTATACTTCAGTGCGATCGCATTCATCGATTCCAGCGTATTGTACAGAAAGTGCGGGTTGATCTGGCTCTGCAGCGCCGACAATTCGGCTTCCCGCTCGCGGATTCGGGTCTCGTACACTTCCTTGACCAGACGGCCGATTTCCGCGACCATCACATTGAAGCCTTTGGACAAAAATCCGATTTCGTCATTCGTGATCCTTTCCACCCTTTCGTGAAAAGCTCCTTGCTGCACGAGCCACATCTTCCTGCGGAGATGGCGGATCGGCTTAACGAGCCCATTGGCGATGAACAGCGCCAGCAAATACGCGACAAGAAGCGCCGCTCCGGAGATGATCAGCGTGAATCGGATCAGCCGGTAAGCATCCTGCTGCAGCTGATCGGCTTGCACCGTGCCGACGACTTGGATGCCCGAATAATCGGATTCGACCGACACCCGGATGAACGAATTGTCTTCCATCGTATCCTGTTTGCTGCCGTTCGCCTCCCGGCTCCCCGAGGGAAGCGGATACAATAAATTTCGTTCCCGGTCGTACAACGACAGTCTCAGTTGGGAAGTCGACAGATTGGAGGCCGGCGTGATCAATGAGCTGAACGCCTTGGCGCTCAGATCGATCTTGATGATGCCGAGATACTTGTCCGTATAAGGCTCCAATATTTTGCGCAGCACCGATACGGTCACGGATTTGTCCGTCAGCGTGTAGCCCGGCACATGCGGCTTCAGAATGACCAGCTCGCCGTCCGTCGATTCGACCTCGCCGATCCAGGGCTCGGATTCCCGTACCCACTGCGTGGCCACGTTGCTCCGGCTGCTGAACACGCGCCCGTCGGGCGCGAGCATCACGATGCGCCGGATTTCCGGACGGTCGAACTCCAGAGACGAGAGAAACAGGCTCATCTTCTGTTGCGTATTGGACGGAATATAGGCAGGCCCCGCGCCGCTATCCGCGACTTGGGACAAGGTATTCATAACCTCCAGATCGTAAAAGGGGAATACGGACAACCGTTCCAGATCTTTCATGAACCGATCCAGGTTCAGCTTGATCTGATCGGTCGTCTGCAGCACGCTCACCGTCGTGTTCGCCTTGACTTGCGCGATATATTCGCGGTACGTCAAAACTTCGCTGATGCCGAAAGGAATCGTAATCAGCGCCACGAAGATAACGATGAACTTGACTCGGAGCGGAATATACAGGGAGGTCAATCGTTTCACGCGCGTTCATCCTTTGGCTTCGTCATCCCCGAGCGCATGGCGGATCAACTGTTCGAACAACAGGAAATGGGCATCTACGATTCGATCCGGATCGAGTACGACGCCGCCGGCATTTAGCCCCATGCTGGTCTCGTATACGAAGCTGGTGCCGCCGCACACATGATGCAGGGCGGATGCCAGGTTGAACGAAGGAGGCGGATACGCGGCGCCGTCTTCCGCGGGAGCGGTGCGCACGATATACGGAAGCCCGCGCTCACGTGAGCACCGGTCGAGCGCGCAATCGAGACGGTGCAGCTTCTCCTTCTCATATACGGGCACGTAATGGGTCGGCAATAGGCAATTGGCGCCGTTGCCCCCGGAATGGAGCAGTGCGGCGATGTCCGGCGCTTCCTCGTCGACCAGCGCCACGAGCTGTTTCGTCTCGGTCGCCCATGGCTGGAAGAAGTTGTCGTGCATCAGGTTGATCCCGTCATCGTTGAAATATGCGCCGAGATAGTCGACATGCCCGGCGATCGGGTGCACGGACTTGCAGCCGGGATAGTCGCACAGGCTTCCGTCCGTCCACGTTCCTTGCATATAGTATCGCATGGTTTCGAACGTCTTGCCATAGAAACTGTCGAATGGCACGCGCGCCCGGCCGTCCGGATTCATGCACGGAATAAGCAGCAGCCTGACGCGGGATGCATGCTTCGATATATACGGGTAGCGCCTTCCTCTCCCGTCCTCGCCGGTTTCGAGCACCTGGATCAGCTGGAGCAGCGCGGCGATCGCATCCATCTCGCCGCCGTGCGTCGCTCCGGCCATCAGCACGACGGGCCGGGCGCCGCGCTTGTCGGCGTACAGCGACGGATCTCCCGCTCCGCTCGCGGAGCTGTAGTTGGCTTTGCGCCCCAGCGCTTGCTTCTCGCCGTATTCGAACAGGAAGATGTCGCGCTTGCCGGCGGATTGGCCCAACACGCGCCCGGATCCCGCCGCGGCTCCCGCTGCTGCCGCCGCGATATGCTCCAACCGGGTTTGCCACCAATCCGGAATGGTGAATGGTTCCATGTGTTTACCTCCAGGGAAAGGGCTCCGATTCCCCGTGCCCTTTATTTCAAGCCGGTATTCGCTATCCCTTCCACGAACTTGTTCTGCGCCATATAAAACACGATCAATAACGGGATCGTGGCTAACGTCGAAGCGGCAAGCAGCAACGGCCAATCGACGCCCACTTCGGTGGTCAGCAGTGCAAGTCCGACCGGCAAGGTGAACAAGTCGCGTGAGTTCAAATAAATGAGCGGTTCAAAAAATTCATTCCATCGTTCCAGAAACGTGAAGATACTGACAGTGGCGAGCGCCGGACCGGCGAGCGGCAGCATGATCAGGCGGAACGTCTGCAGCGGCGAGCAGCCATCCAGCTTGGCCGCCTCATCGAGTTCTACCGGAACGGTAATGAAAAACTGGCGAACGACAAACGCGCCAAAGATCGCGCCTGTCCCCAGCATCGACGGGAAGATGAGCGGGAAATGCGTATCGATGAGATGAAGCTTCGACATCCAGGTGAACAGAGGAATCGCCGTCACCTCCGTCGGAATCATCATGCCGGCGAGCAGGAACAGGAAGATCGCGTTGCGCAGCGGAAAATGCAGCTTCGCGAAGCTGTATCCCGCCATGGCGGCGACGAGACAGGTGCCCGCCGTCACCGCAACCGCGATATAGCCGCTGTTGAACATGTACGTGCCGAAAGGCATCTTTGTGAAAATGCCAGCGTAATTCCCCCAAGCTATCGGGTGAGGCAGCCATTGCGGCGGAAACTGGAAGACGGCCGATTCCGGCTTCAGCGACGTCGTCGCCATCCAGAAGAACGGGAACAGCATGAGAAGACTGACCAGGATAAGCGACGCATAAGTCATGAACGAAGCGAATCCGCGGTTACTGTTCATAATGCACCCACTTCCGCCGCAAGCCCCATTGCACGATCGTCAGCGACAGGATGAGGAAGAACAGGATAAAGGCAACCGTCGAAGCATAGCCGAATTCATAGGACCGGAACGCCAAGCGGTAAATGTAGTACACCATGACATAGGTGCTCGTTCCAGGTCCTCCTTGGGACAGTACGTACACTTGGCTGAATACCTTCAGAGAGCCAATGATCGTGATGATCGTCGTCATGAAGACGGCAGGCGTAATGAGCGGCAGCGTGATGGAGCGGAAGCCATCCCAGGCGGATGCGCCGTCGATGCGGGCCGCTTCATAGTAATCCTTCGGCACCGTGCTGAGCGCTCCGAGGAAAATGATCATGTTCATCCCGACGTTCTTCAGCGCGCTGACCAGAATGACGACCGGCATCGTCCATGTCATCGAGAATAGCCACGGGATATCTTGGCCGCCGAATTGACGCACGATCAGGTTCACCAATCCGCCGTCCGTCGCGAATATGAACTTCCACACAATCGCCCAAACCACGAGCGAGACGATGACCGGCGAGAAGATGGCCGTGCGAAACAACCCGATGAACGGCAGCTTGCGCCTCAGCAGCAAAGCGAGCAGCAGCGCCAAAACAATATTGATCGGCACCATGCCGGCCGAGAACACGACCGTGTTTTTGAACGAAGTCCAGAAGACTGGGTCCGTTGACATTGCGCGCGAATAGTTATCTAACCCGGTAAATTTCAATTTCTGAACGAGTGACCAGTTCGTGAAGCTCATCGCGAACGCGTATAGCACCGGTCCGATCAGAAACAAGGCATAACCGACGACGATCGGCAGGATGAGCAGGTATCCGTGCCACATCTCCGTCTTTCTCAAACGTGAAATCCGCATGGCTTCCTCCCTGTACGATAAAGCATAAGCGCCGGCTTGTCCGCGTCTGCAGCCCGGCTGCTGCCATGCAGACGCGGACAGGTCTGTAGACGTCTGCGATTACTGTTTCAAGAGCGGATTAACCGCCTTCTCCATCTTGCTAAGCGCATCCTCCGCGCTGATCACTCCGGTCAGGAACGCCTCGAAATTCAAGGCAATCTGCTCGTCGATCTGCACCCAGTTCACATGGCCCGGACGAATGCGGCCATTGCTCATCTGATCGTAGGCAGAAATCTTTAACGTCTCCTGCGACGGATGGGCGAACTTGGTCAGATACTCGTTCGAGTACAGAATCGATTTGCGCTGCGGCACGAAGAAGTTGGCGATTTTCATCGCGTTCTCTTTGTTCGTTAGGAATTTCAGGAAGTCCGCCGCTTCCATCTGCTTATCGGACTTGAACACGGAGTAACCGGCGAAGCCGAGCGGCACTACCAGACCGCCATCGCCCGACGGCATTGGCGCGATGTCCCATTCAAATTCGACTTTGTCGCGGTATTTGGTCGTATTCGTTACGTTCTCCAGGGACATGCCGAGCTTGCCGCCGTCGAACGAGATTTGCGCGCCGATGCTCGGATGCGATTTGGTGTCGAGCAAGTTCTTGTAATATTGGAGCGCCTTGACGCCGGCCGGGGAGTTCATCAAGAACGTCGTCAGCTTATCGTCGAACACTTCCCCGCCCATGCCCCATACGAGCCCGAACAAGTAGTCGCTCCACAGCTTCGTATTGACGCCAAAGGTCGACCCGAACACTCCGTTCGCCGGGTCGGACAGCGCCGCCGCCGTTTGCTGGAATTGATCATACGTCCATTTGCCTTCCTTAAACCACTCCATCGGCGTCTTCTGGCCTTTGGCGGCGAACAGCGTCTTATTGTAGAAAATGACTTGCGGAGGCGTCGAGAACGGAATGCCGTACAAGCCGTTGCCCGATTGGAAAATGTTAAGGGTACTCGGGATGAAATCCACGAAGTCATAATCCGCATCGTTCTTCAAGGCTTCGGAAATGTCCGCCAGTTGGTCATTCTGCAAAAACTGCGGAACCATGCGCTCAGCCAGCCAAGCGATGTCCGGCGCCGTTCCCGACGCGACCATGACCGACAGCTTCTGCTGGTAGTCGGCAAACGGGATGGAGATCACCTCGACGCTCACGTGAGGATTTTGAAGCTTGTACTGCTCGGCCAGTTCTTGATACGTGGCGATGCGCGGTTCGCTCCAGACCGTCATCGTCAGCTTGACCGGCTTCTTCTCCTCTGGAGCCGCCGATGGGCTCGGTGCCGTTGATGGGCTCGACGCGGCGGCGGGCGCCGACGGCGAAGCCTTCCCCCCGGAAGCTTCGTTCGAGGCATTGCCTCCGCAAGCGGCCAATAAACCTCCCATTAGCATCGTTGCCATTGCGATGCTCAACCACTTTTTCACTTTCCCTGTCATGTCCCTCTCCCTTCTCGGAAGTCATGTAAGCCCTTCCATAAAAGGAGTATACCGAAGCCGCTCATCCGTCAAAACCACGTACAATCTAGAAATGGTTCGTAATATCCTTCAATATCAATATTGCTTTCGACTTGATACCCAAGAAGATTTCCGCCATTCTGCATTTCATAGTAGGAAAGGAAGGAACAAGGGGGGAGGAAGCCGTTGAACCAACCCGGAGTGTCCATCGTCACGTGCACGAACCAACCCGGCTTTATCCGCAACATCTTGAACAAGGATAGTCTCGATCTGAAGGAATGGCGGAATAAGGCGGCCGCATATCCGAACGTCACCGTCTATCAAGTGCCAGAGCGTGCCCTGATTGCCAATAAGGACGTACATGTAACGTCCATCTCTACTGATTCCAATATCTATTGGAAACCTGTTGAGGCATCTATAGGCATGCTGGCAACATTCTGCAAATGACTCAGCGTTCCGTTGCGGTCTATATGGTAAACGGCAATAGTTCCGCTTAACGTATTGGAAACGTAAGCGAATTGCTCGGTCACTTCCCTATTGGTCATCATGTAAACCATCCCCGGCATGATTCGGCTCTCCTCCTCTCCTATGGGGTCGGATCCTCTGTCATCGTTTAATCGTATTCAACCATGCAGAAGTTCATGAGCAGAAAGGTCCAACGATCATCGTACAATGCCGCGATCCGATCGATGCGATTCGTACCCTAACACGCTGTCCATCAGGTTGCATTTCCCTGACTCCTTGCGTTATTATATTTTCATCGACAAATTTGCAGGTCTATACAAGGAGGTTCATACGAACATGTGCCCCCGTACCAAAGAACAAAATGAGCTCATCCGCTTGCAGCGCAGAGAACAGATCCTGGACGCCGCCGCGCGCGCTTACTTCCGCACGGGCGGCAGCTTTGATATTCGCGACGTCGCCCGCGAGGCCGAGCTCGGTTATGGCACGGTATACCATTATTACCCCAACCGGCATTTATTAATAGAAGATGTGCTGGACAGCGGCTTCGAGCGATGCGAGCAAGCCCTGGCAGAATGGGCGAATATCAGAGGCGGAAACCCGAATGACAGTCAGCTGTTGACGTATTGCAAGTCGCTGCTCCGGCTGTGGCAGTCGGACGCCCGCGCCTATCTCGTCTATAAAATGGCGGCGGAACATTATGCAGGCTTGCCAGAGAAGGATCGGCACCCTGCCAAGAGACGATTCATGGAACGGCTGTACGTTCCGATCCAATCGATCGTCCAACGCGAAGACGACAGCGTCGACCATATGCTTGCCGTACTGGTCGGCTGCTGCGGGTTGCGCTACTATGCGGGCACATCCGAGCTGGACGTCGATCGGATCGCCAAGCTCGCGCTGCAAGCTATTACGAAGGAGTCCTGATACGAACATGGTCATCTTAAAAAGCAAGCATGAAATCGAGGCCATCCGCAAGGCATGCCAAGTGGTGGCCGAATGCCATCGCAAGATCGCCCCGCTTATCAAACCGGGCATCACGACGAACGAGATTGAGCGCATCTTCGAGGACATTATCCTGAAGCACGGCGCCAAGCCCTACACGAAGGGCTACAAGGGCTATCGATATGCGACCTGTGCCTCCGTCAACGACGTGATCGCGCATGGCTTCCCTAGCGATAAGCCACTTGAGGAGGGCGATATCGTGACGATCGACACGGTCGCGGAGCTCGACGGCTGGCTCGGTGATTCAGCCTGGAGCTATGCAGTCGGGGAGATCTCGCCGACGGCCGAGAAGCTGATGCGCGTCACGAAGGAATGCCTTGACCTCGGCATCGCGCAGGCGCAGCCCGGCAATCGGCTCGGCGACGTGACGAGCGCGATCCAGCGGCATGCCGAATCGAACGGCTTCGGCGTCGTGCGCGACCTTCTCGCGCATGGCATCGGCCGGGACCTGCACGAGGAGCCGAACTATGTGCATATCGGCAAGCCCGGCAAAGGCCCCCGCATCAAGGAAGGCATGGTGTTCACAATCGAGCCAATGATCACCGAAGGCACCTACTATATGACAATCGATCCGGACGGCTGGACCGCGCGGACGCTGGACCGCAAGCTCGCTGCCCAGTACGAGCATACGATCGCCATCACGGCCGAAGGTCCGCAAATCCTGACCGCGCAATAATATAACGCCACAAACGGAAAAACGGCCATCTCCGCCCCATCGGGCAGAAATGGCCTTTATGACGGTGCCGGACCCCCTTGGCAGTCAGCTCGCTTTCGCGAGTCTCGTGCCGCGAACCGATGCTGCGGCGTATACGACGATCGCTGTCCAGATAAGTACGAAGCCGATGAGCAGAACCGGCGAGACCGATTCCTTGAACACGAATATGCTCAGAATCAGCATGATCGTCGGTCCGATGTATTGTACGAAGCCGAGCGTGGACAACGCCATCCGGGCGGCCGCCCGCGCAAAGAAGAGCAGGGGCAGTGCCGTTACCACGCCGGACAGAAGCAGTTCGGCAAGCGTGGACGCAGGCAGCGTCCATGCCGTTGTCTTTCCCACTGCGGCTAAGTAGATCCAGTAGCCGAGCGCGACAGGCAAGACGACTGCCGTCTCCGACAGCAAGCCTATAGAAGCGTCTTGCACGATCTTCTTCTTCGCTAAGCCGTACAAAGCGAATGACGCGGCCAGCGAAATCGCGATCCACGGAAACCGCCCGTAGTCGATGGTGATGATGAGCACCGCGGCGCCAGCGATGACAATCGCAAACCATTGGCCGCGATTTGGCTTCTCGCGAAGGAAGACGACGGCCAGCAGCACGTTCAGCAACGGGTTCAAATAATAGCCGAGACTTGTCTCGACGACATGGCCGTTGTTGACCGCCCAGATGAAGATGAGCCAATTCGCAGCGATCAGCAGTCCACTGGCGGCGAGCGACAGCAGGAGCGCACGGCTAGCCGCAACCCGCTTCATGTCACCCCAGCGGCGCTGGAGGGCGACGAGAATACCCATGAAGACGAATGACCAGACAACCCGATGCGACAGAATCTCGCCTGCCGGCACATCGTTAAACAGCTTCCAATAAAGCGGGAGAACCCCCCACATGATATACGCGATAATAGCGTTGACCAACCCGTTGTTCATGACCATTTCCCCGCTTCTCGCTCCGATGTCTGAACGGATTATACGCCTCAATCCACGCATAAGCAAAGGAAATAATTGGTCCTTTTGTTGGCCTGCAGGCAGCCATGTTTCTGTTCAACTGTCGTCAGCCCTTAACGGCTCCCGCTGTTAACCCCTTCTCAACATACTCCTGCAACAAGATATAGACTACGATCGTGGGGATATTCACGAGAACGATCGCGGCGCAGAGGCCAACGTAATCGGTCGTATAAAAGCCCGAGAAATTCAATAGCCCGAGGGATAAGGTCCACATCGCCGATTTCTTAATGAAGAGAAGAGCAAGGATTAGATCGTTCCAAGTGGATAGAAAACCCAATATGCCCATTGTGGCCAACACTGGTCGGCTTAGGGGGATCAGTATATTCCGGTAGATTGTCCATAGTCCGCCGCCATCGATAATGACAGCTTCCTCCAGTTCTCTCGGCAGCCCCTTCATGAATCCGTACATAATGAAGATCATATAAGGAACACCGCAGGCGATATAGATCCCGATCAGGTACGAATATTGGTCGGACAGGCCCAGCGACACGGAAGTTTGAGCAAGCGGAATCAGGATGGCATGAACGGGGATCATCATGCCAGCTACAAAAAAGTAAAAGACCGCGGTTAGCCATTTGCCCCGCAGTCGCGCCAGAACGAATGAGGCCATCGAAGAGAAGAGCAGGACAAGCACTACATAAACCGAGCATACATAGACACTGTTTATGAAGTAGGCGCCTATTTTTCCTTTGACCCATGCGTTGGCATAATTTTCGAAGCGCCAGGTCTCCGGCAGCCCGAAGTAATTGCTGAAGATCTCGCTGTTTGTTTTGAACGAGGTCAGCAAGGTATAGATTAGCGGATAGATAAATAGGATTGCCAGCAAAGTAATGCCGATATAGAAAGGTGCCCTACGCCACTTCGTTCTGGTCACATCACTCAGCGCAGCAGCTCGATTGTAACGGGTTATTGTAGACATCTTTCAATCTCCTCTACCCCTCGTAGGCTTCTCTTCTCATAGCCCGATTGGCGATCAACGTAAGCGCGAATCCGATGACGAACATCACCACGGCAGTGGCGCTGGCCATTCCAAAACGATTGTTGCTGAACGCTTCCGAGTATAGATAAGTTCCAAGCACCTCCGTCGCATTGAGGGGGCCGCCATTGGTCAATACGTAAATATTATCGAAGATCTTGAGCGTACCGATAACCAACAGAATGATGTTAATAGCCATCACTTCTTTAATCAGGGGCAACGTTACATACCATAGCAGTTGTCCGCGGTTAGCCCCGTCAATCCGCGCAGCCTCCTTGATGGCATCGGGAATGGCCACCAGACCGGAGAGGAATATAATCATCACCACGCCGATGCCTTGCCAGCAGCAGATGAGAATGACGGTGAATAACGCGATGTCGGGATCGGCCAGCCAGGCTTGAGTCAAATTCCCCATACCTAACCGGGTTAGGAGACCGTCCAAGAGACCGTCTCCCGGGTATAGGATAAACTTCCACAGCAATGCGATGGATGTAGCCGACATGATGACCGGCATGAAGAAGGCCGCTTTGACTACCCGAATGCCTCGCCACTTCCCGTTCAGCAGCAAGGCAAGAAACAGTCCTGCCGGTATTTGGATCAGAATACTCCCTGCCATTATGGTCATGACATTTTTCAGGGATTTCCAGAACACAGCGTCCTCGAAGATGTGCATGAAATTGTCGAAGCCGACGAAGATCATCGCTGAACCGGCGAATCCATTCCACTTGAACACCGAAAGATAGAAGCTCTTGATGACGGGATAAACCAGTAAAGCAGAGTAGAACAGTAATGCGGGAAGCAAGTAGAGCAAGATTTGCCCGTATCGGGCGTTTAGTCTCTCCATCCGAATCCCCTGCCTGGGGGAGATAGGCGTATCGTTAACGACTTCTACGCCTATCTCCCGATTTCTGATTTTACTGCGATTTCGCAACTTCTGAATCCAGTTGCTTGGCTGCTTCCTCCGGCGTAACGCCTTTTATCAATACCGCTTGCGTCAGATCGTACAGTTTCGTGTTTACTGCCTTCACAGGTTCGAAGGCGGAGACGTCTCCCGCAAATTCCTTGCCCGTACCCATCGCCTTCGATACTTCGGCGATCAGCTTGCCGCTCTTCTCCGGATCGACTTCCGCCTTCACCGCAGTCAGATCGTGAGCGCTCTCGATGACGATCTTGGAAGAGGCAGAGCTTGTCAGCGTCTTAACGAGTTCGATGGCCATATCCTTCTGACGCCCTTGGGCTCTGGTTGAGATAGCGAACGAATCAGACACGCCTCCCATCCACGAATCCTTATTCTCTTCCTTCTCCGTGAAGTAAGGGAAAGGGAAGAAGCCTACTTTGTCACCGAAGCCTTCCGGCGAATTCGGACCCGTCGATTCACCGACCGCCCACGAGCCGGAGAAGCGCATCGCCGCCTTCCCGTTGTTGAAATCAGCAACCTCTCCCGCATAGTCCAGCGCGAGATATTTTTTGTCGAATGCTCCTGCATCGACAAGCTCGACCATCCGCTTGAACGGCTCAATGGCCTCCGGCGAGCTATAAGGAAGCTCACGCGTCAGGATTTGCTTCGCTTTCTCTGTACCGTTCCACTTATAGAACAGCGCCGTGTACAGATGCTCCGCACGCCATGATTCCGTTGCGCCGATAGCCATCGGCGTAATTTTGGCAGCCTTAAGCCTGTCTATGACGGCAAGCAGTTCATCCCACGTCTTCGGAGGCTCAACGCCCGCTGTCTGGAACAATTCTTTGTTATAGTAGAAACCCGTGCTGTATGCACCGAGAGGCGCGCCGTAAATTCCGGTGAAGCCTTCGAATTTGAGACTGTCGAGTGCTCCCGAGATGAAGCCGTCCTTCCAGTCTGTATCGCTGTTCAAATACTCCGTCAGATCGATAATCTTATTCTCTTTGGCGTAATCAGCCGTGCTTGCTCCCGGGAAGATGACGAATACTTCGGGAAGATTATCCGTAGCGCGGTCGACCGTCAGCTTCTTGTCAAGCTCCGCAACCGGCAGAAACTCTTTCTCGATCGTTACTTCGGGATGCTGTGCGGTGAACTCCGTCAAGATTTGATCGATGGCCGGACCAAACGGGTGGTCTGGCGTGTAGGCCGTCGCCACGCGCAGCGTAACCTTCTCTTTGGGCGCTTCCGAAGCTGCCGGGCTTGTCGTGCTTACCGCTCCCTGGCTGGAACCGCCATTGCCGGCATTCCCGTCCTTTCCGCTGTTTCCGTTATTGCCACCGCAAGCTGTAAGCGCTAGCATTGCAATTAAGGCGGCGACGAGCAACTTGCTTTTACCCCACTTTACTTTTTTCATTGTGAACCTCCTGATGATTTATTTATTCCTAATCGGATTGTATCGCCGGGCAAGTTAAGCGAACAGACGAGGAATTACGGTTGTTTTGTTTGTTTTTTCCGTCCTAACCGTGAAGCACATGTGATTTGCGATATTCGGAAGGCGTCATGCCATACGTTTTTTTGAATATCGTACTGAAGTAGCGCTCGTCCTCATATCCCACCAGCCGGGCGATTTGTCCGATTTGAATGCCGTTCATCTTGAGAAATTCGCCCGCTTTCTCCATTCGCACCTTGAGAACGTACGACACGAACGTCATGCCTGCGACCTTCTTGAACACATCGCTCAGATGATTCGCGTTCAGGTGAACCTTATTGGCCATCTGGGTAAGTGACAAGTCTTCGCCATAATTCGCACGAATATAGTCCATCACGCTTTCTACCGCTTTCCTGCCATCCGACTGACGGTTTTTCCGATACAGTTCGCTTAATTGCATGAATGATCTCGAGAAGCCGTCCACCAGTGAGGGGATATCGCGATAATATAACAGCGGATCCGGCATCCTGACTTGAGACTGCGCTTCTTGCTGCTCATCTGATGATTCCATCGTCCATTTCTCAATCAGCACACGCAAATAATCCGTCATCTGCTCCAACTCGGCAACGCCGTCTCCCTCTCTTAATGCACGTCTGAGTCCCCCGTCAATGTATTGCCTGATCCCTTCGTCGTTGCCGACCCAAATATACTCCTCCAGCTGCTTATCCCTCCATACCGGTATAGATGCAGATGCTGGAGGACCGCTATCTGCGAATATTTTCTTCTTCAGAGCAAGCAGCGACTGCCGAACAGCGGGAGTCAGCGCATTCCAGTGAAGCTCAGACATGCTGTGTCCAGTTTGAATGGTGAAAAATTTCAAGCGCCGCGCCAGAATTTCGATCTGGTCCATGCAGCGAGACAAAAACTGCCCGAGGCCTGTCCGGTTATGAGGCGCCAGCAGCAGAATGTTCAGCGCACCGTCAAATTCGAAGACAACCCAAAGAAATTGTGAAGGAACCCAGTCGGTTAAATAATTTCGAATCGAGAACACGGCTAAATCCTTCTCTACTCTCTCTTTCTCTTGATCGACGGCTTGAGGATAATCGATACGGATGGACAAACAGGCCGCCGCGCACGTCAGAGGATTCCAGCCGAACAGCTCCTCCGGGTCGGGAACAACGGAATGCTCCCGTACCAGCCATTCGATAATCCATGTTTCCTGCATGAACCGCGTCGATTTCTCCGATTGTCTTGCCTGTATGTCCACTTGCTCTTGTCGCCGCTTGGCGTCATACGCGTTCCGGATGGCATCGATCAGTTGTTCCCGGACAATCGGCTTCAGAATATAATCCCAAGCATGAAGCCGCAGCGCATCTTGCGCATATTTGAAATCCGAGTAGCCGCTGACCACGATGAATTGAGCCGTACCGCCCCTGCTTGCGGCCTGCTCAATGAAGGATAGGCCATCCAAGGCGGGCATACGAATATCCGTAATGACGACATCCGGCCGATACCTGTTCAACAGCTCCAGCGCAGCGATACCATCTTCCGCTTCTACGACTTGCTGCACAGGCAAGTCGCTTCCCGTCAGCATAGAGCGGATTCCGCGTCTCATCCAAACCTCGTCATCTACGATCAGAATCTTCATCGCCCTGCCTCCTCGGTGTGCTTGACGTCGGTAAGGTAAGGCAACCGAAGCTGTACGGACGTACCGCTCCCTTCTTGGCTATCGATTGTAACGCCGTAGCGCTCGCCGTAATACAGTCTAAGCCTTTCATGAACGTTAAGGAAGCCGATTCCGCCAGTCTTTGCCTGAGGATCAGCCGTTCTGCCATGCACGAGCGATTGCCTCAGCAAATTAAGCTTATCCTCGCTCATGCCTACTCCATTATCGAACACGGACAACCGTATACAATCGCGCTCCAATTCCATGTTGATGATGACGATTCCTTTGCCCCGCCTCGGCTCCAGACCATGGTATACCGCATTCTCGACGATCGGCTGAAGCGACAGCTTCATGACCATCACTCCCATCAACGACTCTTCCCGATTGATGATCGCTTCGATTCGGTTGTCATAGCGGAAGCTTTGAATGGTCATATATTGACCGACGCTGTCCAATTCCTCCCGCAGCGTCACCAGATCGGATCCCGACGTAATGCTATATCGGAACAAGTCCGATACGGCCTTGCACACGACGGTGATCTCCGGAACCTCTTTGACTTCCGCCATGCAGCCGATCGAATTCAGCGTGTTATATAGAAAATGCGGATTGATTTGCGCCTGCAGCGCGTTGAGCTGAGCTTCCTTTTCCTTGATTCCCGCTTTGTATACCGTATTGATCAAGTCGTTGATCTTACCGATCATCTCGTTATAGGAACGAACGAGTGAGCCGATCTCGTCCCTTGTCTCGATGCCTCTGACCTGATAGAACCGTTCCTCTCCCATTTGCAGCATCGCTCTCTGAAGCTTCTTGATGGGATTGGTCATGCTAGATGACACGAATAGAGATACAATGCCGAGCAGAATGAGCAGTACAACGGTAGAAATGACAATATTGCTCAAGATTGCACTTTCATTCGGCTGCAGCAACGGCTCCAGATCCGTTACCGTAATGTACTGCCAGCCTACGCGCTGCGAATAACTGAAGGTGACCAATTGTCTGTGTCCGTCGATATTCATGACACGGGTTCCTTCATTTGCGCCGTCCTCCAACATCAATTCCGGACGCTCGAACGGCTCGCCTAGACTACTCTCGTCGTAGCTGTACACGAGTTTGCCGTCCGTATCGACGATATAAAATTCCGTATTCCGCTTTTTCTTCAGCCCGGTCAGGCGATCTCGAATGACCTGCAAGTCCAGGTCAACCAGGATGAGCCCGATGGCTTCGTTCGTTTCTTTGCTGATGATGCTTCTGCCGATGGAGAATACGTATTTGGGAGTAGGCGAGACGAAATGATCGGCTTTGCGCGTCGTAATCATCAATCTTTCCCCGCCAAGCGCTTTAATCTTGGCGAACCATGGCTGGTCAACGAAGGAGTAGAACGGAGTCACATCTCCCAGAGACGTTTTGTAGTACCGGTTGTTCGTATCGTCGAAAATGTATAGCCCTATTATGTCTCTGCGCAAGCCGAGCAGCACATCGATCGTATTGAACAGCTTGGCTTCGGCTTCCGCGCGTTGAAGGCCCACTTTATATTTCAATGACATTAACGTTTGCTGCATCTCCATCGAGTAATAAGGCGCATTGGTCAGCTTCTCGACATCGTCGACGTAGCTTTCGATATTTTGGCTGACGGAATCGGTGAGATCCGACATATTCTGCGTCATCATCTCTTCCATCGTATTCGTCGTCGTTACATAGAACGATATAGCAGGGACAGCAAGAGCCGGTATCAAGATCATCAGACAAGTGAACACAATCTTCTTACGGATTTGATTCCGAATATCGAGAGTCTGTATGATCCTGCGCATCCAACTCATAGCTGTCCCTGCCTTCACATTCATGTCAGATTTATGGTATAGGTATGACCGGGACGGGTCAAGCCTAATTCATATTCGTCTGCCCCCACTTGCCGAAGCTCTCCTTCGCTTGCCCGTGGAATAGCCGTGCTTGCGAATCGCAGCATGCCGAAGCCCGATTGCGCCGTAGTTACCCGAATGCTCGAAGCGTCCATGTAAACGGCAACCTCGCCATGCGGAGTAGGCACTTTCCCCGCGATCCACTCCAGACCGCCAAGCTTCGGCTCCACACGATAGCGGGCGTAACCGGGCGCTTCCGGCCTGACGCCGAGATAATACTTGCCAAGCAGATAGATCGGGGCCGCTCCCCAAGCATGGCACAAGCTTTTGCGGAATTTGTCGCCGTACATGTCATATTGCTCGTTGGCCGGCAACTTCGGATCGAATTCCTCCCAGAATGACGTGGCGCCCAGATCCAGCATGCCGCCCCAATACCGTGTCATCTCCTGCAGCACATATTGCTGCTCTCCGATCTCACAGAGTGCTTCCAGCTCGAAGAAGCGCATGAACGGCGTCTTGATCTTCTGCACGGTATCATCCAACAACACGCGCCGCTTGACCGTATCCTGCTGTTCCGGGCTGAGATAGCGGAACCGCAGCGCGAACATATTCGGATACTTCAGCAGCCGCTCGATCATCTCGCCGTTTAATCTGCCATGCATAAGACCGCCTTTGTCTTCGTTCCAGAACACCTCGAATATTTTCTCGCGCAGCCGTGTCGCCAGCTCCGCAAATTTCCACTTATGTTCCGCATCGCCCAATAGGCCGGCGAACATGGAGCTAATGTCCAGACAGTGACAGAACAGAATCTGTTCCGCGCATACTTCGCCTTCCCGCTCCATATCCGCCCAGTCTATGAACACCCAATCTCCGGGCATTCCTTCCATCATGCCTTCCGCGTTCCTGCGGCCCAGGCAGAATTCCATGAGCGTCAGCAACTTCGGGTAACAAGCTTGAATGAAGTCAAGATCGGCCGTATACAAATAGTAGTCATGAAGGGTATGAAACCAATGGAACGTAAAGTCCATGATCGTATTTATGTGTCTGTGCACGGGATCTTTGCCGCGCAGCGCCACGATCGTACGTTTGACGACATCGGCATCGAAGAAGATGTAGTTGTTGATTAATGCGCCTAAATTCGCGTCTCCGCTCCACACCCACCGGTCCCGCTTCATGCCGTCATATAGAAATTCCCTCGTATTCATATGAATCGTGTGTGCGGAGATTTCCCATATTCGATTCAGGCGATCGTCGGAGCACTGGAATGCTCCGCGGCGCTCCAGCGGCAAGTACTCGTATTCGTGTTGGATGTGCTTGTAAGTCAAGCCAGGCTCCAATCGCAGTTGAATATACCGGAATGCGCGCGTGACTTGCGTTCGGCAACCCATAGGAGCCGCACAGTCCACTTCCAGTTCGTCGTACGTCTCGGCTTCCTCTCCAGCAAGAGCCTCCTCCAGCGATTCTCCGTAATAGAGGGTTATCTTCCCCGTACCGCTCACGCCTATGAACGTCACGTAGCCGAATGTCTCGCGGCCGAAGTCGACGACCGTCTTATCGCCATATTGCTTCACCGACACAGGCTCTATCGTCTCATAGGCGAAGGGGAATTCACCCGGCGGTTGATGAATATCCTGGAACGTCCAGCTTGCTGCCGGCTTCCATACGCCGTCGTGACAGGTCACCTCCCAAGAGTCGTCTGTGCCTCCGACGGTCTGTCCATAGGCATAGATAGCCGGAACGGCCTCGTCTGCGTACACCATGATCTTAAGCACGTGCTCCCCGGGAGGGATTACGATCGATGTAATGGGTTTCTTCTCGTAGGGAACCGGAAGCATGTCATCGTCCATCAACACGACGAACGATCCTTGAACCGCAAGCGTAAGCACTTCTTGCTCCTGGAGATTGAACGTCTTCTTGAACGCTACGTTGCTGTAAGCCGAATCCAAGCGCCAATAGGGCGGCGAGATATATCCCCGGAATTGACGCAACACGGATACTTTGCGATGAAGCCAATGCTCATAATCACCCGGATACCAGATCCAGGATGCCTGCTGCTGTTTCACTATAGATGTCCCTCACTTCAGCAATAATTTGCGCAAATATGCCGTCGCCTGCGGTGCGTTACCGCCGCGGATCAAAGCTTCAATCTCCTGAGTCGGCAGTTCATGAACGAGTTGAACGAAATCTTGCATGGCGAGCACGCCTTCCCGAACTGCTTCCAGTCCGTCCTCTCGATACGGATACTGGTCGATCGACAGCCAGCCCGTATATTCCGTCCGCTTCAACCAGTAGAAGAACTCCAACGTCTCGATCGTATGAACGCTGCCGACGATCATATCATCGTCCCAATGGCGATAGTTGTCATTCATATGAACGTGAAACAGCTTATCTCCGTATTTCTTAAGCAGCGCAACCGATTCCGCCGGCGTCTCGTAGGCGTTCAGGGCATGACCGAAATCGATTGTGACCCCGACGTTCGGCATGGCCGTCTCTTGGCAGATTAGCAAGGCGTTGGCGGCGGTGCTTAAGTAACTGTGCGTGCGGGGCTCCTTCACCTTGTATTCCAGCGCGATCCGGAAGTCCGGACGATACTGTGCCACTTCTTTAACTCCTTCGGAGAACCAATCCCGCTCCTGAATATAGTCAGCCTGGAACAGGTAATCATACCCGTCCTGACCTGGCCACAAGGACACCAGGTCCCCCCCAAGCTCGACTGCGGCGTCGATCATTTCCTTCGTATGCGCGACAGCCTGCTTGCGGATCGCTGAATCTTTGGAAGAGAAGCTGCCGTTCTTCCACTTGATCTGTCCAAAGTGATCGGGAATAATCGACACCAGCTTCAACCCGTAGCGGTCCAGATATCCCTTCAGTTCCTTCACATTGTGCTCCGTTACATGCCAGGTGCCCACCAATTCAACCCCGTTAACGCCCTTGATATTCGCTACCCTCTCGAACAGCTCGGCAATGCTGAATGGACGACCGTATCCGGAAGGAACAAAGCGATCCGAACTGGAACCGACATTGGATAGAATGACAGAATAATTGGCTATCATAGGGTACATTCTCCTTTCAATGGTTTCCTTCATTCTATCAGCCCTCCCGCGGCCGGTATTTATCATATCTACTATACGGACACATGAAGAAAAGCCCGATTCATCGGCATGAATCGGGCTTGTTTGCAATATCCTGAACAGAATTACAGAGTGAGATCATGACGAGTCCGTTGACTTTATTCTTGATCTTGTAGTAGCCGTCTCCAGTTGGGATCAGTTGCCACTGCTGATCCAGTTGAATACGTTTACTTTTAACTAAGACTTCCGATATATTTATTGATAAGCAGCGTTGTGAAACGTGGGGTGGAAATTCCGTGTATATCAGACAATTCGAACAATTCCATTCAAGCTACAGTAGTCAGATCATCGGCGGCGGCATTCATCCTTTTCACGAGCTTCTATTCATCTCCTCCGGTGAAGTGACGATTCATTGGATCGGGCATTCCTACTCGGTGAATGGGCCGGCCTTGTTCATCTTCCCGCCTCATTCTCCTCATCAGATTCGCCAGATCTCCTCAACCTTGCAATGCTGGTTCATCGAAATGCGCCTGCTTCAAAGTAATTACGCCCCGGATTCTGCTTCCATTGCCCTATGGAATCGTGCTCAAGCTTCTTTGAATTGGAACGAAACTCAACTGGATCCGATAAGAAGCGTAATTCACTCGATCGAAAGTATGTTGCCTTCGAACGGTTTACGCAATGCGAGAGTACCAATGCAGCAATTGCTGGCTTGCGACATCCAGAAGCTTCTATTGTTAATCGATCAATATATCCATGTAAATAAGGCTGAGATCAGCGGATCATCGACAGCTGAACCTCACAACGACAAATGGTCTGCCCATCAAGACATCTATGAACTAGTCCGTCATATGGAGATGTACTTCACAGAGGATATTTCCCTCGAAACACTCGCAGAACGCTCGGGATATGCACAATCCTATGTCAGCCGGCTATTTAAAGAAATTACTGGATTTTCCCCTCAGCAGTACTTGAATGAATTGCGAATGAGTGCTGCAACTTCTTATTTATACTCGACGAACATGACTGTTCAGAAAATAACCGAAGCCGTCGGATATCCTAGTATTCATTATTTCAGTCGCATGTTCAAAAAAAAGTTCGGAGTCAGTCCCACGGAATGGCGTCAAAAACACACCATGGTATAAAGCGTAAAGACTGTTGCCGTTACTTACGGTACGGTTCTTCATATCACTCTATAGGCGAGATTGATAGGCACCCAATCGGGTGCCAGAGTGCAGGATCCCATCCGCGCTTATTAATCCATTATGCCTCTTCGTCGTCCCATTCTCCCTCATCATCTTCAGGGTAGGAGATTATTGCCATTATGCGATCAATAATACCCTCGAAAAATTCAGATTCCGGGTCAACCTTGCCGATTACAATAGCATTCCTCGCCGCAAGATCGAAGGTTCTGATATTATTAATCAGGACGGCGCCAGTCAATTCCGAAAATTGATTTTGTGAAGGCAATGTGTATGTTCCCGGTGTCTTAATACCCGGGGGAACCGGAAATTCAAATGTGTGTCCCATGATTTGCGTCGTCACCGGAACTGTTAATGCAATCTGGTTCAACGAAGGATCGATTATCCCGTCTGATATAACGATTGAGGCCCGGTAGCCATTTTGTTCATGGCCTTTGGTCGGGTGGTGATTAAACCACACAATGCTGCCCCGTTCTACGGTTCCTGTGACCGTCATTAGAATTCTTCATCTCCCACCGAATCGTCAATAAGAATCCCTTGCGACATTTCCGGTTTGTTTTTGCCACGCATAGAAAGAAATAGCTTACGCAGCTCTCGGTTGGATTTATGTTTTCTCTGGTGCGAGGGTTTCAACAAGATACCTTCTTCAGGGATTAAGTGAATTTCGACTTTTGCTCCCAAACCTAAATGTGCGGTTTCCAAAAATTCCTGTGGAATGCGGACTCCCATGCTGTTTCCCCATTTGCCTATGGTTGTTGTTGCCACATGCACCAGTCCCCTCCTGTGCTCTTGAATCAATCATATCACATCCTTCTAATCCTGTATATCCGAAGTATATCCAAGGTTAAGAAAAATAATGCATTCTCTCAAGCTGGAGTTCTCCTTGATTATATATCCGTCCCCAAAGCCAACCCCCCATTATGAAAGATAGAAAAGGCTTTTTTGAAGAGCCCCGAGCTGCTCAAAAATCAATAAAATTTGCTTATACCTATTCTTTCCATCGCTTTCTCATGAAAGGTTATGTCACACTTTAAGAAAAACGGAGGATTTAAGAAATGAACGACCACCATGATGAAAAGGATGTAAAGCCCGAAATACTGGCGCTCGTGTTGAGTAAACTACTTGGCAAGACCATAAGCCGCGCGGAGTATCAAACGAAGCCACTGCAAGGCGGGACATTAGGAGATGTTCGGCTTGTAATGGGCATGGCTGAAACCTCCGACGGTGAGAATCTGCCGTACAAGGTGGTTTGGAAAACACAGAAGAAATGGGAACGCCACGGCGACCCTGATTCATGGCGCAGGGAATACGACCTTTATGCATCGGATTTCGGCAAGTCTTTCACAGATTCGCTCCGCTGGCCAGAATACTATCACGCGGAGATGGACGGCGATGAGATCCAGCTATGGATGGAATATATCGAGGGTGTGTCAGGCTTAAATCTGACCGCCGAAATGTATGAACGTGCAGCCGAGGAATTGGGGCGGTATCAAGGCAAGCTGTATGCCGAGCAACCTGACCTATTACAGAATTTGACCAATCTAAGCAAGGTCGATTTCGTAAAAAACTTCTATCTGCGTCATCGGTCATGGAAGGTTGTGTACGATTACGTACGCTCCGATGACTGCGAAATTCCGAAGCATCTGTGTAAAATGCTCATAGACCTGGATAACAATGCGGATGAAATATTCAGTCGCATCGAAAAGCTGCCCATCGTGCTGTGCCACAGAGACTTTTGGGTGGCAAACATATTCTACTCGGACAATAGAATCGTACTCATCGATTGGGATACCGCCGGATGGGGGTACGTGGGTGAGGACATTGCGAGTTTAATAGCGGATGAAGCAGATGTCTGTCATATGGTTGAATACTACCGCAAATGCATTCCGGCCTATTACAGGGGTTTTTCGGAATACGTGGATGTGTCCCCTATCTCCGATCATTGTGTCCACGAACTCATCCTTGCTATGTTCGGATACAGGCTTGTGGAGTGGTATAAATTCGCGGAGTCTCTCGAAGATAAGTCAACCTATCTTAACACCTTGCAAAAAATCCATGAAATGAGGAATATTTAGATGAATATAACCATTGAGCCATTAGATGTTAATAACTGGTTGAAGGTCTGCGGATTGTCCGTTTCAGAAGAACAAAAGCAAATATTTCCTATTCCTAATGTGTACTGGATTGGGATCAGCCGATACGAGGAACACAACGAGCTATTCGCCATTAAGCGCGACGATGAATATGCGGGCTTGATTGGCGGCGGGGTGGATGAGGACGGTATCAGTGGATACATTAGTCCGCTGATGGTAGATGAGCGATTTCAACGTCAGGGTATTGCTGAAAAAGCCATACGCTTGATAATGAATGATCTCATTCGCAAGTATCATGTTCCCCGCATCAGAATCAACCATCGCAAAGAGAACCATGCAGCAGGGCGATTATATCAAAAGCTTGGTTTTTCTATCTATTCGGAAACGGAAACCGAGTACTGCAGAAGCTATACGGTAGATTACGGGGTGCAGATTTTATCCTTGCGTGAACACCCCGAATTGGCGAATGAATGCCAGGCACTTCTTATGGAACACTTCAACGAGTTTACATCACAAAATCCCGTGGAAGTGTTGGCAAGTGCCGAACTCTTTCCACAAGGATATTTTATGTTAAAAGACAACAGAGTTATCGGTTGGACCGGGCTTCATGAAAAAGAAGTCGTTACCGGAAGAGTGTACGGATGGGAAGGGTTGCTCGCACATGAACCGAATGTTCATGAGGAAGAAGTTCTGAGCGATGACCTCTCCCCATGGATTACACCTTTATTGGTGCACCCCGATGAAAGGGGCAACCGTTACGGCAAATTGCTCTTAGAACACGCACGAAAGGAGGCCGGGCGGCTTGGCTTCAAGATTGTTTACCTCACCACAGGCGAGATCGGCTATTACGAAAAGTATGGCTTCCGCGAGGTCGGTCTGACCACTTTCACATGGGGCCGGCCTACGAAGGTCTATGAGCATGATATTATCATTAAATAACCTGCCCGTTCGCTTAGTCCGCAGACAGCGCTGACGTGTCTGGCATTCGAACGACAGATTATAGCGTCTTCCCCATAAAATCCATTATATACTTTTCCTTGAATCCCAAGCTGTCGTACAGATTCCTGGCATAATTCCCGACGACACACCAGAGGTCGACGGTTGTGTTGCCACGCTGATAGATCTCGTTGCATAAATACATAACAAACTTTCTTCCGATCCCACGCCCCTGAAAATCTGTACGAACGGAAATACTGCTGAGTTCATTGCCACTAAGGTGACTATAAGCGATAATTTCCCCATCTATTTCGTAGACAAATCGGTCTTCCGCGTCCTCTTTCCATGCTTTTCGTTCTTTTTCACTTGGCTGGGCAATCACAGAATCGGGAAAACACCCGACACGGACGCGCATTTCATGAAAAGATACAGCATACAGCAGTTGACTGGCGAGATAGTCTTCGTCCCTATATCCCCTCACAGGAAGTTCCTCCAAGGGAAAGGGGTCTCCAATTCGCTGCATGTATGTCGATGAAAAGTACCGGTCATAACCGAGCTTATGCGCAAACGTAGTGGATGATTGATGACCGGCACGAAAGGAACTCCTGATTTTTTGCGTTCCGCCCGCCCGCAATTTGTTTTCAGCATACTTTACCATTGCAGTACCGATTCCTTGCCTGCGAAATTGTGGAGCAACGAATACAGTTAGATACGATTGAGGTTCAGGCTCGTTCACTTGGGCCAGTGCAACAAGCTGATCGCCGATAAACGCGGTAATAAACAATTGCGGTGCTTCAGCAAGTACTCGAAGGATATCTTCACCAGCGTCAACGTCACAGTTTAACAATTCTCTGGCGGCATCATAATCTTTTTCACTCAAGCATTCGTACCGGATATCTGATACGTTCATAACCGCAGATCCCTCCGTGTAAATACACTCAACAGGTTATGGGCCTACATTGGAGCAGGTAGAGCTTTTGTTGATCGAATGCCCACTCCATATCAAGCCCTTTGCCAAATAGACATTGGCAACGAATTGCTAACGAATGAATCCTTTGAAGTTCTGCTTCATTCAGACATGCGGAAGGAGCGACTCCATTACCATACTTCTGTTCAATAACCTGGCCAGCCATGCTTAATCGAAAAAAATCAGGTGTCACTTGGCCGGACGCAACCGATTCCCCTAGCCCCTGACTGGCCTCGATGATCATCTCGTCTGCTTTAGAGACAGGGTCTTGCGTAAAAAGAATCCCCGACACCTCGGCAGCAACCATTTGTTGAAGAATAACTGCCATCTTGGGTGCATCTGTGATCCCGAACCTTTCATTGTAAAGCTTCACTCTCTTGGAAAAAGCAGATTCACGAACAGCAATGATCGCTTTTTCAACCGCCGGGCTCGTGTCTATGTTTAAGAAGGAAACGTATTGGCCTGCATAGCTTCTGTGTTGACTATCCTCACCGACAGCGGACGATCTTACCGCAATCGGTCCCAGTTCATTCAAAACCCGAGACAGCTCGCTTTCAAATGAGAGATCTCCCGATACAAATTGATCCAGCAGGGAATCGGAAATCGCATATCCTTGTGGTACGGGCAGCTTATGTTGAAGTGCGAGATTTAATTGTGCCGCTTTGCCTCCGTACTTAAACGGATCTGACGCATCCTCTAACGACACCAAGTATCGCCCGCGATTCATTCGCTCACTCCCATTACAATGCCTGCTGTCGCGTCCAAACGAATTTGATTCCCATCCTTGATGGCCGTTGTTGCAGTTTGACACCCCACAACACACGGAATTTTGAACTCCCTGGCCAAAATCGCTGCATGGCAGACCACTCCGCCACGATCTGTAACAATACCGGAAATCAGGTGGGCCACTTCAATAAAGTCGGGGGTCGTCATCGTTGTAACCAGAATATCTCCTTCTTTTATTTTATGAAAGTGTTGTTTATCCAAGGCGATGCAAGCCCGTCCTTGAACACTTCCTCTGCTTGCGGTATTGCCGCTTACCAAGAACTCCTCTTCCGCATTCGCATTGTTTTCCCTTTGGTGGACCGCTTGCCGTTCATCCAATAACGCGCGAAGCTCCTTGCTCCATGGGTTGCTTTTCGACCATTCGCCATGCTTGATCCCTAATGCAGAAAGCGTCTCCCATACATGCATCTCAAAGATCGCTTGATCGAAACACATAATGAGATCGAATGAAGCCATTTCATCCAGTCTTCGCAGGGCAAATATATATTTGCTCTTTGCGTAGGGCATAAGGTTAGCGAACAACTCCAAGGTTTCCCTTGTTGCATCAATGGCCTTGCGCATTTGCAACTCACATTCATGCGAACGATCCAACTGATAGTTATATACGGCTTGATAGGCTTCCCGTAAAATCGGCTTGAACGTTTCAAGTCGTTCGCTGTAGCCAATTCTAATTCTGTTGAAGGTCATCTTCCCCTTTTCATATTTTTGAACACAAAAAAAGACCATGGCATCATCTAACCACGGTCTTGGCTCTTCACTGAAAACATGTTCGTGAAAACAACACGTTCCTCAGCTAATCCTAAAGAAAGCCTCCGCCTGTAGATGAGCGCGATGAAACACCTTTATTCGTTTTATTGATCATGATCTGAAAGGTAACCATCGCACTCACCTCACTCTTGTTCCATTTGAAAAAAATCTATCATAAAGCCATGTGCTAAGTCAATATCCAAACAAGACCATAATCCTCTGTGTAAATCATCGCGGCCCCCGAACGCCAACGTAACGTTCTCTAGCGATTAGTTCTGGACGTGATGTGTGAAAAAAACAATACTCACGCCACGGGTCTTCCTTATGCAATTCACTGTAGCGGCGCAGTGCAGACGTTGAATCCGCAAACGAGTCGATAACGATGACATCATCGATATATCGTTGTCCGCCTTCCGAATGGGCTTTCTTGGCCTCTAAAACTACCCACTCCTTAGGAAACCGCTCTTGGACTTCTTTCCAACGCATCTAGCCACCCCCTACGGCGGAATTGATCTGTTCATGACCATTTCCCCGCTTCTCGCTCCGATGTCTGAATAGACTATACGCGTCAATTTGATATTAATATGCTGGTGGTGTTTATTTTCCGATTCTCCTGATCGTGCTCATGCTCTCCATTATACCGCTCTCTTTCATGCTGAGGTAATAACCGTCCGCTCCCAGAATCAAATGATCTAGTAGTTTGATCCCCATCAGCTCACCGACTTGCATCAGTCGGTACGTTATCTTCAAATCCTCCGGACTCGGCGCCGGGTCTCCACTCGGGTGCCAATGAGCACAGATAATCGTAGCTGCATTGGCGAGTAGAGCCGTCTTGAAAACTTCCCTCGGATGAATCAGCACACTATCCAGCGTTCCCACGGCGATGATCTGAATGGCTGTCGGTCTATGCTTCGTGTCCAGACATAATAAAGCAAGATGCTCCCGGTCCATCTCCTCCGCCAGAAACTGCCGGAACACCTCATGTGCATCCTCCGGAGATTCCACCCTTGGCTGCGTAAAGAATCCCGCCTCGCGGATTAGTTTCAAGCGGACGATCTTCACATATTTCAGCTGGATATTCTTCATGCTAACCTCCAACGGTCCCGTTACGCATTCACGTACCATATTGAAATTTATTATATGGTACGTTTTTGCGTATAGTCAACTGGTAATGGAGGCGTGAGGTAGGTGGAGAAAACGGTTGTTGTGAAGATCCCCGAGCTGCTCAAGAAACACGGGATTTCTCTAAGAGAACTTTCTCGGCTCACGGATATTCGTCATGCTGCCCTAAGCGAACTTTCAAACGGCAAGCGTCAAAATATCAACTTCCGACACATTGAAAAAATCGCGGAAGTTCTTCATGTCGATGATGTTCGGGAGATTTTGGACTTGGTTGATTTAGAGGGCTAAGATCGCAAATAAGCAATCTGCCGTTACATATGATACAGTTCACCGTATATGGTTGAGCAAATTTTAATTATCCTTTTAAACCGCAGGCACCCAAACTGGGTGCCTAGAAGGGAGTTATAATTTTCTACCATGGCTTCTCTTCATTCCAAAACCATGAACATACATATCGGCGAATCTATATTGAATTTCACTTTTTACAAAATCCTCACTAGCTAATCCAATGCTTTTAATTGTAGCAATAAAATCTTCTAATGTACTATTATCCTGTCTGGAACCTTCTGCAAATAATGTTTCCAATTCTTTTTTGGTGCAAACATCTGGGAAGTTGGACAACCTATTAAAGACACGTTCTAATTCTGGATACTCTTCCCTAAGTTCGTTGCTTCTATGTTTCGCTGCTTGAACTAATCCTGCATTTAATGATTGACTTCTTAGCAGTCTATCGGTTGGTGAAGTTACATGTACTTGGTTCACGTATTGGAGTTCATGATCTTTAGCTGCACTTAATAACAATCCTAGGACACGTGGAAATGTGGTTCCAGATGCATCTGTCAACCTCTCATGCACCCATCTACCCACGTATTTTGAATTTCTATTTTTCTCTCTTCTCATCCCCCAAAGAATTTGAAGAGCGCTCAAAATGGCTTCTTCGGAAGCATTATCAATATCTTGCACAGGGAAAAACTTATCTACTAATTCTTTATATTGCTCTGAATACAGTGATTGGCGTAAAGCTAATCGTAAAAAGTCAATTCTAGACCATTGTAGTAGAACATCTCTTCCATTGAAGTGGCTCTTATTTGTAAAATTGAGTCTTTCCCAAATATCTTCTCGAATAAAAACTTTAAATTTTATATTGGATAGTTTTTGACCATCAATTGATCGAATAAAATAAAATAACCCTGCTAATGCATCAAATTGATAAAGGCTTCTTTCTTGTATATCTTCGTCTAGATCATCGTACAATAACCAAACACAATGATCTTTCTTTTTGAACTCATCATTTATATAAATCAAATAATCTTTAATAAGAATATTTAAATCTAAACTAGAAGCTAACTCCAGAAGTAAGCTTGTGTGCTCGTTCGTCCAATTTTTATTACTTTTACCCAATTTTCTCAAATTATTGTATATTGTGGAATATTTCTCTTGCCGAAATGGAGGAAGTTTATTTTCTATATACAACCTAATCACTGCATAGGATCTCCAAAATGTTTCCCAAGGAAGATTTTTCATTAATTTCTCATAGAAATACCGAAACTCTTCTTTCATTGGTCTAGCGGAAAAATGTCCATGTCCTGATACAGCTACTACCTTATCTAGTCGACCTTTAGAAAGCCGTTTAGACTGTTCGAAATACTTCAAAAGCATCCAGTATAATGCTGTCTTACCTGTCCCTTTTTGTCCATGAACTACTGCAGTGTTTTCATCAACAAATTTTTCAAAATCGGAAGTCTTTTGAAAAACTTTGCTCAAGTCATTTCGCTCATCTTTTGCATCTACAGATTCAAATTCTAATGATTCAATAATTTGCCATCTATTAGTTCCAGATAATATTACCCTAAGTTTGTTTTGTTCGGTCTCTTCATCAATAAGATTTGCAACTGGTGCATATAATGAAATAAGATGATCAACAGGATAAGAATCTGAAAGAGCAATATCTGAATTATAGTGTATTACAATTGGATTCTCATCATTCTCAATTTCACTTTCATTTTCACCACTTTTATACTCTTCTACCTCTTCGTTAACTCTAAATTGATCATCTACTACTCGAGATGCATTTATTCTTGCCCAATATTGTTCTGCTCTCTTTTTACCGTCTTTATTAGATGGAACTTTTGTTAATACATAGTTCAAAGTCTTTTTAACACTTTTTAATGCCTCAAGCCCCTCTGAAATTAGTCGAAGCCCTTCAAAGTTTTCTTCATTGGGATACATAAACAGAATAATGTCATCTGCTGCTTCAAGTAATGAAAATGCCCCCCACTCATTTATCCCTGTCCTTGTATCAATTAAGATAATATCTGGACGAATTTGTGCAATAACATCATTTTTGAACTTGTTCCAAATATTCTTTTGACGAAGTGCCGCAACTCGTAGTTCATCGACTTTTGATACATATGAATAGTTAATTTTACCAGAAGGAATTACGAATAACCTCCCCGGTGTATTTTCCAAATGCATTTCACCAAAGACATCAGAAATATGAATATTATATTGGTTTACAGGCGAATAGGCACGTTCATATAAATAATCAACAACCCCAAATTTGGGAGATGGATTCATTTTTTTAAATAGCATGTGTAAACTAGGTGCTTCTAAGTCTAAATCCACTAATAATACCTTATTGCCCCTTCTAGCAAGGATAGCAGCAACATGAATAAGCGCAGTTGTCCTCCCTACGCCACCCTTGTAAGAATAAAATGCTACCGTTCTAGTTTCATTGTTAAGTGGTTCTATTTTTAGATTTGAGTTTAGATCATTATTATTCTGGACAACACTTGCTAACTCACCCCATGTCCTAGGAAGTAAATTTTCCTCATTTGTTGAAAATGAAACCAACTCTAGTTCAGTTGCTTCTCCAACCGTGAATAAGTATATGAACCCATATTCATTTGAACCGCCAATAATCTCGTTTAAAACATCTACTCGCTCTAACTGAGTCATGCCAGAAAAGCGATTACTAACAATTGTAACGTTCATTAATCCCGTTGGAGAAAAATCCAATTGTGTCCATTCCTCTTGGTTAGTAACAAAATAGTCCGTTATTTTTTTTTCTAATTCTCTTTTGTTACTCATTTTATCTTCTCACCACTTCTCATATGGTTTTTGATTGAAGTATTAACCATTTTAGCAATAGTTTATAGGAGTTATACCAGTCATCGAAGTCTACTTGACTTGGTTCCACACCTTGATATCTCCACAATATATAATCCTGACCACACGGTTCTTGGACTTTTCTTATTGCGTTCATGATTATTGGGCTAGCATTAGCCCTCATATGCAAATTGCTAATTAATTTTATTGCATTTGAAATCCTATGTTTGGGATTTTGCACAATAGTTCTAGTTCGAACACTTACATCTCCCCATTTAGATATTCCATGGTAGATGAAGCACGTTTTTTTCAAAAAACATTCAATTACAATACCGCCTAAATGCATTGCTGCTATTTTTCTTTCTTGTGTGTGTAACCGTTTTGTATCTAAGCACCTACTAATAAAAGCAGAAGGATAATCGTCCATACCGCCCCACCTAACACCCAAATCTTTGTTAATTATTTAATTCTCCAGATAACCGATTTTTCCCTTCATTTTTTTTAATATAATACTGATCTAAATTTCTTACTTGACTGTCGCAATTTCATAGGTCATACCCCGTATATGGACAGACTGGTAGTATGAGTGATTAACGCGATTATCCAGACCGTTCAACTCGCGAAGTACGTCGAACAATGGCTTGTTTTTTAGGGCTTGTTCGTAAACGTATAGAATCATTTGCCCTGTCTGCTCGTAACGGAAGCGTCTCTCTACATCTCCAAGCGTCATCCTGCTTTGAGATGTAGACCATGCATGCCGCTGGAACTCCAACAAGTTTTGCACAAGAAATTGAATGGTCCAATAGCGAGAAATGCCTTGAAACGAAAGCAACCGGTACTGATCGAATCCGAGCAACTCTTTTAAGTAGCGATAGCCCGTTTCTATATGCCAGCGCGTTCGGTAATAAGCCAGAATGGTCACGACATTCAGACTCAGATCCGTGCACAGGATACAGAATGGAGTACGCGAGTTGTCCAATTTCTCCTCCCAAAAGAGCAAGACTTGGACATTTTCTGTTTCAGCCAGCGGTCCTTCGTATTCAAAGACTCAACCAACAAGAACGTCACACGGCATTTGCTTCCCCTAGGTTGCTATTTTAGATGGAGACCGCATAAGTTAATGTACGAGGGGTTAACGTTTTGCCAATAATAACAATTAACGTTATTTAAAATTCATAAACTTGATGTAGAATGGAGGCAAGGAGTTGATAAAGATGAGTAAAGTATTCTATGAGTATGCGCACCGTCAAATAGAACTGGCTTTTGAGCAAAAAAATGAACTATATATCGAAAAAGAAACGGACTATATTTTCACGAAAATCCTTGCGTTGTTATCAACGCTTTTCCCTGACAAACTTATGGGGATTAAAATAAGTAACGAAGAGTTCAAGTATACTTCAGACTATCTCATCTCTTCCAAGCATAAAAAGAATTTATTTAAATGGTTGGAGCGATTGAACAGCATGCACTTCCCGGCAAGTGATTTGGACTTTGGGAAACTCAAAGTGGATTTCGAAACTTGGTACTATGACCTTGGCGGATCATCAATTGAATTTAATTACCATGATTCCTATTTGTTAAAGCCCAAAGATGCTGCCGAGATGTTGGGTATTTCTAAAGTGACGTTGAATAAATATGTCAAGCAAGGTTTGGAATGCATGAATAATGGTTCACAAAACAAGATTCCAAAACATGCAATCGAATTAATGCGTGATCCTGTATACTCCATTCGCATGCAGATGAACTACCAAAAGAAGAAAAAGTTGGAACAATCCCCCGAAGAGCGTCTCTTCGAAATCAATCAGGAGATCGCTGAACTTCAACTCAAGTACGGAAAAAAGTCGTATCAAGAAGCTTTCACCGAGTCCGAAAGCGAATTGGATGATCCCATTGACTTGTATCGCTGGAAGGACCTTAGCGAAGAGATGGATGAAATCCTCAAAATTGCGGGAGGAGCTAAAGGGAATTGAAGTATACAGCGATTTGCGCGACGCTTTAATGAGATAATGTTTTGTCGCACCCACAAATTAAAACGTATTATATACATTTTCACATTCTACCGCTGTCGATTCATAAAAACAGTGCTTCTTCCATCATCCTATGAACGGCTGGTTATACCAAAATGGTGGAATACTTCCCTTGAAAATATCGCAAAAATTGCAGAAGCAATAGATGTTGAAGTCCTTATGTGTTGGTTCACCCTGATAGAAACCTTGAGGGATTATATTTTGGAATTTATACCGAATACTTTTTGAGCAACACTTTTAACTATTATTATCAACAACTCGCTCCTGTCTGGAGCCCGCACACCTTCTTGTTCATAAAACCTCCCCTCAGCAAGCCCTAAACTCGAAAAGTATATAACTCCAGAGAGAAGACGATTTTCTATGTGAAATACTGATTCGTGACTATTGTTAGAGATGCAACTTATATAAAATCCATCTAATTCAATGTTTTCAAAGGATTTCTTGCGCCATTTGAATCTACCGTCTACTACCAATCTAACTTCATAATTTAGAATATCTGTTCTTATGGATAAACATGACAACCTTTCTGAATGAGACGTGACAATAGGGTCGACCTCGTTTTGTTTGATGTTTTTTTTCTTGTCTATCGACTTGGCTTTTTTCTCTGAAAGCTCATATAATCTACTTGCTTGAGTTGCTATCAACTGCTCCCTCGTGTTTACCTTTTCTCTTTTTGTCTTAATCTCTTTTTTCTCATTACCGACTGAGAGCAACGTATCCTCCCTTACATTTTCGGAATACTCGTCAGTTGACCAGGTTGCAAGTTTTTGGGGAATAAGTTCGACATCCAATCCAACTTCCTTAAGTACGCGCTCTGCCTCCTCGATCAATCTCATGCTTTTTTCATAGTCTGCAACCCAGTGCATTAATAAACTATTGTTAAGTAAAGGTATTGACTTATCTTTCATACTTCAAAATACCTCCCTGGTTTATCGTAAAAGCTCTTATATCTCGCGTTTAATATGGTGGGGTTTGCCACACCACCCTTTGGGATAAATAAGAAGTACCTTATTACATTGGTCTTGAGATTAACTCTAGAAATGATTCCAAATCCGATTCCTTTAGGGTAGTTTGCCGCACACTCGTTCCAATAACTTTTCAACTGATGCAATGCTGTTATAGGATACTTTTGGCTATTACCCAAATGGGACTTTACTTCCATAGGTAGATCATCCGGAAAACTTGAAAATGTAGATCTGGGTAGTTTCCAGAGAAAGCTTAATAGACGAGGAACTGTCTGAAACCTATAATCTGGACATTTGGCTGATGAACGGAATCTCTGAAAAGGCATTCTGTAAATAGGTACTTTACAACATGCAGTAAGTGCAGGCATTGCTAATGCCTCTCCGATATTGCCCGATACTAAAGGAGCTTTTCTTTTTAAACCTAACATGTCAAACCTGCCCACTGGTCTTCCTATGTATGTATTTCTAATAATTTCAAAGCCGCCAGTCGCCCCAGTTGTATACAAGGTGAAATGTCTGCCTAATGAAAGCAATAAATTCTCGCTGTAAAGTGTGCCAAATTGTCCGATCTCCCAATCCGAAAAATGACAGGTAAGGGTATTCCTTAAATTTGAATCACTTGCTAGATAAAATTCACAGGTAAATGTCGGCACTTGCTTCACCACCATTAATCTGATTATCTAATTTCATTTTCAGTAGGCTTGTATTACATTCATAACCTCATCGTCAAAATCAAGGCTTGCCTCAATCATACCATGAAAATGGAAAACAATGTCGTATTTCCCCATGCAAGAATCTCCCACGACTCCAAATCTAGGGATAAGCACATTTATATAGTAATTTCTTACACCACTCTGACAACTCTCTAAGCTCTTCCAACACCCTTATTTTTCGCCGTCACTTATGATAAAGTTCCTACGTATCAACGCAAAGGCGAAATTACTTGCACCACGGCGGACTGAAAATTTCGCCTCATTCGTGTTACGCATCAGCGGACCGACACCTCCCGCGTCTGCCACGCATTTTCGACCGATTCTACCGTCAGGACAAATCGTGGGCGCGGCGACCGGCATCACATTTACGGTGCGGAATTCCCTATAAGCACGAAAGAATAACTCATCATCCAAACCGCGGACACTCTCCGACAATTTCACCAAATTTTCACCAAGTTTATGTAAAATAAAGGACATCGACGGATTGCATAGGGAGTGTCCCATGATTCTATTCGCATGCGCAAGATCGGTTCGCCTGATGTTGGCTGTTGCCGCTGTCGGAACAGCATTGCTGGGGTGCGCATGGACGGCGGACGCCGCGGCTCTGCAGCCAGCGCCGCCACTCCAGCCGCGGGATGAAATGCCGGTCGGCGGCAACTATTCGAGAACGCCCGAGGATAACGGGAAGGAGCCGCTGTTCAAACCGGGAGCCGAAGCAATGGCGTGGGAAGCTTTCCGCATCGGCGATTCGGTGGAATGGCTGCCGTTCGAGCGTCTGAAGGAAGTGAACCAGCCGTATTGGCCGGGCGAATATACGTGGCTTCGCAGCGAGATGCCCGGCATCCGACAAGACTCCTATCTGATGATGACAGGCGTCAACTATCATTTTGAAATCTATGTCGACGGTATCCTGATCCACCGCAATGGCGACATGACCCGCGATTCGTTCGCAATCGAAGGCGCCCGGCCGCTGTTCGTCCATCTTCCGCCAGGCCCAGAGCCTTTCGAACTGACGATGCGCATTTACACGCCTCTGTTAATGAACGAACTTGGCACGATCAAGTATGGCAGCCTGGACGAGCTGAAGATGGGACTTGTCCGCGAGCATATCAACGGCATGATCGTGCTGGCGCTGTTCTTCTCCTTCGGCCTGCTCGCTCTCGGCATTCACGCGATCAACCGTGAACATAGAAGCAATGTCTACTTCGCGTTGTTCGCGCTGACGATCGGGCTCAAGCTGCTGCTCGAGCTGCCGGCGCTTGATCTGTTCTTCGATCTGAGCGCGGTGCAGTTGCATGCGAGCGGCCCTGTAACCGCGCTGATGATCTGCGCCTTCATCGAATATTTTATCCGTGTGCTGCATCCGCCCTTCGCCCGCACGCTCCGGATCGTCGGCTTGAGCATGCTCGTTGGCAGCATCCTGTATTCGGCGGCGCTTCGTTGGCTGCCCGACATCGTCATCGCATTGAACCCGGTTCTCGCCTTCTCGTATCCCATCCTGCTGTCCGCCGCGTCGGCAGTCTGCCTGCGTCTGCTGGTTCCTGCCTGGAACAAGCGCAACGCCGCCGATGTCCGCTGGTTCGGCTACGGTTTCTCATGTTTTTTCCTGATCAATTTGATCGCTGCACCGTTGGCTTTGCTCAGCGACCGTTTCCCGGGATGGTTCGGAGCAGCGGCTGCCATAATCAACGAAGCGGCCAATCTGTCGCTCAATTTGTCGGTGCTTCTGATCGTTGTCTTCTGTTCGGGCAATGTCGTACATTTCGCTTCCCGGCTGTTCCGGCGCACGCGTGAGCAATCGCAGCGGCTGAACGAGCAGAACACCGACCTGCAGCGCATGCATCTGCAGTTGGAACAGTGGAACATAACGCTGGAAAGCCAGGTGGAGCAGCGCACACTGGCGATCCGCAATCTGCTGGACAAGGCAGGACAGGGGTTCCTCTCGGTAGCCGAAGATTTGCTGATCATGTCGGAGTACAGTGTCGAATGCGAGCGGCTGCTCGGTCCCGATCTGGCGGGACAGCCGTTGTCCTTGCTGATCTACGCTTCGGATATGACGGAGCAGGGATTTTTCGAGGACCTGATGCAGCAGATCATTCGCGAGCGGGACGAAGTGCAGGTAGACATGCTGCTCTCGCTGCTGCCTGGCGAAGTACGGATCAACGGCCGGCACGTGGAACTGCAATTCAAGAAGCTCGACGACGAAGCCGGCATGCCCTCTCGCGTTATGGTAATCATGACCGACATCAGCGACCGGCGACGGCTCGAAGCGGCGATGGAGCAGGAGAGGCGCATGCTGCGAATGGTTGTACGCGTCGTCACTTTTTACGCGATGTTCAAAGAATTGACCGAAGACTACAAGCTGTTCGCAGCAACCGGCATCCGCTCCATTATGGCGGTCGACGCGCCGCTGGCGGACAAGATTGACGAGCTGTTGCGTCATGCGCATACATTTAAGGGCAACTGGGCCCAGTTGGATTTCCTGGCGGTTGTGGACGGGCTTCACGACTTCGAAACGTGCCTGTTGGATTGGCGACAGCAGGCCGACGACCGCAATGACGGGGACATGCCGAGGGAATTCGCGGAATGGCTAGCCGCGATCGACTGCTTCTGCTGGCTGGATGCGGACATGCAGGTGCTGCGCGACATGCTCGGCGACCGGTTCACCGACGAGTCGGAGACGGTGTCCGTGAAGAAGGAGAAGCTGGTCCAGCTGCAGCGCATGATAGCCGAACTATTCCCGTCTGCCGAAGGGACCCGAATTATCGAAGAACTGCGGCGGCTGGGCTGCAAGCCCATGCGTGACCTGCTGTCGATCTACCCGGACTACGTGCAACGGCTTGCCGACAGGCTTGGCAAATCCGTCTACCCGATGTCAATCGAAGGCGGCGAATTCGTCGTCGATCATGAGCGGTATTTGCCACTCGCCCGCTCGCTCAGTCATGTGTTCTCGAACATGGTCGACCACGGTATCGAGACGCCGGAAGTGCGCGCTTCGTTCGGCAAGACCAGGGCCGGCACAATCTCGTGCCGGATCGACGCAGCGGACGGCAACATCGCCATTGCGATCGCCAACGACGGCAGCATCATCGACACAGCGGACATCCGGCGCATCGCATTGGACAAAGGACTCGCCACGGCAGCGGAATTCGACGCAGCCTCGCGGGAAGAACAGCTTATGTTCATTTTCCACGATTCGTTCTCCACCAGACGCACGGTCAGTCACATTTCCGGTCGCGGGTTCGGACTGAGCGCAGTCAAGCACGCGGTCGAGACGCTGCATGGCGCAGTGTCCGTCGCCAGCGATACCGTGCAGGGCACGGTATTCCGGTTCACAGTACCACACATTTCATAGGAATTCATGAAAAGGGGACGAGGCAGTATGGCCATGATATTGATTGTGGACGATTCGTCGATTATCCGGCGCGACTTGCGTGACATCTTGGAAGAGAGTGGACACGAAGTCGTCGGCGAGGCGGTCAATGTCGAGGATGCATTGGACATGTACCGCAGCCGCCGCGTCGATCTGGTGACGATGGACATTCAGATGCCGGGTATGAGCGGCATCGAAGCGGTGCGCATGATCCGGGAATTCGATCCGCAGGCGCGCATCGTGATGATCAGCTCAGTGGAGCAGCGGAATCTGATCTACGAAGCGATCAAGCTGGGAGCGAAGCATTATATCGTCAAACCATTCTCCAGTACGAAGGTGAACGAGGTTATCAACTCGATTTTGCCGGCAACGCTTGTACCCGCCGCGGTGCCGAAGGAACAGGCAGAGCCCGTCAAAGTGCCGGAAGCGGACAAGAGCAAACTGAAGCCTGCCGCGCACGAGAAGATTCGCGATCCGCAAGCGCTCGGTTTGCCGTTTGAAGTCGCGCTCGATAGCGGCAAAGTTATGTTTACGCTGTACAAATATGTGACCGAGCACACCTTGCCTTATTTGGTCGGCTGTCTGCAAGGACTGCTGCATATCTATAACGCCAAGTTCGTGATCGTGCTGGAGAGAGCGCCGGTGCCGCAAGACGCCGCGCTGCAGCCGTTTATCGATTTTATCCGCATCGTGCGCAGCCGCAGCGGTACCGTCGCCGTCGTCGCCGAGGACAACAACCAGCTCATCGTGCTGAAGTCGAAGCTGAACGCCGAGGTGTACAAGTCGGTCAGGGAGATTCCGTGGTTCTAGTACACGATGGCCTATCGGCTTGGATGCCCGATCGTGATTACAACATTTCCTTTTTTGCGCCCTTCATCCACGTACTGATGAGCCTCCGGAATTTGTTCCAGCGTATAGCGTCTGTCGATGACCGGCTTGATCCTGCCCGACTCCGTCAGCTGCTTGAGGAAATCCAAATCCTCCGCGCGTGCTTTCGCTATCCCGTCCCCTTCAACGGATAGGAATGTCCCGTTCGGCGTTAGGGCTTTCTTGCAATGGGACCTGGAAGCTTTGCCAACCGCATCGAAGATGATATTGTAACGCTCGGCACGGTTCGTAAATTCCTCTTTCGTGTAATCAATGACCTTGTCGGCTCCCAAAGATTTCACGAGTTCCAAATTAGCGGAGCTGCATACACCGGTAACTTCCGCTCCCCAATACTTGGCGAGCTGTACCGCGGACGTCCCGACCGCTCCGGAGGCTCCATAGATCAGAACCTTTTGTCCCTTCTCAATATTTCCTTTTCTTAGGAAGTGCAACGCCGTCGTTCCCGCAAAAGGAACGGCAGTCGCTTCCTCATAGGTCATATTCGCCGGTTTAAGCGCCACGACGCCTTTTTCAGGTAGACAAGTATACTCGGCATGGGCACCCAAACGAAATCCCGTTAAAGCGTAAATCGGGTCGCCTTTCTTGAATCGGGTAACGTTTTTTCCGATTTCCTGGACTTCCCCGGCCAGCTCGACGCCCAGAATCGGTTTTCTTGGTTTTGTGAGGCCCAAGATCAATCGCATCGGAATCCACATCAGAATCGGACTTTTGAAGCTTCGAATTCGGGTATCCCCCGGCGTTACGGTTGTTGCATGAACCTGCACCAATACCTCGTTGTCCTTGGGAGTCGGTTTGGCTACCTCTTTTAATTCCAGCACGCTTGCCGGTCCGTATTTGTTGCATACGATCGCTTTCATGAGTGTATCCCTCCCAGATGGCCCTTGATCCGGATCTAATACAACTGCATTATAGCTGGATGAAGGTATTGACGCGAAGATACTAAAGTATGGATGGGTGTTTTTGCGGGTATTGTTTTTGACAAAATAAAAATGACTTCCCCCGTCCCTAAGGAAGGCGAAGTCGTTTTTGTTTGACTACGGCTACAATAAGCCCAACTCTCGGGCACGTGCAACGGCTTCGGTGCGCCGCTCAACCCCCAGCTTGCCGAATATATTCCGATTGTGCCCTTTAACCGTGCTCAAGGCGAGGAAAAGCCGATCGCCGATCTCTTGATTCGAGAGTCCTTGCGCTATAAGCCGCAATACTTTTAGCTCTCGCTCGCTCAACGGTTCGATAAGTGATTGGGTTAACGGGACTTGTCGCTGAGCATTTTCTCCCTTGGCCAATCTTAGGCGAGCGAGGAACTCCTCGCAAGTGATGATACTGTCCAGGTTCTGTAACTGCTTCGCCAGTTGGATGCTCTCTTGTGCGTGGCGCTCGGCCGCATCCAAGTCATTCCACTCGAACAAGATACGGGCCAATCCAAGATGCGCTTCGCAGGCAACCGGCAGCGGCAGATCGCCTACGAGTTGAAGAGCACGCTTGTACGTCTCGTTCGCCATGCTGAGCTGATTATTGGCTTCTTGTATGTTGCCGAGACCAATTGTGGCGACTATCGTAATGATGTTATTTTCAATCGTCTGGCTGATCGCAATAGCTTCGATAAAGGCTTGCTCGGCATCGGCACGATTTCCCTGAAGCTGATAGGCACGCGCCAGCATCCATGCCGCCGCTGATCGGACAGGCAGGTTATGAGGGTGGAGATAGGCTAGTGCGCGGCGTGCTTGGAGTACGATCGTTTCCAAATAATGCTGACTATTACCCGACACACCTCTTATAGGGGCAATTAGTCCAACAAGGTCGTGGGTCTTGTCGTCAGGCTCCGTACTTTGCAACACGGCTTCGGCAGCTCGCAGCTTCCGCTCCGCTCCGACCGATTGGTCGGTAATGGCTAACGTTGCTAATGTGGCCCGTGTGGAGGCGATAAGTCCGACAAGGTCTTTGGTCTTGTCGTCCAACATGTCATCCAACAAGACGTCCTGCAGAGCCGCTTCGGCTGCTTGCAATTTCCGTTCGACGCCGGTCAGTTGGCCGGCCATCAATAACGTCGAGGCATACATCACCCACAACGACGGCCTTTCATCCAGAAACGCCTTCCTCAGCGACTTCAGCCAGTTCAATACCGGAGTCACCACGCCGCGATAGAGCAGGGGCATACCGTTCCCTTCAACCAACCGCGCGGCACGATCGGCATCGCCCGCCGCCGCGGCATGGTTAAATGCTTCTATTTCCAGACCGTTATCTTCATACCATGCGCTGGCACGTCTGTGTAATTCGGCCACCGACACACTTCTCTCTATCGCCGTTGACGAGGTGGAGTTCTGGTTCATCCGCTGCCGGAGCAAATCGGCAAAGAGATGGTGATAGCGATACCACCGCCGCTCGTTATCCAAGGGGACGATGAACAAATTGGCGCGTTCGAGATCTTTCAAGGTTTCTTGACCGGACGAGGAGGAATCGAGCAGGACCGCATCGCACAGGGGGCCGCATAGGCGATCGAGGATGGATGTGCGAAGCAAAAAAGTCTGTACGCTTTCGGATTGCCTTTCCAGAACTTCTTCAACCAGATAATCCAGCACGAAATGATGGCTGCCATTGAAAGATTGAATAAATCCGGCAGCATCTTGATGTCCTTGCATAGAGATCGCGGCTAATTGCAAGCCGGCAATCCAGCCTTCGGTACGGGCTCCCAAGGCATCGATGTGTTCTGGAGAAAGGTTTAAACCCATCGTCTCGTTTAGAAACCCGGCAGCTTCCGTGCGGGTAAATCGCAAGTCTGTGGCGCGCAGCTCGGTTAATTGTCCTCGGGCACGCAACCGAGCCAGCGGCAATCGCGGATCCTCGCGAGTCATGATAACAAGGTGCATCCGGAACGGCAGATGTTCAAGCAGGAAATCGAGCATATCGTCAACCGGCTTGGCGTCGATCACATGATAATCGTCAAGAACGAGGACGAAATCGATCGGAATGGCCGTGATTTCATTGATCAGAGCCGTCAGAATCATTGGAATCGACGGCGGCTGAGGAGATTGGAGAATAGCAAATACACCTTCTCCAATACTCGCCTCAATCGTCCGAATGGCGGCAACGAGACAAGTCAGAAAACGTGCGGGGTCTCTATCGCCTTCGTCCAGCGACAGCCAGGCGACCGGCCGCCCGCAACCAGCGACCCATTCTCCGATCAACGTCGTTTTACCAAAACCGGCGGGAGCAGAAATGAGGGTCAACTTGCGTTGCAAACTATCGTCCATTCGTTCAATCAGGCGGGGGCGGAGCACTGCTTTGGACCGCAATGGAGGGATAAATAATTTTGTGGATAAAATTGGCGTTATCATAGGTCAATTATAAGTTCCTGCTCTTTCCGCCGTCAATTGCAATGATCGTGAGCCCATACCCTAACCTCATGAAGAATAGGAAAAGTCCATGGGACTGTCAGTTCGGGTTCATCATCAACAATCAATAAGCTATACACTTGTTTTATGCCCCTAGCCTGCTGTTCGGATTGCGCACATGGCTTCAAGCTCTTTTTGGAATAAATCGGCCATGTTCGATAAAGTAAATTTCCCAGCCTGCGCCAAGCCCGCACGAATAAGCTCCTGTCTAAGCTCCGAGTCGTTTACGATACTTTTAACGCCGTCTAATATAGAGCTGGAATTATAGGGGTCCGCATAAACGACTGCATGGCCGCCAACCTCTTGTAAGGCGCCCGTTGTTGAGGTTAGAACCGGACACCCAAGTGACATGGCCTCTAATACGGGTAAACCGAATCCTTCATACAACGACGGGAATACAGTTGCTACTGCCCGTTTATATAGATGGACCAGGATATCATCGGGGGCATCAATAAAGACTACCCGTTCTTGAATACCGAGCTTCTCCAATAGCGCTTGCTCCCATTTATTCGTTTGTCCCGTGCAGACGAGATGCAGATCATCTTCCTCCTCGCGAAGCCATTGGGCTATGGCCTGGACAAAGAACCGGAAATTTTTTCGGCCTGTTCGATCTCCGACAAAAAGAAGAAATCGTTCAGGTAAACCTGCGGTCTGCCGCTCCGAGTCAAGGCATAATAAATTTCCGGTGTAAATCACATGAATGCGATCCTCTTCAACACCTGTAAAGGATATAATATCCGTCTTTGTCTGATTCGAAATCGAAACCACGGTTGAAACACGATGAATCAGATAGGCAAGCCGATCGGCATTGCTTCCGGAAGGATCATATAATCCGTCCGGGCCCAATACGCATCTCATCGTGTCGTGAACCACCATCATCGATGGCTTGTTATCCGGCAAACAGGCTAAGAAGCGATCCTCGAATACAGGCGAAGTAATAAAAACGGCATCATAAAACCCGCGTTTCAGTTTAAATCGATACCACTGCTTTGACGCTCTGTCGATTAAATTTTTAAGCTTATTCCATCCCCGGCCGTGCTTCCGCGTCGGTTCCAGGAATTGAATTTTACCCTCTATGAAGTCGCTTCCGGACAGCAGTAAAGGCAAATCAATATGAATCCCCCTTCTTTTCAATTCCTTAAACAACGTGCTATAGTAACGAACCATCCCGCAGCGTCCGTTAAAGAAGATTTCAGGATCTACTAACAGGCGCATAGCCTTCTCACCCCCTAATTTCTAAAAATAATATTTCTCCATTAGAATCTCTCTCGCATGACTTACAAGCGTGTTTGCCAATTCGGCATCCCTTGCTACCCGTTCGCAGGAAGCGATAAAACTTTCGGCGTCTTCCGCAGGCAAGTAATGCTTATAGGGGGTCAACCCTAGTCCGTATACGGACTCTTGTGTTGCAATAATAGGCCGCCCATACCACATGGCCTCGATTATTTTCAGCTTTGTACCTCCGCCTGCATGCAAAGGCGAAATCACTTGATAAGCCTTCGAATAGATCTCTCCTGCATCCTCGACTCTTCCATGATAATGAACGCCGGGCGTGTTGTTAACCAGGTCCCTGAACGCCTTCTTGCCGCTGTACCCGACTACATGAAGGATCCAGCTTTTATTTCTCTCCCTTAATTGAGGCAGCACCTCTTGGATAAACCAACTCACGGCCTCTTCATTCGGAAAATAATCAAGAGTGCCAATGAAAAGAAGCTGATAGCGATCCTTGGGCAACGCAAGAGATCTGGGGTAACCGCTTATACGATTCGGCATTACATGAAAGCTAACGCCCTTCAGCCTTTGGCTTAATAAGGCTTTATCGTCATCCGAGCAAAGATACACGTCTCGAAAATCATTCCCGATCCTTTTTTCTCTCCTCCTAAAGTTCAAACTCATGAGATAGAAGAGGAGGGCTCTCTTTACATGACCGTATTTTCTAAAAAGATGCGCGATTTTCAAATGCGTAGTAGATTCAATATCGTCCAAGTCGAGCTCGACTTTCGTGCAGCCGGTGACGTTCTTCAAAAACACGGCATAATCTTTTAAATACAAGCGAAAACATAAAATCTTATCAAACCGAGCATTCCGGAATTGCTCCCTAAACTGCATTTTCTCTGCGCGTGTTACAGGGACCCAGCCAAATATAGACGATTTCTTTTTTATGACCGTGATCCCCATCAAATCCAGATCCGGATGTTCCTTTAATGGCATTTCCATCCCAATCACGAGCACATGAATTTGATATTCTTCCCTAAGCTTTAGAATCCATTGATAGGCGCGTTTCTCTCTTCCTGCCCCGTTAGAGTCGGGAAATACCGGCGAAATGAACAATAAATTTTTCATTTAAGGCGTTCTCCCGCTTTCCGCTATAGCTCTATCACTCTCGTGGCATAAGCTTTTGAATTCTCTTTGCGATGCGAAATAAAGATTACGGCGCCGTCCTTCATGAAGGAATGGATGTTCGCCATCACCCGTTGCTCCGTTTGCTCATCCAATGCAGATGTTGCCTCATCCAGAAGAAGCAGCTTTGGCCTATGATACAGGGCACGCGCAATGCCTAACCGCTGTCTTTGACCGCCCGACAGGAAGATTCCATTATCTCCGATATTCGTATGAAGTCCATCCGGCAGCTTAGCTATGAAGTCCTCAAGGTTTACGAGGGAGATTATGTGCATTACATGCTTCTCATCCCTATTGTCGTTTCCAAAAACGATATTCTCCATAATAGTCCCGCTCAATAAGGCAGACTCTTGGGGAACGTAAGCAATGCCTTGAAGTTCGGGCTGAATAAGCTTTGAATGATACACCACTCCCTCATCCGGCTTAATGAACCCCGCAAGAATCATCATCAAAGTGCTTTTCCCTTTGCCGGATTGACCCGTAATGGATATGCGATCTCCACTGGATACGGTCATGGAGAAATGCTCGATCGTTCCTTGATGAACCTCATACGCAAAAGTAATATCGCTTAACTCCAATAACATAGAATCGGCTAGCGCGGCCGAGTTCAACGGTTCTTGATCAAGATGCTGGGAAAGCTCTTTATTTAATATGGTTAGCTGACTGTACGTCCCCTCTAACTCAGAATAAGAGGATAGCAATAGAGAAATGGAAGGGATCATTCTTCTTGATAAAAGAGCAAATGAAGCCAAGCTTGCGATTAATTGCGGAGTTTCGGCACGATCCACAAGGACGACATACAAGACCACCAGGCCGATGGCTAACGTGAAGAGAGATTCCAAGACGATTTTGGGCGTAACGGGCAAAATAGATAATCGAATTTTGGCATCGCTTAATCGTTCGAGCTCTTCATTCGCCCTTTGCTCCATCTTCTTTCTGACACCGAAGATTCTCATTTCTCTAAATAGATTCAAGTTCTCATGAATATTACGGTAGTAGTTCTGTTCATGTACATTATGTTCATGTGCAGCTTGATTGATTTTCCGTTTCATATTGCTGCTCGTGAATCGAATAAACAAAAATAAAATGACCAGACCGCATAGAACAGTCTTTGGAGCAATGGTACACATCGTACCAGCCAGAAGAATCAAGTTTACGGTGGAACCGATGAAGTTAAAAAATACTTGATAGGAAAATGCGCTGTCCAGCGAGGTACCTGTCAAGTGCTTCATGCGTACAGCCTTTGTTTCTTTGGAGAAATTCCTCCAGGACATGCTTAAATAAATATTTAACAGCTGGGCTGAATACTTTCGATAAAGGAGCTGCGTAAAATATCTGGATTGTCTTACGGAAAAAAATTCAAGAATTTGCCTGATGAGCGTACTGCCGATAAAAAGGATAATGAGGATAACGAGGCTGTCGTTACCGAATGACAACCCGAATATCGATAGGTCCTGCTTTTGTAAGGACATCATGAGCACGTACATCACATAGGCGATCAACAAATCAAAGACGGGCAATGAGCAGGTCAAATACAAGGATAAGTGCATCTTGCCTCTAAGTGAAGAAGGAGTACTACGATAAATATATAGCAAGCGTTCGATTTGCTCTTGCAGTCTCAGCTTTTTAAACATGCAGGTTCCCCTTCTTGCGACTAAAAACCAGCCTGATATTCAAGCAATCCCCGATACCTCTCGGCGGCCCCGCGTTTCTTTGATGGAACACTTATAACCTCAACATAAACCAGCTCTTTAATTTCTTTTTAAGCAGCCTCCGCCGTTCAAGCTTTCTTACCCCTTCCAGAGTCCGATGTTCAAAGTAATATCTTCTGCGAAAGTTATCCAAGATCATTCCTGTTTGGGGATCACGCAAGTACCTGTATTCTTCGCTCTCTTTCCCCGCCAGATCTTCCTTCCGTAATAAAGCCGAGTATTCATGGAGGATAGGCTTGATAGTTTCCAATAGCTCTGTCGTCATTCTATGGAGATGATGGGTAAGTTGATTCGGTTGATCGGGATTAAACCCGCTAAAATGAAAAAAGACAACCGGTTTATCATCAATCCAATATTGATTATCTTTGTAGCGTATATCCCGCTGAAACAGATTCCAATGCGCGACATTATACTGCGGCGATTCCAGGCACTTAAAGTCCTCACGATAGAGATGAACGAGCATGGGGAGCAGCTTTTGATCGCAAAACATTCTTCTGCCCAGATCATCGAAGCAATAAATTTCAAATCGACTAATTAACCAATCCAACATAACCAAGGATCGTTCATGCTTCTTAAACATCCAAAATCCGCTATTATAAATGCCAACTTGGAGAATTTGCAAGTCGTCCGGCTGTTGTCCATCAAGAGGCAGCGGCTTGGTAATATGCGGCGTGAAGCTAAACAAGCAAGTATCCAATAGAAGGGAGACTTCCTGAAAGGGCCCTGTCACATAGATATCTGCATCCAAGTAGACGATCTTGCAACAACCATGATGCAGCATTAAGTGCTTAATAAGCGAAGGCCTTACTGCATTGCATAATTCGAAGGCATTATAATAGATCACCATATGATCGATGTTATGTATGGCCAGGTCGTCCAGAAATATTGTGGTGAAAGGCAGGTTCGCATAAAGCTCATTGCTTGAATCATCGTCAATGATCAGTCCGTAAAAGGAACTCCCCGGATGATATTTCTCTATGGATTTATATAACACCATAGCCTGATGCAGATGATCCTTGGTTATGACCGTGCAAAAGGAAAGCATACTCCCAACTCCAATGCCTAATATTTTGCAAGCTTTCCATGAGAGTCGCAATGGAGCGTTGCCCGATCGCATCCTGGAATAAGTCGATCATGAAATATTATATAAATTATTCTTTTATTTTAATTCGTTTCTGCCCTTTAGTCTAATAAGATACTTACCGGCCTGGGCGATTAAAGCCAATTTCGCCCTACTTGTGGTACGGTTCAGCTTCCGAGTACAGATGCGAGGACGCAGTATGGCAATTGCAGGATTGGCATGCGGAATCGTCGCGACGTCTGTCAATGTGCTTGCCTTTGTTATCTCGTTTGTGATTAGCTTCATGAATGCTATAACAACAAGACCGCTTTCCCCGAATCTGTCAACTACATGCACGACGTCAGACAGACTACGCGGAAATATCAAGAACGTGGTCCAAGTTTCCGTAATAACTATATAGCTCCAATAAGAGTTTAATGTTAGCTTTCTCCGCCGCTGTAACGGTATGATCTCTGAAACCTTGGCTTCCGCTGAATCTCATTTTAACGCTTTTTCCGTTGGCGACTTTCTGCATCTGATCCAGCAAATCGTCATTGAAGAAACTTCTCTGGACCGTCCATTCTGCAATACCTCCCCAAAGCACCTGCGAATCTCTGTCGCCGAATCCAATATCCCACTGGAACTTTTCACCGTCGACATTAAAAATAATTTGATCCATAAAGACCCAATCGTCCTGCTTAAATCCCGCAACTATATTAAATGCAGCGGAATCCTCGTCTGTCATGGTGATTCGCGGTTCAATATTGATGCTGCCGCTAATATTTACATAATTGGCGCTATATCCCTTGGGGACAATTGAGGTTAACCCGGACATATCGTCATAATTTGATGTGACCTGCGCGAGAAGTGCTTTTTTCGAGCTTCCCTTTCCTTCGTGTTCGCCTCGCCATATTCTTTGATTTTCTGCTTTAGAACGGAATCGTCAGGAAAATAAGACTCGATTGCCTGCAAGGAACCGATCGCCTGATCGTATTGTTTTTTGCTCGAGAGGTCATTAGCGGCAGCCATTTTACTATCATATAGAGCTTGAAGATATTGCTGCTGCTTGCTTTGATAGGTCTGATCGTTCGAATAGTAGTTCTCCAAAACCTTAATTTGATTGTAGGCTTCCTCGTATTTCTGTTGCTGGAACAAACTTTCCGATTTGCTTACGGAGTCGTCATAGTATTCTTGCATACTGGACTTGATGTTCTCTTGAGCTGAAGCATAGTTTTCCGCGTCCTCGGATATCACATTTTTGTATTTAAGAATGGCTCCATTGTAATCCTTGTTGTCGTGCAGCTTGCCTGCTTCCTCGTACGCATCCCTGGACTTTTTGAATTGATCCAGGCGTGTCCGATTTTTTTCAAGCGCAGAGGTCAGCGGCTCAAAAGGCTCCAGCTTCCGAATCATTTCGTCGGCGGATTGATAATCGGCTGCTTTGTCGACATATGCATTGACCTTGCTCTCTACCTTGGAGACCAAATCACTATTGATTTTCTCGATAATTTTGTCACTCTGCCCTTTCGGCCCATCCTCCAAAGTTCCATCCAACCTTTCTATATAAGTTGTATAATGATAAATTATGCTGGGCCTTGCGAACTACCTTATTTACAATGGTCGCCATATTTCTACCCAATCCTTCCATACCAGCTAAAAAAATATTGCCACAAGTCCACATGAAGGACAGGCGCAAAGTCGCTGGCATCGAGCTTGAGTTCGACCCGATCGTCCAGAAGCATTATTTTGAACTGGCCCCTTCCGTTACTTGTGGTACGGTTCAGCTTAACGGGTCTATCGGCGAAAAGGCCACCCTGCAATAGGGGACCCTAAATTCATGGAAAGGAATTTGGCGCATCGTACCGCGGCTACGAAAAACAACAATTCACAGACGCGTGATGCTTGATTTGTTTGGATAAGTTACTTTGAAAAGATATAGGTTCTACATGCTTTGTGTAACTGCATAGTTTTTACCTCTTAGGCAATGCCTGAATAAACAGAAGATCATACGTGGCACTTACACCGCTTGGCGTACTAAATTTACTTTCATACGCTTTATACATGTTTTCAAATAGATGCCGCGACACCTGATGACCAGGAATAGCCGCTTCACTAGTGCTGGCCCCTTGCGCTTTGACAGACAGTAGGAAATCCCTCACCGAAGGATACTCTTCCTTGCAACAAAACTGTTCACAGCTGATACTTGAGAACCCCGTTTCACTTAAGAATCTCTCCCACTGATCTGCGGATTGGAAAGATAACCCATGACGCTGAGGCTCCATACCGATAGTGTGGTACGCTTCATAAAAGGATGAATGCAGTTCATGAAACGTATCCGTTCCAAACGTCGCGAATGCCAACAAACCTCCGGCACGCAGCAGCCGTCCAAGTTGCTCCAATGTTTGTCTAGGATCACTTAGCCATTGAAAACAAGCATTAGAAACAATGAGATCAAACGAGGATGCAGGGGCATCCGTAGCCCACATTTCAACATCACCAAGCAAGAAGCGAACGTGAGAAGAATGCCCCTTGCTGCAATTAAAATCATTTGATGTACTTAAACAAATACGTTCTTCGGCAGCCTGGATCATCGCAGGAGCTATATCAATCGCAGTAATCGATGCGCATGGCCATTCGTTTACCAACATTTCGGTCAATGTGCCTGTGCCACATCCAATCTCCAGAATGTTGATCTCGTTTAAATCTTTATCTCCCATCCATTGCTTGAGGGAAGCTGCAAGCCTCTTAGCCATACCACGTTGTACATGTGAGTTGGTATCATATGAGCCTGCAGCGCTACGACTGAATTGTCGTCCGATCGCTGTTTTTCTATTGTTCATACCACCAACTCCTAAGTGATTCAGCCACGTTGGCTTCCCTTCCCAGAAACGGAGCATGCCCACTTTCGGAAACGGAGAGCAATTTCGCCCGAGGTAAATGCGTTTGAAGCTCTTCTGCCGCCGCGTAAGGACAAATTTTGTCCTCTATGCCATGTATAAGTAAAACCCGAGCATCTATTTCCGGCAACTGAGACAGTAAATCCACGCTACGGAGGACCTCAAGACCGGCGATCAGTGAAGCGGTTGTCCAACTTCCCATAAGGGAAGGATTTACCCGATCAATCTCAGATTCTGTAAACATCATCTGCCGAAATTTTATTTCTATCGCTTGTCGGTCTTTCGCTAGTCCAGCAATCATCTGTCTTAAGTACGCATCAGCCCAGCCAAGATTGGCCTGCCCTTTAGGACGAGTGAACTTAGCCGTTGCCGAGAACAGGATAAGACCGTCTGCTAACCCTTGGGCCGCAAGCCTAATCGCCAATAACCCGCCAAGCGACCACCCTCCAATGAGAAAAGGTCCGGAGATCGTAGACAAAACACTTTTCGCTGCTTTTTCAGTCAATTGCATAATATCTTCTGATGAAGAGACTGCGCTGTAATCTACGAAAACGTGATCAAAATCGGGTAGGAAACCACGAAGCCGATCAAACACCGAAGCTGGCATGCTCCATCCCGTCATCCATAAGATTGTACCCCTAACCTTTAACTTCATCGATTTTGTACCTCCAGCCGGAGCCCAATACCGATAATTTTCGCGACGGCATCCATCAGTTCCGTAGGAGTATGAGCGGCTGACAAGGAAAACCGAATTCGCGCCGTTTCATCGGGTACGGTAGGCGGACGTATGGCAACTGCTGCGATCCCTTCGGTTTCAAGAGCGTGACTGAATCGCAGGGCTGTATCGTTATCTCCCAAAATCAAAGGTACAATTGGAGAGTCACCCTCGGCGACGTCGAAGCCTGCCTTGCATAACGAGGAACGAAAAAATTGGCTTGATTCGAACAAATGCTCTCTTCGCCAATGTTCTGTTTGCACAAGCTCCAACGCTTTTGCAATACCAGCTACAAGAGAAGGAGGCAACGCCGTTGAATAGATGAGTGGTCTTGCTTTATTCACTAACCATCTGATGAGCGTACCGCTGCCGCAAACATAGGCCCCATAGATGCCGAACGATTTGCTGAATGTTCCCATATGAATATCTACTTCATTCTTTAGCCCCAGTTCATGGATCAATCCTTGACCGCGTTCTCCGTAAATCCCTCCGCTGTGCGCTTCGTCTACCATCAACAGGGCATCGTATTCCTGTTTGAGAGCAGCTAGTTCATACAAACGCGCCTGATCGCCATCCATGGAGAAAACTGCGTCCGTAACGATCAGTTTACGTCGTTTATCGCGGTGCTTATGCAATAACGCACGCAAATGTTCCATATCGTTATGACGATACCTGGCATGCTCAGCACGGCTGAGTACAATACCATCGACGATGCTGGCATGATTGTACTGATCGCTGAATACGACGTCATCTCGACCTACAAGCGCACTAATGACACCGACATTTGCCATATACCCATTTGCGAAAACGAGCGCCGCATCGCAGCTTTGCCATTGCGCGAGCGATTTTTCGAGCAACGCGTATGGTGGCCGATTACCGGTCACAAGCCGCGATGCCCCAGATCCGACTCCTTCCATGAGGAGCGATTCGCGCATGGATGCCACGATAGCAGAATGCTGTGCGAGACCCAGATAGTCGTTCGATGACAGGTTAAGCAATATCCGATCACTTTGTGCCGTAAAACCGGGACTTTCACAGACGGGGGCACTCACACGCAAGTGGCGTTCCAACGATGCGCGATCTAGTGCTTCGAGTTCTTTTTCCATCCAATTCATGATCGGTACCACCTTATAACGCGTTCAACTCAATTTCAAAGCCCAAATCTTCAATAGTTTGATGATCAGCCGATACGTCTTGTCCTGCCGTCGTTAAATAATCGCCCACAAAGAGCGAGTTTGCCGCGTAAAGGGACAGAGGCTGCAAGGTACGGAGGTTAACTTCTCGTCCACCCGCCACGCGAATTTCTTTAGATGGACAGATGAACCGGAACAACGCCAATACCTTCAGCGCTTTCATAGCCGGTGTGCGTCCCGCGTGCTCAAGCGGGGTTCCCGGAATCGCGTTGAGGAAATTAATTGGGATCGAATCGGCATCTAGTTCTCTCAACGCAAAAGCCATTTCCACGATTTCGCGATTCGTCTCACCCATTCCAATAATGACGCCGGAGCAAGGAGACATGCCGCTCGTCTTTACCCTTTCTACTGTTTCTACCCGTTGATCATAGGTATGGGTTGTAGTGATGGACGGGTAATTGTCTTTACTTGTGTTCAAGTTGTGGTTGTATCGGTGAACGCCTGCTTCAGCGAGACGCTCGGCTTGATCGTTCTTTAAGATCCCTAGGCATGCACAAATTTTTAGCGGCATAGTCTCACGAATTTCTTTGACTGCAGACACTACTTGATCCATCTCTTTATCTGTCGGACCTTTCCCAGCAGCAACAATGCAATAGGTTCCTGCTTTACGAGCCATCGCTTCGCGTGCGCCAGCAAGAAGCGTATCTTTGTCCAGCAGCGTATATTTTTTCACAGGAGCTGTCGATACGATGGATTGTGAGCAGTAGCCGCAGTCCTCTGGGCAAAGACCGCTTTTGGCATTGATGATCATGTTCAGCTTCACTTTTTTTCCATAGAAATGCTTTCTTACCTGAAATGCAGCTTGCATTAGCGGAAGTACGTGGTCATTATCGGCTTCAAGTACGGTCAGTCCTTCTTCTAATGTTAAACATTCACCACTTAGTGCTTTACTTGCGAGCGACTGCCATATTAAATCGTTCTCTATCGTTTTAATTGCCATCATCCCCTATAGTTGAAATGAAATTGCCTGTCTAATAGAAGTTACCTGAATCGTTGTCAGAACGTTATGTATCAAGGTCTCCACAGCCGTATCTTCCGGCAAGCGTGGAAACCGACCGAGCACCTTTAAGCCCCCGTAGCGTTCAATAAGTTCTGCATTCGCCGCAGTACTAGGATCTTCATCTGGATTCGTAAGGTTGCAGTCGTTCATAATGACTCCTATAATCGGGATCTTGCGTTGACGTAAAAACGACGCAGTCAAAAGCGTATGATTAATCGTGCCGAGACCGGAACGGGCTACGATAAGCGCTGGTATCCGAAGCTCCGAGATCAAGTCAATCACGAGTGCATCATCGGTCAGCGGGACAGCAACCCCGCCCGCGCCTTCAACGAGCAACGCCTCGTAACGTTTCATGAGCGGTTCCCCTGCAGCGAGAAGTTCCTTTAGCGTAAGGGTAACACCAGCATGCTTGGCGGCAAGAAATGGGGTAAGCGGTGCTTCAAAAGTAAAAGGAGCCACAGCCTCGACTCGTTCATTGATGCCCGTGATTCGAAGTAGACGCTCAGCATCCGTTACCCCATCTCCAATAAGAGCACCAGACTGTACCGGCTTCCAGACGCCTGCATTCAGCCCCTCATCTCGAAGCGCAGCAGCAAGGGCCGCCGTCACTACTGTTTTGCCAACGCCTGTGTCCGTACCGGTAACAAATAATCCGCGAAATCCACTCATGCAGAAGTTCCGCCTTCGGTAACATCGATAATGGATTCAACCAAAATATCCGTCATAGCATCTAGTTCCTCTATTGTGCTAGCAAGTGGGGGGATGAACACGACGACATTGCCAAGCGGCCTTGTAAGCATTCCTAGTTCTCTGGCACGCATGGATGCTCGAACGCCGATACGATCGGCCCAATCGTACGGCTCGCGTGATCCTTTTTCGCGTACGAGTTCAACCCCGATCATCAGTCCCTTTTGCCGAATGTCTCCGACATGTGGCCGATCTTTAAACTCATCAAGCTTGCGCTTAACAAATGAAGCCTTTGCTTTTACGCCTTCCAGCATATCTCGCTCTTCGAATAGCCTCAAGCTCGCCAATGCGACGGCACAGCCAAGCGGATTGCCAGTGAAGGAATGCCCGTGGAAGAATGTTTTCTGTTCTTCATAATCAGCATAGAACGCATCGTACACTTCATCTGTCCCAAGTGTTGCGGCGACGGGCAAGTAACCCCCAGTCAACCCTTTGCCGACGACCATCAGATCGGGCGAAACACCTTCCAGATCGCAGGCAAACATGGCACCTGTTCGTCCAAACCCGGTCGCCACCTCATCAGCGATAAGAAGCACGTTATGTTGGCGGCAAATCGCAGCCATCTCACGTAAACAACCTGGCGGCATAACGATGATCCCACTGGCTCCTTGGACGATAGGCTCCACAATAAGAGCCGCGATCTCATCTCCCCGTGTTTCCAGCAATACACGTAGAGCGGCTAATGTAGCTTCCATGGCTGCTGCGGCTCCACCTTTATGTCGATAAGCGTAAGGATAAGGAATAACATGTGAAGGAAACAGCATTGGCCGGAACACTTCATGATACAACGGTATCGCCCCAACGCTTACCGCGCCAATCGTATCTCCATGATACGCCTGTTTCATCGTAATAAACGATTTTTTTGTCTGATGCCCTCGGTTATGCCAGTATTGAAACGCCATTTTGATCGCGATTTCAACGCCGGTTGCGCCTGAATCCGAGTAAAATACCTTGTTCAGCCCATTAGGCGCTATCTTCGTTAGCTTCTCCGCAAACTCTATGGCAGGCACGTTAGCCATCCCTAGTAGCGTAGAGTGCGCAACTTGCCCTAACTGATCCGTAATCGCCTGATTTAGCTCCGGCACATTATGTCCATGTACGTTTAGCCATACCGATGAGAAACCGTCATAGTAGGCTCGCCCCTGAACGTCAAACAGCCTGACACCCTCACCGCGTTCGATAATCAGTGGATCAGAATTGTTGTAGTCTTTCATCTGAGTAAAAGGATGCCATAGGTGCGCCTTATTCATAGTAGCAAGTCGTTCAAATTGCATTGACAAATTCGATCACCATCCATTAACACTTTAATTGTTAACCATATTTTTTATGCATGGTTAACAATTAATCGAAGTCATTTTAACAGAATGCGACGATGCAGTAAAGGTAATTATTCATTTCCTGCATATTCATCCGCTTCTAACGAGATTTGAGTCATAATCCTGGAGGTTGAACATGAACAAAAGCCAAGAACGGGAACTCTACAAACTGCTTAACAACACCTTCAATCCCGAGGGTTGGAATTAATCCATACTTCGACGGAACTGAACTGTTTGTCCAAATCACACCGGAAGGGATTGGATTTGTTAAAGAAGGGGTGTTGGCTGATGGCCCACCATTTTAAAAGATGATGCAATGTTCTGAATCAGTTGAATAACAAACTTGATTGCCACTCTTCTCTCAGTAAACCCATTCTGATGGAATCATAGTACTCTCCATTGTATAAACGGCACTTTCTCAATCTTGCCTCCATTGTAAAACCTAACTTTTCACCCAACTTTACCATTCGTTCATTACCTGACCACGTCGCAAAGCCAACTCGAACTAAAGGGAGGGTATTAAATAAATGACTTATCCAAAGTCGAAAAGCTCGTTTGCCATAACCGCCACTCCAAAAGGATATCTATTCCTTCAAGAATAACATTCTACATGAAATGTTTGATGTTGAAAAATATAATAAAAAGTATAAATTTAATGTGAATTATGAAGATTTTTATAAAGTGAGTGTAGGGAATCCGCAGCTTGACGTGCTATTTACAAAAGACATTAGTTATAAAGGCTATGACTATTTATCACAATATTACAACGATAATGGTAAACTTAAACAGCCAGTCAAGGGTGAGGTTCTTGCTTTAGGTGCATTATATCCCATAGCTACAAGAAGCATGGGTTATGATTTACTTGCTCTTCAACGTATTATTGGTACTTCTAACTCCGATACATTAGGGTATGTGGAAAACCTTATGACATGGAATGGCGCTCAATTTACATTCTCAAGATTGTCAGTAGCCATACTTGGTACAAGGTTAATCAGCCTTTTCTAAGAGCTTGCAAATTGGATCAAACTGCTGTATTATGAGACTCCTGACCAATTAAGATCATAATGCTTAGTAATACTATCGCGGGGTGGAGCAGCCCGGTAGCTCGTCGGGCTCATAACCCGAAGGCCGCAGGTTCAAATCCTGCCCCCGCAACCAACTTACAATTTTAGCTCTGCACATATATCTAAATGCCTTGAACCCGCTGAATGTGGATTAAAGGCATTTTTTCGTTATCTTATCATCTCACGTCTGTCCCTTATTTGTACAACACCTTATCCACATTGTACTTGGCCTTATGTTCGTTGATAATATACGTCTCGTAAATTTCTCTATGAACGGGATTCTCGACTAAACAAACCTCGATTTTGGTCACTTCATTCCGATGGTCTTTGATGTCCGACACCGTATCCTCAAAGTGCTTCTTGATTCGAGGTCTTAGCTTCCGTGCCTTACCGACGAATAGGAGTTCATCCTTATCATTGTAGAACATAAAGATCCCCGCTTTATCTCTAGGAATCAGAATGAAATCAGTAAACCCGTAAATATGGCTTAATGTAGGAGCCTCCTGTTTGTAAATCGTGACTTCCGGAGACGGAATCTTTATTAATATCACTAACATTCACTCTCTCTTCTGCGTCATTGTTATTTCCGGTTCGCCTCATGCACCTTTAGCTGCTTGCCTTTGATCGTCTTATCCTTTCATCTTATCATAATAAAATGAACACACGCCTTACAAGCGACAGCGTCAGCCCTACAAAATCATTCTTAGATCAATTGCTGCCCATCGACATGACCGGCGACGCTCAAGAAGCAGCGTCCTGGGCGGCGATGACACAATCCGTCGGCTACGTGATCGGATCGATGGGACCGATCCTTCTCGGTTGGATGCACGATGCGACGAACAGCTTCTCCACGGCTATCGTCGGAATGATCGCGATCAACGTGCTGATGATCGTCGTCCAGGCTCTTGCGGTTTCGAGGAAATCCCCAAAGAGAGTCAAGACGGCGAAGTCTTTCTCTTGAACGTCTTGATACTGGGAGCGACGGGCCGGGTCGGCAACCGGGTCGTCGCAAATCGTATAAAAGTTGACTGGTGTTTGAGTCAGTTTAATGATTAATCAGCCGTTACATAACCCCTTAATAATTACTTTACAGGTTATAAAAAATGATGATATGATAAAATTATAACCATTAAAACAAGATTAATTAGGTTACACAACGGGAGGGTGTTTGTAAATGAACATTCAAAAATTGCCTTGGGCAGGTATCCGTATCAAAACAGGCGACATCTCGATTGTCATCGACCCCATTAGTCGCATTCTCGAGGAGTTCGGGGGTGCTCGTGAGCCCATGTATCCTTTGAGCTATTTCGGCGACGCAGATGCCGTTTTGATTACGCACCTGCATGAGGATCATTTCGATCCGGTTGCGATTATTGAAACTTTTGGAGCTGCGATCCCGATCTATGTGCCGGCCGGAATGGAAGAAGCCGCTCGGACTGTAGGGTTGACTAACGTAAACGGCGTCGCAGTCAACACCTCTTTCGGGCTTGGTAGCGATGTGAAAGCAACTGCGTTACCGTCCGTAGGTGGTCTCGGCGAAGTCCAAGTGGCTTGGGTTATCGAAGGAACAGGACACAAGGTTATTCATTGCGGAGATACGCTCTGGCACGGTTACTGGTGGAACTTTGCTCAAAATTACGGGCCGTTCGATGCGGCATTCTTACCGGTCAACGGTGCAGTGCTTGAATTGCCGGGCATGATACCCAGCGGGCAACCCATCTGCCTGACACCGGAACAAGCCATTGCGGCAGCCGCAATTCTCGGTGCCAAAACGCTTGTGCCTATTCACTATGGAACTATGCAATATCCGCCTATCTATAACGAAACCCCGAACATTGCTTCCCGCTTGGCGGCAGCTTCGGAAGGTAAAGTGGCTATCAGCATGATGAAAACTACAGAATCAATAGTACTGTAATACGTTGTCGGTAGCGTAAAAAAACCGATACGGAGGAGAATCATTTATGGAACTGAAGGTATTTACGCTTGGCGGCGCATTATGGATCAATCTGGTTAATACGATCTTGATGCAAGACAATCAAAAAGTCGATGTGCTTGACGAGTCGAATCACATGCTACAGTGGCTTGCGGGGAACGGCTTGCTCACAGAAGAACTTCCGGACGATCCGGGAATAGTCTTAATTCACGGCACACTAGTACGCCTCCGGGACATTTGCATGGATGCGATCTCCGATCTGCACCGGGAAGGGCGCCTAGCAGATCGCACCTTTACTAGACTTGAGAAAGAGTCCGGCGAGCTCGTTGTAGACGTTCGGATGGAGCGGCAGAACGGTGTTTTTCATCTGATCCACGAAGGACGGAGCCTGAAGGACCGGGTAGGATATGAGGTATTACAATCTCTGGTCGAAACTCTTGCCAAATATCCGTCGGAACGGATACGCAAGTGCGAACACGAGTCCTGCATCCTCCATTACGTGGACACGTCCAAAAGCGGCAAACGCCGTTGGTGCAGCATGAAACTTTGCGGTAATCGCCAGAAGTCGGCTGGTTTTTATGCTAGAAAAAAAGAAAGGTTGGAAAATTAAACGGCAATAACCAGGGCATTGCCGGAGGTATCTGATGGAGCTTGATTTTTGGATGTGGATGTTTCTTGTAGTGTTCATGATTCATAATTTTGAAGAAATCTTTACGGCCAATAAGACCGCTCTCCTTCCATATCCGATTGCTGGATTTCACCAATTTCAATCCTGTTATGTACTATGGTTTGGTTGTTGATAATTTCCCAATTAGAAACGTATGTTTCATATTGCTCGTTTTTAAATCGATCCAACAAATCGGAATCGAGGAACTATTTCGAATCATGTTCACGCTCCTAAATTATTTTTTCCCTAGATCATATTTATGATCAGCAACAGTTCAAGTTTTCCTTACCATTTGTTTTCTGTGTTGGGATGTAGACGGTTAGAGCCGTCCCCTGATCTTCACAACGGTAGAACTCATGTGCTTCCAATTGCAGTCTTCCCACCTTAGGATGCACGATCTCAATTGATCCTGTAAGCGCGCAACATACGTCGTGATCGGTCCACCATTCCCGAAATTCCGTACTTTGTTCTGACAGCGCGGCAATAAATTCGCCGTACCACGGGTCTTCCATATTTCGTGCGTAATAGGTGCGGAATTGCGCCAAAAGATTTTTAGCCACACGCTCCCAATGGACGAACATAAGACGAATCTCCGTCATTGTAAACATCCGCCAAATCATATTATTGCAGTACTTCTCTCCACTACTGAAACTACCGATGACGAGGGGGGCCACCCGGTTCCAAGCGAGTATGTTCCACCTTTGATCTGAGAAAAAAGCGGGAAATTCCGCAAATTGATCCACGATAATTTGAAAAGACGGAGGGGCCGCAGCACCGGGATTAAGAACTGAGAGAAGAGGGGGTCGCTGATTCGCTAATGTATACAGATAAAGTCGTTCGTCCCTATCGAGTTTGAAAGTACGTACTAAACTTTCGAGGATCTGTTCGGATACCCGGATATCGCGGCCTTGTTCAAGCGCCGTGTACCACGGCAAGGAAATGCCGGACAGGACGGCAACTTCCTCCCTGCGTAATCCGGGAGTCCGACGCCTTGGACCAGCGTAGTTCAATCCCACATCTTGCGGAGATATCCGGAGACGGTGGGTTTTGAGAAATTTCGCCAACTCTTTACGGCGTTGTTCGTCGTTCATTCAAACCGACCTCCCATAACTGATAGAAATTATATTAGAATACCGACTATTACTATAGATAATGATACTATGAATGCTCATCTTTTTCATTCACTCCCTAAGGCATATACTGAGTTCGAAACCAAATCTATTTGAAAGGATTGAGCATAGAATGACAACTGTTCTTTACATTACCGCACATCCGCAAAACGGGTCAGAATCGTACTCCATATCGGCTGGAGAAGCGTTTATCGATGTATATCGGACGGTCAATCCCGGGTGTGAGATCATTCACTTGGATTTATATAAAGCCGACATCCCGTCGCTTGATGCGGATATTTTAAACGGGAGGAGAAGGTTGAAAGAGGGGGTGGAACTAGAGCAGTTGCCGGAGATCGAACGAAGTAAAATAGTCCAATTGGACAAGTTAATCAGTCAATTTATTCAAGCGGACAAATACATTTTTGTAAACCCGATGTGGAATTTCTCATATCCGCCAGTTATGAAAGCCTACATCGACGCCATAACGGTGGCGGGCAAAACGTTCTCATACACGAGAAACGGTCCAATCGGATTACTTCATAATAAGAAAGTTCTACATATCCAAGCGAGCGGTTGGGTCTATTCGGTGGGCCCAGACGCCGAGGAAGAAATGAGCCATCGTCATCTGAAATCAATCATGCGTTTTATCGGCATAACCGATTTGCATGCATTATTTATTGAGGGGCATGACCAATATCGCGACAGGGCTAAAGCAATAAAAGCGAAAGGTTTAAAGCGTGCGCGCGAACTTGCTGCTACATTCTAGAGATCAACTTAGCAGCAGCCCATTTATTTGATTCTCTTCACTATTACCTTTTTGTCCACAAAGACCGTCGTTCCGACCATGATATATCTCCCAGATCAGAGCGTTAAGTGCTTACTTTTTTGGCAACTTGCATTTTTCGAGGGAATTTCAAAAACTTTATATCAGTAAACTTAATTTTTCGTCGTCATTTATGATATGGTTCTCCGCGCTGTCTGTAGCGGCAAGTTTTAGGGCCATCCTTTGCAGGATGGCCCTTTGGCGATATGCGTGTCGGCGTGTTACATCCATTTCGGCATGCTCAATGTCGTGATCTCAAGGTTTTGTAAGTGCTATTCTAAAACCAAGGTCATCTATCTTGAAGTCAGGCATGCTTTTCCTTCTAGTCGTTGAACCACAATTGTTCTCAACTTCAGCCCAGCTGCCTCCACGGAAGACCCTATAGTTCCCGTATCGATTAGTATCATATAGGTCCCAACACCATTCCCACACATTCCCGATCATATCGTAAAGCCCCCAGGGATTAGGAAGCAGCTTCCCGACTTGTTGAGCTGATCCATTGGAGTTTTCTAGATACCATGCGATTTGATCAATTGTTGCATATCGATATCCCGTGGTTCCCGCTTTACATGCATACTGCCATTCAGCGTCCGATAGCAATCGAAAGCCATCCGCCTTGTTATAATATATCGTGTTCTCACTTTCACTGGTGATTGTGTAGCATTCAGTCCTTCCAAGCATTCTGGATAATTCGTTACAAAAGACAAGCGAATCTATCCAAGAAACTTCCGTTATTGGGAGGTTACGTACATTCGGTTCTACTTCTTCTTCGTTCAATACAAAATGATACAACTGCTGTGTTACCGGATACTTCATTACATAGAAAGGTTCGATCGTTTCCGTCCATGTAATAACATCTCTATTTCTCCCACTTCCAGGGTCTGATAATGTGTAATCCGAACTAAGCCATTTATTCATATTCATATAATCGCGTAGTTCAATGGATCCACCTTCTATGGGTACCATCAAATTCATTATGTCTTTTAGAAAACGCTCTTTGTCATTCCCGTACTTTTCGATAATCTTATTACCCCCACACCAATCTTATCACCAACGAATTCCATTCTGGAACTGCGTTTTCCTGCCAAGTAGCTTTATTATGCAAAAAAACTTGCCGTTATTTATGATAAGGTTCACCATATCATCTATAGAGCGAAATCAAAATGCACCCAAGGATGGGTGCATTTCGCAGTTGGAATTGCAATTGTTCGCGGCATCCAGGAAGCTGTTATTCCGTGAACGCCGACGGTCTCACTAGCTATAGCTTAATCGCAACTTTTCCGAAACGGTTTCCTTGGTCCAAATAGTGGAATGCCTCGATGGATTGTTCAAAAGGAAACACACGATCGATGACCGGATGCAGTTGATTCGCCGTAATTGCACGATTCATACTCTCAAACATTTCACGACTTCCTCCGTTAATTCCTTGGATGGTCGGCTTCTTCAACATAACCGCAACAATATTAAAGCTTTCGGCGATTGGGCCGGTCAAAATACCCACAACGCTAACTCGCCCGCCGATTCGTACCGCAGCAATCGATTGGTTGATCGTACGCGCACCGCCGACGTCGATCACATGATCGGCCCCCGACCCGTTCGTATTATCAAGCACCGCCTTTTCCCAGTCCGGATTCGTAGCATAATTAATACCAAAGTCTGCCCCCAGCTTCTTTGCCTGTGCAAGCTTCTTGTCGCTGCTGGAAGTGACGATCACTTTGGCGCCGTGTATTTTGGCAAATTGGAGGGCAAACAACGACACGCTGCCAGTCCCTTGAATGACGACTGTATCCCCCTCCTTGACTTTGCCTTCGGCAACAACAGCATGCCATGCGGTGACGCCGGCGCATGGGAGCGAAGCTGCTTCTTCGTCGGTCAAATGCTCGGGCACTAGCACCAAGGCGTCTTCATGTACAACGACATACTCGGTTAGAAGTCCATCCGTCGGGCTGCCAACGGTACTATAAAGATTGGTTTTATCCGGCGTACCGGATATCCATTTGTGTGCATAGTTCGGGCTTACCCGGTCACCTAGCTTTACGCGGCTCACCTGTCCGCCAAGCATAACGACCTCTCCGACACCATCAGAAACCGGAATTAAAGGCAGCGTCTGATTCGGATTGTAGAATCCTTTAATCACGCTCAAATCTCTGTAATTCAGGGAAACCGCACGCATGCGGATTAACACTTCGTGAGGTCCGGGAGCAGGTACCGGGCGCTCGCCCGATACCAAGGAATCAAGACCGAATGATTGCTGGATTTCGAATGTTTTCATATGAAGACACTCCTTATTAGGTTTTTGTTGTTCCGTGAGTTAAAAGTAAACCATTTTTTCCAGATGCAAAAGAAGGCACTTTAAAGTGGCCTGCCTACTTAAAAGTGCCTTCTTCCGCATGCTGCAAAGTTAAATTACGATGATCTCACGGAACCAATCAATAGCATCGCCAAACCAAATGAGAAGAGGTAATAATTATGAAAATCCAAATGCCTGAAGCAACCAAACAATTTCTGAGTGATATTGCGGGATTCCCTCCTTTACACAAGATGTCTCCGCAGGAGATTCGAAACGTCGTGGTGGCTAATGCCATCTCCGACAATATCGAGCTGGCGAGTACAGAAGACATCCAGTTGGATGGTCCGCATGGCATTCTCCCCGTCCGAATATATCGGCCAAAGCGTACATCCGCAGTGCTACCCGTCATCGTATTTTTCCACGGCGGCGGATTCGTATTTAACCGAATGGAGGACTACGATCCAATGTGCGGCAAGCTAGCTCAAGAGACAGGTCATGCCGTCGTCTCCGTCGATTACCGCCTTTCACCGGAGTCGAAATTCCCTGTCCCTGTCGATGAAGCTATCTACACCGCACAATGGGTGTATGACCATGCGGCGGAGTTAAGCTTCGATCCCTCGAAGGTCTCCGTCGCAGGTGAGAGCGTAGGAGGAAACTTAGCTGCCGTCGTGGCGCAGCAGGCCATAAAACGCGGCACGTTTACAATCGCCTATCAGATACTGCTCAGCCCATTAACGGACTGGGTTGGAGATTATGAGTCAAGACGTACTTACGCTTCCGGGTACTACCTTGAGAACGCCCTGCTCGAATATTGCGCAGGACACTATCTGAATTCGAATGCTGAGAGAATCGATCCACTCGCTTCCCCTTTGTACGGAGATGTTGCCGGCGTAGCCCCTGCCCTAATCGTGACCTCAGAATATGAAGTGCTGCGCGACGAAGGCGAGCTGTACGCCCAAAAGCTGATCGAGAACGGTATTCCCGTAAAGGTAAAACGCTACCTCGGCACGATTCATACGTTCTATGCTTTGACTGATGTGTTCGAGGATGGTCATGACGTTTACACGCTAATCAACAAAGAACTTCAGAGTCACCTATAAAAAAAAGCTTAGCCATGAGGCCAGCTCGGTAAAATTATATGCTCTCTTGGTCGAATGCCTTTCTCGCTTGAAGGACGGTATCGTAGTGGGCATCGGTCCATTGATGCAAGACCCGCATGGGCTCAATCAACGTTAAGCCTAATGGTGTTAGCTCATATTCAACGGTAGGAGGGACGGTCGGATGCACATAGCGAACGACCAGACCGTCCCTCTCCAGCTGCCGCAATGTCTGAGTCAACATTTTCTGCGTGACACCCTCTACCCTTCTCTTCAGATCACTGTACCTCCGCTTACCGAATTCCAGTTCGTAAAACACAAGAACCGTCCATTTACTAGAAACGACCTCCAGCGCTCTACGATAATGGCAAGGCGACTCCGCCTCGACGGACATGCCAAACTCGCTCATGCAATCCACTCCTCCTCGTAGGACTACCCTCTTCTCAAGGATATTGTGGAAATAATTGTATTACAGGTAAAGAAGGGAACACAAGCCAAAAATTCAGGGTAGGACTAAAGATCTCACCGTTGTCTAATTCCTCCTTAAAAACATTCGGAGATTTCGCCCTACTTGTGATACGGTTCCCCCCGCAAAATCTTGAACCCCCGGTACACCTGCTCCAACAGAATGACTCGCATCAGCTGATGCGGGTAGGTCATGCGCCCGAACGACAGCAGCTTGCCCGCGCGGGACAACACCGCTGGCGACAGGCCGAGAGAGCCGCCGATGACGAATGTGAGCAAGCCGCCGCCGTAGACGGCTTGCTTCTCCATGAACGCGGCGAGCTGCTCGCTCGTCCAGGATTCGCCGTCGATGGCGAGGGCTACAACGATCGCATCTGGCTTCAGCGCCGCCAGGATGCGCTCGCCTTCGCGAACACGGACTTGGTCCTCTTCTGCCGGGCTCATCCGGTCAGGCGTCTTCTCGTCCGGCAGTTCGCGAATGTCGACTCGGGCGTAGGGACCGAGCCGCTTGACGTATTCGGCTACCGCTTCGGTCCAATATCGTTCCTTCAGCTTGCCGACGCATACTACTTGAATTTGCATCAGCCGAGGCCTCCGTCGCTACCGCCGCTGAAAATCGTCTTCACGCGGCCGACTTGGCCGTCCTGCAGTCGCACTTTGATCCCGTGTGGATGTGTCGGCGAATTCGTTAAGATGTCCTTCACGACACCGCGCGTCAACGCACCCGTTCGCTGGTCCTTCTTCAGCACGATCTCGACTTCTACGCCTGGCCGTATATCGCTTCGCTTGGTTCCGCTATTTGTCCCATTCATGTCAAGCATTCTCTCCGTTCTATCTGCAGTGAACCTTCATGCACTTATCGTAGCACACTGCCAACATCATCGGCCATGTTGTTCGGTCCCCTTCTTCCCCCTCTTCATATACGCCTAGGAGAAGCGAGCTTACGCCTTCGGTCTGCTTATCCGAAACGGTGAACCCGCCAATCACGAACTCCAGTTGCTTCCCGCATTTCAACTTGATCCAGCTTCCATTTCGATCTCCTTTATATCCTGTTTATCCTTTCCAGTTCTTCATCAGTTATGACCATATAGAGATCCCGACAGCGCTCTCATAATTCATTTCTGCCGCGAACGGGTAGATCTAATACATAGCACCATTATTACATCTGTTTGATTCCTGAAGAAAGGAATGCATGTTCATGGATAAGAAGAAGTATTATGTCTCCGTCCCAAACAAAACAGTCAGTGAAGCGTTAGAAATCAATCACCGTCCACTTGAAATAATAGCAACCTCCATGGAAGCGACCGAGCTTGAAAGCTTATTGCAGTCCAACGAGATGATCGACGCCAAGGAAAGTTTCCGGACGCCGATCACTTCGTATACCTCAGACGATAAAGAAATAAGCCGGGAGTATCATACAGGATTAATCCGTATTTATCGTATGATCTATGATCTGGGCACTGTGGAAACGAAATCGTTTATCGAAGAAATGGGCATCTTGACGAGATAGAATCACATGCCGCCTGGCCGTATATCGCCAATCCATTCAATAACCCGGCATCTCCCAACGAGAAACCGGGTACCTGTATGGACATGGGTGATAACGAAGCGATAAGCCAAGAACAAGTTTACGATCGCACAGATTTTACAGCACCGGCACCGTCTGCTGCAGCAGCTTCAGGGGCTCGCTCCTTGCGCCACCCCGAGGCCAGCAGTACAACAACGCCGACGCCCGCGATCCACCACAACACGCTATACGACAACGTCATCACATGACTTGAACCGCCGCCAAAATACATCAAGCTGCGCAAGCCGGATGCGACGTACCGGAACGGCGTCCAGGAGTACAGCCAATCCTGTGTAACCTGCGGCATGAATTCCGGCGCCAGATTTACAACCGGCAACGAGAAGAACAGCAACAGCACGAGCAAAGCAATCGCCGGCATCCCTATCCAATTCAGCAGCGAGGATTGCAGCAGGAAGAACGCGCTTGAAGCCAACCACAGAAACAACCATACGGCCGCAGGATCCGCGATCTCCATCCCGTACCAACCGGCAGCCATCCAGACCAGCAACCCGGAAACCCCGCATGTCAGCACCAGTCCAACGACCGTCTGGCTCGCTGCTATAAGCCACCGGCTGCGGCCGTCATGCCCTCTAGCGATGCCCCGACTGCCGCTACTGCCAGCACTCACGCTAGCCAAGCTACTTCTCTCAACATAACCGTCCCTGCCAGCGCCAGCACCTTCAGCGCCGCTCTTCCTGCCCCTTACGCCCCTCGCCGCCAGGAAGAAGAATATGCTCAGCACCAGGCTTCCCATCCACGCAATCTGCGTGAGCATGTTCGGCGCACTGCCGCCGCCATTGTTCTCGCCCACTGCGTGCACGACAATCTCCTGTGTCTGCACCGGCGCCAGCAGCGCCCGCGCGGCGCCGATAGGCAGCTGCTGCGCATGCTGCCCGATCTGTTCCAACGCTTGCGCGGACAATCCGGCTGCGATCTGCTTCGATACTTGCTGCAAGATCGACCGTACCGCCGCGACCCCTTGAGCGCTCATCCCTTCATTCACATATAGCTTAACCGTCGCCGGCTTCGGCTCCGCCGATTGAAGCGACAGCGCTCCCGCGGTGAAATCCGCAGGCAGTGTCAGCGCCCCGTACACTTCCTGCCGGTTCATCATAGCCAGCGCTTCTTCCTCCGTGCCGACAACCTCCCACCGAACGGGAAGCTGCGCAAGCCCGGTCACCTGCTGCTGTACCGCCTGCCCTAATGCAAGCTGCTCGCCTCCCGCCTCGGCAGGCAGCGCGACCGGCTGATCCAGCACGGCCAGCGCAACGGGCAGCGCCTTCGGCTTCGCCCCAATCACGGACCCCATCATCGCAAGTCCGAAAATCAACAGCACCACGACCGCCGCCGCGGCGCCGATCCACACCAGCTTCATTTTTAGAAACGACATGGCCATCCCCTCCACTTAATGAACATATTGTTGATTAATGATCACAACGTTCATTATAATGAAGTCAGGATGAGGTTCAATGACCAGTATCCGCACGAATGTCCATTAATGAACATTGCCGGTCGCAGTGTCGAGGAATCGCGCAAAAAACTTATTAAGCAACTACCCGGAAAGGAGCCTGCCGCCCATGTCGAGCAAATCCGAGCAGCACCAATCGCAGCGCCTACAGCAACCTCGCACCGCCGACCGCAGGACGCAGCGCACCAAGAAGCTGCTGCGCCAGGCGCTGATCGAGCGGGCCCAACAAGGGCAAGGTCTGGGCAGCATCACTGTCAGCGACCTGACCGCGCAAGCGGAGATTAACCGAGGCACCTTCTACCTCCATTACCGTGACGTCCACGACCTGATTGAACAGCTTCAATCGGAAATTCTGCAAGGACTCGAAGACATCGCCTCTCAGATGAACCTCTCCGAGTTGCTCAACTGCGCGCAGCGGCGCGAGCCGTATCCGGGACTTGTATCCGTGTTCGAATTCTGGAACCGCAATGCCGACTTCTGCGGCTTGATGTTCGGACCGAAAGGCGACCCCTCGTTCGCACGCCGGGTCAAGGAACTGATGATGGAGCGTATGTACGGCAAGATACTGGAATCCATGCCCCATCTCGTGCCGGCCGAGCCCGCGCCTATTCCGATCGATTTCATCTTCGCCTACTTGACTTCCGCCAACATCGGGTTCATCCAGCACTGGTTCGAGACAGGCAGACAGCAGCCGGCCAAGGAGATCGCACGCATGATGACCCTTATGGTCGGCCAAGGCCCGATCCACGCGTTCATCGATTAATCCCGCGAGAACTGCCGACTTCTTGAAGCGCCAACCCGCTTCATCCCGCGCGGCTGCAAGTGCGAGAGATGCTCAGCGTGCGGCCTCATCGGTGTCTGGAACATCCAGAATGAAATAGCCGTTGAGCGGATGCTGAGCGATTTTCTAAAAAACTTGCTTCACTAGCGATACGTTAGTTTATTCAGTTGCCAGCATGAGTTTCTCCAACTCAAGCGGTTCAATATACACTCCATCCTTGTATGCTCTCATGTTTCCACCAGAAATTTCGTCAATAAGAACAACTTGCCCGCCCTTTTTCATTCGGCCAAATTCCAACTTAATATCATACAGCTCGATGCCTTTCTTACTAAGCTCGTCCTTCACGAGTTGACTGACTTGCTTCGTCAGTTTTTCCAGCTCGGCATACTCCTCTGCTGACAAAATGCCCAGCATTTCAAGAGCAGACTTGCTGATCGGCGGATCTTGACGTGCATCATCTTTTAACGTTACTTCCACAAATGCATCCAGTAGTTGCCCTTCTTGTGCATACATGCCATAACGCCGGAGGAAGCTTCCAACTGCACGGTATCGACATATGACCTCAAGCCCTTTGCCAAATACAGTAGCGGGAGCAACAGTCATCGTTGCATTCTCAATTTCCGCATCGATGTAATGCGTCGGTATGTTCACTGCGTTTAATTTCTCGAAAAAGAACTTCGTTAAACGCAGTCCTGCCCGACCTGCTCCCTCCATGACTAGCCCGACTGTGTTCGCACCAGGATCAAACACACCGTTCTCGCCTGTTACATCATCTTTAAACTTGAGCAGGTAATTCCCGTTTTCCATCTCATATACATCTTTTGTCTTACCCGTATACGTAAGTTTCATAATGTCTATCCCCTATATAATCGTTAGATTTAGTGAACAATTATTATTTTAGCAGTTAGACCCCGTACCAATCTACTCTAAACAACCGCCCTACCGTTGACGCCTTCGATAATCATCCGTGCTCTTATACCCCGCGCGCAGCGCCTCGATCATCTCCGCCCTGCGCTTCGCCTTCGTCTCTTCCTGCACGGCGCTGTAGACGTACCGGGCCCAATCCTTGCGATACCCCGGCGTGAGCGACTGGTAGACAGCCAGCACCTCCGGCACGCCCTGCAGATCCTTCTCCACCTCCGGGATCATCGCCACATAATCACCTACGCGCTGACTCGGTTTCGACACCGACGCAGACGCGGCCGCTGCCCCTTTTTTCCGCGCTTCCGCCTTGAATCCGACCACCGTAAACACATCGTTCAACCCTACCATGCGCGCGAATTTCAAGCTGCTCGTCCCGATGTAGCCGTCCTCTTCGCTCGCACCCAGCCCCGCAAACAGCTCGTCGCGGTGAATGTACGTCGGGTATACTTCGTTCCCCTTCTTGGGGTATGCTGCAAACAGGTACCCGCCTTCATCCAACGATTGATCCTCGATCACCTGGGAGACGAGCTTCTGCAGTTCCCCCATGTCGAGCACGAACGCAAAAATAAGATCGTAACCGCGGCCATCCGGCACCGTGTCGTACCGCTCCAGCCCCGGCAGCAGCGTCTCGCCTTCCGGATGATTCAGCACCGCCGCCTTCTTGTACTTATGCAAATTCAATTTCTCGACAATCGTCTTGGACATATGACCGGTCCACCTCCGCGCAATCATTCAGTTCGACTACGCTTATTATACACAATCGCACATATGTGAGCATGATCACAAGCGTGCCCGCCAATTTGACGTATGCTGAGTGGAACGAACCGCCGATTCGGAGATTACAGCCAGGAGGGATTTACATGTTCGAGGAACCGAAAATAGAGCTGTGCCCGCCCCTGCAACAACTACAGGACGAGCACGTATCGCTGCGGGCGGCGATGGATCGCTTCTATGAGATCACGGAGGACCTGGAGTACGAGTCCGGGCCTGCGGTCGACCCACTTTTCGCCCGATTGCATGCACAGGTCGCTTCCTTCGCTACGCTACTTGCCATCCACTCTTACAGAGAGGAGACTGCCTTATTCTCCCTGATGTCTCGCCGACTCGCCCCTGAGGACCGCACCATCGAGACGATGGAGTTCGAGCACGAGAAAGCCGAGCAGCATCTCCACGATTTCCTGACCGAAGCCGCGCAAGCAGGATCTGCCGTCTCCGAGGACGATGCGCGATCGATCGCCGTCTATGCCGTACAAGCCCATGCGACTCTCACCCAACATTTTGCGAAAGAGGAGAAGATGCTCTTCCCGCTCGCGGAAAAGATCCTGTCTCTGAATGATAAGATAGCGTTAGCACGGCAGCTGCAGATGAACCAACGGCCGTAGTACCGCTTCTCCCAGGATCGGATTCTTCCGTTCTTTCAAGGTACGGAACGGCTAAGGCGAATTTGAATCACGATGCGAAGAAAAACCAAAGAAGCCGCGATTTACGCGGCGCTTAATGAGATAAAGTTTTTATAAAGCTAGAACGTATTATATACATTTTGACATTCTTCCGCGGTCGGCTCGTAAAAACAATGCTTCTTCCATCGTCCCACGAACGGCTGGTTATACCAGGTCGGCGGACAGGGTCCGGGATTATCGAACGTTCCTGGACGGAAATACCACAGGGAGAATTTGGCCGGCCAATTCCGTTCCCCGTTCACGGCCCGCTGCGCCAACCGGCGTTCCCTGTCTCTAGCGTTCTGATAAAACATACCATGCTGCAAGGCTTCGAACGCATGCGGCTGGTGGATCATCTGGGGGATCGTTCGGAGTCCTTTGAAATCGGAGCAATCCGCCCTTACTCGGTTAATGCCAACATTGCCAACAAGGAGCATGCCCATCTCGCCTTCGCCCTCAGCTTCAGCTCGAAGCAGCCTTGCCAACATATCAATATCCCGTTTCCTGGCTTTTACGACTGCCATTGGCTCACCTCTTTAGATTTCTAGACTCATCATATTGTAGGTGAAGCGGATGTGTTACTCGCGGATAAATTCGTCTTCGTAAATCGAACGAACCCTCCCCAGCACCTGCTGCGCCTGATTCGTAAACTTTAATTCCGCGACCTGATCTTTCACCAGAAGTACGCCGGTCTCATGACGGTGTGCCCCGATCGCTCCCTCATACAGAAGGTTGGCGCCCTTGGTAGGCGGAGAGAAAAACAGCTTCATCAGCAATTTGACCACCAGGGGCAGGCCGGACTCCTTGCCTTTTCTTAACGTATTGTTGCCGCCCGGGTCAACGCTGCGGATCCGAATGCCATCCTGTGCAAGCTCCGGGGCGATAGCCTGCGTCCACAGCGAAAGCGCCAGCTTGGAGCTTGCATAGGGACCGGTCAGCTTACGGAAACTTTTGGGATGCTCCAGGGTTTCGACGCTAAACTCCTTCGTAAAATTAAACGCGGAAGATGAGGTGTTGATCACCGTTTTTAAGCGGCCGTTCGTTAAAAGCCCCTTCATCTCCATCAGAATAATATACGGTACGACCGTCATCAGCTCATAGTGCCTCTCGCGCCCTTGCTTCGAATAGCTTAACTCGGAAAAGCTCCCGCCAGCGTTATTGAACAGAATATCGATCCGCTGCTCCTTCCCTTTGATATCTTCCAAAGTCCGCCTCAAGCTGTCATAGTCAGCGAGATCCGCTACTCTGTAAATACGAAGCCGCCCGTCCTTCACGGCTTCCTGGATTATCCTGTCCTCCGCCGGAAAGTCCGAACGGATCAAAGCCGCCACCTGCCAGTCCTCCGTCAGCCATTTCCGGGTTAATTCCAGCCCAATCCCAGCGCTCGCGCCCGTTATCAGTGCAACACTCGCATCTTGGTTCCTGTTCATTGCACGTCTCCTCCCGAAGCCATATTTTCCTTAATAGCGCACATTCTATAACTTGGAGTCGACTTCAAGTCAAGACGCGAAATGTAATTTTTTATTCTAAGGAAAAGAGACTTGACTTGGAGCCAACTCCAAGATGTATAATCCACTCATCAAGCAATCCTCCGGGAGGGAATGAAATGGAGACTGAGCACGCTTTTACGATCAAACAGACCGCCGAACAAACCGGGATTTCCGAGGATACGATCCGTTACTATGAGAAGATCGCTCTGCTCCCGCGGGCGGACCGGAAGGACAACGGGCACCGTATCTACCGGCGGAAGGATATCGAGGCGATCCGGCTGATCTCCTGTCTGAAGAAAACCGGCATGTCGTTGGAAGAAATGCGGCCCTTCTTGGGCGTCTCCATCGATGCCGATCCCGCGGAATATCCTGAACTGGCCGAACGCATGAGGAGCCACCGCGAGTATATCGTCAGCCAGATCGCATCGCTGCAGCAGGTCGTCGATTTTATCGACATGAAGCTGGAGGAAGGCCGATACCGACAGGACTGCTCGGATGAGAGTCAGGCCGCAAGACACAAGCTGATCCCGACAAGACCCGTTCCGCAACCGAAGTCAATCGCCGTTCAACCGTCAATCCCTGCAATATGATCGTGGAAGTTGCCCTTATTTAGCCTATAAAGTGTCGGATAAACCCCCTTTAAACAAAGGGTGGCCAACGGCGAACAGCTTAAATGCAGCTTTTCAACGGCATCCTGTACCGCATCGCCCGCATCAGTCAAGCACAGGATAACTCCGTCGTTTTTTACGATCCGCTTCATCTCTCGCAACAGATCGTCGTACAGCTTCGGTATATTTTCACCGGCCGATATTTTTCTCCCGAAGGGCAAATTGGTAATCACTTTATCGACTGCTGCGGCGTCAATCGGGAGGTTCCTGGCGTCCCAGTGTTTGATCTCGAGTCGTTCATGGAAGCCCGTATTTTCGATCGTAGCCTCAACCGCTTCCGCTGAGAGATCGCCTCCGTATATTTGCGAATAAGGGTAGGCCAAGCGTTCCGACAGAATTGTGCCCGAGCCGCAGCAAGGATCGATGAACCGATCCTCTTCCTGAGGACTCGACGCCCATACGAGCGCATGTGCGACAGTAGGGCGCAAAGCAGCCGTCGTAAACCTTCGTCGATTGCTGCGATAGCGATACGAGGCATCCGTTAGCCGCACTGCAAAGATCGAATCCTCATGATAGATGTCGAGCCGAAACTCCACTTGGTGAGCTCCGGCCACATCCTCTCGAAACCGGCTATCCCGCCTTGCAATTCCTTTCGCTGCCGCCTCTGCCGCATCAAACCGCGAATAGGTATGATGCCCCATCCTGCTGGCATTGACTTTGAACCGAACCATGCCGCCATATCTCTTCTTCACGGCAAAAGACAGATCCAACCGAGATATTTCATATTGGATGTCGGCCAAATGTTTCTTATGCGGACCGACCCTGAACCGGTGAATGAGCATGTACAAGTTATCCGCCGTTCGTAATACCGTAAAGGATTCAACAGGCAAGCTTGAATGAAAAAAAACTTTGCCGCGCTCGATGCGCAGATCTTTAGCCTCCGTTATTTTGACGCGGATTTCGCTCTCCAATATCGTCTCAAGTCCCGGCAGAACGGTCGCAAAATAAAGAGCCATCTATCCATTCTCCTTCGTATTGGTTTTTTGGCGCATAAAAAAACGCGAATGAACATAAGTCCATTCACGTTTGTGCGCACAAATACGGCGAACCCTAAATAGGGGGAGCCTAAGATTGTACAGGATGGAATGTCCCGTTCCTTGACTGCCGAAGAGCATGAATAACCATGACAAGCAGCACCCGAAACAAACGTTTCGAATCGCTTACTCCATGCTACCCGACTTATTCAGTTGCTCATGAATTCGCAACTGTCAAGAAAACGGCCATCATCATCAATGTACGAACCCTCCATCAATACGAATAATCAAATTATATAACAAACTCACGGGTGACCTCAACCAACTTATCGTTACTTTCCTCCCGCACCTTGGAACATTTCCCGCCCCCGCCGCGTCTATTCAAGCAGTAGAGACATTCTCGTTCGGAAAGGCGGTGCCCTATGCGCGTGTTACTCGGCATGGCCATCCTGTTCCTGCTGATCCAACCGGCGCAAGCGCAAGCGCTAAGCTGTGCGTCTCTGCCATCGCCCAAGGAGGCGTACCAGCAATATGACGCAGTCGTCGTCGGCAGCGTGACGCAGGTGGAGTCGGACGGCAGGATGAATCGCGTGCAAGTGACTGTCACGAGCAGCTATAAAGGCGTGAAGCAGAAGGAACTGACGGTTTTGGAAAATGCAACTTGGGGTGCGGCGTGGGGACCTAGCGTGGTGGGCGAGACTTATTTGTTCTACCTGATGAATACGGCAGACGGATGGGAAAGCCCGCTGTGCGGGCCGTCTCGACGTATCGCCGATGCGCAAGACGACTTGGCCTTCCTGCAAAACAAGGAACTGCCAATGAGCGGCGCTTCCGGCCAGCCGGACTCCGCCAGCCCTCAGGCGTCTTCCGACCGAGCCTCCTACGCAGCCATCGGTTCCGTCGTCCTGATCGTGCTGGCTGTCGCCGGCATAGGGTGGACCCGCAGCAGAAGAACTTAAGCAGCGCGTGTCCATCCCACCGCCTCACTTCCGAGCATCCAGAATAAACATAGACGCATCCTGCCCCATGAAGATTTTGCTTCCCTTATAGAAGGTTTTGGAGCGAATATCCCGATACCCGATCCGCCCCATCATGTCCGCCAGCTCGCCTTGATCGAATCCATTATGAACAAGATCCGATACGACCTGCTCATTCTTATCAAAATCTACGATAAGCAAATGCCCGCCTTCATTCAGCACGTCATACAACCTGGATAAGACGGGTTCCACATCTGGAATATGCAGCAGAACCTGCGCCATGAAGATATGGTCCGCACGCAAATCCGCTGGGCTTTCCTGCTCGAAATCAAAACACAGCGTATCTGCATTCCGGATACCCAACTCCGCGATCTTCGCCCTGACTTGATGGATCATGTTCGGCGACGTATCCAGAAACAGCACGGAGCCGAACGCATCCAGCAAGTTCATGCCGACGAGACCCGTTCCGCACCCGAAATCGATCGCATGCTTCCCTTTCGCGTCAGCGACATGCTTGCGAATGGCATCGGACGATATCTTGGCGATGTAGATTCTTTCCGGCGTGTCATACATACCCGCGATCATTTCGAACTTGTCGGTGTTTGCCATACGCACCTCTCCGATCTGTCTGCCTTGATTGATATGTATTATTATACCGCTAACCGCCCAGTAGCTTTCCAATATAATTGACACCTGAATTCCTTCATGTAAAATTGATGCAAGATTCAAGCGATAACAAAAGGGTGAGTTCAATAACATTCATACAGTCGCTATCGATCAAGCAGAAGCTCACTCTCTATTTCCTGGTCTTCTTTTGTATCCCGCTGCTCATTTTCGGTTCGGTCTGGTATAATCGGTCGGTTTCCCAAATTGAAAATAATACAGTCGACTTAACCGAACAACTTATTCAGCAAATGAGCGATCAATTGGATCAATACTTCGCGGATATTCGTTCGGACACCTCTACTTTGCCAGGGCATCCGCTGATCCAGCAATTCATTAAACTTAATCCTGACGATTCTTATGAAAAATATCGATTGACCGAACAAGTGAACAATGATTTCTATCAGAAGTTATTGTATAGCCGGAAGGACATCGTCGGTTATTCTATTATGACTCGCCACGGCTACAGCTTTGGCAACGTCGATATGGATGACCGGTTGAACGATTGGTCAGCGATCGGCGCATATGATCGCAATTTCGGGATTGTGGGTGCCTATAGCTCCCAGACGGGGTTTCCTGTCATAACCGTTTACAGAGTCATTATTGACAATGCTACCTTTCAAATTGCCGGCTTGATCGGAATTGATTTTTCCATGGACCCCATTCTGAAAATCGTTGCGCCTGCAAGCTTGAATAAATCTGTCCATATTTCAATTGTGGATCGCCAACATCGATATCTTTACTCTCAAGATCGCCACAAGATTGGTTCGCTAATGGACAGCGAACGGGTTCGCGCCATTTCCGGCGGCCAAATACACCATACCGCCTGGGATAATCAAAAAAATCATTTGAATATTTTTATGAATTCTGCCTACACGGGTTTGACCGTCACCTTGGAAATCCCCAAAAAAGACTTGATAGGCAACCTTGGACAGCTTCGATTTATAATCATTGGAGCAAGCGTTGTGATTTTGCTGCTTGCTTATATGGTGTTTCACAAGATGCTGTTGGAGATCGGACATCTGGCACGGCAAATCCACCACTCGCGCATCAAAGAGAAAGAATTGGAGATTAAACAAAGAGAAGCTGTCATGCAAGCTATGCAAGCCAAGATTAATCCACACTTTCTGTTCAATACTTTGGAAATCATTAATTCACATGCTGTCATTGCCAGAAACAAACCCATCAGTCAGATCGTACTTAAACTCGCTGATATGTTCCGTTATAGCATTAGCGATTCCCATATGCCCATATCTCTCCGTAAAGAAATCAATCATATTCAATCGTATATCAGTATACAACAGGAGCGCTACGACGATCTGCACTTTACGCTTGATATAGACGATGAGGCGCTGGATCATGTACAAACCTTTTGCCTCACCTTGCAGCCCATCATCGAGAATGCTATATTGCATGGCTACGACAAGCATAAACGGAGTCCGGGCGAGCTTTCCGTCATCGGACGAGCTCAAACCTCCTATTATTCCCTTCTGGTTCGCAATGGCGGAGTGGGGATGGGCAAGGATACCATGAAGGCTTATAATGATCGGTTCAACTCCGATCTGGGAGATCAGGGAGATCAGGGACTTCAGAACGTAAGACAAGCTTATTCCGGCATCGGCATGTGGAATGTCCATAGTCGGCTGAGGATGGCTTTCGGCGCACCTTATGGACTCCAAATTAATTATTCCGGCGAGGAAGGCACCGAAATCGAAATCAAACTTCCGTATCTCTCGCACGATAAGGAGTGAACAAATTGTATAAAGTACTACTTGCGGACGACGAACGCATGATCAAGAAAAGTATCCGATCGTTGATCGAAAATGACTTGGAAGGCTTTGCCGTCATTGCAGAAGCGAAGAATGGCATGGAAGCCAAGGAACTGATCCTTGCGCATCAACCGGATATTCTAATCACGGATATCCGGATGCCGGTATGGGATGGACTCGAGCTGCTCACGTGGATGGATGCGCATGCCCTTCAGGCCGAAAGCATTATTATATCTGGCTATAATGAGTTTGAATACGCTCAGCGAGCTTTGAAATTCGGCGTCACCGAATACTTGTTGAAGCCGCTCAATACCCATGACTTCCTATCTGTGATGAATAAATTGAAGAACCGCCTGCTTAACCGCACTTCTGTATCTAACCGGCGCAAGCAATGGTTGCTGGACTGCAAGATGCATGCCGAGAACATGGCCAAGGCGCTCTGGCACCTTAACGATGCTGAAATGAACGCAGAACTGGATCGCATGAGAGACGATATGTTGAATGCCCCGGAATGCGATTTTCATGATATTGCCTCCAAATATGGCGATTATCTTGTTTTTCTCGAGGGCGAGTTGAATTCGTTTGGCGGCAGTCATCACTCATTTGCCCATTTATCCGACCGAATTGCGGCTATAAATCCCAAAGAACCAGCGCAGTTGTTTCTCCTGTTTCAAGAACAAATGAAGCAAGCATCCGTGCAAATTCGCGAATCCCGAAATTGGCAGCAATATCATCTGATTATGAAGGACGCGCAGCGTTTCATTGCGGAAAGGTATTCAGACCCCCGATTAAGCCTGGATCAAGCCGCCGCCCATTTTGGGATTTCCCCAAATTACTTCAGCCAATTATTGAAAAAAACAACAGGGGTGTCATTCAAACAATATTTGACACAGCTGCGCATTCAGCATGCCAAGCGGCTGTTGAGCCAACCTTTCATCAAAGTCTATGAAGTCGGGCATCTGGTAGGCATGGAGGACTACACTCATTTCTCCAAAACATTCAAGAAAATAGTCGGTTGTTCGCCTTCCGAATTCCGCAACATTCCATGAAAGAAACGATGTTGAAAATGCCATAACTCTATTGATATCTCCATAGAAATGATGAAAGCGCTATCCTATACTAATCAGTGACAAGGGCCTTTGTCACTTTGAATCCCTATCTTCAGGAGGTATTGCTCAACATGCGGCCTATTAAGTTTACATCCTTGTGGCTTGCCATCATCATGCTCGCGGTTCTTGTGTCAGCATGCTCCGGCAATAAAGAGAACAATCAAGGGGAACATGCAGCTTCAAATAGCCAAGCTTCGGCTTCGACAACAACGCCCGGAGCTTCAACAGCTCCGCCCAAGATTCATATCCTGTCGTCCCACTCCAGCTTTCCATTCGCTGCTACTGCGCCGGAGAAAGAAAAAGAAATCTACTATGAGGAATTGAAACGAATATCCGGATATGATATCTCCTACGAGTTCCTGGCCCACGGAGATGATTTCAGACAGCAATTGGCACTGCGATTCGCCTCAGGCGATCTTGCGGACTTGGTTCGAACGGCTTCTATCGATTGGGATGTTCATCAGGGTGCCGTGGATCAAAATATGTTTCATGAACTTGGACCCCTGATCGATCAGTATGCGCCGACTTTAAAGAAGTCCATTCCTGATTTTGTTTGGAACAGCCCCAAGGTATCAAAGAACGGCAAAATTTATGGCATTCCCGTTCTAACCGGGCAGCCTGCCGATCGCATCGTGATGATCCGTCAGGATTGGCTGGATAAGCTGAATATGCCCGTGCCCGAAACATTGGACGATTTCCTCGCTTTCGCAGAAGGCGTAAAGAAAAATGACATGAATGGCGACGGCAATCCCAATAACGAATATGCGCTTTCATTGACTGACGGCTTGGCATGGAATGATGTATTTACAGGATCATTCGGAGTAAACCCTGCAACCTGGCATGTCCAAGGGGATCGTTTGGAGCCTGACTTTATACAACCTGAAATGAAAGAAGCCATTGCCTTCTACAAGAAATTATACGACGAAGGTTATATCCACAGCGATTTTGTCACCAAGAAGCAAGCAGACCGAAGAAGCGAGATGTACAAAGGCTACTTGGGCTCGTGGGGTGCGGCCACCTACCAGTATGCAACTGACGGCAACCCGGAAAAATATATTGATCAGCCGGATGCAGCCATAACCATGATTCAGCCGCCGAAAGGCCCTCGCGGGGAAACGAGCCTGCAGGTGCAGACAGACGAGATCTATTTTGTCTTCGTCATCCCCACCCAAACCAAGAATCCGGAAGAAGTCATTAAATATCTGGAATGGGCTTGGGCAAGTCCGGATGCGGAACAGTTTTTCTTGTACGGCATTAAAGATCATAACTATCAAGAGGTTGATGGGAAGATTGTATTTGACGAAGAATTCCCCGGCAATAAGAATGGCGCTTCCGGATTCTTCCGTGTATCTCTTAACACGCGTGAGATCGGAATCAACAATCCGAAGGTTATTGCCCTGCAACCCGATAGCGAACGTGTTTTAAAAGCCATTGAAGACAGCCAAGCAACGATCGTCAGCAACGATGCCCTGTTCATGCCTGATTTGAAGGCGATGGAAGGACGGCCCGAGCTGTCCATAGGATTTATTTCCGGCAATCTGTTCTATGATGCATTTGTCAAACTGGTTGTTGGCAAGGAGCCGCTGGATGCCGGGTTTGACAAGTTCGTGCAAGAGTGGAAGAAGCGTGGGGGAGAGGCTGCCATTCAGGAAGCCACAGCTTGGTACAATAGCACGAAATAATCGTTGACGGGGAACCGCTCTTGCCAGATCGGCGCGTTCCCCTTTTGATTTCAGACAGGAGGGCTGACATGACATCCAGATATCGATCTATTGATTCGCTCGTGCTCGTGCTAATTGCTTTGCCCGGGCTCTTGCATCTGATCATTTTCAAATATATCCCGATATCGGGAAACCTGATTGCTTTCCAGGATTACAACCTCTTCAAAGGCATTCTTCATAGCCATTGGGTAGGACTCAAGCACTTTATATTCATGATGGAATATGAAGAGTTTTATATGGTGTTGCGGAACTCCCTGAAGCTTGGATTCTATGCGATTGTGTTTGGTTTTCCGGCTCCTCTGGTGCTTGCATTGCTGCTTAATGAAATCCAACTCGTTTGGTATAAGCGGGTTGTGCAATCCTTGTTGTATCTTCCCCATTTTTTATCTTGGGTGATTGTCGGGGGTATATTTGTCCAGCTTTTATCCACAGAAGGATTTATCAATGCCTTTTTGACCGGAATGGGCTTTAAACCGATCTCGTTTCTGACCGAACAGCGCTATTTTCTCGGTATTCTGGTAGGTACGGGCATCTGGAAAGAAATCGGCTGGTCCATGATTATTTATTTGGCTGCCATGACCGGCATTAACCCCAACTTGTATGAAGCCGCCATGGTAGACGGGGCAGGCCGTTGGCGCAGAATGTGGAATATTACGTTGCCCGGCTTGCTGCCCGCAATCATCGTCCTTCTCACCTTGCGGATCGGTCATCTTCTGGATGCGAATGTAGAGCAAGTGTTGTTCTTCCTTAATCCGCTCGTGCGCGAAGTTGGCGACGTATTTGACACCTATGTCTATCGGGTTGGCTTGATGGGCGGTCAATACAGCTATACGACGGCAATTGGACTGTTCAAGGCACTTGTGGGCGTTGTGATGGTTGTCTCCCTGAATAAGTTAAGTCAGAAAACAACAGGCGAAAGCATCTATTAAAGGGGGCATGCTTCTTGAATTTCCATCGATCCGAGCGGATGTTTCAATTCACCAATGGGCTGATTATTTTCTTGCTTAGCTTTACGATGATTGCCCCAATGATCCACCTCGTTGCCGTTTCGCTAAGCACTCCCAAGTTTGCAGAAGCGAAATTGGTCTATTTGTGGCCCAAAGGATTTTATACCGGTGTTTATGAATCTTTGTTTCAGATGGGCGATATGTGGCGTGCAATGGGTGTAAGCATTTATATCACCTTGTCGGGAACGGCGCTCTGTCTTCTGTTAACCACAACGCTTTCCTTCACATTGACGAGGCCCGCCATGCCCGCCCGTCGCTGGTTGATACGGCTGATATTGTTTACATTCATCTTTCCGGTACCGATGATTCCCGGGTTTTTGCTTGTCAAATCGCTTGGCATGATCGATTCGCTATGGTCGCTTATCATCCCAGGCGCCTTAAGTGCCTATTTTATTTTCATTAATAAAACCTTCTTTCAAGGGATCCCTGCTGAACTGATAGATTCGGTCAAAATGGATGGCTGCGGAGAATTCGGCGTGTTCGTTCGACTCGTGCTGCCCCTCTCCAAGCCTGTACTGGCAACCATCGCCTTGTTTCACGCCGTCAGTCAATGGAATTCCTACTTTGGCGCCTTAATCTACATTCGCACGAAGGATCTGTACCCGCTTCAATTAAAGCTGCGCAATCTGGTTCAGAGCGGAAACAACGATTCAGGAATTAATGGATATACCTTCGATGTGAGTGCCATGCAAACGCCGGAGATGATCAAAGCAGGAGCCATATTGTTTTCCACGGTGCCGATCTTGATCATTTATCCATTCTTGCAAAGATATTTTGTTCAAGGCGCCATGCTGGGTTCATTAAAGGAGTAGGTATTGGAGAAGTCCCGAATGACTCTAATTGATGGCGAGGAAGGTTGAAGGAAATGCAACGTTTGGAATTCACATTGGATGGCGCTTCCCACAGCCTGTCCTTTGCGATAACGCAACCCGCAGAATGGCTGATCCTCCGATTCCATTGGGAATCACAGAATACCTGGGGCGAACTGAGACTGACGGATCCTCTAGGACGTCTTAGGTTCAACTACATGGATGTGCACGGCGTCAGAGCTGCAGTCATTCATCGAGAACCGGAGTTCAATAGCTACTCATCCGTTCCAGGGGGGATTGAGGAAGGACGGTGGACACTTCAATTTATTCGATTTGTTCCGCAATCCTTATGGATAGAGTGGGAATCCGGTCATGGGGAATTGCCGGATGGATGGAACAACGGCTATGCGGAGCGAAATCTTTGGAACTCAGGCTATTCGCCAAACCAGCAGCAGTTGATGTTGAATGCATATGATTGGGAACAATGTCTGGAAAAACAAGCCCGTTGGTATAAGGGGGATTGTCATGGTCATACTTTAGTATCCGATGGCAAAATGACACCCGATCAAACGATGGAGCAAGCTAAACGGATGGCGTTGGACTTTTTCTTCGTGACTGAACATAATATTCTCCCTTCATCCTGGCCTAAAGGGCAGATTCTCGTCATTCCCGGCATGGAATTCACTTCATTTGGCCGAGGCGACTGGAATGCGCTTGGTCTTCGTGCATGGATCGATACGAAAGAGAACCTTACCGATACAGATCAGCTTCGGTTGCTGCATGAAGCACACGCACAAGGAGCGGTGCGTGTGATCAATCATCCCATGTGCGGCAGGGTTGCTTGGCGATATCCGGATACGCCTGTCTCATGCATGGATGCGATTGAAATATGGAATTCCCCAGCCGCCATGAACAAAGCATTGAGCAATGACCGATCATTGAAGGTATGGACTGCTTTATGGAACGAAGGTTACCGAATACCTGGCATCGGGGGCTCCGATACGCATGGATTCCCCGACGAAACGGTGAAATGGGGGGATAAACCGCAAACCCTCGGCGATCCGGCGACTTATGTATACGCGTCGGAGTTATCTCCATTGGCGATTCTGAACGCCATTCGTGCCGGTCATGCCTATGTCAGCCGAGGCCCTCAAATGCAAGTTCAGTATCTCGTTGAGGAGATATCAGACAGGTTCACCTTTGGCGATGACTTAACTGAAGCAATAAATAAATCTATCGGCGGTACGGTCTATTGTTCGCTTACGATCACCTCGGCACAAGGTTATATTCTGCGCTGTGTCCACAATGGAGCCGAGACCACGGCAGATCGCATCGAAGAAGAAAATCAAACATTCCAATTTCAATTCCGTTGGAAATCTGGAGGCTTTAGTTGGTCAAGGTTCGAAATTCGCAATGAATTCGAGCAGCTAATGGCTGTTTCCAATCCCGTTTCCTATGGGAGTAAGAATCCGTCCAAGAATACCTGGGGTGAAATCCTCGCAAGCGCAGGTTTAACACTGCCTCCTGCCAAGCCATCCGTTTGACTTTCAGCGAAATCTATGCGAACTTGCTTCGTATAATCAAACAAACACCCCGCTACAGCCATGTAGGGGGTGATGTTGTTTGCTTACCCGGCATGGATGAATAACCGGGAATTCACGCCTCAAGTCCCGCAAAACGTCTTGTAACCGCAAGCCGACGGCGCCGGTGGCTCGGCGTACTCGGCTTGTTCGGCTGAGTGCGCATAAGGATCGGCCAGCGCGGCCAGCAGGCTATGCATCACGCTGTAATCGTCCTGGTCTACCGCTGCAGCCAGCGCCTCTTCGACGCGATGATTGCGCGGGATGACCGCCGGATTGCTGCTGCGCATCAGCCGCTGCGACGCTTCCCGGCCTTCCGGTTCGCGCTCCCGCCGCTCCTCCCAGCGCTCCAACCACCGGGTGAACTCTCCGCTGCCGTGCATGGCCGCCCGTTCCGGCTCGCCAGCCGTCAGCGCGAGGAACGTATTCGTGTAATCCGCATGATGCTGCTGCATCATTGTCAGCAAATCCCGCATCAACGCTTCATCGTCCGCCTCCGCCGCTTGCAGCCCCAGCTTCGCCCGCATGCCCGTCTGCCAATGCCGCTGATACTGCTCATTGAACGACTCCAGCTCCCGCTCCGCCATCCGCACCGCTTCATCCTCATCCTCATGCAACAGCGGCAGCAGCGCCTCAGCCAACCGCGCCAGGTTCCATGCCGCGATATACGGCTGATTGCCGTACGCATAGCGGCCCTGACGATCGATCGAGCTGAACACGGTGGCCGGATCGTATGCGTCCATGAACGCGCAAGGCCCGTAGTCGATCGTCTCGCCGCTGATCGCCATGTTGTCCGTGTTCATGACGCCGTGGATGAAGCCAACGAGCTGCCACTTGGCGATCAGCCACGCCTGCCGTTCCATGACGCTCTGAAGAAGAGTCAGCGCGGGATTGTCCGACGAGTCCTCCACCCCGGGATAATGACGCTGCAGCGCGTACGTCACCATTTTCTCCAAATCCGCACGCTCTCCCCAGCGAGCTACATACTGGAACGTGCCCACGCGCAGATGACTGGCCGCCACGCGCGTCAGGATCGCGCCCGCTAAGCTGCCCGTCTCGCGATACACCTCCTCGCCGGTCGTTACGACCGCCAAGCTGCGCGTCGTCGGAATGCCGAGCCCGTGCATCGCTTCGCTGATGATGTATTCGCGCAGCATCGGCCCCAGCGCCGCCCGGCCATCGCCGCCGCGGGAGTACGGCGTACGTCCCGATCCTTTGAGCTGGATATCGAACCGCCCGCCATCAGGCGTGATCTGCTCGCCCAGCAGAATGGCCCGGCCGTCCCCCAGCATCGTGAAATGGCCGAACTGATGCCCTGCATACGCCTGCGCCAGCGGCAGCGCACCCTCCGGCACGCGGTTGCCCGCGAACACTTCCGCGCCTTCCTCGCCCCCGAGCGCCTGCGCGTTCAGTCCGAGCGACTCCGCCAGCTTGCCGTTGAACACGGCCATCCGCGGCAAGCGCACCGGCGTTGGATCCAGCCTCGTGTAGCACAGATCCGGCAATTGCTCTGCATAGCTGTTGTCGAAGTTCCAGCCCGCACCGACTTCCGCCCTCAGCTGATTCGTCATTTCCCCACCGCACCTTTCCTTCGCCGCTTCGAACCTTTCAACCGTTAGCATAACCCATCTAACTTCATTATAGTGTTCTTTCCGTCTGATTGCTGCCTAACTTCCATCTATGCTTCCCAACTTCTTATGATCGCCTCAGAATGGGCTTCGACGCTCGCCATTTCCGCACGACACAGCAAGCCCCCCTACCCACCGGCATATAGCCAATGGACAGAGGAGCTTGTAGGCCTTCTCGACATCAATCCACGCTCAAGACGAACGGCACCGTCATGATCTTGCCATCTCGCTGGAACTGCGCCCACACCTTGTAGATGCCGGCATGCGGGAAACTCGTAACAAACTTGGCGTCCGGCCCCGAGGCTTTCTCCTCAACCGGATGCACATGGAGATACTGCTCCGTATCCTCGCTCAGGATGACCACGTGCCCGACCGCGCCGAGGTAAGGCTCCAGGTCGGTGATCGGCTCGCCTGTCGCCGAATCGGACAACCGGAAATCGAGCTCGAAATCTTGCCCGGCTGCGGGATGATCGTTCAACAACTCCACTTCCACGCCGTCAACCAACTTAGTATGCGTCCGGTCCGGCACCAGCGCAACGGATTCTGCCGCCGCGCCTCCGATCGTGACCCATTCCGTCTGCGTCGTCTTGGCGCCGCCGGTCGGCACGTAGTCCGCGATCAGCTTGTATTCGCCGCCGGACGGGAACCGGTTTGTGACCGCAAACTCGCCTTGGCCGTTGTATTCGGGATGAATGTGATTGAAATACGACATATCCTTGCTGACCACGATCAGGTGCAGCAGCTTCTCGTGCTCGATGTCGAAATCGTCTACCGGCATGCCGTCTTCGTCCCTGATCTGAATCCGAATCGCCGTATCCTGCCCGACTTGGGCGCGCTCCGTCGCCCAGGCCGCCACCGTCGGGAAACCGGAGGCTTCTTCGCCGCCGTGGCTGTGGCCGTCCACCGCACCGCTGCCATGACCATCGATCGCCGCGTCTTCACCGTGGCCGTGTCCCGCCGACCGGGTTCCTGACGCACCCGTAGTCGCGCCGTCTTGCTGCTGCCCGTACCCGTACCCGGCGATGAAGCATACCGCAGCCAGTGCGGCGATCAGCCCCAATTGCAGCTTCCCATTCATCCGTTTGCCGCTCTCGCCCGGCTTGCGATCCACGTTCTGCAGCCGCAGCGCGTTCAGCACGACGGACACCGAGCTCAGCGCCATGGCGGCCCCGGCAAGCCACGGCTCCAAATAACCCATAGCCGCGACCGGAATGCCGATCGCATTGTAGGCAAGCGCCCAGAACAAATTCTGCTTAATGTTGCGCATCGTCTTATGGCTCATCGAGATCGCGTCCGGAATGCTGTTCAAGTCGCCGCGCATGAGCGTGACGTCCGCCGCTTCCATCGCCACGTCCGTGCCGGTGCCGATCGCCATTCCGATATCGGCTATCGCAAGCGCGGGAGCGTCGTTGATGCCATCTCCGACCATCGCCACCGTCTTCCCAGCCGCCTGCAGCCGCTTGACTTCCTCCGCTTTGCCGTCCGGAAGCACTTCAGCCCGTACCTGCAAGATACCGACTTGGTCCGCGATCGCATGCGCCGTGCGTGCATTGTCGCCCGTGATCATGACAACTTCGAGGCCCATCTGCTGCATACGCGCTACTGCCGAAGCCGAAGTCTCCTTGATCGTGTCCGCGACCGCCACCATGCCCGCATATTGGCCGTCGACCGCGATCAGCATGACGGTTTTGCCCTCGGACTCCAGCTGGCTCATGTCCTCAAACGCTGCCGACGCGTTCACGCTGTATTCGGCCATCAGCCTGCGAGTCCCGATCATGATGCCCCTGCCGTCCACCACCGCCATAATACCGTAGCCGGGTATCGCCTGGAAAGAATCGGACGCTTGCGACAGGACCACACCTCTGCCCTGTATACCCGCCACGATCGCCTCGGCCAGCGGGTGCTCGGAATTCCGCTCCGCTGCGCCGACCCAGGACAACAACTCCGTTTCCCCGAAACCTTTTTCCACGCGTACGTCGGTCAACTCCGGCTTTCCCTTGGTGACCGTCCCGGTTTTATCCAATACAACGGTGTCGATACGGTGGGTGTTCTCCAGATGCTCGCCGCCCTTGAACAGAATGCCGAGCTCCGCCGCGCGGCCGGAACCGGCCATGATCGAAGTCGGCGTCGCCAATCCGAGCGCACAAGGACAGGCGATGACGAGCACGGCGATCGCCTTCTCCAGCGCAGCGGCCACGTCCCCCGGCTCCACCGCGAAATACCAGATGCCGAACGTGACGAGGGCGATGCCGACGACGATCGGGACGAAGATGCCCGAGATGACATCCGCGACCCGCTGGATCGGCGCCTTGGAGCCCTGAGCCTCTTCCACGACTTTAATGATCTGCGCCAGCGCGGTTTCCTTGCCGACCTTCGTCGCCCGCACCTTCAGCACGCCGTTCTTGTTCAGCGTAGCTCCGATGACCGGTTCGCCCGCGTGCTTCTCCACGGGGATGCTCTCTCCGGTCAGCATCGACTCGTCTACCGCCGATACGCCGTCAACCACCGTGCCGTCGACCGGTATTTTCTCGCCGGGCTTCACCAGGAATATGTCGCCGACGACGACTTCTTCCACCGGGATGCTCATCTCCGCGCCGTCGCGGATGACCGTCGCCGTCTTCGCCTGCAAGCCCATCAGCGACTTGATCGCTTCGGACGAGCGCCCTTTGGCCAGCGCCTCGAACAGCTTGCCAAGCAGGATGAGCGTGATCAGGACGGCGCTCGTCTCGTAATAGAGCGCTTCGGACACTTCCCATATCGTGATATAGAGACTATAGAAGTAAGCGGCCGACGTGCCCAGCGCGACCAGCACGTCCATGTTGGCGCTGCCGTTGCGCAGCGCTTTGTAGGCGCCGACGTAGAACCGGGCCCCTATAATGAACTGCACCGGCGTCGCCAACGCGAACTGGAACCACGCCTCCATGAACAGGTCCGGCACCCAGATCCAGGAGGTGAAGGAGAAGTGCCCGACCATCGCCCACAGGAGCGGCAAGGTCAGCAGGGCCGAGACGATCAGCATCGCCTGCTGACGGCGAATCTCCTGCTTGCGGCGATCGCCGTCACCTCTGTCCTCCTCTTTCAGCGCCGCCTTGTACCCGAGCTGCTCGACCTTCTTCATCATATCGTCTGCCCCAACGACCGCAGGATCGTATTCGACGCGGGCGGTCTCCAGCGCGAGGTTGACCGTCGCCTTCACGCCTTCCATTTTATTGAGTCCTTTCTCGATCCGCGTCGCGCACGCCGCGCAGGTCATGCCGGTTATATTGAAATCGACCGCTTGCAGAAGCGCGTCAGACGCCCCCGACGGGCCCTCGCTTTTCCTGCTTGCGTTGGTGTTTGTACTCATGCGAATCACCTTCTCTTTCACTTAGGCTTGATGGAACCAATCCTTCTGACCCCACTATAATATACCCCCATAGGGTATGTCAAGTTGTGTGCAAGGCGCTGCCTGCCGGTCTCGCTGCTTAGGATGCCAAAGGCACAGGAAAACGACCCGCAGGCAGGCCAAGCGGAATTCGAAAAGTGATCTTACCTTAAGTCAATGCACGTGCGCCCCTCTATTCGTACAATTGAGGCATCCGAATTCATATCGCCAAGAGCCAAGAGGGAGATGTTCGAAAATGACCGTTATCTCGGAAACGCCGCACACAGACTTGCGTATAGCCGCGCGTACAGCCGGCATCGCGCTGATCGTCATGGCCGTCGCTGCCTTCTTCTCGTACAGTTTCATCCACGGCAGTCTCGTCGTGCAAGATGACGCCGCAGCTACTTATCGCAACATTGCCTCGTCAGGCACACTCTTCCGGGTCGAAATCCTGGGCTGGATCATGATCCTCGCCTCCGACATCGCGGTCGCCTGGGCGCTCTATCACTTTCTCAAGCCCGTTCACGCCAGTCTGTCCTTGCTCGGCGCATGGTTAAGATTGATCTACGCCTGCATGCTTGGCACAGCCATTCTGAACTTGGTCTACGCATCAAGCCTCACGGACCGCCGCAACGACGCGCTGCTCCTATTTCCACCAAACCAACTCGAAGCACATACGATGCTGTATCTCGATGCATTCGAGACGTTCTGGTTCGTCGGCCTCATCCTCTTCGGTATGCATCTGGCCGTTGTCGGCTGGTTGGTTCTGCGAGCGCGCGCGATTCCGAAAATACTCGGCATCCTGCTGCTGGCGGCGGCGGCGGGATACGCGATCGTTCACCTCGGCTACGTGCTGCTGCCCGGCTATAGAATCGTCACGGTTATCGAATATGTATTCATGGCGCCAATGTTCGCGGGAGAATTGGGCTTTGGATTGTGGTTGCTGTTCAGGGGTGGGAAATCCTCTTCTTGATGCGGCTCAGCGACTCCGGCGTCATTCCCAGATAGCTCGCCAGCTGATGCTGCGGAACGCGGTCGATGAGCTGGGGGCGTTTGCGCAGCAACGTCTTGTAGCGTTCCTCCGGCGAAGCGGCGATGAAGTCGGCAAAATCCTCTTGCATCCGGCCAAAGCTCGCTTCGATCATTTTGCGGGTCATTAAGCCCAATTGCGCATGCTTGTCGTACATGCTCTGCTCGACTGCCAGGTCTCCGACGACCAATGCGGCATCCTCCAAGCAAGCATATGAATAATCGGAGGCCCGATCCGACTGACGGGATTGGAACATCGAGATCGCCTGCTCCTCGGTGTAGAATTCGGAAGTGACTTCTTTGCCTGATTCGTCGACCGCATACTGCCTTACGCACCCTTGCAGCACGAAATAGCATTTCGTCGGCGTCTCGCCCTGCCGAAGAAGCACGGTCCCCTTCGGGTACGTCTCAACGACGATTTCCTCCGCGATCGCCCGTTGCTCCTCTTCGCTCATGGAGGTGTACCTGGCCATATACTTGAATAAGACCTCTTTCACAGCGCATCCCCTTCCACCGCCGATTTGACGCTGCTGGCAAAATACTCGCGAATCACGGTACTGCAGGTCAGTCATCGGCAAGATCGCCGCTGGTTGCTCCTTAGTAAGAACTGTTCATCATAATTATCGGTAACTTACGGAACGAGATCAAGACACTAAGCATTACATCCAAAGTCGAGGTCCTGCTGATATTCGTACTAACCGTCTATTGTTCCAGAAGCGATAATAACACTGCCCGCGGAATAATTCTCTGTGTAGAAATAATACTCGCCTGCTTCATCTGCTTCGATCGTATAAGAGAATTCTTTTTGTTTCCCGGAGAAGGCCGAGATTAACTCACCGTTTTTAATAAAGCCAATCTCCATAATCTCTCCCTTTGGATCCGAGAACTTGCTTGTAGTCAGATCGAGATTGAATCGAACGGTCAATTTCTGACCTTTGTTCAACTGCCATCCCGTTTCATCGGACCTTGTGAAGATTACAAGATCACCGTTATTCGTCAGAATCTCCGGTATTGCAAAGATTCCCTGTCCGTCATCCTCTACCATGATATTTGTAATAGAAGCCGCATTAACTGTTTGCAGCTGGTTTTCATGAATAATGTTGCTGATGAGACTGCGCTTATCGTCTGCTTCTTGACCGGGTGCGGCTTCTTTCATGGAAGCATAGTTGGGTTTGCCAGCAAGATGCCTATTTTCAGAATTTAAAATAATAGCTCCAAAAAGCTTGCCTCCAGTCGCCGCATTTGCACCTATAGCGGAAGCTAGTGTTGCCACTATAACGACAGCAATCAATAAAATTTTCCGGGAGGTCCTCTTCCTTGGTGCACCTTGATTTTTGGCAAGTTGGCCATTAATCTTATGCAGCACTAACTGCCGTATCCGATCTTTGTCGATTCCGGAATCGTCTTGCAGATCGATAGAATCGGTATTTACAGCGGCATGTTCAAACATTTCGGATATTTTTAACTTCATGCCGGACACCGCCTTCTGTTAATATTTGCTTCAAATAACCTCGGCCTCGCGAAAGTCTGCTTCTCACCGTAGATTCGTTCATATGTAATTGTTCAGCTATCGAGGTTGTTTTCTGCATCAAAAAATAATATCGAATGAAAATTTCCCGATCTATCTCATTCATGATTGACAATGCCCATTCCAACATTTGCTTTTGCTCAGATTCTTCAATTGCGCTGGATGAATCATCCATTACCAGAATATCATCATCGAGAGGACAAATTTGCGGGTTATATCTACGCAGTTTCTTGAGCGCCTGATTCCTTGCAATCGCTGCAAGATATGACTTCAGTGTCGGACTTTTTTCGTGAATCTGTGCTGCGTGGTTCCATAGCAGTACGAATACATCGGATACAACCTCTTCAATATCTTCAGCTTTCATATAGGTTCCAATCACATTTTTAACAACTGTATAAACGTAGGAAGTATACCTGTCCATAATCTTTTCTAAAGCAGATTGGTCTTGTTGTCTTAACCGTTCGATCAGAACAATTTCCTCCAACTTATCCCCTCCTTGCGCCCCTTACATATAGATATCCAGTTTAGAGCCGAATTGTTGCATTCAAATCTTATTCGTCCATTGTTCGTGAGAGCGAGGAGAGGAGATGTATAGGTCATAACCGAACATTTTGGCAAATTAAAAGCATGGTAACCACCTTCTTAAGGGCGGCTGCCATGCTTTTAATAACCGTAAATAAGGAACGCGCACGCTACCCCTTGACCGACCCGATCATCGTCCCCTTCTCGAAATAGCGCAGCAGGAACGAATACATCGCCAGCACCGGCAGTGCGGACCAGCTCTCCGGGGGCAAACCGGACTGAGGGCGCGTTGCCGAGTTACGGCTTCACGGCCCTCGTCGCGATATATTGCATCGTGTATTCGCGCAATACGCCGGAACCCTCGCGGTTGCGGTCCTCGTAGAGGTCGGTCAAGACGAACCCCGCCTTGAGCTGGCCGCCGATCTGATCTTCGAGAGAATGCGAGAATTGCACGCCGCTGTCGTCCTTCTCCAGTTGCTTCATCTGATCCGGATTGACGAGCGGATTGAAGGGCAGCTTGTTCACGATGACCAGCGGCTCCTGGTCGTCTTCGATCAGGAATCCGACGCCGTTATCGAAGCTCGCAAGCAAGACTCCGCCAGGCCTCAGCACGCGGAAGCACTCCTGCCATACATGTTGAACGTTCTCGATATAGCAATTGGACACAGGATGGAAAATGAGATCGAAGGCGCCATCCTCGAACGGAAGACGCTGCGTCATGTCGCCTTTGACGATCTCGATGTCGTAGCCCTCGCGCTCCGCAACCATTCTTTCGCTTGCAAGCTGACGGTCCGAATTATCGAATATCGTCGTTACGGCGCCAAGCGCGGAGAAGATCGGCATCTGCTGGCCGCCGCCGCTGGCAAGACCGAGCAGCCTCACGTCTTGCAAGCTGCCGAACCATGCTTTCGGGACGAATTTGCACGGCGTGAGATAGACGTTCCATTCGCCTTTACGTGCTTTGACATACTCTTCGTGGGTAATCGGAATCGTCCAATCCGAACCTTCTTCCGCCCACTGGTCCCATGTCTTCGAATTTATCCCGGTATAATTTGCTCGCACTGCCTATCCCCTCCGGCTCCCCAAATCTCTTTGCGATAGCAAATGTCGAACCATGATATACACAAAGATATAAATGATGTACACCCCGACATAGACGAAGAACGAATAATATAGCTTCCAACCCTTGTAGGTGTAGACGCCGAACAGGTCCGCCGCACCTTCCAGCAGCGTGGATAACAGCGAATACCCGGCCACATACCCGACCCGCTTCCAACCGCGAACCTGCCATTTGTCATAGAAATACAGATATATATACGTCGTCGGAGGGTAACAGAAATAATAGATGATCATGTCAAACCATTCGATCTTGGACGTATCGTTCACGTCATAGAGGTCGAAAGGCTCGATGGCGATTAGTGCATCGACAGTCTGCGACAGGTAGACCGTAAATACAGTATAAGCGGTGATCTCGACAGGAGAGAATCGCTTGGGCAGCGCAAGCGCGACGCCCATCGCCAGTATGGTGGACACGATCGTGAACCACTCGTTCAGATCGAACCGCTCAGGCAGCTGCAGCATCGTTATCACGCTTTCTTAGCAGCCAGCGAAACCATAATGCGAATCCCGCCGTCAGCGCCAATACGGCAAGCCATACACCGTATTGATACCGCCAATTCCACCCCGAATACCTGAGAATATCCTTGTGCTTCATATATAGATAGGTCCCGTGCAATCCCCACAGCCATCCCGCCGTCAGCACCGTCTTCCAGATTCCATGCAGCCGCGGATGGAATAGAGCGTACAGCAGCCAAACGGAGATAACGGGAAATACGACGAGTTGGCTGACCTTGTAAAAGAAAAAGGTCGACAGTTTGCCGGTTATTTGGAGCAGTTGCAGATTATCGGCGACGACCGAATGCATATGCTCGTGCATCGTTACGAACACCATATAGTAGAGAGCCTTCTCCAGCGTGGTGAACGGCGCCCGCATCAGTGACAGTGTGCCTGCAGCCGCGATGCCGACGATGATGGCGATTGTATTCAAGACATACATGGTAGCAACCTCCGCAAACTTGCAGATATCGCTAATAGTCTGTCCGAGTTCCCGTCCCGCTAATCGCCGAAGCTGCCGCCGCTGCTATCGATCTTACCGCGATTTCCCACGTTGCGACCGAATCGGCGACTTCTTGCCGAATTTCCCGCCGGACGCGGTGTTTTTGCCTTGCGGCTGCCGGGGCCCGCGACCGGCACTGCCGCCGCCACCGGTATTGTCATGGCTTTTGCCTCTACCATTGCCGGTCGGCCGGCTTGGATTCGGATTACCGCCGCGGGCTGAAGGTTCGCGACCCGCCCGGACGCGCTGCCCGCCGCCTTCGCCTCGCGTGTTCGCGCCCGGCCGTCCGCCCTTGCGCGGCGTCCGATCGTTGCGTTCCATGTCCGCAGCACCCATCCCCCCGCCGCTCGGACCGGTCTCCAGACGCACCCGCTCCATCGCCATTCCGATCCCGTTCTCGATCATGGCAAGCTCCGGCCGGTCCCGCGGCGCGACGAACGTGATCGCCAGACCCGAAGCGCCTGCGCGCCCGGTCCGGCCGATCCGATGAATGTAGCTCTCGACATCGTGCGGGATGTCGTAGTTGTACACGTGCGTGACGCCTTCCACGTCCAGGCCGCGCGCCGCCACGTCGGTCGCGACGAGCAGCTGCAGCTTCGCCTGGCGGAAGCGCGTCATCACCTGCTCCCGCTTCGTCTGCGACAGATCTCCGTGCAGCTCATCCGAGTTATATCCCAGCTGCTGCAGCGCTTCATTCAGCGTGCTTGCCCGCCGCTTCGTGCGGCAGAAGATCATCGCCAGGAACGGCCTCTGTTCGTCGATCAGCTTCCGCAGCGCCGCTTGCTTCGCGCGATCGGTCGTCTCCACCGCCCACTGGCGAATATCCTTCACCGTCACCTGCGGGCCCTTGACCGTCACTTCCTCCGGCTTGTTCATGAACCGTGCCGCCAGCCCTCGCACATTCGCCGGCATCGTGGCCGAGAACAGAAGAGACTGTTTCCGGTACGGCACTGCTCGCAAAATCTCTTCCACTTCGCCAAGGAAGCCCATGTGGAGCATCTGGTCGGCCTCGTCCAGCACGAGCATCTTCACATGCGACAGCTCGATCGTCTCGCGCCGCAGATGATCCAGCAGTCGTCCGGGCGTGCAGACGATGATATGCATGGACTTCTGCAGCTTGTGCAGCTGCGCTTCCACGTCCTGGCCCCCATAGACGGCAAGCACCCGGTAATCCGTGTCGGCGATGAGCTTCTTCACTTCCGCCGTAATCTGAATCGCCAGCTCCCGCGTCGGGCTGACGATCAAGCCTTGCACGTGCGGCTGCGACGGATCGAGCCGCTCGAGCATCGGCAGCACGAACGCCAGCGTCTTGCCCGTGCCGGTCTGCGCCTGGCCGATCACGTCATGTCCTGCCATAATAAGGGGCATTGCTTGCTCCTGAATCGGCGTCGGCCGCACAATGCCCATCCGCCGCAGCAGCTCCGCCCGCGCCTCGCTAATGCCTAATGCCTTGAAATCCGCCATAACGGCACCCAACCCCATCCGATATCATTTTCCTCATCTTGTCGCTTGTCTTATCTTACCATAATCGGCCAATCCGCACCCGTTCATGCTCCCGCCGCACACGACGAATAGCCGCTGCCCGTGGAACAGCGGCTCGCCGATCGTCCGCATGACGTATAAAGCCGCGGCGGATTCGCCCATCCTAATCCGGAAGGAGGTGATCCGATCATGGCCAAAGACGTGCTGTGCGAAGTCCATTCCTGCAAGTACTGGGCCGCGGGCAACCAATGCAATGCTTCGTCCATCTATGTCGTCAACAATCGCAAGCAGGAAGCCTCAAGCTCCGAAGAGACCGACTGCAAAACATTCGAACCGAAGCTGTAAACGAAGTACGTTAGGCGGACAGTCGTCTGCCTTGCCTGTGCTGTCGGAGGAAGCCAGTCCGCCCCGGCTGACTTCCCCGGCCTTCATCTTACAGGATATCCATTATTGAGAATCATTATCAGGGATTGCTGAAAATCCTATGCTGATCCCTGTACAATTCTCCTCAGCTCAAATGAATAATCTGCTGTAGAAAGCCCATCTTCCGAAGTGATATGAACTTTAACCAAGAATGAGTCTTTTGAGGAATCCAGTTGGACAGCATCTCCTGAGATCGGCACACCATCAATGGAAATAACTACTGTCGTTCTCCAGTCCGTCGTCGGTGCTTCAATTCTGAAATTCACCATGCTTGACGGAAGGATGGTAAGAACATTGGTTTCGGTCGCCTGGAAAGAACTGGTGTTTATTAGAGAGCATTCTACCTTCCAAGCTTCATAACATTCACCCTCATTCTTATAAACCCTGAATGAATGCAAGCCCGTCCATCCCGACAGAGGCCTCGTAAAATTCACCACATATTCACCCGCTCTGCCCGACTCCGAAACAACTTGAATGGTGGCCCGAGCTGTCGTCTTGGATCCGATATCGACATTGACAAAAGCATCTTGGTTATCACCTAATACTTGCCCATTGATCACAACCACTTGTTGTTCAAGCTTCCGCTGCGATTTGACTTTAATCGTATAAGGTACAAGACCGTAGAGCGACTCTCTCGATAAACTAACATCGAAAGTTTGTTGACTTTTAAGAGTATTATCGAAAACTATAGCCGTCTGATCGCCGCCAAACGTCCTCGGTATCGCAGTTAAACTTGCCAGTTCCACATCGATCGAAGCCGTGTCGACATTCAATTGGTATGCAAAAAGGTGACCGACAATATCCTTCGTATAGAGCAGAGCAGTCTCGACCTGCCCGTTGTATGGAATGCGGAATGTCCCGAATGCATTCACTTTCTCAGCCTCTTGCCCGCTTGACAATACGACTTTCTCCGCCTTGGACAATTGACCATAGAATGCGGGGGTAATATCGATATATCCCGTGCCAGTCGTCTGTGCATACCACTGCATGGAGTTAATCGCATCTGCGCCCGTCTGCACCGGATTCGCATCCTGATCGACTGCCGCAAACGAGACAATCTCTAAGGCAGAGGGCGGAGTATCTCCAACCCAGATGGTGACGAAGTAATTCTCAGGTTCGCTGTCATCGATAAATGTTACATTCACGCTGCCCTGATTCCATCCAGCGTTCAAGGTGACGTTGTATTTATCGCCGGCAGGAGAGACCTCAACCGTATTGAGAATGAATGTTATGCTGCTGACATTTGCAGCTGCTTCAAACCAGAGCGAAGCCACTTTGTTCACTGCCGCTCCGCTCAGACTCCCAAGCCAGTGGTATGGATCCATTCGATTCAAGCCGTTCGTCGACGACAGCGTCGTAATCCACGAAGGATTGGCGTTCGTCAATTTCGTAAACTTAAAGCCTGGCTGAGCGGGCTGCTCCGGCTCTTCCGGGTCCGCCCGCTCGATGAGGAAAGTATACTGCTGCGTCATCGTGACGGCTTGGTTGTTGGGGGTCACATTCGGGACTAACGCAATTATTATCTCGTTATCCCCCTGCGCCAGCGGTACATCAAAGCTAGAGCCTGCATTCACCGTTTTGATGAACGTTCCGTTGCTCTTCACGTTAACAGTAAACGGACCGTTACCCTTCCCGAATTGCATAACGATTCTATCTACGCTGCTGGCAACCGAATTCAGTGTATACGTGGTGACTTGGGGATCGAAAACGACCCCTCCAGGCAGCGTTACATCATCCTGTTCTGCCAGATTGGCATCCCGCTGCACGGTAAGCGTATAAGTCGTCGTATTTGAGTCGTTCCCCGCGGCGGTAACCTCAAACGAAAACACCGTGTCGGTTCCAGTTGAGTTTAGCACAGCATTGACTTCCTCGCCGCTGGCCACCGAATGGCCATTCAACTTCAACATGGCAATTGAACCGCTTGCGATCGCCTTCATCGGAATGCTATCGGTGATGTTCGATACACGTATAGTATATTCAAGCTTGGCCGGCGCGAATTGGGCGAGGCTCGCCCCGAATACCTTCAGATCGTCAAGGAAAGGCGCCGGACTTGGAGACGGGCTCTCCGGAGGTTCCGACACTTCCGTCCGCTTGATATTGAATGTATACTGCTGGGTCATCGTGACAGTTTGGTTCTCCGAAGTTACGATCGGGACTAACGAGATTAGTATCACGTTATCACCTTGCACGAGTGGAACATCAAAGCTTGTGCCCGCATCCGCCGTATTAAGCGTTCCGTTACTGGTCAATTTCACCTTAAACGGACTGTTGCTATACCCGAATCTCATGGAAATGCTGTATACATCGCTGGTAACCGACTCCAGCGTGTACACGGTAACCTGGGGATCGAATGAGACGCCTCCGGGCAGTGAAACATCCGCGGCCTCGGCCAGATTAGCCTCTCTATGCACCGTAATCGTGTAAGTCGTTGTATCCACGCCATTCTCCGCGGTTACGACGATCGGAATGACCGTGTCGGTACCCGCCGCGTTCAGCGTAACGTTGACCTGCTCGCCGCTCGCAATCGCTGCATCACTTAATCTCATCATTGCATTGGAATTCGCCGCCACAATCGCCGATACCGGCAAGGTCGCCGTAAGATTGGACACTTGCAGCGTATAGCTTGTAGTGGCAGGATTGAAGCCGTAAATTCCCGTTCCGAATGCTTTCAGAGCATCAAGGGAAGAAACGTCGGAAAGCGTCGGGTCTGTTGGGCTCGGCGTCGGGTCTGGCGTTTGGCTTGACGATGTCGTAGGCGACGCCGAAGCCGCCGCTTGCGCCTCAGCCCGCTCCTTCTCCCGCTTCACCTTATCGTCCGCAAACCTGCGTTGCTCCGCCTCCGACAATTGTTTTTCGTATTCCTCCAGCTGTTTCCGCTTCTTCTCCGCTTCTGCCTTCGAATTGTCCTGGTTCTGCTTCGACTTGATTTCCTTCAGCTTCTTCTCTTGTTCCCCTTCCGGAGTCCGCTGTTCCTCCGCTTTCTTCCTCTTCTCTTCTTCCTTCCGGCGCTGATCCTCCTGTTGCTTCTTCTGTTCGTCCGTTAACGCAAGCTCCGATTTCGACAGATCGACTTTCATGCCGGACTGGGTCTGCACTTCGCGTATAATCTGTTCGAGCCGCTCCTGTGTGAGCAGTCCGCTTTTTAACGCTTGATTCGCTACCGCTCCAAGCAGATTCTCCGTATTGGTCTTGAATCGGTTCAGGTCATCCTGCGTGTCCCCGAGCGGCGAAGGCAAGCCCCGCTCTGTATACTGCGCCACGTATCGTGCATTCTCTTCCGTGATGTCGGCGGCGCTTTCCAGTATGGCGGTTACGATCGAGCTGTCGCTTTGGTCCATCAACAGGGCGAGATCGACCGGCGCGATGATGATTTCCCCATCCGCTTCTTCATCCGAATCGGTAATAAGCGCTCTCTGCGTCGGGTATACATCCTGTTCCTGCGGATTATTCGAGCCATTCGTTTCCGTATGTACCACGCCTGCCGCGACCGTCAGATGCGTCATATTCGTCGCCGGGTCCACGCTGACGAGCAAGTGCGTGCCGCGAACGCCCATGATCGCGGTCGGCGTCTCCAGCGTAAATTCGTCGTTCTCGTTCTGAATCGATTTGACGTCCACCCAGGCCGAGCCATTGAACATGCTCACCTTCGTCGTCGTGCCGCCGCGGCTGGTCAGCTTGGAGAACGTGATCGTCGTATTAGCCGATACCGTCATCCGGTCGTCCTCCGAACTGCCGTTGGAGAATAGCAGCACGGCAGACCCCTTGCCGTCGGTGGACAGAATATCCCCTTCGTTCAGGCTCATCCGCGCGAAGGCGGCGAACGTCTTGGACCCGCCCGCCTTCTTCACCTTGACGCTGCCCTTCAACTCCTTGATGACGGCCACGCGCGAGGAAGCGGCTTCCGCCGTTGCTGCGCCGAAGCTCCCGAGCAGCGTCGACAGCAGCAAGAAAGCTGCCGCGATCGTCCCAATTGTCTTATGAATTCGCATCATGTTACGCTCCTGTCGATCTATTTCGACACAATCACCATTAATCTTGCATTTCTCCTTACAATAGTAACCTATTATTTCGCCAAAATAAACCAAAAAAACACCCGATCCCCAGGCACCAAGTGCCTGGGAGCGAGTGTGAGAGACGGTCTATCGTCAGGGATGCTGTGTATGTTCAGCTTCGATATCGCCGCCCTGCTCGGCCACGGTCGATTTCAGAAGGAACGAACCGACCACTCCAAGCAACGTGAACACGACCGGAATGATAAAACCGTAATGATACCCGACGTTCACCGCCGTGGTCCCGTAATGGTCCAGCACTTGGCCGAATAGGCTCGGCAGCAGGATCGCGCTGATGAACCCGCCGGTATTCGCGAAGCCCGACGCGATGCCGACTTCCCGGATCGGGAACGAATCGCGCACGACCGCGAACGTCAAGGCGCTCGCGCCATTCCCGAACCCGATGAGCAGGAAGAGAATGACCAGCACGGCAAACGTCGGCTTCCCGCCGAACAGGAAGATCGCCCCCCAGCTGACGAAGGCAGTCAGATGAATCGCCGCGAACAGTCTTTTGATCGAACCGAGACGGCTTGCGAGCAAGGTGGAGGTCGGCGCGCCGACGAGCGCTCCGATCAAGCCGACCATGACGATGCCGCTGGCCCCCGAGCGCGTCAAGCCGTATATCTCCATGCCGTAAGGAACCGCCCATGAACCGATGAAGCCGATATACGTGCCGACCAGCCCGAAGTGGCACAGGAACGTCGCCCAGCTTTGCCGGTTCGACAGGATGCGCAGCAGCACAGTTCCCGGATTTTCGCGCTTGCGCACTTTTTGGACATGAGAGCCGCCAGTGAACGGCTGCCCGTCCATTGCCATCTGCCCGATTCGTTTCACCAACACATAATACAGAAGCACGCCGATGACGCATAGCGACAGGCCTGTGGTGAGGAACGGCGCGCGCCATCCCGCCAGGGAGATCCATCCGGAATAAGGCGCCGTTGCCGCCAGAAAGCCCAAGCTTCCGCTCACCCCGGCCAGCCCGATCAACCGGATGAACGCCTTCGCATGGAACCATTGGCTTAAGATCAGCACCAGATTGACCCATATGGCCGCATCTCCGATCCCCATCAGCAATCGGGCGGCAAAGAGCACGGATTCGTGCGCGGCGAGGCTGTAGATCACAGTGCCCAGCCCGTTCAGCAGCGTACCGGCGATCAGGAACGAATTCGGACCGTATCGATCGGACAGCAAGCCCATCGGAATCTGCAGGCCGGCATAGGCGAGAAACTGCACGCTGGCCATGACGCCGACCACGGATGCCGTCACGCCGAAGTCGTGCATCAATTGATCCGTAATGAGTCCCGGCGCCGTTCTTTGGATGACAATAAGAAAATAAGTGAACAGGGTGGCTCCCAGCACAACCCATCTGTAACGGCTGTATCGTTTATCCAAAGGTCACGACTCCCGGCGCTTGTGATGTATTCTCCATTATGGCATTTTGCGGGGATTCGATCAAAAGGTTAGCCTTGTCGCAAAACATAGCCATTTCACGGTTATGCCGTTCCGAACACTTTCTGTACGAATGCAATCCAGCCTTTCGCCGCATGGGAGACATAGCCACCTCTTTTCCAAATAATCCCTAGATCCCAATGGATCTCGGGCTCGATCTGGCGGACGGCGCAGACCTTGTCCGCAGCAAACTTGGCGCAGACCGTTTCGGGCAGCAGCGCTACCCCTTGGCCTGTGCGCACCAGTTCGTACATATAGTCCCACTGCGTGCTCTCATGGGCAACCTTCGGCTCGAATCCTTCACGGATGCAGGCCTCCTTCACGCGGTCGTGCAGATTGAATTCCTGCCGGAACAAGATGAACGGATCGTCCCTGAGATCGGCTAACCGCACGCGTGGCCGTGCCGACAATCGGTGTGCTCGGGGCAAAACCAGGTGCAGGCGCTTCTCCACAATCGGCACGATCTCGAACGACTCCGCGTCCACGGGCAGCACCACAACGCCCAGGTCGATCTCGCCTTGCAGCAGCAGTTGTTCCACTCTCTTGCCCCCTTCCTCGACCAGTTGAATGCCGATGTCCGGGTAGAGCCGATGGAAGTCGGAGATGATCCTGGGAAAGAAACTGGAGCCGATGACCGGCGGAAGCCCCAGTCTGAACTGCCCCGACTTCATCTCCGTCAAATCCGCCACTGCCAACAACAGGTGCTGCGCGGCGTGCAGCACGGATTGCGCATGCGTCTGCACCACTTTCCCCGCATCCGTCAGTTCCACCTTTCGCGTCGAACGGTTGAACAACACCACGCCCAGCTCATCCTCCAAATTTTTAACCATCTTGCTGAGCGTAGGCTGGGAGAGATGGATCGCTTCGCTAGCCTTCGAGAAGCTGCCATGGTTCGCCACCTCCAGGAAGTAGCTTAATTGACGCAAGTCCATCGCTTCCCTCTCCTCGATATATAGATAAAATGAATAATTTATATGCAATATATGTATTTTACCTATAGAATAATGATTTGTACAATGAACATATATTGCACCTTAACAACAATAAGATGATGCCCGGGAGGGGATCTTTTCGAATGATCAAGGACATTGCGGTACTGGGCGCCGGTACGATGGGGGGCGGCCTTGCTCGCCTGTTCGCCGAACAGGGTTGCAACGTTGCTTTGTACGAACCGAACGAGGCGCTATTGCCCGCCATTCAAGAAAAGTTGCGTCCGCTCGGCATTCAAGCAGGGAGCGAAATATTGAAAGCGATTGCGGATGCGGATCTGATCGTTGAAGCCGTTCCCGAGGATCTGCTTGTCAAACGCGATGTTTACCGTCAATTGGCGGCAGGTATGCGGAAAGACGCGATCGTCGCTTCCAACACTTCCACCTTTGCACTTGAAACATTGGCGGACAATCAACCTTTCCGGGACAGGATGATCATTGCTCATTTTTTTAATCCGCCGCAGTTGATTCCTTTGGTCGAAATTGTCGGACTGCCTTCCACTTCGTCTACGATAATCGACAGGGTTACCCGACTCTTGCGCGATTGCGGCAGAACGCCGGTCGTGCTGGGACGCGACATCCCTGGCTTCATCGCGAACCGGCTGCAGGCGGCCCTCATGCGGGAAGCCTGCTTCCTGCTGGACAGCGGCGTTGCCGATATTCATCAGATCGATACAGCCGTCACGGAAGGCCTTGGGATGCGCTGGGCATTCAAGGGGCCTTTCGAGATCGCCGACCTGGGCGGCCTGGATATTTGGCGCAAGGTTACGGGACACCTGTTTCCCACGCTTGACGCTGCTTCCGATGCGCCGGAATCGCTGGTTGCGAAGACGGAGTCCGGTCAGCTTGGCGTCAAGAGCGGTCAAGGGTATTACCGATATGCGGACCCTAACGGCATTGTCGATGAATTCCAGGTTCAATTGGAACAGCTGCTGAAGTTGAAAAATGAGGCCAAACGGAGAGGGGAGCCGGAATGAGTCAGCCTAACGCAGTCATTGTGAGTGCGGTTCGCACGCCGATCGGCAAATTCGGCGGCATGTTCAAGGAGACGCCCGCGACCCGGCTCGGCGCCATCGTCATTGCCGAAGTTGTCCGGCGCGCGGGAATTGATCCCGGGCAGGTCGATGAAGTCATCATGGGCCAGGTACTGCAGGCCGGCCTGGGTCAGAATCCCGCCAGGCAGGCAGCACTCGCCGCCGGACTGCCCGTCCGCTGCGCTGCGATGACGATTAACCAGGTATGCGGGTCGGGCATGAGGTCAGTCGGTCTTGCCTGCCAAGCCATCGCTGCAGGAGACAGCGAAATTGTTGTCGCTGGTGGAATGGAGAATATGAGCATGGCGCCCTATCTGCTGCAGAACGCCCGCGTCGGTTATCGAATGGGTCATCAAACCGTTACCGATTCGATGATCCGGGACGGACTCTGGTGCGCCATTCAAGACAGCCATATGGGAATTACGGCAGAGAATATTGGCGAGGCGTACAGCTTCTCCAGAGACGAGCTTGATCGATTCGCGTTGGACAGCCAGATGAAGGCGTGCGCGGCCATCTCTGCCGGGCGGTTCAACGATGAGATCGTCTCCGTGGAAATTTCGCACAAGACGGGAGCGCCTTCGTACGCGAGTGAAGACGAGTACCCGCGCCGGGATGCAACGCTAGAGGCGCTTGCCAAACTGCGCCCCGCCTTCAAGCCCGACGGCATCGTGACAGCCGGCAATTCCTCCGGTATCAACGACGGCGCCGCAGCGCTACTGATCATGTCGGAACGCAAAGCCGCAGCGCTTGGCCTGCAACCGCTGGCTGTTATTCGCTCTCATGCTTGCGCGGGCGTGGAACCTGCGTTGATGGGTCTGGGTCCGATTCCGGCATCTCAGCTTGCTCTTGCGAAGGCCGGACTGTCCATGGCCGACATCCATCTGCTTGAAATCAACGAAGCCTTCTCCGCTCAAGCTTTGGCTTACTCGCGGCACTTTGACTTCGACCCGGACATCATCAATGTCAACGGCGGCGCTATCGCCTTGGGGCATCCGATCGGAGCCAGCGGGGCGCGCGTGCTCGTAACATTGCTTCATGAGATGCGCCGTCGTCCCGGCTCGCGCTACGGGCTGTCTTCGTTGTGCATCGGAGGCGGTCAGGGAATTGCCACGATCATCGAACGAGCTTCATAGATTATGACAGGAGACGATTGCCATGAAACAGATACTCGGTTCATTTCAAGAAGCGGTGCAAGTCATTCCGGACGGCGCCACGCTCATGGTCGGTGGATTCGGATTGGTCGGCATTCCGGAAAATTTGCTGCTCGCGCTGGCCGAAAGGGGCACCCGTAATCTGACCGTCATCTCCAACAACTGCGGCGTAGATGACTGGGGACTTGGACTGCTGCTCCGGAACAAACAGATTTCCAAAATCATTGCCTCGTATGTCGGAGAGAACAAGGAATTCGAACGCCAGGTGCTGCAAGGCGAAATCGAGGTCGAGCTGATTCCGCAAGGTACATTGGCGGAACGAATCCGGGCCGGAGGCGCCGGAATTCCGGCCTTCTATACGCCTGCAGGCGTCGGAACCCCGCTTGCCGAAGGGCGGGAAACCCGCACGTTCGGCGGCAATTCCTACATCCTTGAGCAGGCCTTAACCGCCGATTTCAGCCTCATTCGCGCAGTCCGCGCAGATCGGATGGGAAATCTCGTATACAACAAGACGGCACGCAACTTCAACCCGTTGATGGCAACAGCCGGCCGCACGACCATTGCCGAGGTGGAGCAGTTGGTCGAGGCCGGCGAGTTGGACCCGGAGACGATTCATACGCCGGGCATCTATGTACAGCAAATCATCGTAGGCAAGCAAATCAAACGCATCGAACGGCTTACCACGCGCCAATTGGTATGAAGGGGGTATATCGATGAATGAACAGGTGTCCGTTCGCGAACGAATCGCTATTCGCGCGGAGAAGGAAATCATGGATGGTTACTATGTGAATCTGGGTATCGGTATCCCTACACTGGTGGCCAACTTTATCGCACCGGACAAGAAAGTTGTGCTGCAGTCGGAGAACGGTTTGCTCGGCATTGGCCCTTATCCGGCTCCTGATCAGGTAGATCCGGACTTGATCAATGCCGGCAAAGAAACCGTCACCGCCATAGCAGGAGCCGCTTATTTCAACAGCGCGGATTCTTTCGCCATGATCCGGGGCGGCCATATCGACCTGGCCATTCTCGGCGGCATGGAAGTATCGCAATCCGGTGACCTGGCCAATTGGACCATTCCCGGGAAGATGGTCAAAGGCATGGGCGGAGCGATGGATCTGGTGCACGGAGCGAAGCGGGTTGTCGTCATCATGGATCATGTCAACAAAGCGGGACGACCCAAAATACTGAATGCCTGCAGCCTGCCCCTGACCGGCAAACAAGTGGTGCACCGAATCATTACCGATCGGGCGGTGATCGACATTTCGCCGCAAGGCCTGCTGCTGGTTGAAGTTTCTGCCGGATATACGATCGAGGACATCCGCGAGTCCACAGAGCCGCCGCTGTCCGTGTCCGACGCCGTCATTATGAATGCTTACTAAAGTGGCTCAGTTCGGCATTACGACCTTGGCCGGCTCGACGATTGCCTGTATACCCGCGGCGACATTCCCGTATGTTTCTTGAATACGCGGGAGAACGTGCGGAAGGATTCGAACCCGGAGTTGACGGAGATGTCCAGTACGGACATATCTGTCGTCAACAACAGCGACGAGGCGCGCCTGACTTTCAGCGTATGAATATAATCCTGGAAATGGATGTTCAAGAGCTTCCGAAACAAGCGGCTGATATAGGCGGGGCTGACGCCAAATTTTTTGCACAATTCGTCTTGTGTGAGCTCGTTCAAGTAATGGGTGTGCACAAACTGAACAATCTCCCAATCCGATTTCTTCGTATTGGCATTCAGGTCGTCCGAACTGGCGCGAATCGCAGCCGAATGTGAGCGGGCATAAATAACGAGCGCTTCAATGACCTTGGAGCGAATGACACTGAACTTGCCAATACCGGAGCTTTGATACTCGTTGAATATTGCTTTGCAGAGCAAGTTCATCTCCTGGGCTTCACTCTCATTCAGATCGTTGTAGGAGGGAAGCTGATTACCGGTCTGAAGCAGAATCCGTCCGAGCTCGGCATCTGTCGTCGATTCGAAAATCAGGCTGATATCGAACATGCAGCAAAACAGCTGGAGCGAGGTATTCGGATCGCTATGGATTTCATGGATATGATGGGGCAGCAGGAAACTGATCGATCCGGGCTTCAAGGCATGGGTCACTCCGTTGAGCGTTTCCGATCCATAGCCGCCTACCACGAATGATAGCTCCAGGTAGTCGTGATGATGCAGCGGGATGTCTTCTTTAATCAGATTAAACATGCAATAGAACGGCAGTTGCCCCTTCTTGACGCTCACATAGTTTAAGGTATCCGCGTATTCGAGAAATCCGCTCACCGTCTCCCCCCCTATTAACCCTCGTAAAGTCTATGCCATGCGGGACTATGTCAGGACGGTACTTGAAGTGAGTTTACCTTACGATCTACGGATCGTGCAATTTAATTTCGGTGGACGGACGGACTTCGGCGCGTGCCGATCCCCAGACATCGCTGCTGCTACGCGTTTCCGAACGAGATACGATCGAGCCACTCCTCGCGCACCACGCTTGCGGCCCCTACCATGGCGCTGTTCTCTTCATAATGTGAAAGGACGATTTGCAATTCGTCGAACAATTCCGGAAACCGATCTGTCATTTTTTCTTTGATTTTATCGATAAAGAGGGGGCCGAAGATAGGGTACGCGCCGCCGATAATAATGACATGCGGATTCAACAACCAGACGATATTGGTGATGGCGACGCTAAGATGCGAGGCAACCTCATCGATTTCCTTCAGCAGCCAAGCATCCTGCTCTGCCCAACGGGCCAGCATCCATTCAGGACTCGGCTCCGCGGGAGCGCTGCGGCTTCGCGCGGCGTCGATCAGGCGCTTCCAGGATACCAATTGCTCCAGATTGCGGCCGCCGCCCACGATCGTTTGCCCGATTTCCCCCGCGAACGCCTGCGCGCCGCCATATATATCGTCATTGATTGAAATCGCGCCGCCGACGCCTTCTCCGAGGTACAGGAAGAATACCGACTTCGACTCGTAATGATCGATATGCTGCACTTCCGCTTTGGCTGCATATTTGACGTCATGATCGATCTGGATCGGCAGCGAAAATTGCTCCGAGAAGAAGCGCTGGATATTGATGTCGCCGATCTCGGGAATCAGCTTGTTCGTGACGCGATCCTTCTGCTGATGATAAGGACCCGGAACGGAAATGCCAATGCCAATCAGGCACTGTCCTTGGTATTCCGTCTCGATGACATGCTGGATTTGCTTGCAAAATTGAAGCAAATTTTGCTCATAAGATTTTTCGCTCATGTAGGAATAGGAGCCGGACTTCTCCGAGATCAAGGCCATGTTCTTAATGGCAAAGGAAAATTGCTTCGATGTCAAGTCGACACAAATCATTTTTAGAGCATTCGGTTGAAAGACCAACATTTTAGGTTTGCGGCCTATCGTGCTCGAATTGTCTTTTTCCTCCAGGATAATGCCGGCATTCATGAATTCCTCGACGATCGAAGAGACGGTGGCAATGCTCAACTTCACCCTGCGCGATATTTCCAGCCTTGTCGTGGAAGGATGAGAAAGAATCGCTTTAAACACCCTTTTGCGATTTTGAATCTTAACCTGATTCACGTTGAGCATACCGTTCAGACCTCGCTTGTCCTTATAATGAACGAATGATCCGTTTATATTTCTCCAAATGGCGCTTGTTGAATTGTTCTCCGTTTTCCACGTTGCTGCTCGAATAGATCTCCGGTTGATAGCCTCGTTCCAGCATGCAAGCAATGGCTTCCGCAACGACAGCCTGCAGGATGGCCGCGCCGATCACCGTGGAAGTAGGCGCGATCGGGCTCGCCAAGCCATCCCAATCCAAGCAAGCATCGCCGATGACGCCCTGGTTGTCAAGCGCGACATCCGCGATTTCGTATAATCTTTTGCCGCCGCTATGACGGGACTCGCTGGACATGGAATGACGCAGGCTGGTCAGCGCGATGACGTATAAACCCCGTTGTTTGGCTAACAGGGCCATTTCGATATTAACCGCATTGCGCCCCGAATTGGACACGACAATCATCACATCGCCGGCTTGCACACGGTGTTCATCCAAGAGACTTTCCGCATATCCTTCCATCCGTTCGATCGATGTGCTTCTTTCCGCGCCGGCATGCAGCATCAGCCCTTCATCCAGGATCGGATTGACGGGCGCGAGCCCTCCGGCCCGATAGAACAGTTCTTCTGCCAATGCATGCGAATGGCCGGTGCCGAATACATGAACCAATTTCCCATCCATGATCGCCGATGCCATTCGTTCAGCTGCCTCCATTATCGCGTCGTATTCCAGCTCTTCCACCGATTCCAGCATTTGTTTGACGATCGAGAAGTAGCGCTTTCCCGCCTGCATGCTCGTTCCCTCCAATATGGAATTGCAAAATTATAGTAAAGAATAAGTATGGGCAAGCCGATTGACAAGTTCATCGCTCGGCTGCATGTTTCTCGCTTCAAAGCAATACAACAGCGCTCCGATTTCAGGAGGAACAGCCGGGAATGTCACGGTAAGCCGGGGGTATTGCTGCAGAAGCCGTTCCTTGAAGGACTCGAACACATAAGGATTGTTTTGAAACAAGCCTCCCGACACCCCCACGATCGAACTCTGAAGGCCCCATCGTTCGATCAGCACCTCAGCATGACGGGCAAGGACTCTCACCGCTTCATCAATAATTCGTTTGGCCACCGTATCCTGGTCCTCCGCACAGGCGGATACCTCAGAAGCAAATCCGGCTACGAGGTGACGTTCCATCACAGGGTGGTAGAACCGTTCGGTCAATTCGTGCATCTGATGGATAGCGAAATAGCGTTTTAAGCGTCCGGTCAGTTCCGATTCTTCAATGAATCGCTCGTAGGATTGAATAGCAGCCCGAATTCCGTTCAATGCAATGTCGTAGGCGCTGCCCTGATCTCCTAGCAGATGGCCCCAGCCGCCGACGGAGACCATGCGGTTATCCGCTGTTTGGGCAAGGGCGACAGACCCGGTTCCGCTGATGACGATAATGCCAGGTTTCCCTCTTGTGAGCGCCATCAAGGCGATGTAGGAATCGCTGATCATCTGTACCGAACCTGACGGAAGGATATCCTTGGTAAATTCTTTTGCTTCCTCCGCGGTCGCATGATGGTCCAATGCCGACATTCCGATACACGTTTGATCGATGCGGCTAATATAACGATTCGGCAAATCAGCCACGATTCGGCGGAAATTGGCTTGAGCCCGCTCCATTCCGATCGAATAATAATTGATCGTTTCTCCTATAGACCTGGCCAGCACATGGCCACTTGCATCCGCGATGACCGCAGTCGATCTTGTGCCTCCGCCATCGACGCCCAGCAAGTAAATGTCCTTCTGCATAGGTTCGCCTCTCCAACTTCCTTATTTGCATGCGATAGAAACATTCTATTAGAACACAATAGTACGAGCGAGGCGATATTTCAATACCTTGTTTAAATATTATTTTAACAGTTGAAAAAATATATAAAAAATCAGGCAAAACCGAAGTTTTTGACTTGTTGGTGAAAAATATGACCGATTCGTCCTGTTCTGCTGTAGTATAATCGAGCTGTTCAACCGCACATTGCTGCTTGAAAGGGCTTACCGAATGTGATCAATATGAACAGGGAGGATTAGCATGAGAAACAGAGCAGTAAGCGTTATCGTAGTGACATTGTTCGTATTCACGTTGGTCATTGCCGGGTGTACCAAAGGGAACAATGAAGGTAAGGCAAGCGATTCCGGTAAACCGTCGTCTCCTGCCACGAGCAGCACAAGCCCAAGCGCTAAGCCCGACCCGACAGCGGATCAGAAACTCGATCTGACGATGGTCATGTCCAATTCCGGATTGACGTATCCGGAAAAAGTTGATCCGAGCGATAATGAATTTATTAACGTCGTCAAAGATTACGCGAACGTAAACTTGAATTTAAAGGTGGAAAAAAACGGAGAAGTTGGCACTTGGCTGCCTTTGTTGCTGGCTTCCAACAAACTGCCGGATATTTTGCACACCCCTAAGGTCGACGTCGTGAACGAAGCGGCGGAGAAGGGCGCGTTTATCGATCTGAAGCCGTTCTACGACAATTCACCAGAAATTCAGAAGTGGATTACGCCGGAGATGATGGACATGGCGAGCTACAACGGCCATTACTATCGTCTTCCGATGGCCACCGGCAAGGATGCACCGCAAGGCGGAGGCAACTATGTGCGGATGGACCTGCTCGAGAAGTTCAATGACGGCAAGTATCCGGACACGGTGGAAGGTTATGTGGAAGTGCTGAGGAAGATCAAGGCAGCCAACCCGAACGCCATTCCGCTCTCCGCTTGGGCCGATCCGAGTGCAGGCACCATTTTCAATTACGGTCAAGGTTTCTTCCAATGGTACGGCGCAAGGCCGAACGAGTTCAGGGTGCAGGACGGACATGTGCTCAGTACGTTCGTGCTTCCGGAATATCGCGCCGCGGTCGAACTGTACAGACAGCTTTACAGTGAGGGATTGCTCGATAAGGACTTTGCGACGAACGACTGGACGGCGTGGTTCAATAATCTGGATAAAGATGTGCTGATCGTCAATGACACGGCTGATCAATTGCTGCCGCTTGCTGCGTATCACAAGCAGAGCAAGGGAACGCCTACCGATACGTCGTTCCGCTCACGGATTGCATTTGCGCCGCCGCTGGCCAGCTATCCGTCTGTTGTAAAGGATCCCAAGTACACATTATTCCCGATGAATTCTCCGATCGTCTTTCATGGCTTGTATATTTCGAGCAGCAGCAAGCACCCGGAACGGGCTTGGAAGGTTCTCGAAGGATTCGCATCCGATCAAATGGCAGAAAAGCTCTGGTGGGGCGACGAAGGCAAGGAATACGTCGTCAAAGACGGCAAGAGAATACCAGATGCCGTGAAATTAAATGATCCGGATCGTTATTGGTCGCTTCAACTGTCGATCGTGCGCGGCTTTGCCGCCGGGATAGAGGCCAAGAATGCCATTTATTTGCAGGTGCTTGGCCAGGAAGACTTTGACTTGAGCGCCAACAGTCTGAAGTACCCTGCCGAGATGGCGGAAGAAGCCGGCTATAATATGTTCACATTGCTCCCCTTTACGTCGCTTGATAAAGTCAAATTAAAGCTGACCGAATCCAACATCTTCCTGAGCGGGGCAACGGTCGAGGCGATTACCGGTAAAATCTCGATGGAGCAGTTCGACAAGAAGGTGGAAGAGTACAAGAGCAAGTACGGCTTTATCGGGGAAGAATACACGAAATATATGAACGAGAATAAGGCGCAGCTTGAAGGCTGGGGCGTCAAGCAAATCAACTGGTAAACATCTGAATCGGCGGCCATAGGCAACGCGCCTTAGCGCGCTGCCTATGGCTTCACCCAAGATTATGGAAGGCAGGGATCCAATCCGTGGACATAACCGCGAATGTCTCGAGAAAGAAAAAGAAGCTGACGAAGCGGGTATGGGGGTTGTATGCGCTCGCGCTTCCGTCGGTTATTCTCCTGGTGCTGTTCAACTACATTCCGATGTACGGCATTATCATTTCCTTCCAGGATTATTCGCTGTATGCAGGGGTCAGGGGAAGCGAGTGGGTAGGACTCAAGCATTTCCTGTACTTCCTGCAAGACGAGATGTTCTACCAGGTGTTGAAGAACACGCTCAAGATCAACTTCTATGATATATTGTTCGGATTCACGGCACCGATCCTGTTCGCCATATTGGCCAATGAGCTCTTGAATAAGCGCTTCAAATTGGTGATGCAGACGATCTCCTATTTGCCGCACTTCCTGTCGTGGGTTGTCGTCGCCGGGTTGATGCAGCTGTTCTTCGAGCAGGACGCGGGAGGTATCGTGAACAGCTTGCTGCACACCTTCTTCGGCATGGATCCGATTTATTTCTGGGGCGAGAAGAATCTGTTTGTTCCGTTGGCCGTTTCCATCGATATATGGAAGGGCGTCGGATTTAGCGCCATCCTGTACTTCGCCACCATTGCCGGCATTCCCGGCGATCTGTATGAGGCGGCTTCGATCGACGGCGCTTCAAGGCTGCGGAGAGTGATCCATATTACGCTGCCGGGCATGCTGCCGATTATCGTATTGATGTTCTTATTGAAATTATCGACCATTTTCTCCATCGGCTTCGATCGCATATTCAACCTGCAAAACCCGCTTGTATACGAAACCTCCGAAGTCATCAGCACTTATGTGTACCACTTGGGCCTGCAGCAAATGCAGTTCAGCCTGACGACTGCCATCGGGCTTGTACAGAGCTTGCTCGGCTTCGCCTTGCTGGTCGTTTCGAATTGGATGTCCAAGCGGTACGCCGGACTTGGGTTGTATTAAGCAGAGAGGGGTTATGGCATGCATTACCGATCGAACTCGCGAATTGTGTTCGAAATACTCAATTATACCGCTTTTACGATTTTCACGATTCTCATCTTGTTGCCTTTCTTGAATGCGATCTCCATCTCGCTCAGCGATTATAAATTCGTCAATAGCGGAGAAGTGCGGTTTTGGCCCAAAGGGTTTAATTTAACAAGTTATGATTTGATTGTGACCAACAAGTACTTTCTGTATACGCTGGGCAACACGATCTTCCTGACGGTTGTCAATACGCTGCTCACCATCGTGCTGGCACTGGCTGCCGGATATGCGCTGGCAAGCAAACATATCGTTGGCGGTAAAGTACTGATGAATTTTTACCTCATTCCCATGTATTTTAGCGGCGGCCTGATTCCGTTTTACCTGGTCGTTCAGGGTTTACAATTGCGTGAAACGTATTGGGCGCTCATCCTTCCGGTTGTGGTAAATGTGTTTTATATCATCATTTTCCGCAACTCGATTGCGGCTGTACCGGCTGAGCTTGCCGAATCGGCGGAGATGGACGGCGCGAGCGATCTTGTCATCTTGGCCCGCGTCATCTTTCCTGTCATTAGCCCGATGGTAGCTGCATTCGTCATCTTCAGCGCGGTTGCGTTCTGGAATGAATGGTTCAATGTGATGCTGTTTATTTCCGACATGAAGATGTCGACGCTGCAATACTGGCTCCGAGGCGTTCTGACCCGTACTTTCGATTCCTTTCAACTTTTCGGGAGGGACCAAAGAGTGAATTTCAGGGCCAATGAAATGGCCGCAGCCATCGTGACCATTATTCCGATTGTGCTCGTCTATCCGTTTCTGCAACGATTTTTCATTCACGGCATCATCGTAGGCGCGGTCAAAGGCTAACACCCAGATTAAACAATGGAAAGGAACTGATCATATGAGCTTGGCAATCAATGGCGGTACGCCCGTGCGTACGAAACCTTTTGCACAATGGCCGGTTTTCGGCGAATTGGAGAAGACGATGTTGCTTGATGTGCTGAATTCCGGCAAATGGGGAGGCGTCGGGGGGACATTCAACGGAGAAGAACCGTACATTCCCCGATTTGAGCGAGAGTTCGCCAAGTATCAGGATGCCCAATACGGCGTCAGCTGCGTAAACGGCACGGTGGCAATTACCGTTGCGCTGCAAGCGGCCGGCGTAAAGCCCGGCGACGAGGTCATCGTCCCTCCTTATACGTTCATCGCGACCGCTACGGCCGCGCTTGCTTTCGGAGCGATTCCCGTATTCGCGGATATCGAGGAAGACACGTTGCTCATCGATCCGAATAAGGTGGAGCAGGCGATTACGCCGAAGACCAAAGCAATCATCGCGGTGCATGTGGCCGGGGCGCCGGCGAACATGACGCGCCTGCTGGAAATTGCGCGCAAGTACAATCTCGCGTTGATTGAGGATGCCGCGCAAGCGGTAGGCGCGCAGTGGGAAGGCATAGGTGTCGGCGCGATCGGCGATTTGGGGACGTTCAGCTTTCAATCCAGCAAAAACCTGAACGCCGGTGAAGGCGGTATCGTATTAACGAATCAGAAATCGTTATGGAGCGCCGCTTGGTCGATCTGCAACGTCGGACGTATTCCGGACGGAGGCTGGTACCAACACGAAGTGTTGGGCCAGAATTATCGGATGACCGATATTCAGGCCGCGTTATTGCTCGCTCAAATGACACGGCTCGAGGAACAGATGCAGCGCCGCGAAACGAACGTCGCCTTGCTTGACCGGCTATTGAGCGGAATCACGGGAATTTCTCTGCTCAAACAAGATCCGCGCATCACGCGACATGCCAACCATGTGTATTTATTCAAACTGTCGCCTGATTTCGCGAGGAAGGTCAACAAGGAAGAGTTTATCCGCAGGGTGAACGCGGAGGGCATTCCGGTATTTTACGGCTATGTGCCGCTCAATCGAACGAATGCCGTGCTCAGCGCGACGAAAGACTGGCTTGGCGAAGAGCGTGTCTACGATTGTCCCGTCTGCGAAAGATTGTGCGCGTCCGAAGCGCTTATGCTCAGCCAGAACGTATTGCTGTCCGAGGAGCAAGCCATGAACGATATCGCTGAAGCGCTGGACAAGGTTATCCGTTCATATGACGAATAAACATCGATTGGGAGTTGCTATCGCAGGCTGCGGGACAATGGGGAAATTGTACGCGGCCTGTTTGTCCCGAATGGATCAAGTCCGGTTGGCCGGTTTCTATGCGCGAAGATCGGACAGGGCTGTCGCTGCGGCCGACAGCTTCGGCACCAAGCTATTCACGACATATGAAGATCTGCTGTCGGAAGCGGATATCGATGTCGTGTGCATTACGCTCCCTTCCTATTTACATCGAGAATACGCGGTGCAAGCCGCTGAACGAGGCAAACACGTCATCTGCGAAAAGCCGATGGCGCTGACGCTGGCAGACACGGAAGCGATGACGCAGGCAAGCCGGCGATATGGAACGCGGTTGCTGATCGGCCATGTGCTCCGATTTGCCCCCGAGTATCGGAATTTGCGCGAGCACGTCCGCAGCGGGAAGATCGGGAAGGTCGGAACCGGCCATGCGAGGAGAGCCAGCTTGCATCCGCCTTCGGAAAGCTGGTTCAAGAACGAAGAGATGAGCGGAGGCGTCCTGTTCGACTTGATGATTCACGACATTGATTTCATGCGGTGGACGCTGGGAGAAGTGCGGAGCGTTTATGCGTCGCTTGCGACCGCCCCTGGCATCGAATACACGAATGCGACTTTGCGGTTCGAAACCGGCGCGATCGTGAATCTGGAAGCGCATTGGGGATACCCGGGCCCGTTTCTTGCCGAGGCGGAGTTAGCCGGACAATCGGGCGTAACGCGCTTCAACAACCATCGCGCGGAATCTTTGATTGTTCGGCAAACGAAGCATCGGGGAATGGAAGGGGAAGGCGTGCATATCCCGCAATTTCTGCTGCGAAAGAGTCCCTTTGAAGCGGAACTCGAGCATTTTATTGCATGTATCCGGGAAGAAGCCGAACCGATCGTATCGGCCGAGGATGCGAGCCGCGCCGTCGAAATCGCGCTTGCGGCAGCGCGTTCGGCGCGGACCGGACTGCCGCAGAAACTAGCACTATGCAAAGCTTAAGAGAATAGCAGGTATGGTGTATGCTTCTGCACAAAAATGCGAAGGAGCGATAGGAATGAAAAGCTTAAAGATTCTGGTCCCCATGCTGTTTCTGACAGCCATGATTTCTATATTGAATTTGCAATCTGTCAGCGCGGCTTCTGGACCGGAAGTGCCGCTGATTACCGATGCCAAGATCCACTATGGCTTCGTTATATGGGAAACCACTCCGCGAGCCGACGGCAAGCTTCATGTAGACACTCCGGCGACAATCGCCAGAGCGAAGGGGCTGAATGTGAATACCTTTGCTTTCTTAATGTGGCAAAGCGCCGAGGATTGGGATGATTTTCGGTATGAGTTCCTGCCCGCTGCACAAGAAGCCGGAATAAAGGTATGGGCCTATTTGACTCCCAAATCTGAGGGGTACTCGCTGCCCTATAAGGGTGATTTCAAAAGATGGGCGGAGGAGATCGCCGCGCTGTCCATTGCCTACCCGGTCCTGGAAGCGTGGGGCATGGACGATTTCACGGCAAATCTTGACGAATTTACACCGGCGAAAGTGAAAGAAATACAGGATTATGCCCACGCTATCAACCCCAAGCTGGCTTTTATCGTCTGCGCTTATGTTTACAGCGTAGATGACGCATTTGCGGACAATTATAAAGATTACATCGACGGGATTATTTTTCCTCATGCCGAGAGAACCGAGATCAACCTGGAGAGGGATCTGAACAAGCTTTACGATATCCTGCATCCGCGTCATATACCGATCTATTTCACGCCCTACGCGACTTTTTCAAATTACTCTTCCATGAAATCGGCGGAAACCATACAGAAGGAAATGGAGATTGCTTATCAGTTTTATAAGGAAGGCAAGATCCAGGGATTTTTTATATACTGTACGCCTATGGAGACTACGGATGAGCTGTGGCTGCTTCCCAATGACCCCAACCCCTATCCTTCTCATGGCGACTGGTACTATGAATTTACCAACGATGAGTTGATCATTCCATGGGATTACCATCATACCGAAGCAGGCGCCAACGCTGCCGTCTCCCAGACCGCAGCCGTAATCACGCCCAACCGTACAAGTATTTCCTTCGATGCCTATTCCTACGCTGAAAAAGGTTATGATGCCGGAGGCTATGCGCGTATATCCTATCCGGAAGTGCCAGGAGGAGCGGACATCTATGGTGAAATTTCACAGGAAATAAATGTAATCGACGGCGTAAACGCATCGATAAGCTTTAAAGTGAAGGATATGTATGACGCAACCGCATTGCCGGGATATATATTCAAACAATTCCTGATAGACGACGTAGTCGTCTGGGAAGAGGATGTCAGCGGAGGAGATTCAAATTGGGAACAGATCACCTTGCCTCTCGGAGACTATTTGAAGGATAAATCGACGGCCAAAATTCAACTGCGCCAGATCAATAAACAGGCAGTCTATTGGTATCCTTCCGTGATCAGTTGGGCTGATATTGAAGCCACAGGCTTTGACGTAATAAACCCGGGTTTTGAAGGCAATGAGGGATGGACCAAAAAGCGGTCAGGCGAGCTATCGGCGAATCCCTACTTTTCCATAGCCTATCCTGCCGTACCTTCAGCCGCCGGAGACGCAGGGGCGAAGGATATGGTAGCCGCCATTCAGGAATCGGATGAATACAAGCTTGATATGCAAGTAAGAGACGACTATACAGGCACGGTAAGCGACTATCATATGATGCAAATATTAGTTGACGGCGCGCTGGTGTGGGAAAGGGATATTGCGGGAGGCACCTCGAACTGGGACGATGTAAGCTTGGATCTGACCAGCCAGATGAAAGGTTAGCCGGATGCCGTAATCACGTTCAAGGTCTATGAAAAGAACGGTGTTTATTGGCACCCCGTAAAGACGGAATGGAAAATCATGTCGACCTCGGGCTTTACCTTAAGTGACGGCGATTTTCATAATAGCAATGACAAATGGATTTATTCGGATTCGAATCCAAACCCATATCATGTGGAAATTGTTCCGTATTCAAGCAAGGTTCAGCTGCAGCTACTGGCAGACGGGAACGTAATCTGGAGCAGAGATGCTTCCCAAATTATCGCAAATCCCTGGGCAAGATACACGGTGGATACTTCGGCTTACACTGCGGGGAAAAGCACTGTGGATGTTACCTTCCGGATGTACATTGCACAAGATATCAACAGCCTCCCTGTCATTATCAGACTTGATAATCTTGCGGTTGAGGGGCTGACGATGCACAATTTGAGCTTTGAGGATACCACCGCCTGGACATCGACCTTTACCGAGCAGAATGTAGTTCCGGGCTATGGAGGACCCAGACGCGGTGTCAGGGTGTTTAACATCATCAGGGAATTCTTCACAAGAATAACCGATATACCCATAACAGGCGTTGCACGGGGCAATAAGGATGTGAATATCGACTTTGATATTATCTCGCCCAACGGGAAAGGGTATAAGGTCTATATTTCCGAAACCGGCAAGGCGTACGATTTTGTGGAATATAAAAATGTAAATTACAACTCAAAAGGAGCACATATCAAGAAGCTCGACAACGGAAAAACATACTATGTATTCGTTGAATACTCCGATGGATCAAGGATGATGAGGAGCGGGATTGTTACAGTCGCTCCCGGCAGAACATAATCGGAGGAGGTTCTTTCACTTGGATATCGTAAATATCGGAATCGTCGGTTTTGCCCATCCGCATGTTCATCGTTATTTGAGCGTGCTGCTTGATCGGGGCGACGTCCGTGTCCTGGGAGGATGGGACGAAGATGCGCGCCGCGCGGCGACCGTACTTGAGCCGGCGGGGCTGACCGTGTTCGATACGCCCCGCGCCCTGCTGTCTTCGGCCATCGATGCGGTCGTGATCTGTTCGGAGAACGCGCGGCGCGCGGAATGGACAATCGCCGCGGCGCGTGCGGGCAAACACATACTATGCGAGAATCCGCTCGGCGTCTCGCTGCAGGACGTGGACGACATGATCCGCGCTTGCCGGGAGGCGGGCGTCCGGCTGATGACGGCTTTTCCTTACCGCTATTTGCCTGCTGTTCGCGAAGCGAAACGAGCCGTGGCGCGCGGCGACGTCGGCACCGTGCTGGCCCTTAAAGGAAGCTGCCGCGGGAAGCTGCCCGAAGGGTGGTTCGTCGATCCTTTCCTGGCGGGGGGAGGCGTTGTGATGGAGCATGGCGTGCTTGTCGCGGATCTGATGCGCTGGATGACGAATGACGAGCCCGATGCCGTCTATGCGGAGATCGGACGTTGGTCTGACGAAGAACGCGCCGTCGAAGACGCCGCTCTCATCCACGCCGCATTCGGAGGCGGACAACAGGCGGTGCTCGACATCAGCTGGTCGAGAGGGGCAACGCCCCTCGCTCCGGGCAGCGTAACAATGGAGATTATTGGCACGGGTGGCATGATCGGCATCGATGTCTTTGCCCAAGCCAACGAATTGTACCGCAGCGAAGGCGCCTTGGCCGAATTCAGCTACTGGGGAGACCGCGGGGACGAAGAGCTGATCGAAGATTTCATCCATACGGTCACGTCGGGCCATCCGGCACCGATGACCGGCGAAGACGGCCGGGCCGCCGCGACCGTAGCGCTCGCGGCGTACGAATCGGCAAGATTGGGCATTCCCGTATCGCTGGAGAGGAGACGAGACAATGCTGTCGATAGGTACAGCCAAAGTGGACATCACGCCTAGCCGGCCGGTTCCTCTTGGAGGCTTTGCTTCCAGGATGGCGGCAGGCGCTTTTGAAGGGATCTCGCATCCCTTGTATGCAAGAATATTATGTTTCGAGCATAGTGACGCGGACGGCCTGAAGACATCAGCCGTACTTGTCAGCGCCGACCTGCTCTGGTGGGGGAGCCAGATGGTCGAACCGTTGAAGCGGCGGATACGCGAACATTGGCCTGCGGACACCGTTATTCTTCATGGCACACACACCCATTCGGGTCCGCAGATCTGGGACGGTTTCTCTGAATACGGCGGCGGCATCGACCCTGCCTACATTACAGAGCTTGAAACAACGGTGCTGCAGGGAATCGATACGGCAATCTCCGGTATGGAACCGGTTAGCGTGGAAATCGGAAACGGCCAATGCGACATTGCGACAAATCGGAGGAGCCGGGGAGGAAACCAGGTACAAATCGCCTCCAATGAGAAAGGTCCGGTAGATCGTAAACTGACGATTCTTCGTTATAAGTCGACGTCCGACGACCGGGTCAAAGCGGTGCTTGTCCATTATGCGTGCCACCCGGTCGTGACGGCGGAAAACCTGGTTTCCTCCGAGTTCACCGGCGTTGCGATGGAGCAACTGGAACGATCGATCGGGGATGGCGCGGTTTGCGCTTACTTGCAAGGCACTTGCGGAGACATTAATCCTAATGATGCAGATATGGGCGCGGACGCGCAAGTTATCATGCTGGGCAACCGTTTGGCCGATGACGTAAACAAGGTGTTGACGGGGACCATGCGCCGCGTTGGTTCCGTTAATCTCCGATCTATCCGGATGAGCGTCGCGCTGCCGCTGCAGGCGCTGCCAGAACGCGATTACCTGGAATCCCTGACGGACGAACCGGGCGTCATGGGAGAATGGAGCCGCAAGTTGCTTTCAAGGCGTGAAGGAATCCCTGCGAGTATGTCACTCGAGATGACGGGATTGGCTCTGGCCGAAGACTTCAATCTGCTGGCCATGAACGCGGAAGTGGTCGTAGAATACGGTTTGTATCTCAAAGCGATTTCCAATCAAGCGGTCTTTCCGATCGCATACAGCGACGGAATGATCGGATATATTCCGACGGCAAGACAATTGGAGGAGGGCGGATATGAGCCGATCGACTCCACTTATTATTTCGGCCTGCCTGCCCCATTCGCTCCTGCGACCGAAGCGAGATTGAAAGAAGCGCTGAACGCCGCCGTGCGGGAACTCTGCGACGCCAAGCAAAAGTGATGAGGGGAATGCGGCATGAAAAAAGTTTTGCTGCTTGGAGATTCGATTCGTATCGCCTATATGCCCTTGGTTCAGACAAGATTGGCGGGAATCGCTGAAGTGGTCGGCCCGGAGGATAACTGTAGATTCGCGAAATATACGTTATGGTATGCTGACCACTGGCTCGAAACCCTGGGCAAACCCGATGTCATTCATTGGAATAATGGCATCTGGGATCTTTTTCACCTCTCAACGGAACATGGCGTCTTCACGTCTCTTGACGAATACGTCGGGACGGTTCGAAAAATTCTCGATCGACTCAAGCGCTCCGGCGCATCTATCATTTGGGCGACGACGACTCCCGTTAACCCGAACAACGTCAACTGCAACAATCAGGAGATCGACAGGTACAATAAAGCGATCCTGGGCCTGATGCGGACGGATAACGTTGCGATCAACGACCTGAATGCGATCGTCAAGCGCGATCCGGACGCCTATATCGGCGAAGACCATCTGCATCTCACGCGGCAAGGCAGCGAAGCTTGCGCCGCAGCCGTTGCGAGCGCGGTGAGTGCCTATTTATAATAGAACGAACGGCCTTGGCAGCAGCGCAGACAATTCAATAACAATAGTCTTTCCATAAAGTTGGAAGCCAGGCTGGGGTAACATCCCCGCCTGGCTTTTGACTTTGGAATCCTCTAATTCCAACCGGAACGTAGATTCGTTCCCTTGCTTCTAACACCTGCTCGATTAGACAATTTATCTTCGGGTGCAGGTTTGTATCTTGGCTTGCATTGGGAATTACAAGTGAGCATTGCTCCTGTTTCGGTTATTCTATAAGGTTGAATGGAATGAAGAATCGAAATCACTCGGAGGGACGCGGAATGAGCATAAAGAAGGTTGCCGGATTATTGTTGGCCATATCGTTGGTACTGGCCGCATGCAGTACGGGAGGGACCAAAGAGCCCGAACAGGGGGGCCCCTCGGCAAGCGTGAAATCGTCGGAGAGCACAAGCCCGTCGGAAACGCCAAAAGTTGAAAAGAAGCAAACGATCAGGGGGATCACGCTGACCTGGGGCAACCCTCCCGTGCCGGACGGGCCTGGCCAAAAAATGCTGAACGAAAGGTTCAACGTCGATTATAAGGTGGACGTTGTTCCGGTTGCCAACTATATCGAGAAACTGACAGCCGTCATTGCCGGCGGCGGGATGCCCGACATGGTCGGATTCGTTCACGATTACACCAACCAGTTTGCCAAACTCGCCAAACAGGGCGCCTTCCTGGAAATCACGGATGATATGATTCAAAAATATCCTTCCATCAGCGACATTCCAGAGCCGCTTTGGGACTTGTACCGGGTAAACGGCAAAATTTACGGGATTCCTTCGTATTGGCCGAACCAGGGCATCTCCTGGATCATTCGCAAGGATTGGCTGAAAAAATTGGAACTGAATGCGCCGACGAACTACGAAGAGCTTACCGAGGTGGCCATCGCTTTCGCGAAGAACGACCCTGACGACAACGGCAAGGCGGACACCTACGGGATCGCGGTCGGGCAAGGCATCAGCCCAGATTTCTCCATGGGGCCTTATTGGCAAAGCACAACATGGTACCACAAGGATGCCGAAGGCAACTTTATTCCAGGCATGATTACCCAGGGACGCAAACAAGTTGTCCAGTTCCTGGCCGATCTGTATAAGGAAAAGGCGATTAACCCCGACTTTGCGATCATCAACTGGGCGGATACGAACAAAGACTTCTATTCCGGCAAGGCAGGCATTTTCCTGGCTGCCGTGTCCGGTATGTCCCAGGAGTATATGCAGGGGTTGTTGAAGCTGTATCCCGATGCGGAATTCGAGGTTCTTGCGCCGTTCAAGCAGCCTGACGGGCATCAGGGCTTTACATCGGGGGCCTGGGATTCCCGGTATAACGCTTTCAATGCAGAGTTGGCCAAAGATCCGGATAAATTGGCCAAAATTCTGGAGATCCATGAATTTTCCAGACAGTATTACCCTGAGTCGGAGAGGAATTCGGCGAACAAAGACTTCGACTTCGTTAATGGCGGGGAGAACAAAGGATATCGAATCACAGACGGCAAAATCGAGTTCATCGACCCGGATAAAGGAATGAGACCGGCCTTGTACTTCCAGGACAGCACGACTTGGGTTCCGTCCAGCGTCAAACAAGACTTCAGCGCGGTTTATACCGAGCCGAAATTGAAACAAATCGTTAATGACCTGGACGCGCTGAACGAAAGCATGCCGCATTACTATGCTCCGAACCACGGCATTCTGCCGCCGACGGAAACGGCGAAGGGCGCCGATCTCGCAACCTACCTTCTCAACGAACAAACCAAGATGATTGTCGGTCAGCGCCCCGTGTCGGATTGGGACGCTATGGTGCAGAAGTATATGGAGATGGGCGGCGAGCAAGTGATCAAGGAAATGAACGAAGGCATCAAGGAGCGGGGATACACCGACCTCGTCTGGAAGTAACTGCGGGTAGTAGCGCAAGGAGGATTGCTGTACGCTGTGCTGAACAAATTGAAAATGAAGATGTGGCTTCCCGTGATGTTTGGCACAGCGATGTATGCATTTGGTTTTCATTACTTTATCGCACCGAATCACTTTATGGACGGTGGAGTGGCCGGGATCGCCCTGCTGGCGAATTACAGTATGGGCATCCCTCCCTCGCTGACGACGCTTGTACTGAATATTCCTTTGTTTATTGTCGGATTTCGACTGCTCGGCGCACCCAAGATGCTGCTGACCATTTTGGGTGTGCTGTCCCTTGCGTTTTTTTTGCTTGTGATGGAAGTCGCGATCGCTCATGCATGGATTATTCCGTTGGCAAACAAGAACGATATGTTCCTGTATGCGGTATGCGGGGGTGCAATCGGCGGAGGCGGACTGGGAATCGTATTCCGTTATGGCGGTACGACAGGCGGCTATGATATCGTAGCCAGCATTTTGCATCAGAGAAAAAGCTGGAGTATCGGCCGAACCATGTTCGTCATTGATATTTTCATTTTGGGAGCTTCCTTGCTGTACATACCGCAGGAAAAGATTCTGTATACGCTAGTCTATTTGTTTGTTTCCGTGAAGTTGATCGATTATGTCAGCCTGGGCGCCAGACAAGCGAGAGATTTCATGATTATTTCGAGAGAAGGGCAACGCATCGTGGCGGAGATCGCCAAGCATCTGGACAGGGGCGCAACGATTTTTCCGGCTAAGGGCGCCTATACGAATGCGACCCAAGACGCCGTGTATTGCATCGTATCGCGGAGGGAAACGGCCAAGCTGAAAAATATCGTTCTGGCTGTCGATCCTGCTGCCTTCATGATCATCGGGAATTTGTACGAAGTGCACGGAGAGGGGTTCAGGGAATAGCCTTCAGTCTCATGATCGGCAAGCATTTCTTCTGTTGTCCAGTAGATGCTCCTTTTCTATAATGAAGAAAGGGAAGTTTTGACCACCAGCGCCAAGGGAGCTGTGGATTATGGCAAAGCGTTTATTCGGGCGAACGACTTTCAAGAAGAAACTATTCTATTATTCGCTTGTCATCAGTATCGTTCCCTTGCTGCTGGTGGGCATGGTGTCCTCCTGGATTTCCTCGCGGGAAGTGCAGAAAGAGGTAAATAACAGTCAGCGAATTATTCTGAAGCAAGTTCAGAGGAGCGTCGATCAAACATTGCGCTCGCTGGATAAGGCTTCCATTCAGTTTGCCACCCAGTTGTCCGTGGTGAAGTTAGCAGAAGTCGGCCCATTGTCGCAATATTTCAATGAGACTGCGGAAATGATTCACACACTCCACCTGCAGAAGAACCTGTCTGATATCGAATACGAAATTTCACTTGTGTTCAATCATTACGACAAAGTTTATTCGACTCGCTATGGTCTGATCGACGTGGAGGACTTTCCTTACCAAGATTTGATCCGTGCGACACCGGTCCGCTACAATGCAGGCGTATTTGTGCCGCCTGGCACAGTCCCTAATCAGAAGGAACTGCTGCTGCTGCGCCCGGTTCCGATCATATACGGCGATACGGCGAACGGCGTGATCATTCTGCACCTGGATGCCGCTCGAATGAACAGCCTGCTGAGCGAAGCGTCTCTCGGCCGGGATCGCAAGCTATTCATATTGGACAGCCAGGGGATTGTCATCGCCGGACAGGAATCAGAAGACATCGGTGAGCAGCTGGCCACATCTTCGGAATTGTACCGTTTCCGAAATCAGGAAGAGGGCCTTCGAAGCTTGCTGACCGTTAAGAATATCGATTACAGCTTGTCCGTCCTGAAATCAACTACCAACGATTGGACCTATGTGGCGATGGTTCCGGTCAGGCAGCTCGAGCGGCAGGCGGTCTTTATCCGGTTGACGACTTGGGCTCTCGTTGGCGTTATCGTCCTGATCTGGTTGTTCGTCGCGCTAATCGGTTCCAATCGTCTCTATTACCCGATCCGCAGGCTCCTCGGCAAAGTAACAGACGGCAAGGAAGCAGACGGTCTGGAGGCGATCGATTCTTTTATTCAGAAAACCGTCCATGCCAACGAACAACTCAGGCTGCAGCTTGGCGAGCAACTGCCGTTCGTCAAGGAATCATTCGCGCTTAAGTTGATCAAAGGGGAACTTTCTTCCGCCGAGATGGAACGGTACGCCGAGGAGCATCTTGCGTCTCAGCAAGGATCGCACATCAGCGTGATGCTTGTCGAAATGGATGACTACCACTATTTCCAAAAGCAGTATAATGAGAAGGATCAATCATTGCTGATGTACGCGTTTCGCAAGATGGTGGAAGAGATCGTCGCCGACAGGCTTCGAATCGTACTCGTTGCCAGTACGCTAGGACAGGTCATCGTCGCGGCGGAAGCTGCCGGGGATCCGCTCGGCGACTCTCCGTGGACGGAAGCGGCGGAGGAAATATTGGCGAGCTTCAGGGAATATTTCGCGTTCACGGTTACGGTGTCGATCGGCGCCAGGCGGCAAGGCATATCCGGCATTTCCCAGTCTTATCGGGATGCAGCGGAATTGTTGGGATATCGTCTTCTGCTCGGAGATAACCGATTGATCACGTATCTTGACATTCAGCCATCCATCCAGCAATCGGAGCTGTCGCTGGTGCGTTGGCAGAAGCAGATCGTCACGTATCTTGCGCATGGGCAGCAGCAAGCGGCTGAGGAGATGCTGCAGGAGATGGTCAAATCGCTGCCGCAATACATTCATACTTCTGAGTCGGTACGGGGCTTGTTTGCTTATTTGATCGGTGAGCTGGAATGGCTGATGGCCGAATCCCGGCGAGAGAACGAGCCGTTGTGGCAGGACGACCCGTATAAGCAGTTATACGGGATGAGTACGCTGAGCAACATTACAGATTGGCTGAAGCAGACGGTATTTCCTGCCGTGATCAGGCATCTGGAAGGGATGGACAGAAACAAGCGAATGGTTCAGCAAGCGATTATCGAGATGAAAGAAAACTATCAGTCCGATCTGTCGTTGCAGCAGATTGCCGATCGGTTGAACGTGCCGCATTATCAGCTTAGCCGGGCGTTTAAGGAATATGCAGGCGTCAATTTCAGCGACTATCTAATCCAACTCAGAATGGATAAGGCCAAAGATTGGTTGGTGCAAACCGACATGGAACTCAAGGAGATGGCCGAGAGACTGTCTTATGCCACCGTGCAAAATCTGTCGCGGACGTTCAAACAGTTCGTGGGGATTCCACCGGGGCAATACCGCAAAGAGAATCGGAAATGATGCCAGCGAAGGAAGAAGCCAGGCGGGATGACATCCCAGCCTGGCTTCTGTCGTTGGAATCGGCTCATTTCACCCAGCACGCAGGTTGGCTCCATGGCTTCAACCGTCCGCCCGTTTGGGCAATTTATCTTTGGGTGCAGGTTTGTATCTTGGCTTGCATCGGCATCTACAAGTGAGCATTGCCTCTGTTTCGGACATCTCATAAAGTTGATTCAGACCAATAAATCAATTAGAAAGGTGTCCGCGTCCATGTTCAATCACCAGAATACTACCGGGTTCGATTTTCGGAACCACAGTATTCCCGTACGCGCCGATGAAGCGCGGACCGCCGCTGTCTGTACGAATGCGCAGGGAGATACGCGACTGGCGATTGCCGCCCGCGGCTACGTCCTGATCGTCGACCCGCGTTCACAATCAAGCCGACAAGTCCATTTTCCGGATAACAATCGAAGTTATCCGTACGCCAGCATCAGCTCCCGCAACGGGATGTTTTATGTCGGAGCGGGGAGTTTTTTGCTAGGTTTGGACCCGTTTGCGGCCCGCTTCACCGTCTGCATCGACACAGGGCTGGATGAATTGGTCGGATTCAGCTTGACCGAAGACGAAGATGGCGTGATTTATACGGCTTCTCACCCGACATGCCGGCTGCTGATGTTTGAGCCCGCTTCAGGGAAGCTGACGGACCTGGGCCGACTCGATCGTCAAGAGGATTATCCTTATAGTCTGGCTGTAGATAGCGACGGATGGCTGTATGCCGGCATCGGTACGGAACAGTGCCTGGTTGTTGCGCGCGAGCCGCGCAGCGGGGAAGTCCGCATCCTGCTCTCCGGGGAACACGGAACAAGTGGAACGGGAGTTGCGCGGCTTGGCGTCGACGGCGAAGTATACGGGCAGCTGGCCCTGTCGGATGCAGGCGGGAGCCAGCCATGGTTCCGTCTGTGCAGGGGGATTGCCGTTCCCGTCCCGGACCGGGAGGTGGCGGCAAGCGAATACAGCGGTTCCGGATTCGGAGCCGTGCACCGAAGATTCCCCGCGCCGTGGCGGCTGTTGCGCTTCAGCTTGCCGGACAAGGAAGCGGCTGTTCTGGATGAGGCCAGCGGCCATGAACATGTTTTTCCTCTCTCCTATCATTCGGACGGAGCGGATATTTCCCCTCTTGCGGCCGGACCGGATGGCAAGCTGTACGGAACGTCCAATCATCCGATGCATTTTTTCAGATACGATCCTGGAACGGATCAGTTGGAGGACCTGGGAGGGAAGTTAATGGGGACCCCAGGCAATGTTTGCGCATATGCCGTGCAGGGCGGCATCCTGACCGGGGCCGCTTATGCGGGCGGATTCGTTTATTTGATCGACGTCCGCAAGCCTTGGCAGAAAGAAGGGCCGGCAGACACCCATAATCCGCGGCTGGTCACGGCCATACCGGAAATTTACCGACCGCGCTGCGCGCTGGCCCACCCGGACGGAGAGCATGTTATATTCGGCGGATATGGAGGTTACGGCGTTGTCGGGGGCGGATTGTATATATATAACGTGCAAAACGGGGCCGGGCAAGTATTGCCGTCCGATCGGCTGATACCTCATCACAGCACGCTGTGCATCGTCCCGCTGCCGGGAGGCGACCTCCTGTGCGGCACGACCATTGAAGCGCCCGGCGGCGGTAAGCCGAAGGAGGCTGAGGCACGGCTGTACCGGCTGGACTGGCAACGCAAGGAAGTCATTTACAGCGAAGTGCCGATCGAAGGCGAACAGAGCGTTGCGCTGATGGAAATCGACGATTCCGGCCTCGTGCACGCTTTCACCGATACCGTGCATTTCGTCTACGACCCACAGGCTCGCCGGGTGCTGAGCCGGCACAATATCGAAGCGTGGGGGCATACGGTGCGCCAGGGATTGGTCAAGGGCGGAGACGGACACATCTACGGTGTGCGCAGCCAGGCGATTTTCCGAATATCCGCGGGCTCGCATGAACCGGTATTGCTGACAAGGCCGCCTGTCGAAATCACCGCCGGACTGGTCATGCTGGGCCGCCGTCTGTACTTTGCCTCGAACGAGAACATATGGAGTGTGTCTTTACAACAATATCAGAAAGTATAAGTTTCACCCTTATACAAGTCTGATATTTCTCGAATAAACGGCACCGTCCTTGAAGGACGGCGAAGCCGCTTTTTCTTGCAATAATTACATCAAGATATCGAGGGAGCGTGAAGCAATGGTTTATCGTCTGCAGCAATTGCATGAAGAGGGAGTCCCGTCTCTGCTGGCGGGCATTGCGACGGAACAACAGTGGCAGCGCAAGCGGGAATCGATCCGGCGCGTCTGGCTGGACTATGTGGGCGAGCAACCCGAGCGTCTGCCTATCCGCTATGAAGTGTTGTCCGAGACGGAACTGGCCGATCATGTCCGCATGCATATCCGCTATGAGACAGCGAACGCAGACACGGTTACGGCGTTTCTGCTGATGCCCCGCGACAGGGGGGCGGCGCCGCTCCCGGCCGTGCTGGCTCTGCATCCCACGGATGAGAAAGGCAAGGAAGATGTTGCCACCGCTCAGGGCCGCGACAACCGGCGTTATGCGCTGGAGCTGGCGCAACGCGGGTATATCGTGCTGGCGCCGGATACGATTGCCGCTGGCGAGCGGATAAGCTCGCCGGAGGCGTACTTTACCGCAGATTTCTACGCGCGGAATCCGGGCTGGACGGCAGTCGGCAAAATGGTGATCGATCATCAGTACGGGATCGATTTGCTCTGCGACCTTGCGGAAGTAGATTCGGAACGGATCGGAGCGATCGGGCATTCACTGGGCGGCTACAACAGCTTTTTTCTCGCGGCCGCCGACAGCCGGATTCGCGCATATGTGTCCAGTTGCGGGTTTTCCACCTTTGCGGGCGATCCCGAACCGGAGAGGTGGGGACAGCGGGACTGGTTTTCCCATATTCCCCGCCTGTCCGCAGATCTGGGCAAGGGAGAAGTGCCGTTTGAATTTCACGAGATCGCCGCGCTGGCTGCACCTACTCCCGCTTTCTACTACAGCGGTCAGCAGGATACGATCTTTCCGCACTGGCAATCGTATTCGCAAGGAATGGCGCAGCTATTCGAACTGTACACGTTCCTCGGAAAGGGCGATTGCTTTCAATACACGATGACCAACGGGGAACACGATTTTCCCGGCGAGATACGGCAGATGGCCTATGCTTTTCTGGATCGGCACTTGCAGAAGGAGCAGGCATGAACAAATACGCGATGGCGTCTGGCGGCAACCGTGTGTTTCAATCGGATCGCTGGAGCAAACTGAAGCGGAGAATGTGGAGAGAGCGATATGTGTACATGCTGCTGCTGCCCGGCATTGTTTACTATCTTGTATATCGGTATGTGCCGATGGCTTGGCTCGTTATCGCATTTCAGGATTACAATCCATTTTCAAAGGGGCTACTCGGCAGCCAGTGGATCGGGTTTAACAACTTCGAGCGCATTTTTGCAGATTCCGAAGTTATCAGGGTGTTGTGGAACACGCTAGTCCTCTCTTTTATGCAGATCGTCATGGCGTTTCCTTTCTCCATCTTGTTGGCACTCATGCTCAACGAGGTGCGCAACTCCACGTACAAGCGACTCGTGCAGTCTATTGTCTATTTGCCGCATTTTTTGTCCTGGGTCGTCGTAGCGGGCGTGTTTGTCGTTCTGATGCGCAGCGAGGGGCTAATCAATCAGTTTGTGACGAATGAACTTGGTTTGGATGCCATTCCTTTCTTGACGAATCCGCATTTTTTCAAGCCGTTGATCACCTTGCAAATTATATGGAAAGAGTCGGGCTGGAGCACCATTCTATTCCTCGCGGCATTGGCAGGCGTGAACGCTTCGCTCTATGAGGCCGCCGTCATTGATGGGGCGAACCGTTGGCGGTTGCTATGGCATGTCACCTTGCCTTCCATTCGCAGCGTCATTGTCATCCTGTTGATTATGAGATTGGGTAGCGTACTTGATTCCGGTTTCGAGCAAATTTTTCTGATGCTTAATCCGTTCAACATGCAGGAAGGAAATGTGTTGGATACGTACGTATATTTCAAGGGCATTCAGCAAGGCGAAATCGGCTTTTCGACAGCAGTCGGCCTGTTCAAGGGTGTTGTAGGCGTTGTCCTCGTGATGTCGGCCAATCGCCTGGCGAAAAAATTCGGAGAAGAAGGTCTGTACTGAAAGTTCAATTAGCAAAAACCAGGGAGTGACGCCAAACATGCTGAAACGTTCCTTGTCCGACAAATGGATGGACGGTCTTAACGTTATTCTATTGTTTCTCATTGCGGCCGTCATGCTGTTTCCGTTCCTTCACATATTCGCCGTATCGTTTTCTTCGCTGCACGACATTTTGAAACGAGAGATAATCATGTGGCCGCGCGAGTGGGTAGTCGATGCCTACAAAACCATTCTGTCTTCGGACAACTTTATCCGATCGCTTGGCGTTACCGCATATGTCACGATTGTCGGCACTTTGACCAATCTGCTGGTTACCGTGATGATGGCTTACGGACTGACGCGCAATGTGTTGGGACAACGCGTCATGATGCTGTTGATCGTTTTCACGCTTTTGTTCTCTGCAGGCTTGATTCCGTCCTACCTGGTCGTCAAGGAGACCGGGCTGATTGATTCGCTATGGGCGCTGATTATTCCGGGAGCGGTCAGTTCTTTTAATCTTATCGTCGTTCGACAGTTTTTTCTGAGCATTCCGAATGAATTGAATGAAGCTGCCCTGATTGACGGCGCCAATGAAGTGAGAATTTTTACATCGATTATTCTGCCGCTTTCCAAACCTGCTTTAGCCGCTTTTGGACTCTTCTACGCGGTTGGCCATTGGAATACATACTTTACAGGCATTCTTTACTTGAACAACTCGGCGAAGTGGCCCATACAGGTTGTTCTCCGGCAGATCGTCATCGTCAACGAGCCTGCGGCGGCATTGGGGCAACAAGCCATGCGGATGCTCGAGGAACCACCGCCGCCAGTTACGATCCAGATGGCGGCCATCTTGCTGGCTACGCTGCCCATTCTGGTCGTGTATCCGTTTCTGCAAAAATACTTTACCAAGGGAGTGATGCTAGGCTCGATAAAAGGCTAGGCTGACAATCGGAATTATGGCAACCAGGCAGAACACAGACCTGCGATGTGGAGGATGATCCCCAATGAGAATGGCTCGCGTAGGCGTGCTCATAGATGAACGCATGGCGGCCAAGCGCCGCCGATATGGATTGAACGTATTCGAAGGCTATATCACGGAAGTTTTGGCGCATGCCGGTATTCCTTATCAATTGCTTCGTTCGCTCCGCGAGTGGAACGGCAACGATTGGGATGTGCTGATCGTCGCGCTGGAAGACGACAATCCTGACGATCTGGAGTGCCTCTATCGTTGGGCGGAGGCGGGCGGCATCGTCATTGCTTACGGAGGTCTGAATAAGCTTGCCGACAGGCTCGCTTGCGTCCGTCTCAGACCGATGAATGAAGCTTATGCGCATTTGCCGCCGGTTTCATCGGGAGAGTATCCGCCGTTGCGTGCTTTACGGGCGATTCCCTGGATAACGCCGGATGCATCGGATGTACGAATCGAATCATCCGGCCATGTTTCCGAGGGAAGCCCGCACGCCTCGCGCGACGTTGATCTATTGCAGCGATTCTCCGTCGGTCAAGGCACGATCGAGAGATTCTGCGTGAACGTCCCCGTCGCGATCGTCGCGCTTCAACAAGGCATGGAGCCTGTGCTGAAGGACGGCCTGCCCGCTGCGGACGGCAGCGCGGCACTGAATGAAGGCCTTCTGAAAGCCGATGACGGCATGGCGCTCGATTGGGGGTGGGATCGGCTGCATACCGAGACCGGTCAGGCCTATTTTGCTTATCCGTACGCCGATTATTGGCGGGAAGTCGTTATCGCTCACTTGCTCGAGGCGGTTGTGAACAGAGGCATGACCTTGCCTTTCGTCGACTACTGGCCTGACGGAGTGAAGGGCGTCGCTACGATCTCGCATGACAGCGACGGCAATGAGGATGAGCATGCATGGAGTACACTGGCTCTGCTTGAAGAAAATCAAATTCGGACGACTTGGTGCATGCTTGAGCCGGGTTACAGCCCCTCTGTCTACCAACGTATCCAACAAGACGGCCACGAAATAGCCTTCCATTATAACTCGCTTTATCTGGATGATCGATTTTGGGAGCAAGCGGAGTTCAACCGTCAATTGCAATGGCTGCAAGATGCGGCGCCATCGGTTCCCATTCGAACGAACAAAAATCACTATACCCGGTTTGAAGGCTGGGGCGAATTGTTTCAATGGTGCGAAGAGACCGGCATTGTCGTCGATCAGACGAGAGGGCCGAGCAAAGGGGGCAACGTCGGTTTTCTGTTCGGCACGTGTCATCCATACTTCCCGATCGCTTGGTCGGACGAAGACAATCGGTTGTATGATGTGCTGGAAATCGGGTTCCTTACCCAGGACATGGGGATCGGTCTACCCTGGGCGGACGACAGCATTATCGCGCCATTGCTTGCGCGTACGATGAGCGTCGAAGGGGTCGCTCACTTCTTGTTCCATCAAGTTCATATTCATACGAAGCCTAAAGTCGTCGAAGCGTTCAATCGCATCGTTCGTGAAGCGCGTCAGGCCGGATTCGTCTTCTGGACATCTGCGCAAATTTACGAATGGGAAATACGGCGCCGACGAATCCGGATTACAGGTGTCGAAGAATCGGGCCGAGCATTATTTGCTGCCGGCACAGCGTGCAGTGATGCCGTCGTCTGGGTTCCGATACACGCCAATGCAGAGAAACAGGGATACGAAGAAGTGCGATTCGGCGTGCGCTGCATGAAGCAAGTCTTGCCGACGTCGTCAGCGACAAGGGGGGAATAACCGAGTGGACAATCGATTAGCGCTTCATGGCGGCCCTCAAACAAAGACGGCCCCGTTCGGAACCGGGAAACGATTCGGATTGGAGGAAGCTCGGGAACTGCTGGAAGCATTGGAGCAGAACACGCTGTTCTATCATTTTGGCACGAAGGTCAAAAAGTTTCTTGCCGACTTTAACGAGCTTTACGGTGCCGCGCGAAGCGTGGCCACCTCCTCCGGAACGGCGGCCATTCATGTCGCATTGGGGGCAGCCGGGATTACGGTTGGCGACGAAGTCATTACGAGCCCGATTACCGATCAGGGCACACTAATTGGGATTCTCTACCAGAATGCGATACCTGTATTTGCCGATTTGGATCCTCATACATACGGGATGGATCCCGCCTCGATCGAAGCGCGCATTACAGCCCGCACGAAGGCAATTGTTGTCGTGCATCTGGCGGGTAACGCCAATGACATGGATCCGATTATGGCGATTGCGCGCAAGCACGGACTGAAAGTCATCGAGGATTGTGCACAAAGCTATTTGACGAAATATAAAGGGCGCTACGTGGGCACAATCGGCGATTTCGGCTGCTTCAGCACGAATGATTTCAAGCATATTTCGACCGGAGACGGTGGCATTGTGACCGTCAACTCGGAGGATGAGGCGCCCTACTATGCCGCGCACGCGTTTGCGGACAAAAACTTCAGGCGGCTTGGCGACACAGTCCTCAAAGATTTGCAGCACCTCGCCCCAAACTATCGGATGACTGAGCTGCAAGGCGCCGTCGGAATCGCCCAGTTGAAGAAGCTGCCTTGGATATGTGCGCAGCGCAAACGGTACGGAGATCGGATTACCGCTGGTCTTGAGGGACTTCCGGGCCTCTCCGTTCATCGCGTTATGGAAGAGGTGGAATGCACATACTGGTTCTATATGCTGCGCCTCAAGATGGAAGAGCTTACTTGCACAAGGGAGCAATTCTCTCAAGCACTGAAGGAGGAAGGCATTCCCCACAGCTTGGGCTACATTCCGGCCGTCATGTATTTGCAGCCGTTATTCCAGCATAGGCAGGCTTATCCGGGGAGCCAATTTCCTTTTGACATTACCGGCAGCACTTACGCCAAGGGATTATGCCCGGTCGCCGAAGAAATACTGGAAACCGCGCTTCGCTTGCCCGTCAACGAATTTTACACGGACACGGATATCGAAGAGACGATCGCGGCTGTCCGTAAAGTAGCGATACACTATGCCAGGAGCCGTTAGAATGGGGATAAACCCTTTCTTGACTCGTTTGAGAAAAAAATGGCCGATTTTGCAAGTTTCAATATAGTATAATGGTCCCGATGAAGAGAATTAGGAGGGTCGTCGCGCAAGGATTGACATTGACGTCGCGAAGGCGGTGAAGTCCTATTGATAGAACGAACGACATCGGCAGCAGCGAAGACAATTCCATAACCGTTATTCGTAACGGCAGAATCGTGACCGAACGCGATGGCATCATCGAGCAGGGCACGATCGCCTGGCGTGGCGAACATATCGCATACGTGGGCACAGATGCAGGTTTTCCCGATGCTCGGTTTCGGAGCAATTATCCCTCCATCACGATCGACGCGCAAGCCGGGTGGGTTGTACCCGGATTTATCGATATTCACGTGCACGGCGGAGCCGGACGCGATTTCATGGAGGCGGACGACGAATCGTACGAGGCGATAACCCGTTTTCACTGCATGCACGGTACAACTGGCCTGTTGGCCACGACGGTAACGGCTTCACCGGATGCCATAGAACGAGTTATCCGTTTCGTGAAATCTTGCCCATGCAAAGACACGTACTCTGCCGAACTGCTCGGCGTGCATCTCGAAGGTCCGTTTATTAGTCCCCGGCAGGCAGGCGCTCAGGATCCTCGATTTATCGTATTGCCCAGTCGCGACTGGCTCGAAGGTTGGACGAGCGCGTATCCCGATACGATCCGGATGCTCACGCTCGCCCCGGAACTTGAGGGCGCGAAGTCGTTAATCCGGTGGCTGGATAAGCACGGTATCGTTCCCGCTTGCGGCCATACGGATGCGTCATACGACCAAATCATTGAAGCGGCTGGACAGGGCTTGCGCCATGCGGCGCACACTTATAATGCAATGAAAGGGCTACATCATCGTGAGCCAGGCACCGTCGGCGCCATTCTCGACGATGAGCGCATCAGTGCGGAGATCATCGCAGACGGACACCATGTGCATCCCGCATGCATCCGGTTACTGGCCAAGCTGAAGGGGCCAGATCGGTTGATCTTGGTGACCGACGCCATAGCGGCAACCGGGATGGCAGACGGAGAATACCATTTGGCGGGGCATGATGTTGTCGTGAAGGACGCGGTTTCACGATTGAAACACGGAGGTAATTTGGCGGGCAGTACCTTGACGATGATCGATGCCTTTCGCTATATGATGGAGACCGTCGGGCTGTCCATCGGACAAGTGAGCCGCTATGCGAGCGGCAATCCCGCCCGTCTGCTCGGTCTCGAAGGACGGATGGGCAGCCTTGAGCAAGGGAAATTAGCCAACGTGCTCCTTCTATCTCCTCAGTTAAAGCTTCAATCGGTTTGGGTTCGCGGCAGGAACAGCCCGACTTAACGTATAATCGCCTGCCCAACCGCCGACCCCCGCCCCTCCCTGCCCGATTAATGCGGCTGCCAGCGTCGGCGGTACTGCAGCGGACTGCAGCCTTCGGCGCTGCGGAACAAGCGGCTGAACCTGCCCTGATCCTCATAGCCGATGCGGACGCCGATCTCCCGTACGGACAAAGAAGTATCCAGGAGCAGCTGCTTGGCTTGCTTCAATCGTTGTTTCCTTACATACGCCATCGGGGACATGTGCAGAGCTTGCTTGAACAAGTAGCTCAAGTGGCTTGGACTCAGGAAGACGTGCCGCGACAGTCCCTCCAAAGTCAGCGGCTGATGAAGGTTCAGCTGAATCTTCCAGCAGGTTTCCAGAATGCGCTCATCCGTGAGCGGGGAGACGGCGATCGGCTGCGGTCGGATCATCGCCATCAAGAGCGCAAACCAGCGATATAGCGAAGCGCGGGCCGAAGCTTGCAGAATCAGCGTATCGACACCCGGATTGGCTTGGGACGCCGCCAGGGATTCATGGGCGCGATGAACCTCCCGCCACTCGCGAAGCAGGCCGGACGATCGTCCGGAAGGCGCGCCCGGGATCATCGCCGGAATGGCGTAAAGTTCGGACAGATCGAAAGCGCCGACCGTAACATGGCAGCCGACGGAGAAGTAGCGGACGCGGCGGTCCGGCTCCATTTCCGGAAGCAGCCTATACTTCCCGTTCGAGGGGAACACGACGATATCGCCCGGTCCGACATTTACGATCTGGCCGTTGATTTCCACTCTACGCCGGCCTTCCTTGACGACCCAGATGACGAAGAACGGGTTGGACACGGGTCCGAAGCGAAAATCGTGAGGTTTGTCCATATCCCGGCTCCAGACGAGCCTGAGACTCAATTCGTAGATAGGATCCGACATGTCAGCCCTCCGCAATCGATGATCAGGTTCATCAATCGTAAGAAACGCCAAAAAAACCGGAAGCGGATGCATAGGCCCGGATGCAGGCGCGTGTTAGTTTAATTATATCATGTCGGCCTGACGGCTTGCGACTGAACGAAGGAGCGGATCTACGATGAACCTGATCATGATCTTGATGGACGATATGGGATGGAAGGACTTGGGGTGTTATGGCAGCACCTTCTACGAGACGCCCAACCTCGACCGGCTGGCGGCGGAAGGCGTCCGCTTCACGGATGCTTACGCGGCCTGCCCGGTCTGCTCGCCGACGCGCGCGAGCGTCATGACTGGCAAATATCCCGCCAGACTCGGCGTGACCCAATACATCGGGGCCGGCCCGGAGAGAGGCAGCCTGATCGGAGCGTCGTATGTGGATCATCTGTCGCTGGAAGAGAAGAGTCTGGCTGCCGCGCTGCGGGAAGGCGGGTACCGGACATGGCACGTGGGTAAATGGCATCTTGGCGAAGAGCCTTACTTCCCGCAGCATCACGGCTTTGACGTGAACGTCGGCGGGTGCCATATGGGGCATCCGCGCTACGGCTACTTCAGCCCATACCACATCCCGCAATTGGCCGACGGCCCGGCGGGAGAATACTTGACCGACCGGCTGACCGATGAAGCGATCCGATTGATCTCCGAGCCGAGCGAGAAGCCGTTCTTCCTGAATTTGTGGCATTACGCCATGCACACGCCGATTCAGTCGCCCAGCGAAGAATTAACGGCGAAATATGAGCGGAAAGCCCGGGATATGGGGCTGGATCGCTTGCCCACTTTCGAGGAAGGGCCTTACTTCCCGGCCGAACATAAGAAGACCGAGCGCATTCAGAGAAGATTAGTGCAATCGGACGCCCCCTATGCAGCCATGATTGAAAATCTGGACGCCAACATCGGCAGGCTGCTGACCGCGCTCGAAGAGACGGGACAGGCGGACAATACCGTCATCGTGTTTACTTCGGACAACGGAGGATTGTCGACCGCTGAAGGGTCACCTACCTGCAACGCGCCGCTGAACGAGGGCAAGGGATGGATGTACGAAGGCGGCGTGCGCGAGCCGCTGATCGTCAAGTGGCCCGGCGTCACGCAGCCGGGAACCGTATGCGCCGTACCGGTCACCAGCACGGACTTCTACCCGACGTTCCTGGAGCTCGCCGGCCTGCCCCCGCTTCCGGAGCAGCATATGGACGGCGTCAGCATCGCGCCGCTGCTGCGGGGCGGCGAAGCTCTGGACCGCGAAGCGATCTACTGGCATTACCCGCATTACGGCAATCAAGGCGGCACGCCCGGCTCGTCGATACGGGCCGGCGATTACAAGCTGATCGAATTTTTCGAGGACGGCCGTTTGGAATTGTACCATCTGCGCGAAGACTTGGAGGAACAGCATAATTTGGCGGAGGCCCGTCCGGAGCTTGCCGCGGAGCTGCAGTCGAACCTGAAGCGGTGGCGCGAGCGCATCGAGGCACTTATCCCGGCCCCGAATCCCGACTATGCCCCGTGAAGCAACATGACTTTACGGACCCAGACCATCCCGTGACAGCATTCCTCTTCGACCAGCAAGAGAAAACCTTAACTTCCTTATCGTCGGTGGAGTTAACGATGCGTTGATGGTATGCATTTTGCTAAAGCCTTGAGCCAGCCTCCGCTGCCCAAGGCTTGAAGTATGCAACGGACACCACAGCCGCTATTTGCGACAAATTGGCCTTTTCCAAACGCGATCGGACACCACAGCCCTTATTTCATCCAAATCAAGTGAATCCTTGAGCATTTACCGATTATTAGCGCACGTGTGTCCGTTGGAGTGAGCAACCATTCTATTTGTCTGAAATAACGTCTGTCCTGACCGTTACAGCATCCAATCGCGGAAATGGCAATCCAAAAATAACGGAACAATCCGCCAAAAATTGCAGCCTACTCATGCTTGCCGGCACGTTGTACAATGAAATATCCGATGCAGGAAAGATGTTATTCAAGCAATAGGCAAGCGAAAACAGTGCAATGGAGTGCTGCCCATGTTACTGATTCGATCTTGACCGGACGAATCTGATACACTGGTGACACACGATCACGATATTCTGAAAAAGAGTGAAGCCTATGCCCGACTTGCGGAATGCGTTCCTGCTCTGTTGCGCGATGCTGTTCCTCGTCTCCTGCGACGCGCCGGGCCCGATCGCAACGACAACGGAAGATCCGCCGCCGGGGGAGCTGGCGCAGACCGTCGTGCGCGTCGCCGCCACGAACGATATGCTGACTCCCCTGATGATCTCGGAATTCGAGCGATCGAATCCTGCGATTCATATCGAGCGCGTGGAACCGAGACAATATCCGTTGTTCCGTCAAGAGCAGTCGACGGAGCTGCCCGACATCCTCTCGATTCCGATCGAGGATTTCCCTTACTACGCTAGGGAAGGCCTGGCGATGGATTTGGGCGACTATACGAAGGGGAATCCTTCCTTCGATCGGGACGGTCTCTTTCCGATCGCCGATTTCTTCCGCTACGAGGGCGGCCGGCATGGGACCGGACGCCTGTTCGGCTTTCTGCGGGGCTGGTCTCCGGGCTCCACGCTGCTCTATAACAAATCGTTGTTCGATGCCGCGCACCTCGCCTATCCAGATCCGGACGAGCCCATGACCTGGGAGCAGCTGCTTGTCGCGGTTCGGGCACTGACGGTGGCCCATGACGGGCAGCCTGTCCAGTATGGGCTGGGTCTGCTGGGCGAGAGCTCGATCATGAACCCTTTCATATACAGACTGCAGATGGCGCAATTGGGTAAATCCCCTTGGTACGACAATTACAATAAAGCCGATTTCACCAATGAGGAGTCCAGGCAGGTTTTTGCCTATTGGAACGAAGCGTTGCAGGATAAGCTCGGGCCGAATCCGATGAACCGGGTCACGGATACCGCGGAACAGCTGTTCCTGACGAACAGGCTGGCTCTGTTGATCGCCGACTACCCGTTCGCCATGCGGCTCGAACAGACCGGCCTCGACACGAGCAATATCGGGATCGCCCCCCTTCCCGTCTACGAGGATGGCCAACGCGCATCTCCGTTCCAATCGCAGAGCGCCGCCATCATTCATGCCGGAACGCAGCATCCCGAAGCGGCATGGACCGTGTTCGAATGGTATATGACCGGTCGGCAAGCCGAGGAATGGACCGCGCGGGGCAACGAGTTTCCCGTGTCGCAAGCGCGGCTGGAAATGCTGCCCGTCTCCTCTCCATGGAGCCGCAGCGTCATCGCGCATTTTCAGGCGCAGCTTCCGTACGTGCAGCCGCTTCCCGATTTCAACCCTTATCTGACGGAGGAAGTGCTGGACAATCTGTTCGACAAGTGTCTTGCCCCCGTCATCTTCGGGCAATCGACGCTGCAGAACGCCATGTACCGCCTGACGCAGGATACCAATTTCGAAATACAGGAGAACAAGTAATTAAGACTGTCAGCGAGGAGGACTCAGGCATGCTGCAGATGCTTATCGTCGACGATGAAGCGGATATCCGCGAGAGCCTCGCGCTGTATCCCTGGACCGGGATCGGCATCGAGCTGGCCGCCGTCTGCCAGCATGGCATAGAGGCGCTGCAGATTGCGGAGGAGCGGAATCTCGACATCATCCTGACGGATATTCGCATGCCCATCATGGACGGATTGGAGCTGGTCAAGCGGATCCGCGCCCATTACCCCTATATCAAAATAATCGTCTTGTCCGGCCACGACGACTTCGCCTACGCCCAAACCTGCATTCGATACGGCGTGTCCGAATATTTGCTGAAGCCGGTCGATCCGGATCAGCTTCTCGCTGCCGTGGACCGGTTAAAGGGCGAGCTTCAGCGGGAAGAAGAACAGGACGAGCGGACCCGCCTCCTGGAGCGAAGATCGCATGCGCTCGTCCGCAGCTTGCGAAGAGAGTTCCTGGAGCGCATTCTGTCCAAGCCGCTTACGGAAGACGAACTCGAAGACGGATGCTCGCTCGGCGAGATGATGCTGGAAGGCGGCAGCTATGTCGTGGCGCTCCTGCGTCTGGATCAGGCGGCGGTACGGCGCGGCGCTTATCGCGAGGCGGACTGGAACCTGATGCTGTTCGCCTTGAACAATATCGTGACGGAGATTTGGGAGGACGAAGGCCTGGGCTACCATTACGTTGACCGGCATACCGGCAGCTGCTATCTGATCACGACGGTACGGGAGACGCTGCTACAGGATATCCGGCAGATCCAGAAGCAGCTGTATCACTTCCGCGGCCTGTTCAGAAGCACGATCTCGATCGTCGTCGGCACGCCCGTCGCTTCCATGACGCAGCTGTATACATCCAGACAGAAGGCCGAGAGCCGCATGACGCAATTGCCCGAGGACAGCTTCGAGACGGTGGTCGACTTCGCCCCGCATCTGCCGTCGGACAATCCGCCGGACGGAGCGGGCAAGCTGCTGCCCGACTCCAGCCTGAGCATGGTGAACAGAGCCAAGCAGTATATTTTTCAGCACTTCTCCCAGCCCTTGACCTTGTCCGAAGTAGCCCAGGCGATTCATGTGAACGGCAGCTACTTGAGCCACCTGTTCACCGAAGCGACCGGCAACACCTATATGCACTATTTGACCGCCTGCCGCATGGAGAAAGCGAAAGAACTGCTGGCGAATCCCCAACTCAAGGTGTACGAGATCGGCGAAATGGTCGGCTATCAGAATCCGCGCTACTTCAGCGGCATCTTTCGCAAATTTACCGGGATGACTCCGGGCGAATATCGGGCCGCCAAAGGATGAACGCACCATGAGAAATCGCATTCTCCTGTATGCCTTGCTCATCTCGCTCGTCACGCATGCGGTGATCGGCTGGAATGCCCTTCACCAGCTTCATGCCGCCGGCAAGCGGCTGTCGGGTCAGACGTATCGCGAGATGATCAGCCAGACCGGCCATAATCTGATTACTTACTTTCAGGACCTTGAAGCGCTGGCCTCCCTGCTCCGCACCTCGAACATCACGAATTACTCCAGGCTGTATTTGAACATGCACGGGGACGCCGCAGCCCGGCAAGAGGGCGAGAAGGTGAATGAATTTCTCAACCAGCTGTCGCTGCAGCACGATTGGGTCGAGAAAGTCTACTTGTTGGGAAGAAACAACAATCAGGCGAATTTCAGCAAGACGATCGGAGAAGCCGGCTGGAGCAGCGCCGATCTGCCTTCCGTCGACGATCTGAGAGCGTTCGGCATGCTGGACATCCTGCTGCAGCGGGACGGCATTCCGACCTACCACTTCCGCCGGACGCTTCTGGGCGTGCTGGAACACACCGAGAAAGCGTTGCTGGACATCCCGCAGCTCGTGCGCAACCTCCACCTTCTGAACGAAATCGAAGACCGGCCGACGATCGCGGTTTACGAACGCGACGTCCTGGTCTTAATCGTGCTGCCCAAGCATTTTATGAATTTGTTTCTGAGCGCCGAATTATCCCGGTCCGGAGTGGAGATGCGCCTGACAGATACGGACCGGAGCCTGATCTGGACGAGCGGACCGGATTCCGGCGCAGCCCCGCTGCCGTTCCTTCAGAGCCAGCAGCTATCCCCTTATCAGCTGCAGCTGGAGCTGTATCACGACGATGCCGACGCTTCCCGGCGACGCACCGATATGGGCCTGATCGCCGTCCTTCTCTTGTCCCTGCTCGTTTCCTTCGTCGTGGCCTATATGTTCTCCAAACGAATCTTCCTTCCGATTCGCCAGATTGCCCAAGCGATCAAGCACGACACCCGCAAAATGTTTCCCAAACGGACGCTTTCCCTGCGCAAAACGGGCCGATTCGCCCAAAATATGTCGCTGCAGCGAAAGATGTTCTACTATTTCGTCTGTTCGGTCATGCTGCCCGTCATCGTCATGGGCTTATTCTTCTCCTACGCTTCGTATCAGATCAACAAGCAGCAGCTGATCGACTCCCGGGAGCTGATGACCGAGCAGCTCGGCATGAACGTGCAGTTGAACAAAATCAGCTTCCTGAACCTGTCGAACCAGTTGATGCTGCAGGAGACGGAACTGCGGAGCGAAGCGGTGTCCGTCCACCCGAAGATGAGCGATGTCAGCTATTACGTCGTCTACGACAGCAGAGGCTCTACTCGCTTCTCGTCGGTCTACGGCAACAACCTGGAGTTATTCCCCATTAATCCGTCCATTCTGACGAGTTCCCCGGACCCCTATCTATGGATGCCGCTGGCCGAGGACGTATTCAATCACAGCGCCTCGTCCCTGGTCAGCAAGCTCATCGTGGGCGGCCGCACGGAAGGCTATCTCGATCTGAAGATCAAGTCACAGGGTCTCGTGTCGGACGATAGCGGATCGACCTCCGAGCTGCTGTTGCTGGACGATGCGGGCCGCGTGCTGTATCAGCGCGACCCCGATCTCGAAGCGTTCCGCGCCGCGGACGCAGTGAACAAGCTGCAGCAAGCGCGCTCGCTGATCCATATCGGAGGAGAAGAGTATATCCGGATTGCCAAGCCCGTGGCGGAATCGGGGTGGCTCCTGCTTAATTTCGTGCCGCTCAAGGAAATCGTGACGGACAGCCAACTGCAGCTGATGCGGCATATTTACTTCCCGCTGACGATACTTCTGCTCGCCTTCCTGCTGTCTTACGCGATGTCGCGAAGCCTGGTCAAGCCGCTGCTGCAGCTGCACCGTAATATGAGCCTGGCGGGAGAAGGGGAATTCCAGCCTTACGAGCGCAAGCAGAAGGACGAGATCAAAGAACTGGCGGACAACTACAACCGAATGATCTCGGAAATCAACCATCTGTTGGACGAGCAAATCAAAAGCCGGGTGCGTGAGCAGGAAATTTCTTCATTGAAGATGAAGGCGGAGCTCGGGATGCTGCAGCAGCAGATCAACCCCCACTTTCTGTACAACACGCTGGAATCCGTCAAGTTCCGCGCCATGCAGAACGATGTGGAGGGCATCAACCGGATCGTGCTGGCGCTGGCGGCGATGCTCCGGTATTCCGTACGCGGCGGCTCGCAGGAAGTGCCGTTATCGGAGGAGCTGGACCAGATCAAGCATTATTACACGATTCAGAAGATCCGCCTGCGCGACAAGCTGGAGTTGGAATGGGACATCCAGGATGAAGCGCTGGACAGCAAGGCGCTCAAATTCATCCTGCAGCCGCTGGTGGAGAATGCGATCGAGCACGGCGTTCTGCAGGTGCAGACAGGCGGAACGGTGAGCGTGGCGGCGCGCCTCGAACCCCCTTATTTGGCGATCGAGGTGTCGGATAACGGCGTCGGCATGAACGGCGAGGAATTGGAAGCGCTGCGGGCCTCCTTGTCCAGGGAAGAAACGAACGAGCGCGGCGCGGGAGGCGTCGGGCTCAAGAACGTCTACCAACGGCTGCAATTGTTCTACCGCGGCGAGGCGTCCCTGGAGATCCATTCTTCCGTTATGGAGGGGACCAGAGTCCGCATACAGATTCCGTTGAAGCCATGAACGATCCAAAGAAACCTGAACAATCCGCCAAAGCCTGCCGCATTGTTGACAGGCCGTTGCTGTCTTATCCTAAAGTTGCAGTCAGGCAACGAAGACGAATGACTCATGGGAGGTTGCAAAGAATGCGGGTTAAAAAAAGTTTAAGCGTGCTCTTGGCATTGGGCTTGTCCCTGTCGGTGCTGGCCGGGTGCTCGACCGGCGGAAAAAACAACACTGCAGGCGGAGCAGGTTCGGCATCGCCCGATCCGGCCAAGAAGACGGAATTGACCTTCGTCAGTTGGTCGAGCGAGGAATCGTCCGGCAAGATGATCAAGGACGTCATGACGAAATCGTGGAATGACGAGAATCCGAACACGCCGGTGAACGTCATCGGCTATCCGTGGAAAGACACGCTGCAGCAGTTGATTATCAAGACCACTTCCAAGGAAAACCTGGACATTGCGCAAATCCAGAGCAGTTGGTTCAACTCGTTGGCCGAGCAAGGCGTGCTGGTCGATCTGAACACCGTCATGGACCCGCAATGGATCAAGGATACGTTCTCCGAATCGGCGCTGGCCGCCGGACAGTTGGACGGCCATCAATACGCGCTGCCGTGGACGATCGCGGCCATTGCGCCGCTGTACAATCCGGATCTGCTCAAGCAAGCCGGCGTTGACAAGCCTCCGGTGACGGTGGCCGAATTCGAAGAAGCGCTTGGGAAAGTGAAGGACGCGCTGCCGGATGTCGTCCCCTACGCGATCAGCACCGAGAGCGCCGCGAACGTGTCGCAGGATTTCCAGTCCTGGCTGTGGACATTCGGCGGCAATGTGCTGGATGCGGACGGCAAAGTCATCATCAATAATGAGCACGGCGTCAAGACGCTCGAATGGCTGAAGAATCTCAAGGATAAGGGTTATATCCAGATGGCGGTGAACCGCGGAGGCGCACGGGATCTGTTCGGGCAGAACAAAGTTGCGTTCTACGACGATTCCATCGTTGCCAGAGGCTTTCAGGTGCAACAAGGCTTCAGCATGGAAGAAATGTCCAGCCACCTTGTGCCGATGCTTCGCCCGGTGCTGAACCCGGGAGATACGCCGCGTTCGGTGCTGTGGGGCCACTACCTCGTCGTCTTCAAAGACGGCAAGGACGCCGCGAAATCCGCGGCTTTCATCCAACATCTGCTGCGCGACGACCTGTCGATCGAATATTTCAAGTCGGCATCCGTCCCGCCTGTCACGAAGACGGCCAAGGAAGATCCGATCATCAAAGGCGACGATTACGTCAACGGCTATCTGGACGTGGCGAAGACGGCGACACCGCTGGAGACCGAAGCTTTCACGCAAGTCAATGCGCTCGACAATATCATTACGGAAGAAGTTCAGGCTGCTCTGCTGAACGCCAAGACGCCTCAGAAAGCGCTGGATGACGCCGCCGCTCGCATCGCCGACACCTTGAAATAACCGGAGGGGCGACCATGTTCATCGCGAAACAAAGACAAGCGGCAGAAAACCGATTCGGTTTTCTGCTTGCTTTTCCCGCCATGCTGATTTTTGCCGCCGTCATCTTGTATCCGTTCGCGAAATCCGTCTATTACAGCTTCACAAGTGAAAGCCTGCTGCGGCCGGTTACGAGATGGCTGGGTTTGGATAATTATGCGGATTTCATCCACTCCACCTACTTCGTCGACACGCTGCTGAACACCTTCCAGTTCGTGGTTGCAACGACATTCATTCCGTTTGTCATCGCCTTCGCCTGGTCGATCGTGCTCGTACAAGGCTTTCGCGGGGAAAAATGGCTGCGGACGCTGACGCTGTACTGCTGGATCTTGCCGTCGGCTTCGATCGGCTTGCTGTGGAAGTGGCTGTTCAACGCCAATTACGGCATCATTAATGAAATTCTGCACCGCCTGGGCTTCATTTCGGACAACGTCAACTTCCTCGGCGATACCGGAACGGCCATGCTGGCCGTGTGCGTAGCGATGACCTGGCACTCGTTTCCGTGGATGATGGCTTTCCTAATCGGCGGGCTTCATTCCGTGCCGCAGGATCAGATCGAAGCCGTGCGGATCGACGGCGGCGGCAACTGGACCGTGCTGAAATCCGTCGTGCTTCCGCATATGAAGCAGATCATCTGGGTCATCCTGATCCTGTCGCTAATCAACAGATTCCAGCATTTTGATTTGTTATGGGTCATGACAGAGGGAGGCCCGGCGCATTCCACGACGACCTTCTCCGTAGAAGTGTATCGCCAGGCGTTCCAGAATTTCGAGATCGGCAAAGCCGCTGCGACGGGCATGATCTGGGTGCTGATGCTGTCGGTGCTGGTGATCTTCTATATGCGGAGCATGAAAGACCATGAGTAGACGGCGCGGAACCGGGGAGGTGAACAGCCATGATGTTTGAACGATCAACAGGATTCCGCATCTTCTTCTGGCTGACGATTCTGCTCGCGGGAACGTTCGTGATCTTCCCGATTTACTGGATGCTGAATACGTCCTTCAAATCGCCGAGCGAGCTGCTGGAAGCCAACTTTATCCCCCTGAAGCCGACCATTCAGCATTACGTGCACGCCCTTCAGGACACGCAATTGCGGATTTATTTCAAGAACAGCCTGATTACGTCCTTGATCAGCAGCGCCCTGGCCACGATCGTGTCGGCCTACGCCGCTTACAGCTTCTCCAAATTCCGCTACACGGGGAGAAAGCCGTTCATGCTGCTCATTATGGTATCGAAAATGCTGCCATACGGCGTTCTGCTCATTTCCATCTATGCGCTCATGCGCTCCTACGGCTTGCTGGACAGCTATTTCTCGCTGATCTTCGCTTATATTACGTTTACGCTGCCGGTAGGCACTTGGACGCTCAAGACGTTCTTCGATGAAATTCCGGACGAATTGATGGAATCGGCGAAGATGGACGGGGCATCCCAGTTCCGGACGCTGCACCGCATCGTCCTGCCGCTCGCCATACCCGGCATGATCGCCGTCACGGTGCTCGGATTCGTCACCAGTTGGAACGATCTGCTCTATTCCCTTACGCTCGTGACCGATCCGGCTAAACGAACGCTTGCTCCGGGTTTGATCTTCCGCTATATGGGGGAATCCAGCTCCGACTACGGCGGCATGATGGCGGCGTCGACGCTTATTTCGCTGCCAGCCGCCTTCGTATTCCTGTTCGTGCAGCGCTACTTCATCAGAGGTCTGACGGCAGGAGCCGTGAAGGGATAATTGATTACTATGACGATCGAAACAAGGTGGATAACGCTTATGGGACGGCCAGGCGAATACTGGGCATACGGCGCAATCAGACCACCCCTTTTAGAGCTCAGCACATAATGCAATCTTGGATCTGTAGGTTTTAATTTTATAGACCGACAACGCCCAATCATATATTATGATGCCATGACCTCCGATTCCGAATCCAGTAACTTTTTCTGCTTGCCGATCGATCGTGCTAAAATAAAGAGAGACGCAAACGAAGAGATACGGTGAGGTGAGCATGATGGAAGGGTTCGCTTCCTTAGCGGAAGAGAAGATCCGCGAAGCAATGAATAGAGGGGAGTTCGATCATCTGCCTGGCAAGGGCAAGCCGCTGCCTCCAGACGATTTGGCGGGTGTACCGGAAGAGCTGCGTCTCGGATTCAAGCTGCTCAAGAACGCGGGCATGATTCCCGAGGAAATGCTGCTGCGCAAGGAAATGGTGACGCTTGAGGATTTGCTGGCAACGTGCCAGGAAGAGGGTGAACGGACAAAGCTTCGCGGAGAACTGTCCGTCAAGCAGCTGCGCTATCAATCGCTCATGGCCAGCCGGAGCTGGCATAGCTCCGCCGCTTACCACACATACGAGCAGCAGATACAAGATAAGCTCGCCGGAACTGTTGCCGCGACCTGCATTAATATGCAAAGACTGCGCTAATGATCCCTGTCTCATCGACGACAGAGGTTCGTCAATTCCTTAAGTGATTGCCCTGCCCCCCAATATGCCGATATCCCCTTCACTCAGAAAGTCCTACTCCTGAGCGAAGGGGATATCGGTAGATGGCCAAACGCCCTGCTTAATTGCCTGCTTAGGCCACGACTTCCGCGCCGCCCAGCTGAAGCTGGTACATGGCGTGATACTTGCCGCCATGGCGCATCAGCTCGTCGTGGTTGCCGCGCTCCACGATCACGCCGTGGTCGAGCACGAGAATCTGGTCCGCCGCGCGGATCGTCGACAGCCGGTGCGCGATAACGAACGTCGTGCGTCCCCGTTTCAGCACGTCGAGCGCCCGCTGGATGATCGCCTCCGTCTCGGTATCGATGCTGGCCGTTGCTTCGTCGAGGATCAGCACCGCCGGATCGAACGCCAGCGCCCGCGCGAACGAGATCAGTTGCCGCTGTCCCGCGGACAGCGTGCTGCCCTTCTCGACGACCGGTTCGTCCAGGCCGCCCGGCAGTTGCATGAACATCTCGTAAGCGCCCACGTCCTTCAACGCCTGCTCTACCTTCTCGCGGGAGATGGACGGGTCATCCAGGCTGACGTTCGACGCGATCGTGCCCGTGAACAAGAACGGATCCTGCAGCACGATGCCCATATGCTGGCGGAGCTCCTGCTTAGACATATCGCGAACATCCACACCGTCCACCGAGATCGTCCCCCGCTCCACGTCGTAGAACCGGAACAGCAAGTTCAGGATCGAGCTCTTCCCGGAGCCGGTGTGCCCGACGAGCGCGACCGTCTCGCCTTGGCGAGCGCTGAACGTGATATTCTTCAACACATCCTCGCCCTCCTTATAGGCGAACGATACTCCGTCGAACCGCACATCCCCGCGGTACCTCGCGATTCGCTTCTCCGACACCTCGACGCCTTCCTCGTCCAACAGCTCGAACACCCGCTCCGCCGATATACGCGCCGTTTCCAGATTGGCGAGCTGGTTGACGATCCCGACGACCGGCTGCATCATGCGCCCGATATAATCGATGAAGGCGTACAGCATCCCGATCGTCATCGCCGTCCCCATCCACTTGCCCGCGAACGACCAGATGGCGATGAGAAACAGGACGTTCCGAAGCACGTTCACCAAGTTATGCGAAGTTGCGGAGTTCAGCCGAAGCAGCCTGTTTCGCTGCTGCAAATAATCCTCGTTCATCTCCTCGAACTCGCCCAGCATCTTCTTCTCCCGCCGGAACGCCTGAATGATCGGCATGCCCTGGATGGATTCGTTGATGTTCGCATTGATATCGCTCAGCAAGGCGCGGATCATACGGTTGAAATTCCCTGCAAACTTGCGGTATATGACGATCCACAAGTACAGGATCGGCGCAACCGGCAGCGAGACGAGCGCCAGCCGCCAATCCAGCACGAACAGAGCGCCGATGATGGCCGTAATGTAGATGACGCCGGAGAAGAAGTTGGCAAGCACGTTCACGTACAGCTCGCGGATCGCCTCCGTGTCGTTGGTCACTCTCGCAACGATCTTACCCGCTGGCAGATGGTCGAAGTACTTGACCGGCAGCCGCTGGATGTGCGCGAAGACGTCGTTGCGTATCCGCCGAATGATCCGGTTGGCGCTCACTTGCAGAATGTAACGCTGTCCATACGCAAGCAACGACCCGAGTACCAGGAAGCCGAAATAGGTAAATGCCAGCTGCAGCAGTCCGCGGAATTCCGGCTCGTAGAAACGGTAGATTTCCCCGTTCGTCAATTTCACTGCCGGGAACGTCATAGCTGCCGCATCTTTCTGCGAAGGCTGCACCGTCAGGATACCGTCCCGCACCTGCATCGAACCGTCCACCGCGACCTCATCCGAAACAAAATAATAAGATCTGCCTACCTGCAGCACGCGAGCCGGCGCGCCGACGGCTTCGCCCTCCGCCACATGATCTACGCGCTTGTATCGCTTGCCATCGTATGAGACGCTGAACCGGTCCTGGCTCTGCGTCTCGTGCCATACTTGCTGAATGCCCATAATGTTCTGGTCGATCATCCGCTTGGCGAAGATCGGCCCTACAAGCTCCGCGCTCACTGCCATCGTAAGCAACAGCAACGCGGCCAATATCGGCTTCTTGTATAACCATGCATATTGAAACAATCGTTTCCCCGTCGTATTCATCTTTGGAACTCCACCCCGATTCCGTTACCCATATAAACTTATGCGCCCAACGCTTCCGACAGCTGCTGGCGGTCGTACTGCTCCTTGTACCATCCGCCCCGCTCCACGAGCATGTCATGCGTGCCTTCCTCGACGATCCGTCCTTCATCCAGCACGATGATCCAATCCGCATGCTGTACGGCGGACAATCGATGCGTCGTGATGATCGTCGTCTTGCCCGCGCGCTCGCGACGGACGCCCTCGAGAATTTCCACTTCCGTCTTGGCGTCGACTGCGGACAGCGCGTCGTCGAGCATCAGAATTTCCGGATCGGCGATGACGGCGCGGGCAATGCTGACCCGCTGCTTCTGTCCGCCGGACAGCGCCACGCCCTTCTCGCCGACGAGCGTCTCCAGACCGTCCGGCAAGAACGCGACGTCCTTGCGGAAGGACGCCAGCTCCAGCGCCCGGTTCAACCGCTCTTCATCGAAAACCTGGTCTCCGTTGCCTAGCCGAATGTTCTCCCGGATCGACCGGCTGAACAGCACCGGCTGCTGCGGCACGTAGCCGATCCAACCCCGGATCTGATCCAGCGCCACTTCGCCGAGATCCGTACCGCTGACCGTCACTTGCCCGCTTCCCAAAGGATATTCGCGCAGCAGCTGCCTCAGCACCGTCGTCTTCCCGCTCCCGGTCCGCCCCACGATGCCGAGCGTCTGCCCGCGATGGAGCCGGAATGAGATATTAACCAGATTGTCGATCGAGGAAGACGGATAACGGAACGTCACCCTGTCGAAGACGATCTCGTCCGGCACGTCGACGGGCGTCAATTCTGCCGCATCGGCCACATCCTGCTTCATGCCCAGCGTCTCGTTGATCCGGTCGAGCGAAGCGTTGCCGCGCTGCATAATGTTGATCAGTTCACCGATGGCCAGCATCGGCCAGATCAGCATCCCAAGATACATGTTGAACGACACCAGCTCGCCAAGCGTGATTTCGCTCCGGTACACCAGCACGGCACCGTACACGAGCCCGATCATATAGCTCAGTCCGACGAGAATCTTGACTGCGGGCTCGAACACCGCGTCGATCTGCGCCACCCGCACGTTCTTGCCGAACACTTCGTCCGTCTTCGCCCTGAACCGCTCGCGGTCCGCCCGCTCCTGCACGAACGCGCGCACGACCCGCACGCCTGTCACCGATTCAAGCACTTGGTCGTTCAGTTCCCCGAAGGCGTTCTGCGATTTCATGAAGCGCTCATGGATCATCCGGCCGAAGTACTTGAGCACCAGCGCGATGAACGGCAGCGGAATCATCGCCGCGAGCGTCAGCTTCCAGCTGATCGTCGCTGCCATCACGACGAGCAGCGTCCCCATGAACATCGTCGAATCGATGAGCGTCAGAATGCCGAACCCCGCCGTCATCGAGATTGCGCCCAGATCGTTCGTCGCCCGCGCCATCAAGTCTCCTGTCCGGTTGCGCTCATAGAACGTCGGCGACATTTTCAGAAAATGCCGCATCAACATCGACCGCATCATCCGTTCCAGCACGAACGATCCGCCGAACAATTGATACATCCAGATCAGCGTGATCCCGTAGCTGACGATTGTAATCGTGAGCCAGTACACCACCACTTGCATCCAGTCTCCGCTGCTCAGCGTCCCGGCCCGCAAGCCGTCGATCGTGTACTCGATCAGCTTCGGCGGCAGAATATCCACGATCCCCACGATTGCAAGCAGCACGACCGCGATCAAGTAACGCTTCCACTGCAGCTTGAAGAACCAGCTCAATTTTTTCAACACAATGAACATCCTGTGACCCCGCTCCTCTCCACCAAAAAAGAACAAAAAAGGCATACCGCCGCCAGCGATACGCCTGCCTGACATTGCCGCCGAAGGCAGCAAAGCCGATTGCCCGCAAAGGACAACAAAGGCGCATGGCTACGGTCACGTAACCACACGCCTCACGTCGTCATCGGAACGAGCCGTTCCTACTCCGTCGTTGCATTCGCGCGAGGGTTACGTTCATGGGAATGGCCAGCAAATCCGGCAACCGGCATCTTCCGAACAATCTGAACAATCATATCGATACCGTTCCTCATGGGACGTAACCCTCCTTTCCGTTCTCGAAGTATATGTGTCACTTTACCATTCCATTTTGCATGCTGTCAATCGTTGTTTTACAACTTTGTGAATTTTTTGTGCGCTTCGCGTAAGCTCAGACGACCAGCACTTCCGCCGGCCCGTCGCACCACATACACCGTTCGGGCGGCGTCCAAGCCGTGAAGATCGTCGTCTGCAAATGGACCAGATCCGGCGCATCTTCGTATTCGTCCACAAATTTGTCGATGGCGAGTTCCACATGTTCCCGGCACACGCAATACATCATCGTCCGTTCCTTTCCCGCGGCCGCGGGCATGCCCGCCGAATGGCCCGCTACTGCTCCCCTTCCTTCTCCGAGAGCACCAGCTTCAGCTTCTCCTTATTGCCGTCCCGATAATAAGTAACGGTGAGCGTCTCACCGATCTTCTTCTTGTTGTACAGGTACTTGCGCAAGTCTTTCGTGCCGCGGACCGTCTCTCCGTCGAGCTCAGTGATGATGTCGTTCAGCTTCAATCCCGCCTTGTCGGCAGGCCCGACCGCCTCCAGCACAAGCACCCCGCTCTTGACTCCCTCGGGAATGACCGGCTCCAGCGCTTCTTCGCCGTCTTCCTCGCCGACTGGCTGATCGAGAAACGCGGCCAGGTCCATCGAATAGACGCCCATGTACGGGCGAAGCACGCGGCCATGATCGATCAATTCCTTCACGATCGGCATGACGGTATCGATCGGAATCGCGAAGCCGATGCCTTCCACGCCGGTATCGGCGATCTTCATGCTGTTGATGCCGATGACGCGCCCGTTCAGGTCGGCGAGCACGCCGCCGCTGTTCCCTTGGTTGATCTGCGCCGAAGTCTGAATGACTTCTTGCTCCCAATCGTAGATTCCATTCTGACCCAGCGACACCGGTACGATACGATGCAAGTAAGAGATGATGCCATTGGTCACCGATCCGTCAAACCCAAGCGGATTGCCGACCGCGATGACCATTTCGCCGACCCTCAGCTTGCCCGAGGTGCCAATCTCGGCGACCGCGTCAATGCCGTCCGCATCGACGGACAACACCGCCAGGTCGCTGATCGGGTCCTGTCCGACGATCGTCGCCGTCTTCTTGCTGCCGTCCATGAGCACCGCCTGCACCTTCACGGCGTCCGCCACGACATGGGCATTCGTCACGATATAAGCATGGCCCTTCTTCTTCTCGATAATGACGCCGGAACCGAGATTGGCCTCTTCCGGGAACAAGCCGCCATCCTCGAACCCGCCGAATTCGCCGCCCTCATCCGTTTTATTTCCGTTCTGCTTAATATTGATAATGCTAACGACGATCGGACGGATCTTCTCGGAGGCAGAGATGAGCCCCTCGGACGTCTCCACCAGCGATTGTCCCCCGACCAGAGCCGGTCTGGCCTCGGGCTCGGGCTGCCGGCCGTCGAGGAACAGCACGAACAACAGAGCGACCGCCACCGCGCTGACGAGCGAAGAGACGACCGCGATCCGCAGAGTCGCCGAAGAGAAGAATTCGCGCAGACCGCGCCAGCCCGAGCCGGTTCCAAGTCCTCTGCCCGAACCGGTTCCCAAGCCAAATCCGCGACCCGCGCCCGCCTGTTCCTGACGTCGAGCCCACCGCCTCACCTTCGTGGAATAGAAATCGTCATCGAACAGGCTCATAGTCGTTTCCCCCTCCTTATGCGGATTCGTCCGTCCCTCTTGCGCCTTGCTTCAAGCGACTCGCGAAAGTTTAATAGAATAGCAGGCATATTTTCAAAGGTTGTGACTAAAATACTAATAGAATCGCTGTCGGCAAGCAAGCGTACAATCCGGATTTCATCCAGTAAAAGAAAGGAAGAATCGACATGCAGAACGCTTCGTTCGATTGGCACTATCTCGACCTGGCCGCCCGCTTGGGAGACATGAAGGACGATCAGTACCGCCAGCTGCTGGCGCTCAGCACCTTGATCGAGCTGCTCGTGGACAAGGGACTTCTGACGCCTGAGGAGATCCGCGACAAGTCGCTGCATATGGAGGCCGAACTGAACCGCCAATTGCTGCTATAGAACGCGAGTGCGCATGCGCCCGCAGGCATCGTCGCGGCTTTACTCCTTCACCAGATCCCACTCCGTCGGCGTGTCCGGGTACGTATCATGAAGCGCAAACTCATGCTTATGGTAGAAAAAACCGTTGTCTTCTAATACTGTATTCACCGTCAGTTTGGCCAAATCCATCAGGTTATGCTGCAAGCTCAAGTGAGCCAAATAGACTCTGCGCGTAGACCCTGAGAGCAGCCGGCACAGCGCTTCTCCAGCGGCTTCGTTCGACAGGTGGCCCGTGTCTCCCAGGATGCGCCGTTTGATATTCCAAGGATAGCGCCCCATGCGGAGCATCTCGATATCGTGGTTGGATTCCAGCACGAGCACGTCGGCTCCGAGCAGCCTGCGCATGACTTTGTCGCTCATGTAGCCCATGTCCGTCGCCAGCCCCAGCTTGACGCCGTCCGCCTGGAAGCAATAGCCGACCGGTTCTGCCGCGTCATGGGAGATCGCGTACGATTCGATCCGCAGATCGGCGATTTCCATCTCGCTGTCCGTCGCAAGCACGCACCGCTGCGTATCCGGCAGCTCGCCCACCAGCTTCGCCATCGCCGCCCAAGTCTTCTCGTTGGCGTAGACCGGCAGCTCGTATTTCCGCGCGAATGCGCCAAGCCCCTTGATATGATCGGAATGCTCATGCGTGACGAAGATGGCGTCCAGATCGCTGCCCGACACGCCGCGCTGTTCCATCAGCGTCTCGATCTTCTTGCCGCTGAGCCCTGCATCAACCAGCACCGTCGCCTCGTCCGTGGACACAACGGTCGCATTGCCCGTCGATCCGCTGGCCAGCACCGTGAATCGTAAATTCATCGCGTTTCCTTACCCTCTCCCGTGTTGCCTGTCTCTCTTGCTACTCTTCCATTCTGCCGCTTGAATCTAGCTGTCCTCCACCGCGGAATCCGCCGATCCGTCCACCTGCGCCTGCGCGGGCTCGTCGCCTGACCCGGTCGTCACGTCGGCGTTGACGGCATGTACATAGTACACTTCGCCATTTTCCAACAAAACCCTCCAAGATGGAGCAGAAACCTGCACGTCCGCATCAGGAAATATTTGCCCATGATACCCGAGCCGGATATCCTTGATGACCGACCCCGCCGGCAAATAGTTCTCGATAAGCAGCGCCGCCGCTTTGGAAGCCGCAAGCACCTGCTGCGGCTCGACCGTTTCGGAACCGAGGATCTGCGCGTTATCCTGCCGATAAGCTTGAATTTTCTGCTCGCTATTGAACAGCTCCAGATGCAAGTCGAACACGGGCAGGCCATCCACCATCCGATTCAACACGAACACTCCCACCCGGCTCGCCGGGTCGTCGTAGGCGTACTTGCCGAGCTCCGGGATGACCCGGCCGAGCGCTTCGTCGAGTTCCTGCGGGTTGAACACGATCCGCGCTTCCTGCGGTTCCGTCAGCGGGATGCGCCCGTCCGCGCCATCTGGCGGCATGGCCTTCAGCTTGTACGTCAAGTTGCGCAGCGACGGCGTCTCCGCCGGGATGCGCGCATTGAGGCTGATGCCCTTCTCCTGCATGACCTGCCGCGTCGCCACCGGAAGGGACGTCCAATCGACGGAAGAACCGACCTGCGACCGCCATTCCATCCACAATTGATAGCCGAGCAGCACGTTCAACATGAGGAAAGCGACAATCAGCACGCTCTTGGCCCGTCCCCAGTCCATCCCTTCCACCTCCCTAATCAAGAAGAAACGTCCAAGCCGTCCTCATTGGAAAATGGACCGACCGCCCCTTATGGAGCAGGCGTGGAGTCCGCAACGATCTGCAGCTTGCCGTTTGCCAGGCGCACTGCCCAGACCGGATTCAACGTGATAACGTCTTCCTCCAGCGTCGGCCGATAGGCCGGCAGCAGCGATTCCACTCTCGAATCGAAGTCTCCTTCGCCGATCAGTTTGCGAAGCTCGTCGCCTCCTGGCAATACGCGGCTCTTGCGGTTCGCCGGCAGGCTGTCCATCAGAATCAACGATCGCTCATACGACGTCACCGTGCCCTGCTGCATCTTGAGCTGCATGTAACCGAAGGTTAATCCCGGCACGGGCAGCACCGGCACTTTGTTGTAGTACTGCTGAAAACGCACGTCGTTATCCGAGTCCGGCTCGCTTCCTTGCGTCAGATTGTACTGACCATTCCACCCGCCATGCTGATTAATGAACCGCACGGCCCCCGTGACGTTGCCGACCGGATCCGTCTGACCCTCCGTCGGCGCAACCAGGTCGGTGAAGTTGATCCAGCCGCCGTCCTCGCTGACCTTCAGGCTTCGCTTCCAGTCGGTATAGATCAGATTGCCGTCTGCGCTTTCCGGGATCACGCGGGTCACGCTCGGGTCGAAGAACAAGCTGCGTTGCATCTGCTCGGTCGTGTATCGGCTGATCTCCACTTGCATGGACACGGCCTTGTCATACGGCTCATCCGGCACATACAGCCTGCCGTCCGTCGTCCGGTACGGCGTCCAAAATTCGCCGAACCCGACGTTGGTCGACACGTCTCTTACGGTCAAGTCCGCTCGCTGGGACTCATAGACGTTGCGCCCGTCGGCGCTGAAGAAGAACGCGCGCACTTCCTCGCTGTCTTTGCGGACATAGATCCAGATGCGATCGATCGAATCTCCGAAGAACAGGAAGTCCGTGTCGATCTTGAACACGTTCTGCAGCAGAGCGAATGGGATCGGACGCCCGAACCTAAGCTCCAGCCCCTGGTCCTCGCGCCGCACTTGATCCCAGTTCACCATGTCGCCACTGCGCTGGAACCCTTTGAAATCGCGGCCTTTGAGCAATGTCATGATCAAGTCGTAATAAGGCGCGTTGTCCGGATAAAATACGGTATGCTTGTCTTCGCCCCGGTGCAGGATGATCTGCTCGGGAAAGATCAGGTTCTTCACTTCTTCCTTGGAACCGAGCGGCTCCGCCGTCACGTAATCCTGGTTCGTATTCACCTTGGCTTCCAGGCTGGGCATGCTGTAGGCGAGAAAATAGCTTTGCACCAGACTCACGATGACGAGCAGCCCCAGCAATACGGACTTCAGCTTCTCCATCATGCCGGCTCACTTCCTTCCCGCACGACCGGCAGCGTCACGGTTACGACCGTCCCGACGCCGACTTCCGACTCAAGCGCGATTGTGCCGCCGTGCGCGCGGACGATTTCCCGGGCAATGGACAAGCCCAGGCCCGTGCCGCCCATGCTGCGGGATCGCGCCTTGTCGACCCGGTAGAACCGATCGAATATACGCTCCAGATCCTTGCGCGGAATGCCGATGCCGGTATCCTTCACGGCGACGGTCAAGTGCCCGCCCTCGTTATACGCGGCAGACAGCACGATCTTGCCGCCGTCCAGCGTATACTTGATCGCATTCGAGACGAGATTGTCCAGCACCTGGTCGATGCCGTCCCGGTCCAGCCAAGCCGGCTTCAGCTTCGGCGCGGCCTGCACCGTCGCGGTAATCGCCTTCTGCCTCAGCTGGAACGAGAACCGGTCCACGACCTCCTCGAGCATCTCGAGCATGTTCGTCTTCTCGCGCCGCAGTTGAACGCGGCGGGAATCGAACCGCGACAGGTGCAGCAGATCGCTGACGAGCCGGATCATCCGCTCGGTCTCGTTGCGGATGACGCCGACGAATCCTCTGGCCAGCTCCCGTTCGTCCATCGCCCCGTCGTCCAACGCCTCCGCATAGCTCTTGATCGTCGTCAGCGGCGTGCGCAGCTCGTGCGACACGTTCGCCACGAACTCTCGCCGCGCCTGCTCCAGCTTCTCCGCTTCGGTCACGTCATGCAGCACGGCGATAGCGCCGGCCACACCGCGGTCGCGGGAGCGGATCGGCGTCAGCGTGACGCGGATGATCGCCTCGTCCCCGCTCTCCTCCGTCTCCCGCCGCAGCACCATCCAGGAGGCTTCGCCTCCGAGCGTCTTCGCGATCGGAGCCTTGTCCACGTTCAGCGCTTCGGACAGCGTGCGGCCTTCCCAGGCGCCGGAGCCGAGCAGCTCGTCCGCGCGCCGGTTGGAGATGATGATGCTCCCCAGCTCATCCGTCGCCAGCACCCCGTCATTCATGTTGGTCAGGACGCTCGTCAGCTTCTCCTTCTCTTCCTCGTTCAGCGCCAGCGCTTCGCTGAGCCTGTCGGTCATGTCGTTGAAAGCGGCGCTGAGCTGCCCGATCTCGTCGGTGCCAAGCACCGGAACCCGCTGATCGAAGCGGCCTTCCGCCACCGCCGTCGCCTGCCGCGTCAGCACTTTGATCGGCGACGTGATCGTGCCGGCCAGCAGGACGCCCAGCAAGGCGGTGAGTCCGAGCGCGATCAGAATCGCCGAGACGAAGATCCGGTTGATCCGCTCGACCGTCTCGTACAGGTCCGTCATCGACGCCGCGATGTAGACGACGCCGACCACTTTGCCTTCGCTGATGACGGGCTTGGCGATCACTTTCTTGCGAATGTTGTCGTCATCGATAATCTCTTCTTCATTGTCGGGTATCCGCTGTAACGCCCGGCTGACCAGCAGGGAAGTATTTTTGCGCCCGACGATCGATGGCTGCGTCTGCTTCGAAGCAATAAGCACCCGGCCGCTCGCGTCCAGCACCTGGATCTCGGCCCCGCTGAAGCTGGGCAAGTTGCCGGCGAGCACGTCCAAATCCCCTCCGGCTTCCGGGTTCGCGCTGTCATTCTCATCCTGCTGCGACAGCGCTGTGGCGGACAGACTGGTCAGGAAATTCGCCTGGTCGTTCAGGTTGGTCGTAAAATTGTCGATCAGCGAGCTTTTCATCGTGCTGATGAAGTACACGCCGATCAGCTGTACCGCGATCAGAATCAGCATCAGCACCATCAGGATGAGCTTGACTTGAATGCTGCGGAGGACCCGGAGCAGCTTCATCCCGAATAACCGCCCGTCGCGCGCGGATTCCGCATCAGATAGCCGAGCCCGCGGCGGGTCATGATGATGTCAGGACGGCTCGGATCATCTTCGATCTTCTCGCGCAGGCGACGGATCGTCACGTCCACCGTCCGCACGTCGCCGAAGTATTCGAACCCCCATACCGCCTGCAGCAGATGCTCACGCGTCATCACCTTGCCGCTGTTGCGCGCCAGGTAATGCAGCAACTCGAACTCCCGATGCGTCAGATCGAGCGGCTGCCCGTTCTTGTATACGACGTACATGTCCGTATCGATGAACAGATTGAACAGCTTGAGCCCTTGCGGCTCCGCGTCCTGAGCCGCGCTCCCCTCGCCGCCGCGCGGCGAATCGAGATTCCGCTGGCGACGCAGATGCGCCTTCACCCGGGCCAGCAGCTCGCGCGTTCCGAACGGCTTGGTCACGTAATCGTCGGCTCCGAGTTCCAAGCCCAGCACCTTGTCAATCTCCGTATCTTTGGCCGTCAGCATGATGATCGGCGTTGACAGGCGGGATCGCACCTCGCGGCATACGTCCATCCCGTCCTTGACCGGCAGCATCAGGTCGAGCAGGATAAGGTCCGGATCCTCCTCGAACGCCAGCCGTACCGCTTCTCCGCCGTCGAATGCGCAGACGACCTCGTATCCTTCTTTTTCCAAATTAAACTTCAGAATATCCGCAATCGGCCGCTCGTCGTCCACGACCAGTATTTTACCCGGCATATGCGCGCCGCCTCCTTGGCTTCGGAAGCTATAATCTGCTCTCTATCTTACCATATTGGGCTCGGACCAGCTATCGCGGCGGCGATAGAGCGCACGGAGGATAGGCACCGAGCAGTCAAGTACGCACGATGCGTTTAGAAAATGTTATTTGGTGGTAAGTGACTTATGAAGCGGTTGGCGATTCATGCTTTGCCGCAATCGAGAATCAAAACTGGAGACAAGTTGTCCGTCAGCGCAGCTGCAACACGAAAGCGGCCAAACGAGATTTCCTCTCGCTTGGCCGCTCATGAAACAATGCTTTATAGATAGTTCAACGGATTTTTCAGCTTGCCGTTCAAGTGGATTTCAAAATGCAAGTGCGTACCCGTGGAATGGCCTGTGTTGCCCATGACGCCAATCGCTTCGCCTTTCTCGACGACTTGGCCCTTCTTCACGCTGATGCTCTTCATGTGTCCGTATACCGTTTTGTAGCCGTTCTTGTGATTGATGACGACATGATTGCCCAGTCCGCTCTTGCTATAGATGACTTGCTCTATCACGCCGTTATCGGCAGCCTTGATGGCGCTCCGCCCGATCATGTCGATACCGTTATGCATCGTGCCCCAGCGCTTGCCCATCGTGCTCGTGATCCGATGACCGGATACCGGCCAGGCGAACTTGCCTGTGCCTTCTCCCGGGATGACCTTGGTTCCTCTAAGTACCAGCTTGGAAACAGGTTCTTGGAGCACCTGCTCGGCTACGACTTCTTCCTGCAGCAGCTCACCGTTGATCTTCACTTGCTTGTAGGTGACCTGCTTCTGGCCATCCTTGCCCTGGCGCGCGACCTTCGTCGTGCCCTTGCGCAGATCGCTGCTGTTCTGATATTCGGTCGCCGCCGCGATCGTCTCCACTTGCGTGAGTTCTTCGACGGACTGCACCGCCAAGGGCTCCCCGGACGACTCGCTCTCGCCGGCCAAATGCCGATAGAGAGCTTCCGGGTCCGACAGCGCGACGTCCTTGAGGGTAACCGTCAACAGCCCAACCTGCTCCGCGATCTTGAGCGAGGTGACCTTCAGTTGCGGCCCTTCGTCCGCCGCAGGTGCCTCCGCCTGATCTTCCGAAGGGGCCGCGAACGCCAGCGTCATCGTGTGGGGCGTGGAAGATTTCTTGGCTACCGTCTGCACGACCTTGGCGCCTTCCGGCACGTACTTCTCCTTCACCCTGTCGAGCAGTGCGTTCGCCGTCTCTTTATCCCGGACAACCCCAACGACCTTGCCGCCTACCCAGACTTCCACGCCTACCGCATGCGTCTTGACCTGACCGGCCAGAGTCGTCAGTGTCGCTTCATCGTCCGGCACGAACTTGTAAGCCCTTTCAGTGCGGTATTCGATCTGGTTCTCGTCCAGTTCCTCTACCACAGGGGAGTTCGCGCGGCTAAGCGCGGCTGCCTTGGCGTCCATCCATTGCTCCACTTTGGCGTCAGAGCTAATCTCGCCGATCGGCGAACCGTTCACGTACACACGGTAATAGTCTTTCATATTGGCCTGAACGTATTGCTGTCCGGCAATCGCGACTGACGTTACGCCCAGTACGGCCACGAGTGTGACGGCGATCGGCCCGCGATAGCTTCTTGCGAATGTTTGAACTTGCGGCAACAGTTTTTTATGAACAAATGTTATTCCTTTCAAGCTAGTAGATCGAACATGCCGGAGATTCTTCTTGACGGCAGTTGTTGCTCTCCGGATTCGATCCGTTCCCCTGAAAACGGCCATGATCTTCTCCTTCGAATCGTATGATATGAAACAATAAGTGCAATTATTAACTATGACGTTGGAACTACGAATCTTATTTTCGTATCAGTTCTATATTCCCAATCTCTGTCAAGCCCGAATCCTACTTTAGCATATCTTTATCAAATTCAACAGCCAAACAGACGTTTGTTTGCCATATAATGTCAAACACTGCCAACCCGCAAATGCCGGGGGCAGTGTTTTATTGACGTTTTTATCGCTTCTAACCCTTGTTACAACAGTACTTTTCAAGCTTTATGAAATCGTTGCAATGTTAGGAGGTTCCCAGATGAAAATTTCCTCATCTCCCTACTTCAGACCCATTACTGGCGGTTACTGGCATATTTTCGAACGGCTTTCATTCGCGATCCGGCGAGGTCCCGGTAGATTCATCTGCATTCGCACGGCCAGGCGCGAGCGCATCCATGATCTGCGCATACTCCGAATCCGTCAACGATGGCTTGATCAGGTCTTGAACCGCAGTCAACTCTTCCGGCGTCAAGCCGTCTTCCAGATAGCCGGACAGTGCGCCGAGCTGCTCTCCATTCAACTTGGACATGATCGCGTTCAGCGCCTGGCGCTGCTCGTCCGACAATGCCGACGCACGATCCTCAGCGCCGAAAACCGGAACCGCTCCATCGACATCACCTGCGGCGGATCCTTTCGCATCGCCCTCGGCAGGCGGTTGCGTGTTTTCAGGCTCTCCCATGCGACCGCCTGCACCGTCCGGATACGCGCCGCTAGCGCCATCTCCCTTGTCCGACGGCGATTCGCCGCTTTCAGGGGCGCTCTGCCCGTCAACCGGAAACTCCGCATTGCCCTGACCGCTCCGGTCGACAGACGACTCATTAACGCTCGACCTGTCCGGCTGACCGTTGCGACTCGGCGAGTTCGACGATGCGATATCGTCCCTACTCTCTCCTGCCCGCTCCTTCTCCCCTGTCACGGGACTTGCGCCCCATAGCTTACCCCATACGCCGGACAGCGCAAACGGCTGCGTCTGAAGCGGCAAATTCAACTGCTTCAGCAGTGTCTCCATATAACTATTCACGATGTATCCCGTTGTCCATATGCTAAGGAAACTGAGCAGCAGCGCCGTCGCCGCGATCCGCGCCGCCCAGGCCAGCCATCTCCACATGTTGCTGCCTCCTGAAATCTATCTTTCTAGTCCAATAGTTTTCAGTATGGGCAAACTTGCCATGCTTTAACCGAACATTCGACTAAACCCTCATTTAGCGACTCCCTTACCCCTACCGACCGCCGCAACCCGATCAAACCACAACAACGAAAAACACTTGTTCCCCTCAAGAAGGAACAAGCGTTATGGCCCAACGGACTAACCGTCCCTATTCAATAAATCTTAGTTACCTGGTTCGTCTGCTCGCGGTTGCGGCCAACCGAGAAGATGGCGATCGGAATGCCGGTCAGCTCCGACACCCGCTCCACGAACCGACGGGTCGTCTCCGGCAGATCGTCCAGCGTCTTCGCGCCGGAGATATCCTCGCTCCAACCCGGCAGTTCTTCGTACACCGCCTCGCACTCCCCGAGAATCTTCAGATTCGCCGGGTAGTTGTGCATCAATTCGCCGCGGTAGCGATAAGCCGTGCAGATCTTCACCTTCTCGAGCCCAGTCAGCACGTCCAGCGAATTGAGCGACAGCCCCGTGATGCCGCTGACGCGGCGGGCATGCCGGACGACGACCGTGTCGAACCAGCCGACGCGCCGCGGACGCCCTGTCACCGTGCCGTACTCGTGGCCCTTGTCGCGAATCCATTGGCCGAGCTCGTCATGAAGCTCCGTCGGGAAAGGACCGTCCCCCACGCGAGTCGTATAGGCCTTGGCCACGCCGATCACTTCCTGGATGCGGGAAGGTCCGACGCCCGAGCCGATGCACACGCCGCCCGCAGACGGATTGGAGCTCGTCACGAACGGGTAAGTACCTTGGTCGATATCGAGCATGACGCCTTGCGCGCCTTCGAACAGCACCTTCTTGCCATCGTCGATCGCGTCGTTGAGCACGACCGATGTGTCGGTCACGTAAGGGCGCAGTTGTTCGGCATGCGCCAAGTATTCTTGAATGATCGCTTCCGCGTCCAGCGGTTCGCCGCCGTACATCTGCGTGATCACTTGGTTCTTCTCGGCGATCATCCGGCGGGCTTTCTCCGTAAACTCCTCCGCCACCATCAGGTCGGCGATCCGGATGCCGTTACGCGCCGCTTTATCCATATATGCGGGGCCGATCCCCTTGCGGGTCGTGCCGATCTTGTTGTCTGCCTTGCGGTCCTCTTCGAGCGCGTCAAGCACGAGGTGATAGGGCATAATAACATGTGCGCGATCGCTGATCTTGAGGTTCTCGGTCGTAAATCCGTTCTCGCGGATGTACTCGATTTCCTCGATCAGCGCGGCCGGGTTGATGACCATGCCGTTGCCGATGACGCACAGCTTGTTCTCATTAAAGATCCCCGATGGAATCATCGTCAGCTTATACTTCTTGTTCTGGATCAGAATCGTATGGCCGGCATTGTTGCCGCCTTGGTAACGGGCGACTACGTCCGCCTTCTCCGCGAGAAAATCGGTGATTTTCCCTTTTCCTTCGTCTCCCCACTGGGTTCCTACGACGACGACTGTAGACAAGGCAATCCCTCCGTCCGGCCCTCGTGAATCCGCCGGCATATTCATGCCCCTTAGCTCTCGCCGGAGAGGCATGAATAGTGTATCAATTGCCATCGTCGAAGTCAACGAATTAACGAACAATTCCTCAAAAGTCTATTGCAACGTTCGGATTTGGCGCGCTTTGTATGGGGCTAATGCGGTTCTGGTGCTTCTCAAGGAACTGCATCACCGTATCATTGAACGGGCGAGGCTGACATAGATTACTCGGCACGAACGCGTCTTCCAGCACCGCGATTTCCGCATCCGGAATCATCTCCGCCGTTCTATGCATCTGCTTCATCCCTTCCGGAGAGAAGTCGCCGACGACGCACAGCACAGGCACGCTCACCCTGGATAGCCCCGAGTAGCCCGACACCCGGCCGATCGCGAGCCGCTGCTTGATCCATTCGGTCGGCCGCTTGCGCAGCATGCCCGCCCTCAAGAAGGAATACGCGACATCCCAGCGCGCATAAGTTACTTTCAATCCCCGCACGAAGCTTTCGCCAGGCAAGTAGTAGGTCAGCCAGGTGGCTGCCCGCAGCGCCGTGCGCAGCTTGCCCCACAGCCCGGCGCCGGCCGGCTTGCTGTGGGTATCGACCAATACGATGGCGCTCACCCGCTCCGGATAGGCCATCGCGAACTGCTGCACCAATACCCCGCCGTCCGCCGCACCTACGAATACCGCGCTTGAAATGCCCCATTGCTCCAGCATCATTTTCAGATCCTCGCACTGCCGCTTCACGATATCGTCCACCGCTGCCCCCAACTTGCCCGACTGGCCGTTGCCCCGCAGGTCGACGAGAATAACTTGGTACCCTTGCTTGCAGAAATAATGGACTTGCGGAAAAAACATCTCATGCGAAAACCCGTGGCTGTGCACAAACACGAGAGGGGTACCGCTTCCGTGCATTTCGTAATACAACGAAGTGCCGTTCACATGCAAGAATGGCATTCAGGCTCACTCCTTTCGGATTGCTCCCGCTCGATTCTTGTGTATAATAGGGTACAATTCCCTGCCCAGGAGGCGCTTAATGTGAATGTTCGTGAATCGGATCTGCCGGGTATCGGCCACAAATTTCAGCTGGAAACGCGGGAGGGCGAGAAACTGGTCGTCATCATACACGACGACGGCCGGCGAGAGCTCTATCGATTTGATAAACAGGATCCGGGTGAGGTCATCTCTGTCATTACGCTGCAGGACGATGAAGCCCGTCAATTAGCCTGCATCATCGGGGGACTCAGCTACTTGCCCCGCGATCTGTAACGTTACAGTTACAGGCCCTCCTGCCGGCTTTCTTTCCGCGATTGGGGAAGCAGACGACGGGTGAGGCCGTAGATGCGTTTGGACTCCTTCGTCAGCAACGGACCCAGTACGGACAGGATCAGCACGTACAGCACCGCGAACGATTGCACCGAAGGCAGCAGCCCGCCCGCCTTGCCGATGCTCGCCATGATGATCGAGAACTCGCCGCGCGAGACAAGCGTGAAGCCGATATTCAGTGAAGCCTTCGACGAGATGCGTCCGACGCGTCCCGCAATGAACCCCGATGCCAGATTGCCGCCGATCGTGAGCAGCACGCCTGCGATCGCCATCCACACCGCTCCGCCCAGCGACATCGGATCGATCGTCAATCCGAAGCTGAAAAAGAAGATGGCGCCGAAAATATCCCGCAGCGGCAGCACGAGATGCTCGATCCGCTTCACATGCGCCGAATCCGCCAGCACCAGCCCGATCAGCAGTGCTCCGATCGACTCCGCCACGTGCAGCGTCTCCGAGAATCCCGCCGTCAGGAACAGCGCCGCCAGGATGACCAGCAGGAACAGCTCAGACGACTGGATATTGATCGCCTTGTCGATATACTTGATGACCTTCCGGCCGAAAATAATGAACACCAGTATGAACACGAGCGCGGACAAGGTCGTCAGCAGAATGCCGCCGGCGGAAGTGGCGCCGCTTAGAATCAACCCCGACAGAATCGACATATGAATCGCGATGAACAAGTCATCGAACATGATCATGCCCATGATGATTTCCGTCTCCGGATTCGCCGAGCGTTTGAGGTCGACGAGCACTTTCGCGACGATCGCCGTAGAGGAACTGGTCATTATGCCGCAGATGACGAGCGTCTCCTTGATCGGCAGGCCGAACAGCCAGCCCAGGAGCAGACCCGAGGCAAAATTGATCAGAATATAAATCAGACCGCCCACGACGATTGATTTGCCGGACTTGACGAGACGGCTGACGGAGAACTCCAGTCCCAGATAGAAGAGCAGGAACAGAATGCCGAGTCGGCCCATGAAGTCGATGAAGGGCGAGCTTTCAATGAACCGCAGGTCGATGATACCGAAGTGAGGCGCGTGCGGTCCGACGGCCATGCCGATCAGAATGTAAAACGGAATAACGGAAAATTTCAGCTTGTGCGCCGTTAGGCCGACGATCGCGAGCAGCGCAATGGCCAGCCCGATTTCGAATACGATCTTATCTTCCATATTGTACCCCCTTGCTGCAGGATGGGTCGTGCGTAAAGAGTGAGGCTTGGCGGGCGCGGGCGCTCCGAGAGTCGGAGCCGATTACGGGTTTGACGCGCCGCGGTTCAGGAATTGCTTGAACAGCTTGATCTGCCTGCGTTCTCCGACGACAATCAATGTCGATTCCGCGCGCAGCGTATACTCCGGACCGGGATTGATCTGCCGATTGCTGCCAGGCCCTACGACCGCGATGATCGTCGCCCCCGTCTCGCGGCGGACATGGAGTTCTCCGATCTGCTTGCCTGCGTAGTCGGAGCCGGCCTCCAGCTTCACCCATTCGATCGTCAGATCGTCGAGCGCCACGTCGATCGATTCCAACGCCCTTGGCGTGTAATGCATGCCGCCGATGATCGCCGCGATCGCCCGGGCTTCGTCATCGTCCATCGTGACCATCGACAGGCTCTCTTCAGGATCCTGATGGTGAAAATGGTACACTTCGCGGCGGCCGTCGTCGTGGATGATGACGACCATTTTGTCCCCGGCGCGAGTTTCTACATGGTACTTCCGTCCGATGCCGGGCAAGTCCGACTCCCGAATGTTCATCTTCATCGAATGACCTCCGTATTCGGTTTTTAGGGTACGTAAGAAAAACGGCTCCGCCGTCCTTTAAAGGACGGTTCCGTTATTCGCACAATATCAGTCGAGTATAGGCGGAACTTATACTTTCTGAATATTGCAAGTAATAACGACTTCATCGTCCTTTTAGTGCATAGGATGTCGTTTTTTTTCAAAGATCATTCCTCGCTTGATCGACAGCACGAAAACAAGGCAGCACAGCTACACGGCACTCCGCGGAGGCGTGATTGCAAATCTGCAAGTCTGCGATCTGTGATTACGGGGAAAGTCAACAAGCATTAAGCTTCATTTGGACATGTCGAAATAAGGGGGGAGTTTGGTTAAATCGCGGTGGAAGTGCGTTTGACGGGCATGATGAATAAGCGTTGCAAAACAAGGGAAACGTGTGCGAACCGATCAAGCTTCGGCAAGGCCGGAAGGGGATTCGGGAGCATCTGAAGCAGGAAGACCACCAATGTGATAGCCATCAGCAGCTGGTGAACTCTTGTATGGGAAGTAACGGGACGCGGCTTGACCACGGAAGATTTGTGATCGAGGTCCAGCGCGAACTTCGTTTGATCCTTGACAATCGGACGCAGTTCGATATGCGAAGCCGACAGGATCGAGATACAGAGGAAACAAGTCATCAGAACGCTGAAAATCTGCAAAAAACGGTTCCAGTTTGGGCTGCTGTTCGTCATACAAGCACCTCCTTCGCCTCGCAGTCCTACTATATTTATGTTAGTGCACCGGGAAGGAAAAGTCAAGTTTGCCACCAGTAATGGAAACGCTTTCCACCTACCAAAAACAGTTTTTTCGCTTCCTCCCGCAATGTTCATTGCCGTCCCGACGCCGGATAACAAAAACGCCAAGGCCCTATGAATGCCCTGACGTCTTTAACTTGCACGTATATTTCCAGACTGCCCTAGGCATGCTGCCGGTCGATGCTCACGAACTTGTTGAACTGCTTCAGGAACACGAGCTCCACCGTGCCAACCGGGCCGTTCCGCTGCTTGGCGATGATGATCTCGATAATGTTCTTCTTTTCGGTTTCCTTGTCGTAGTAATCGTCGCGATACAGGAACGAGACAATGTCGGCATCCTGCTCGATCGAGCCGGATTCACGAAGGTCGCTCATCATCGGACGCTTGTCCTGGCGCTGCTCCACGCCCCGCGACAGCTGCGACAGCGCGATGACCGGCACTTCGAGCTCGCGCGCGATCTGCTTGAGCGTACGGGAAATCTCCGACACTTCCTGCTGGCGGTTCTCCCCGGCCTTGCCGCGGCCCTGGATGAGCTGCAAGTAGTCGATCAGAATCATGCCGAGGCCCTTCTCTTTCTTCAGGCGGCGGCACTTGGCACGAATGTCCGCGACGGTGATGCCCGGCGTGTCGTCGATGAACACCTGCGCCTCCGACAGTGAACCAATCGCCATCGACAGCTTCTCCCAGTCGTCTCCTTCGAGGAACCCGGTCCGCATCCGGCCGGCGTCCACATTCGACTCCGCACAGATCATCCGTTGGACGAGCTGGGCGGCGGACATTTCCAGACTGAAAATGGCGACGGTCTCCGATGCGCGCACCGCGACGTTCTGGGCGATATTCAGGGCGAACGCCGTCTTCCCGACGGAAGGCCGGGCGGCGACAATGATCAGGTCGCTGCGCTGGAAGCCCGATGTCATCTTGTCCAGATCCGGAAATCCGGAAGGAATGCCTGTTACGCCGCCCTTATGGTTGTACAAGTGCTCGACCTTCTCGAACACTTCCATCAGCACGTCGCGAATGCTGATGAAGCCGTGCGCCGCGCGGCGGTTGGACAGCTCGAGAATGCGCTGCTCGGCGTCGTTCAAGAGCGCGCCGATGTCTTCGCCTTCCGCGTAGCCGTTCGATACGATCTGCGTCGCCGTGCGGATCAAGCGCCGCAGCATCGCCTTCTCCGCCACGATCTGCGCGTAGTATTCCACGTTCGCGGCCGTCGGCACCGCTCCGCTCAGCTTCGCCAAATAGCTGACGCCGCCGATCTCCTCCAGCTCTCCCTGATCTTGCAGGCGGGACATGAGCGTGACGAGATCGAGCGGCTTGTTGTCCTCGTTCAATTCGATGATGGCGTCATAGATCCGCTGATGCGCCACGCTGTAGAAGTCTTCCGCGCGCAAGTGCTCCATCGCCGTAATGAGCGCCTCCGCTTCCAGCAGGATGGCGCCCAATACGGCTTGCTCGGCTTCCAGGTTCTGCGGCGGCACGCGATCGTACATCAGCGCTTCCGCATTCGAGTTCATGACTTCATTCCTCCGCGACCTGGACGCTCAGCGTGCCCTTCACGTCCGGATACAGCTTCACGTGTACCTTCGTCACGCCCAGATGGCGAATCGGCTCGTCCAGCTCGATCTTGCGCTTGTCGATGGTGATCTTCTCCCGCTCCAGCGCCTCGGCGATCTGTTTGCTCGTAATCGCACCGAACAGCCGGCCGCCTTCGCCCGCCTTCGCCTTGATGACGAACGTCATCTCGGACAGCTTCGCTGCAAGCGCTTGGGCCGCCTGCTTCTCGCGCTCCTTCTTCTTGCCTTCGGCTGCCTGCATCTGTTCCAGCGACTTCGCGGCGCCCGCCGTCGCGATCTGCACGAGCCCCTTCGGCAGCAGGAAGTTGCGCGCGTAACCTTCCGACACTTCCTTGATTTCGCCTTTCTTGCCTTGGCCTTTCACGTCTTGCAAGAATATGACCTTCATTCCGGAAACCCCTCTTCCCCTTCGATTTCTTTCAGAATCTTCTTCAGCTTCTTGGCGACATCGGGTACGGTGCCCTGCAGCTGCGCGGCAGCGTTGGTCAGGTGGCCGCCTCCCCCGAGCCGTTCCATGACGACTTGCACATTGATCTGCCCGAGGGATCGGGCGCTGATCCCGACGAGGCCGTCAGGCCGCAATCCGACGACGAACGATGCCCGGATGCCCGTCATGTTCAGCAGCGTGTCGGCCGCCTGGGCGATCAGCAGCTGCGAGATCTGCTTGGCGGAGTCGACTGCCGCGATCGCCATATGCTCGCGATAGATCTCGGCATGCCGGATAATCTCGGCCTTGCGAATATATTCCTCGAGGTCCTCTTTCATCATCCGTTGGATCAGGACCGAATCCGCTCCGTTGCGCCGCAGGAACGATGCCGCTTCGAACGTCCGCGAGCCGGTCCGCAGCGAGAAGCTCTTCGTGTCCATCGTAATCCCGGCCAGCAATGCCGTCGCTTCCCGCATGTCCAGCGCCACGCGTTCGTGAATGTATTGCAGCAGCTCCGTCACCAGTTCGCATGTGGAAGAAGCATACGGCTCCATATAGATCAGCACGGCGTCGTCGATGAACTCTTCGCTGCGCCGATGATGGTCGATCACGACGATCCGATCCGTCTGCTGTAATAGACGCGGATCCGCGACCATCGTTGCGCGATGCGTGTCTACGACGACGGCAAGCGAACGCTTGCCGATCAGGCCGTGCGCCTGATCCGGCGTCACGATCCGGCGATACAGCTTGTCGTCTTCCTTGAGCATCTCCATCATGCGCTGGATCGCGGGATTGACGCCTTCGACGACGATGAACGCTTCCTTGCCATGCAATTGAGCCGCCTTGAGAATGCCGATCGCCGCGCCTATCGCGTCCATATCGGGCATCTTGTGCCCCATGATGACGACATTGTCGCTCTCCTTCATCAAATCGCGCAGCGCGTGGGCAATGACGCGCGCTCTGACGCGCGTGCGCTTCTCCACGGCATTGCTCTTACCGCCATAGAAGCTCTGCCGCTGACCGACCTTGACGACCGCCTGGTCGCCGCCGCGTCCGAGCGCAATGTCCAGACTTCCTTGCACCAAGTGCCCCAGCTCGACGATATCGTCATGACCGGACGCGAAGCCGATGCTGAGCGTCATCGGCAGCTTCTGGTCCATCGTGATTTCGCGCACTTCGTCGAGCAGATCGAACCGGGTTTGCTCAAGCTCCTTAAGCGAGCCCTGGTTGGCGATGACCATATAGCGATCGGAAGAGAGCCGGCGCAGCAGCAGCCCGTGCCGCTGCGCCCATTCGTTGATCTCCCGCGTGACTTTGGACAGCATCAAGGCCCGCTGCTGTTCGTCCATGCCCTGGGCAACCTCTTCCAGATTGTCCATCATCACGATGCCGAGCGCGGGCTTCTCCTCTTCATAACGCTTATTCAGCGTCCACGCATCGGTCACATCGCGCACGTAGATCATGCGTTCCTTCGGCCGTAGCTCCAATTCGTAGACGCGTCCGCCGATGGAAGATTCGATCAGCGACAATTCCGCCTTATCCCTGTCCTTGTCCTTGGCGTGCTGCTGAAGCACAGGGAAAAGTTGTCCGAGCGGCTCCCCGACGACGGAAGGCCGTCCGGTGATTGAAGCGATGTAGGCATTATGCCACTGTACTTCCTTGTCTTCATTATAGAGGACGATGCCGAACGGCAGATGGCTTAATACATCTTGGCCCGCGCCTTTCATCCGGTAACCCAAAGTCAGCACGTAATCGTTCAGGTCCTTGCGGAACGCCCGCTCGGCCAGCACCCCGAATACGCCAACGGCTCCGCCCAGCACGAGACCGAACAAGCCAAGCAGCCACTGGTACCAGGTCAGCGCCACCGTAAGCGCGAAGATCAGCACCAGCGCCCATACGATATGCATGCCATGCCACCGATTCACGAGAAACTTGGGCATCTCTCACATCCGCTCCCGTTCCTTATTTCGCAAAATAACGACGCAGCGGGAAAGCCACATCCAGCAATCCGATCAGATAGAACGGCGGAAACAGCACGACCGGCACCGCCAGCAGGACGGGCACGGCCTTATGCCAACGCTTGGCATCCGCCAGGAAGAAGAAGAAGCCGATCGCCTGGACGACGAACGCGAAGCGCAGCACCGGCACGAGATTGGCAATGATCACCGTCCAGAAGCCATCGCCGCCCTCCGGCACTGCAAAAGAAATCACATAGGCGATCAAATAATACCAGACAAGGCTGCGGGGAAGCCGCCATGTCTTCGCCTGAGCCAACCCGGGCACCTCGATGCCGCTGCGGCGAAGCCCCCAGCGCGCAAGCCCGTGCGTGATGATCGCGAACAAGAAGGCGCCGAGCAGGAGCAGCATCGGCAGCATCGTGACGATGGCGTCGCCGAGCGCGGACGCCGTCTCGGCGGCCCATCCCGCTTCGAACATGCCCGAAGACTCGAACTGCTCGAGCGATACCCGGAACATCTCGGCCAATTCCTTCGACAAGTCGAGGCCGAGTTGCAGCGAGAATACCACGAGCTCGAGCAGCAGCTGCGCGAGCAGAACGATGAATCCCCCGAGCAGCACCTGCCAGGCTTTCTTGCGCTTCTTATACATATATCCCATCACGACCGAAGGGATGAGGAAAAATAAAAGCATGATGAGCGCCATCAGCCCGTAAGCCCCGCTCAGCACGTAAGCCGCCGCGCCGATCGCGACGATATAGCCGGCGAATGCCAGCGGCCGCAGCATCGTGAAGAGAATGGCCAGCGGAGCCATCAACGCGAATATCGTCACTGCCTTGAGCGGCGTCAGCATCGACATCAGAAGCACGAGCGAGACGAGACTCCAGACGAGCGGCCTCCAGCGGTTATCCAATCGTGTCACCTCTTGCGGATCCATGATCTGGTTTCCCGGACATCCGATAGGGCCGCGGGACTCCCGTAAAAGTTGCAAACCTCATTATATCACAAGCCGAAACGGCTTACACCAAGAATAAACGGCTTCGCCGTCCCTAAGGATCGGTGCCGTTTATTCGAGAAATATCAGCTTAACGATAACAGGTGAAACTTATAAGGTCTGATATTTCAAGCAAAAAAGAACGCCCGCCGCAGTGGACGAGCGTTCTTCCTGGATGGCTGATCGGCCGATCAGGCCTCCCGCATCATGCGAGACTCCTGCCTGCCGTCCGCCGGCGCGAGCAACCGCGCGCAATAGTCGATAATGTCGCTGCGGCGTACGATGCCGATAAAATGGTTCATATCATCCACGACGGGCACGAAATTTTGTGTCTTGGCCAGCGTAATCAGGTCGATCATCTCGGCGTCGATGCGCACGGCGCGGTTGTTCAGCCGCATCGGCACTTCCGACAGCGAGACGCGGTGCAATTGGTCGAACGATAAGTCCGGACGATTCTTGAGGAACCACAGAAGATCTCCTTCCGTCACCGTTCCCCGGTATTCGCCGGAATCGCCGATGACGGGCACTGCTGTATAGCGGTGATGTTCCATTCGTTCCAAAGTCTGCCGCAAAGTGGCGTTCTCATGGACACTGACGACTTCCTGCTTGGGCAATAAGAAGAATGCGATGTTCATTCGATCTCTCCTTCTGACGATGGCGGAAACCTAGTCGCAGCCTCCTCTATTATAGCACGAGAAGCACTGCCTTCCCAATCGATCAATTGTACACTCTGGCAGCAGAATTTTCCTTCTCATTCTCTTTATCCTGCTCGCCGACCGCCCCCGGCGCCCTCAACAGATCGGAAGCCGTGTCCGGATCCAGCCATTGCGCAATCGCCGCCTTCACGTCGGCAAGATCCGCTTCATCCGCCTCGTAATACCACAGATTGTCCGGCCCCATCCGTTTGCCTTCGCCCTTCAGCGTGTAGCTCGTTATTGCATGATCGATTTGCAAAAAACGTTTCACCAGGTCCGTCATGTCGGCAGGGAGGATGTCGGTGCGAAAATGATCGCCGATGATGTCCAGCAATTCCGGGATCTTGCTCCATTGCTGCAACGATGCCGCTTTGCGGATCAAGGCGTCCAGGAATTGCCGATTGCGCTCCGCGCGCGACATGTCGCCGCCGGCATCCTCCCGGTAGCGGACGAAGTTCAGCGCGTCCAGGCCGTCATAGCTCGGCTGGTTCGCTTTGACCGTGAATTTCTCGTGATCGGCTTGCTTGTTGACGATATCCTTCGTAATCGGCAACGGGATGCCGCCAAGCTCATCCACTACTTTCACGAACCCTTGGAAGTTGATCGAGGCATAATGGTCGACCGTCGCATCCAGCAGCTTCTCTGTCGAGGCCACCGCCATCTCGGGGCCGCCGAACGCGTACGCATGCGTGATTTTGTCCATCGACCCTTTTCCCGCGATCTCGGCATAGGTGTCCCGGGGAATCGATATCATCAGCACGCGACCGTCCTTCGGACGTACGACCGTATAGATCAACGTGTCGGAACGCCCTCTCTCGTTGCCCCGGGCATCCACGCCCATGAGCAGCACGCTGAACGGTCGATCTTGGGCATCCTCCGTTTCCCCCGGCGGCGTCTGCAACGGGGCAGGATGATTCGGAAGCGGCTCATACGAGTCGGCGAGCCGCTCTTCCACGTCTTTGGACAGCAGTCGATCGAACCCCCACGATGCCAGAGCCCCACGATTCGCGTAACCGATCGCCGTCGCCAGCATGACGAACGTCAGCAGACCGGCCAGCACGATTTTTCGTTTGCCTAACTTATATGTGAAGTTGAATTTGTTCATAAAAGCCATCCTCGCTTTCCCTCTCGGTTCGATCTGCTTGGACTTGCTTTCTTGCAGACCCTCAAGCTATACGAACCGGCCAACAACGAAGTTGCTTCATGCTACGAATCGTTTCCGAGCATCCTTGAAACCTCAACTTGAATTTGTTCAAAAATTGTATAGACACATGGCCTATAATGAACAGAACATAGCCTGTACAGGAGGACACCATGCGCGAAGCCCATCCGGCCATCGATAATGACAACTGCGACCTCGGGGAAATATTCCGCTCAAACGCTGCCCATCCTGCGCCTGAGCTGTCCGGCGCGCGCATTCTGGTGCTTGCGGGCGATCGTGCCGTATGCGATTCGATCTGCCATTGGCTGATGCTGGACCGTTTTGTCCCCGAATCCGTCTCTTCTGCCCGCGAATTCGAAAGTATCCAAAGCTCACTCGACAAGTTCGACTTGCTGATCATCGACGCCGCGCTGCCCGACTGGCCCGGCTTCGAGCTTTGCCGCCGCATTCGCGAGGAGCATCCGCTGTTCAAGCTGCCCGTTCTGATGATGACTTCCCGGACGCGCCCGCAAGACGCCGTCGCCGCGCTGTCGGCTGGCGCCAACGATTCTCTTCCCGCTCCCGTCGATGCGGATGAATTGCAACTGCTCGTCCGCCATCTGCTCATGATCAAATCCTCCGCAATCGAATTCATCCGCACGGAGCTCGCATTCCTGCAAGCGCAGATCAAGCCGCATTTTCTATATAATACGCTTAGCTCTATCGCGGCGCTCAGTGAGGAGAACCATACCGTGATGCGGCTGCTGCTCGACCGCTTCGGCGCCTATTTGCGCGAGACACTCCGGCTTGACAACCTGGAACCGCTCGTTCCGCTTCGCCAAGAGATGCAATTGGTCCAATCTTACTTGGAAATCGAGAAAATCAGGTTTAACGACCGATTGCGTACGACGATCGACATCGACGATGATGTAGGTAATGTGCTCATTCCTCCGCTATCGATACAATCCTTGGTAGAAAATGCCGTTCGGCATGGCCTCATGACCCGCAAGCGCGGGGGGTGCTTGACCGTATCCGCTCTGAACGAGGGAGACGCCTGCCAGGTCCGCGTGCAGGATGACGGCATCGGCATCGCCCGGGCTGCGAACGCCTGGCACAAGCGCGGCAGCAACAGCCGCGGCGGCGGCTTGACCAATATCGACCGACGTCTCAAAATGATCTACGGCACCGGACTGAACATCGTCAGCGACCCGGCATCCGGGACCCGCATCTCATTCATCATTCCGCTGGCAGGAGGACCTTCCTATGAGAGCCATCTTAATTGACGACGAACCGTTAGCGCTGCGCGACCTGGAGCGGCAGATCCGCAAAATCGGAGGCGTGGACATCGCGGCCGCCTATTACGACCCGATCGAGGCGATCGCAGAGCTGCATGCGACCCGCCCCAGCGTCGTTTTCATCGATATCGACATGCCCGACTTGAACGGATTGGAAGCGGCCGAGCAGATCCTCTCGTTCGATCCTTCCATTGACGTCGTCTTTGTCACCGCTTATGAAGAATACGCGGTCAAAGCGTTCGATCTCAACGCCTTGGACTATCTGCTGAAGCCGCTCAATCCGGAGCGTCTGGCCCGCACCCTGGAACGGATCGTGCAGCAGAGGAAGCCCGTACGCAAAGAAGCATCGAGCATGCCTCCCCTGATCCGCAGCTTCCAGCAAGCGTCGATCGAATACGGACACGCCGAGACGTTCCACTGGCGCACGACGAAAGCCCAGGAATTGTTCGCCTATTTGGTGTATCGCCGGCATCAGCAGGTGCGTAAGGACGTGTTGATCGAAGTATTGTGGCCACACATCGAGATGAAGCGGGCTTATTCCCTGCTCTATACGACGATCTATCAGCTGCGCAAATCATTCGAATCAGCCGGCCTGCAGTTCCAGATCAAAAGCTCCGGCAACGGCTATTCCATCTATTTGGGCAATGCCGTATTGGAAGCGGAGGAATGGGAAGACGGCTTGAATACCGCGCCTGCGCTGGACACGCATTCGTTATCGCGACACTTGCAGCTGATGGAGATGTACAGAGGCGACTTCCTCGCGGATCACGATTACCCATGGGCGGATATAGAGCGGGAGCGCCTTCGTGCGCTATGGTACCAGCATGCGCTAAGCGTCGGTCTGTACCTGCAGGAGAGCAACCGTCTGCTCGAGTCGGCAGCCGTTCATTTGCGCATCCAGAAGGTCTACCCGCACAGCGAGAACAATTACTGGTTACTCATCCAGCTGTATGCGAAGATCGGGGACCGCAATGCCGTCATGCAATACTATCGCCAGTTCGTTGAATTGTTGGAAGAGGAATACGGAGAGGAGCCGTCGGAGGAAATGGCTGATTGGTACGAGCGGTGGCTGGAGGAGAACGGAAACTGAGCATGCGAAGACGGCAAACCCGGATAAGCGAGGCGGCATCGGCTCTCTCGGTCCGGGTTTTGTGTGATTTTAGCTTGCACCCGGCTATTCCGCTTGCTCGAACACGGTCGAAAGCTCGATCGACAGGCAGGGCACTGTCACAGATACGAGATTGTCCTCCTCCGTCCAAGTCTTGGCAATCCGATATTCACCGTCGACAAGCACGAATTGGTCCACGAGCCGATAGACGGGTTCGACCAGCCAGTATTCCGGAACGCCGAAGTTTTCGTAAGTTGCTTTCTTGATCGTCTTGTCATTGCGCGCCGTGCTGTCCGACAGAATTTCCACGACCAGATCGGGTACGCCGTACACGTAACCATCCCTGATGATCCCCTTGTTCTCCTTGCGGATATACAGGATGTCCGGCTGTAAAATGTTATCCTTGTCGAAATGGACGTCCATCGGGGCGATCAGAATAATCCCATCCTGCGCGCAAGAAGAATGAAACGCGACATGAAGCTGCCCAAGTACGTTCTGGTGAACGAATTTCGGCGAGGTCATGAAGTCGTAGCGCACGCCTCCGATGATTTCGTATCTTTCGTCGATGAAATAAGTGCCGTGCGTTTCCTTGACTTTTGCCGCTTTCTTCCGATTATCGCCACTCATTTTTGCCAACCTCCCCTTTGAAAGATGACAAGTTAGAAATTTTACGAAAACACCCCGCAAAGCAACACGGATCGCGTCCTGCTTCACGGGGTGCTTCCCCAGTTATTTTCCCTTATTATGGACGATCAAGTGCAGGCTTGTCAATATACCCGAACCTCGATTACCTCATAACGCGGGCAGCCATTGGTGCTCTCCAGCACGAGCCGCAGCTTCGACAGCGAGATCGGCTGCTCGAAGCGGTGCACCCTGCGTCTTCTACGGTTGCCAGTCGCCTTGCCGACCACTTGCCATGTGCCGTCTATAAGCGCCTCAATGCGGTAATCCTTGACCAACTCCGGGATGATATCGAACGAAGTCCTATGATGATGGAGATTGATCAAGTCTTCATTGACGTCGTCGTTGAAGACGAGATGCACTTCCGTCGCCATGACCTGCCCCGCTTGCCAGCTCAATTGCAGCCATTGCTCCGCGTCGTCCGGCGCCCGTTCTGACACCCACATGTGCGGGATGCCGTAAGGCCGGCGATAGCCGTCGATGACGTGCTGCGGGCGATAAACGCCCGTCTCCCCTACGGTCCGCATGCACGCTGGCTTGCGCACGTGCTTGCGCATCGTCCATTCCACGACAGGCTGACTGGCATCGTGTTCCTCCAGCGCCGCAACGGCGCGCGGTGTGAAAGCGCGGGTGAAGCTGAGTACGCCGGTCATCGGTTCGTGCGACAGATGCAGCCGAACGTGCGGGTTCGCCTTTACGATCACGAAGGCGTTTTGCGGCTGCTCCGGTTCCCAATCCAGGTCGAACCGGACCCACTGGCGTTCGCCAGCCTGCACACGGGCTGCCGCGCCGCATTCCCGCCGGGCAGGCACATAGTTCTCCGCTCGTCCTGTCGACCAGAGCTCCACGGTCATCTCGACCGCCTCCGCGGCATCAACCAGCAGTTCCAGTCCCTGCAGCCGATCTGCAGGGAACAGGATGCCGAAGTCGTCCGTCAGTTCCTGCGTCTCGGCGGAACGTTCGATCTCGATCCGCTTCGCATAGCTGGATGCCTCTAACTCGGCGATCCGCGCCAAGTCGGCCGAGTCCGCGTTGGCTATGCCGATCAGCGACGCGTCTTGACGCAGCAGCGTCTGCTGCAGCTCGGCCATTCTCTCCCGCGCCAACTGCCTGGGCGATACGCCGTACTGCGCACACAGCGCCGCTCCCGTACCCGCCGCTTCCCCGATGACCGCGCACGTGGCCATGACGCGGGTCGTGCCGAACGCGACGTGCGAGGCGCTGATGTTGCGCCCGGCCATCAGCATATTGCCGACATTGACCGAGTACAGCGAGCGGAACGGAATATGGTAATTGCCGTCCATGAATTGATGCTTCGAGCCGCTCTCCTCCGCATACATCCCCTGCGGCGGATGCAAGTCAATCGACCAGCCGCCGAACGCGACCCGGTCATCGAACTCCCGCTGTGCCAGGATGTCGTTCTGATTCAGCACATAGTCCCCGACGAACCTGCGGTATTCCCGCTTGCCGGGCAGCGCCCCGATCCATTCCAGCGTCATGTTGTCTGCGTCGAACTGCCCGGAGTTCTTGATATAGTCCCAGATCCCGTAGATCGCCGACCATAGCTCGTCCCGGATCCGCTCGTTATCGTGCACCGTATCGAGCTCGCCGCCCCATTCGATCCACCAATAATGACAGCCGGAATCGCCGCTGCGAATGACGCGCCGGATCGGAATGGAAGTCTGCGTGATGTCCTTGGCGAAGCTGGGCGGCACGTATTTCACCGGGCGTCCCTCGTCGCGCGTATAGAACAGGATCGTGCTGCCGAGCGTGATGTCGTCCGCCGCTTCCGGCGCCCACGCCTCGCCGTACTCCGAGTGGGCTTCCCGCCCGATCCGGTACTTCGCCCCCGCCAGGAAGCCGACCAGCCCGTCGCCTGTGCAGTCGATATACTGCGGGCTTTCGAAGCGGATCCGCCGCTCCGAGCCCATCATCCAGCCGATCACAGCCGTGATCCGCCGCTCCTCCGCAGGGCCTTCCGCCTCCACTTCGTGTACATCCGTATTCAGGTAGAGCGCGATGTTCGGCTCCGCCTTCACCGTCTCCAGCACGACCAGGTCCCAATAGTAGGGATTGCCCTCCGGATTGCGGTATTGATTCTCCACGAACATCTCGCCCATGATGCCCGTCTCCCTGGCGAACCTATGGACGCCATGGGCCGTTGCACCGCATACCCATACCCGGACCTCGCTGCTGGAATTGCCTCCGAACACCGGCCGATTCTGGATGATCGCGACTTTGCTGCCCAGCCTCGCCGCGGCGACGGCCGCGCATACGCCGGCCAGCCCTCCCCCGATCACGGTCACATCCACCTGCACCGTCTCGTTCCGCATCTTGCTCTCCACACCTCCACATGTCTTTAATTTCATGATAATCTTAGGTTGATGGTTGGAGAATGGATGTAATTTCAATGTTTGTGTCTATAATTTCAAACGCAACATTGGCTGGAATTTAAATTGTGGCGGAAGAGAGGAGCGGATAGCGGTGGGAGTTACGATGCCGGAGTTGGTATCCCATGTTTATTGGCTGCGCAAGGAAGCGTTCCTGCTCGCTTCGGACACCTATGAGGAATGGGTTATGTTCGTGCTTGAGGAAGGGGCATTTCGCTATCGGATCGGGGAGGAGGAGGAAGGACATGCAGAGCCGGGCGACATCATCGTCTGCCCGCCTCTGCATGCGTTCGCCAGGGAAACGATCGTCCCCGTCGACTTTCACTTCATAAGCTTCGAAGCTCCTGCTTCGCCGTCACTGCCAGCTGGCAAAGTCCGCTTGTCCCGGCAAGCGCGGCTCGCAGACGACTGTGCCCGGCTGCGCGCCCATGCGCATGGACGGTCCGAGCTGTCCGGCATGATTCGCGCCCATATGCTGCAAGATTTGTGGCTCATGATGCTGGAGGAAGCCTCAGCTTCTCCGCAGCATAGCAGCTATGCTGCGGCAAGTGTCGACCCGGTCATGCGGGCGGTCAAGGCCGACCTGGAGGAACGCGCCTTTCACTCGATGCAGTTGAAGGAGATCGCGGCTCGTCACCGTATGACGCCCGTTCAGCTAACGCGGCGGTTTCATGCGGTCTTCGGCGTGAATCCGGGCGAATATGTCACCGAACTGCGAATGCGCCGGGCGGGAGTGCTGCTGACGGAATCGAACCGAACCGTCGAGGACATCGCCGCGGCGTGCGGGTACGAGAGCGGGTTCTACCTGAGCCGGGTGTTCGCTAAGCACATGGGGCTAAGCCCGTCGCGCTACCGGGAGAAATATCGGATGTAGACGATCCTGACATCCCGGGCCCTTGCTCCAAGCAAGCAATCGGCCTCATCCTGCGAAATTAAGGGCCTCAAAGGGCCTTATCTTGCATTTCAGCATCAATTATCGGCGAATAGGGGCCGCCATGGACCTTAATCCCCCGGGCACCCATCTTCAAGTGAGCAAACGGCCTCATCCTGCGAGTTTAAGGGCCGCGAAGAGCCTTATTTCGCGCTTCAGCATCGATTATCGGCGAATAGGGGCCGCCATGGACTCTATTCCTATTCGTACAAATAGCAGGTATTCAGGCAATCGCATAAATGAATCGGCGGCCTATTATTTCCGATCGGAAATATCTTCTGCGCGTAGCGGCACGGAATAGATACGCAATTCGCGGATGGCGCCGTCGAATTCGGCCGGCCCGGCCGAATCGCCGAAGGCATCGGTCCGGAATCGGCCATCACACCCTCCTGCGCTATCGTGGATTCTGACGAGCGGGAACGAAGCTGTATTCTGCAAAACCAGGGCGCCGTTCACGAAAATGGACAGCGTTCCTTCCTCGAAGGAAGCTCAATCCCGGCGTTAGCCATCTGCGCAGAATGGTCGGCATGAAGGGTGACCGTCTCCTTATGGTAGGGTTTGTCGTTCCTATCGGGATGTTCGAACGGCCAGCGGAGGCACTTGATTATAACCTTTGAACGCCCTGGTGAAGGTATAGAGATTCGGATAACCTAGAGACAAGGCAATTTCGGTGATCGACGCATTCGTCTCCATCAGCATTCGCTTGGCCTTGTCCATCCGGATTTTCTGCAAATATTTCATCGGCGGCATGCCGACCTGGCCCGTAAACACGTTCGTAAAGTACGAGCGGTGCACCCCGGCGAAATCGGCAACTTGCTGGACGGTGATTCCCTCTGTAGCGTGCAGTTCCATATATTCAACGCATTCATCGATCCACCCCGCAGGTTCCGTCTGACTCGCCGCAACCGAATCCGCAACGAGCTCACCAAATAATGCGCAAACCAGACTCTGCAGTTCAAGCGCTGTCGCCGGATGCCATCGCTCTGTGTCCGCTAGCGCCTGGATGAGCCGTTCGGCCGAACCCTTCACACGAGGCGTGATCAGCTTCTTGCGATACGGCCTCTCGGGCGTCAACCCTGCAAGCGCAAGCAAAGCCTCTGCTCGTTCGCCGTCCAGCGCAAGCCAGCTCATCTGCAAGTTCGCTTCTGACGGGAGCATGGCGTAATGATACGTCCGGTCCGGAAAAAGGCAGAACAGATCCCCTTGCTGCAAGACCGCCTGGCCGCCTTCATATTCGACCCGGACGTTCCCGTCGTGAATGAAATGGAGGCTGTAGCACTCGATTCGCTTCGGCCCGACATTGTAGTTGGGCTTGGCCCTGCTGCGCCCTGCCCGGACAGGCCATATTCCGCTCTCCCGATCCAGGCCGCCTGGCGTATAATAGATAAATTCAGCAAATTCGTGTTCGTACTCCTGCATCATGCCCGCATCGCCCTTCCTGTTGCTCCATTTCCACAATTCTCCACAAACAACAAAATGACAAGTCAAATCTAACAGGATGCTATTCCAAAATCCTTATAAATTCAATATTATCATACTAGGAGGCGACTTCAATTGTCTAAACGACCTAACATTCTGTTAATTTCTAGCGATCAACAGCATTGGAACACCATCGGCGCCTTCAACCCGGAGGTGTCCACGCCGAATTTGGATCGTCTCGTTCGCGAAGGGACGGCCTTCGAACGGGCCTACTGCCCGAATCCGACCTGCACGCCCAGCAGGGCTTCCATCATTACAGGCATGTATCCGAGCCAGCACGGCGCCTGGACGCTGGGAACGAAGCTGCTGGAGGATCGGCATACGGTAGGAGAGGATTTCAAGGAGGCGGGGTACAAGACCGCATTGGTGGGCAAGGCGCATTTTCAGCCTTTGAAGTCCTCGGAGGAATATCCGTCGCTCGAATCTTACCCTTTAATGCAGGATCTCGAGTACTGGAAACAACATAATGGGCCGTTCTACGGCTTCGATCACGTCGAATTGGCGCGGAACCATACGAACGAAGCTCACGTCGGGCAGCATTACGCGCTATGGATGGAGGAGCAAGGCTGCAGCAATTGGCGAGACTATTTTCTGCCGCCGACAGGAACGCTCGATCCTTCGATCACGTACAAGTGGCCGATTCCGGAGAAGTATCATTACAATACTTGGATCGCCGAGCGGACGAATGCGCTTCTGGAAGATTACAAGCAGGCGGACGACAGCTTCTTCCTGTGGGCAAGCTTCTTCGATCCGCATCCCGAGTATCTCGTACCCGAGCCGTGGGATACGATGTATGACCCGGACAAGTTGACCATTCCTTCGGTGGTGCCAGGAGAACATGACCGGAATCCGCCGCACTTCGGCATGACACAGGAAGAGCAACCGGACTTCTCCAGCTGGAAAGAGACCGGCTACGGCATTCACGGCTACCGCTCCCACCTTTATTACGAATACGGCGACAAGTTTCGCTTGACCGATGAGGACCGCAAGAAGCTGGTAGCCGTCTATTACGGCATGATCAGCATGATGGATAAGTACATTGGGCGGATTCTGGACCGGCTGGATGAGCTGGGATTGGCGGATAACACGATCGTTATCTTCACGACGGATCACGGCCACTTCTTCGGCCAGCACGGGCTGCAAGCGAAAGGCGGGTTCCACTACGAGGACCTGATCAAGCTGCCGTTCATCGTCCGATACCCGGGACGGGTACCGGCCGGCACGACGTCGGGAGCGATTCAGTCGCTTGTCGACCTTGCGCCGACTTTCCTCTCCTTCTGCGATATCCCGGTTCCGCCGGCGATGACGGGCGTCGACCAGAAGGACGTATGGCTGGGCACCAAGAGCTCGGCACGGAATCACGCCATCTGCGAGTTTCGGCACGAGCCGACGACGATTCACCAGAAGACGTACGTCGACGAACGTTACAAGATCACGATCTACTACAATCAGACTTACGGCGAAATCTTCGACTTGCAGGAGGATCCCGAGGAACTGCGCAACTTGTGGGACGAACCCTCATGCGCGGGGTTGAAGACGGAGTTACTGCTTAAGTACGCATGGGCGGAGCTGGGCAAGGAACCGATGCCGATGCCGCGGATTCATCATGCTTGACTGCAACTCCCGACGTTGAGAAGCTCTCCCGAATACTGGGAGGGCTTCTCTCTTCATGCCACATGGACAGTTTTGGTGCGGATGGCATCATGTAGGTGCTGTTGGCGGACATCCGGGTAGTGTTTGGTGCAGATGGCATCATGTAGACGCTGTTGGCGGACATGCGGGCGGTGTTTGGTGCAGACGGCATCATGCAGGCGCTGTTGGCGGGCTAACGCAAAAGCACCCGGAAGGGTGCTTTCATGTGTATTCAATATTACTCCGTCGTGTACGGCAGCAGCGCCATCTGGCGGGAGCGCTTGATCGCAACCGTCAGCGCACGTTGATACTTCGCCTTCGTGCCCGTTACCCGGCGGGGCAAAATCTTGCCGCGCTCGCTGATGAACTTGCGCAACAGATCGAGGTCTTTGTAATCGATATGTTGAATCTTGTTCACGGTGAAGTAGCACACTTTGCGGCGCTTGTTGCGTCCGCGGCGGAACTTGCGGGGCTCGCGCTGCTCGCGGCCTTCTCCTCCGCCTTCGCGCGGTCCGCGGGGTCCGCGATCTTCACGTGCTGCAGGAGCTGCAGATTGTTGTTGTTCGCTCATGGATTTCCGTCCTTTCATAGGGAGTTTGCGGAGCAAGCTCTCTTTCGCTCCGAGTTAGAATGGCAAATCATCGTCCGATATGTCGATCGGTCTGCTGTCATCGGCAAAGGGATCTTGGCTGCTGTTTCCACCGCTGTTCCTCGGGCTTGTCTGTCGGCTTCCGCCTCCGTACCCGCTTCCGCTGTTGCCGCCGCCGCCGCTGTAATCGCTATTACCCTGACCGCCACCGCTATTGTCACGGTTTGGCGATTCGAGGAAACGCACATTATCGGCGACCACTTCCGTCACATAGACGCGACGACCTTCGTTGTTCTCGTAGTTGCGTACTTGCATGCGCCCTTCTACAGCAGTCAGTCGACCTTTGCGAAGATAGTTGGCGCACGTCTCGGCCAGCTGCCGCCATACGACGATGGGAATAAAATCCGCCTCGCGCTCTCCTTGTTCCTTGGAGAACGGACGATCCACCGCCAGCGTAAACTGTGCAATCGCGACTCCGGATGGCGTGTAGCGAAGCTCAGGATCCTTGGTCAGACGTCCGATCAGAATAACCCGGTTCAACATGGAAACATACCTCCCCCGTTCTTGACGGCATAACGGCGGTCTCTCCGCCCGGTCTGCATGTCTGGCTGCTTACGCGCTGGTAACGTCTTTGGTGACCATATGACGGATCACTTCGTCCGTAATCTTCAGTACGCGCTCAAGCTCCGCAACAACTGCTGGGGGAGCTGTGAAATGAACCAACACATACGTTCCTTCGCGGTGCTTGTTGATCTCGTAAGCCAGACGCTTCTTGCTCGATACGTCATGCTTCGTGATCTCTCCGCCGTTCGCGATGATGCCTTGAAACTTCTCGGCAACGGTCTGAACGGTTTCGGCTTCCACGTCGGGACGGATGATGTACATCAACTCATAGTTGCGCATCTTCCGTTCACCTCCTTCTGGTCTATGGCCCCCCGCTTGGGATACCGCATGACAATTGTCCTGCGGCCGAGGAGCAAGGGTATGCGTGCAGATGGCACGCCCAAATACTTTATCATATTTCATCGTATAGGTCAACGAAAAAGTCGCAACACTACAAGGAAGATCGGTATTGCAGACCGGTCTAAAGGAGAGTGGCAGTTCATGGGCGAACGTACCGAATTCCGTCCTGGCGAAGAAGCACCGAACGACGGAGTCTACATCGAAATTGGCGAGAACGATTTCCATATGGGCATCAAGAATCCGGGACGCGTCAAAATGCGCGCCGGGCAGAAGTTTCCCAACACAAGCAACCACAATCGCAAGTGGACTAAGCTTGGCAACAATTGATCTGCGGCCGCCGGATAACCATTCGCTCTCACATCAACAGGCCGTTATTTTCGCAGTCAATGACTTGAATTACGTATAGTGTTCCGCGAATCGGGTATCCTACATTTCGGCGACGTAATGAGAGGTGTGGTTCCCTTGAACGAGGAGAAGCAACATCTGCAAGATGCGTACCATTCGGAGTAGGCCGCTAGGAGGCGTTGTGCCAAAGACACTGTCTGAAACACACGGGATAAGATCCATCTCCCATCCGAAGCGCTGAACTGAAATCAGCAACGTTTGGCAACGATCTCGTCACTCAGCAAACGCCGCCCGAAGAGCTCTTGGTCACAAGAGCTCTTCGTCATACAGGTCTGCGGCGGCGAATGGCTAACTGACTTCGGCAAATTGCGTTTGATACAACATGGCGTATAGCCCCTCCCGCTCCAGAAGCTCCTTATGCGTCCCCTCTTCGATCACCCGTCCTTCTTGCAGCACCAGAATCCGATGCGCGGACAAGATCGTAGACAACCGATGCGCGATGACGATCGTCGTTCTGTCCTTCATCAGACGTTCGAGGGCTTCCTGCACGTAAGCCTCCGAACGGGAATCCAGATGCGAAGTCGCTTCATCCAGAATGAGAATCCGCGGATTTTTCAATATTGCCCTGGCAATGGCGATCCGTTGCCGCTCGCCGCCCGACAGCCGGTGTCCCCGTTCACCGACAACCATATCGTACCCTTCCGGCAACGACCGGATATAATTATCGATATACGCCTGACGGCATGCCTCCGCAATTTCCTCTATTGTCGCGTTTTCTTTGGCGAATTGCATGTTCTCCAGCAGCGTTCCATGGAATAAGAACGGCTCTTGCGTCACATAGGCTATTTGATTCCGCAGCGATCGCATCGTCACGGTCCGGATATCGCGGCCGTCGATTTCGATGCTGCCTGTTGAAGGATCATGCAGCCGCGCGATCAGGCCAATGAGCGTAGACTTGCCTGCGCCGCTCGGTCCGACTAGCGCCAACGTCCGACCCGGTTCCGCTACGAAGGATACATCCTTCAGGGCCGGGGCATCCGCGCGGTAGGAAAATCCTACATGTCTGAAAGCAATGCGGCCTTGTACGCTCGATAGCGGCCTGGCATCCGGGCTGTCCGCGATATCAGGCTTCAGATCGAGATACTCGAATATCCGCTGGAAGATACCCATCGCCGCCGACAGCTCCAGATGAATGCCCAGCAATCCGTTCAACGGCTCGTACATTCGGCCGATCAGCGACACGAACGCCACGACGGAGCCGAGCGTCATCTCTCCTTGCATCACGCTCCATCCGCCATATGAATACTCCCGCCACTTACCTAAGCTATTACTTCGGTTGAAGTGGGGGTTACTGATCGAACACCCTTGTACATTACAAGATGGTTTTCATCAGTGGAGTTGACACGTTGACGGACTGGTTACCGCCCAACCCGCTATCCCATTGGCAGATGCCTGTGGGAATACTTTGCGCATGATATTCGCGGCGCCGTTCACATCGGCCCGTTCTCATCCCACCCCTACCATACGCGAAAAACCGATTCCTCTTCAGGAATCGGCCGTTTTTCTCGTATGGCGGAGAGGGTGGGATTCGAACCCACGCACGCCTCGCGACGCCTAGTTGATTTCGAGTCAACCCCCTTGGGCCTCTTGGGTACCTCTCCACAGCAAGAAAAATCATATCACATTTCGGTGTCGCACGCAACAGGAATTCGCAACCAGCAATTCTCAGCTAATCCGTCCCGTCATTCCGAATCTGCGAATCCCGATTCCGCTTGCGTACTCGCATCCACCGGAGCCGCCCTCAGCACCTTCTTCATGCTCTTCTCGAACTTCGCCCGCGGCAGCAGGATGCTGTGCTTGCAATGCACGCACTTGATCCGGATATCCATGCCCATACGGATGATCTCCATTTCGTTCGCGCCGCAAGGATGCTGCTTCTTCATCTGCACGACGTCGCCCAGCCCAAACTGCTTGCGCTCCACCTCTCATCCCCCCGCCATCTGCTTGTCGACATTGCGATAAAATCTTGGATTGCGCTCCGCTTCGAACGCTTTCTTGATCGCTTCATTCATCGCCCGCGTGATCGATGCTTGCGTATTCGGGCGGCATTCCGCGATGATCCGATATACGACATCCGCCGCGCTGATCGATTGAACGCCGAGCAGTTCCGGCGTACCGACCAGGTTGATATCTTCGAATTTATCGACAACGCCCTTTAATACTTCCGTCACTGTCTCTACGTCATCCGCCGCCGCGATCGGAATATCAATGACCGCCAATGAGTTATTGAGCGAGTAATTGGTCACGTCGTTGATCGTGCCATTGGGAAGGATGAACACTTCGCCGGTCCAGCTCTTGATGCGTGTCGCCCGCATGCCGATCATCTCGACCGTGCCCTTGTAGTTCCCTGTCTTGATCACGTCACCGACGGAGAAGTGATCTTCCAGAATGATGAAGAATCCCGTAATAATATCTTTGACCAGGCTCTGCGCGCCGAACCCGATCGCCAGACCCAGTACGCCAGCTCCCGCGAGCAGCGGTGCAAGATTAATATGGAATTCGCCGAGGACAAGCAAGATCACGATGAAATTGATCGTATAGCCTGCCGTATTTTTCAGCAGCCTGCCGACGGTCTGGACGCGTCTGGATCGAAGCTTCAACCTTGCCGAATCTCTTTCCGCGGTCACGCGATCGATGATCCGATTCACGATGAAAAGGACGATACGGCTCACCAGCAATATCAGGATGATCCGGACGATCATGAACGCAGCATGCTGCCACATCTCCACATCCTGCAACCATGTCCAGATGTCGTCCAGGAACTTCTCCCATAAGCCCTTCGCATCGGCAGATTGACTGCCGGACACGGCCTCCGCCATCCATAAGCTGCTACGCATCGGTCAGGTCCCCTTTTTTGCCCATGTCGTCATTGAACCTCAATTTCTACGTACCCTTCTTCGCTCCTTCGAAACAAACCGCGAATCTCGACTTTCTCCTGGACGATCACGTCCCGAACGGTCTGCAAGCTGTCGGAAGGGAATTCGATGGATAGCGCGCAGCCTGCCGTAATTTCCTTGGGCGTCGGCCGAATATCAATCTCAATATCGGCATATTCCAGCAGCATCTCAGCCCGCAGCGCCTGCTGCGTGGAATCAAAAGCGATTAGTAGAGGCGGCATGCTCCATTCTCCTTCCACCCGCGAGTATAAATGCTCCGTCCCGTCCATATACTAGTAACAGCGTTGAGAGGAGGCGAAACGGACGAATGAGCGGTTTTTGGGACAAACGGCAGCGCCAGGCGGCGGAACCGGCGGCGCTATCTTTGAAACTACCTTATAACGATCCCGCCGTTGTGCAGCGATTATCGCACCATTTGGGAAGATTCCTGGAGCCCGTCGGGCATGATCGCCGTATCGTTGTCGTATGTGTCGGAACCGACCGTTCCACGGGTGATTCCCTAGGACCGCTAGTCGGCACTTCGCTCTTCCGGGAAGCAAGTCCGCACTTCGATCTGTACGGAACATTGGACGAACCTGTCCATGCGATGAACTTAAGCGATACCCTTCATAAAATCAAGCGGTCTTCCCACGATCCGTTCGTCATCGCAGTCGATGCTTGCCTGGGCCAAGTGTCGAGCGTCGGCTGCATTCAGCTCGGGGCAGGCCCCGTACGACCCGGAGCAGGCGTTAACAAGGAATTGCCGCCTGTCGGTGACATTCACATGACGGGCATCGTGAACGTAGGCGGCTTCATGGAGTACTTCGTCTTGCAGAACACGAGACTGAACTTGGTCATGAAGATGGCCGACATGATCTCGCTCAGCTTGCAGAGAGCCATCGAACATGCTCGCGGCGGCCTTATTCCTTATGCAATGCCCGATTGATCGCCGTCTTCTCTTCCGGTGACAGCATGTATGCGGATTGTCCCTTGTCGATCGGCTTGGCGTACAGGAACGCTTGTTCTCTGGAGTGAATCCCTGTAATGACAACCCCATCTTGCTCGTCGTTCACGAACGCGATCGAGAAACTCAAATCGCTGCCCGTATCCGAGAATGCATTGAACCTATGGACGCCGATCTTGCCCTTCAAGGCGGAAAGGCGTTTATCTTGCGTGGACAGGACGGCGTCCTGATCTTTCTGGTGACGGATCAACTCATCCAGCTTGCCGTGAACGGCCTGCAGAACGTCCTCAAGCTGAGGTACACCCGTGTCCCCTACAAGCTTGGCATGAGCTTGCTTCTGCTTGCGCAGATCGGATGACAGCTTCGCTATCCAGATCAGCAGAATCAACAAGACGAGCCCTTCACCCGCAGCGACAGCCATGGCAATCTGATCGTTCCAACCGTTCATTTTCGTTCTCTACTCCCCCGCATAAGCCGTCATTTAACATGCGATAGCTATAACCGGAAAGACCGGCTTATCTCCTCGACCGCCTCTACGAACGCTTCGATTTCGGATTCCTTCGTGAAATATCCCGGGCTTGCGCGAACGGCTCCCGTCTCCAGCGTGCCTGCGGTTTCGTGCCCAAGCGGCGTACAATGGAAGCCTGAACGAACGGCAATGCCGAATTGCTGATCCAAAATAAAAGCGGTCTCGGACGGATCTACGCCTTCTATGACGAATGAGACGAGTGCTGTCCGCTGCTGGCCTAGATCCGGTCCGAGCACCGATATCCCTGGCACCTGCAGCAACCCTTCGTGCAGCTTGTCCGTCAATCGCCGTTCCTTCTCATGGATCTGATGCACGGATTGTTCCAATACGTAGGCTACTCCTGCCGACAGCCCGGCAATGCCGACTGTATTCGGCGTCCCGGCTTCATAACGATCGGGTCTGGCCGACGGCTGTTCCGGAGATTCCGAACTGCTGCCTGTCCCCCCGAACATCAGCGGTTCGAGCACAAGCTCAGGATGAATGTACAATCCTCCCGTCCCTTGCGGCCCCATCAACCCTTTATGTCCCGGGAAAGCAAGCAGATCGATCTGCATTTCCTCCACATCGATCGGCAGCGCGCCTGCGCTTTGCGCAGCATCCACCAGCAGCTTGGCGCCTTTGCGACGGCTTATCTCCCCGAGTTCACGGACGGGTACGATCGATCCCAACAGATTGGAGCTATGCGTTATCACAACGAGCCGCGTGTTCGTCCGGAAAGCCGCTTCCATGCGATTCAGATCAATCTCGCCTTTCTCGTTCGTCGGCACGTAATCGACTTGGATATTCCGTAGCCGCTTCAGCGCCTCCAACGGACGGCGAATCGAATTATGTTCGAGCGAGCTTGCGACGACATGGTCTCCAGGCTGCAGCCATCCTTGTATCGCCATATTCAATGCATGTGTAGTATTTAGCGTAAACGAGATATCATTCGGGTTATGAACGTGGAACAACTTGGCAAGCCGCTTGCGGGCTTCAAATACGATCCGGCTCGCTCGAACCGCCATCGCATGGCTGCCTCTTCCCGGATTAGCCGCATCCTCTTGCAAGCACCGCATCATGGCTTCTGCTACTCCAGGCGGCTTCGGCCACGATGTCGCAGCATTGTCCAGATAGTTTATGTGCCGTTCCGGATTGCCGTTATCCATCCTTCATCCCCCTCCTTGCACGACGCCTCGGCGCTTCGCTTAAATGTTCATTGCGCTCTCGCCATCCAGATGTTCAATCGACAATCTAGCATCAATCGGAAAGATCACGCCAACGCCTTCAGCAGCTCCAGCAATCTTTCCAGATCTCCTTTATTAAAATAGGAGAGTTCGATCTTCCCCTTGTCTTTATTCGCTTTGATCCGCACCGTCGTCTGGAATTTCTCCCGCAAAGAATGCTCGATCTCATCGATATAAGGATCGCGCTTCTTCGATTTATTCTTCGCCTTCGGCTTGCCCTTCACTTCGAGCCGTTGGATCGCTTCCTCAAGCTCACGCACGCTCCATTCGCTCGTCAGCGTCGCCTTCGCGAGCTCCGCTCTCTTGGCTTCATCTTTCACGCCGGCAAGCGCCCGGGCATGTCCCATGGACAATGTTCCACGTGAAACATGATCCTTGATTTCATCCGGCAATGCAAGCAAACGCAGGAAATTGGCAATGTGAGAACGTGACTTTCCTACCTTTAAAGATAATTCTTCCTGTGTCAGCGTGAACTGACTCATAATCGCCTGATAGGCAATCGCGACTTCGATCGCGTTAAGGTCTTCCCGCTGTACGTTCTCGATCAGCGCGATCTCCATCACTTGCTCATCGTTATAGGCACGCACGACGGCTGGAATCGTCGCATTGCCAAGCAATTGCGACGCTCGGAATCTCCGCTCGCCGGCGATGATCTCATATCCTTTGATTGCTTGCCGAACGACGACGGGTTGAATAACGCCGTGTTCGCGAATCGATTCCGCCAACTCCTTGATCGCGGCCTCGTCGAATGTTTTACGCGGTTGATACGGATTGGCTCGCAATTGCGACAACGGAATTTCTACGATTTTATCGTCTTCTTTAATCGCCAGGGATGTAATTAAGGCATCCAGGCCTTTACCGAGTCGCTTGCTCATATTTAATCACTTCCTTCGCCAGTTCGAGATAAACTTCGGCGCCCTTGGACTTCGGATCGTAGGTGATAATGGATTGCCCGTGAGAAGGCGCTTCGCTCAAACGAACATTGCGCGGTATTATCGTTTGATACACCTTTTGCTGAAAATACTTCTTCACTTCTTCAATAACCTGGATTCCCAGGTTCGTACGGGCATCGAACATCGTCAGCAATACGCCTTCAATCTGAAGCGATGTATTCAGATGCTTCTGAACGAGGCGGATCGAATTCAGAAGCTGGCTCAGCCCTTCAAGCGCGTAATATTCGCATTGAATCGGAATCAGCACCGAATCGGCTGCCGTAAGCGAGTTGATCGTTAAAATGCCGAGAGAAGGCGGACAATCGATCAATACATAGTCATATTCACTCTTTAATTGCGAGAGTGCCTTCTTCAGCCGGACTTCGCGGGACATCGTCGGCACAAGCTCGATCTCGGCTCCTGCCAATTGGATGGTGGCCGGGATAATTTGCAAATTGTTAATGCCCGTCTCCGCCACTGCTTGCTTTGGGTGGACTTCATTGACCAACACATCATAAATGCAGTAATTAACGTCCGCTTTGTTAATGCCGATGCCGCTCGTCGTATTTCCTTGCGGGTCAATGTCGACGATCAGCACCTTACGGTCCAGCGTAGCCAGACATGCGCCCAGGTTGACCGCCGTCGTCGTCTTCCCGACGCCGCCCTTCTGATTCGCGATCGCAATGATCTTGGACAACATGTTCACCTCGATTTCTTCGAAAAATGGTTCGTGCTTATTTTACCGTTTCGGAATGCGGATGACGATTTCATAATGATCTTCGCAATCTTTCTCGCTCGCTTTAATCGGAATGCCCGAACCCGTTACCATATCCACAGACTGCCTAATCGTATTCAGCGCCAGCCTGACGTCCTTAGTGAACGATATCCGTTGCTTCTTAGCCGGCTTGGACACCTCCAGGTAGAAAGCAACGCGCATCTCGGTCTGCTTCACGTTCAGTTCCTTTTCAATGATTTCTCCGAGCAGCTTATTCTGGATCTCCTCGTTAGGAAGCGACAACAAAGCCCTCGCGTGACGTTCCGTGATTTTGCGTTCCAACAACGCGTTCTTCACTTCGTCGCCGAGCTGCAGCAAGCGAATCTTGTTCGCGATAGTCGATTGGCTTTTTCCCAGTCGCTGAGCCAAGCTCTCCTGCGTCAATTGATGCAAGTCTATCAGCTTCTGGTAGGCAATCGCCTCTTCCAGCGCAGTCAGCCCTTCTCGTTGCAAATTTTCGATCAAAGCAACGGATGCCGCCTGCGAATCATTAATTTCACGGATAATGGCAGGGATCGTATCTTTGCCTAACTTGGACACGGCACGCCAACGGCGTTCGCCGGCAATGATCTCAAACTTGCCGTTCCGCACGCGAACGACGATCGGCTGAATGACGCCATGCGTACGAATCGTCTGACACAATTCGTCGATTCGGTCATCGTCAAACACGGATCTCGGTTGGTAAGGGCTCGGCACGATCTCCTTCACCGAAATTTGCTTGACTTCTTCCTGTTGGCTACGGTCCGTCAAACCCAACAATCGCGAGAATGGTTCCTTCATCTGTCTCCAATCACCACATTCTGTATAATGAGAAACAAATTCGTCCAAAATGCATTTGCCGATCAACTTGCGTCCTCAATCGGCATGCATTCTTCCATTACCGGATTCATTACAGCGGTCGATTCCGACAAAAAGCGCCGCCCTGCTGCGTCAGCGACGCCTGTGCGGCACAAGTTCGATCCATTTTCATCAACCATTCGGAATATATAAATTTCACACTTGCCTGTTCAATTCCGAACGATCTCCGATAGAAATGGCTTTCCGCCTGTCCAAGAAAGCGACGAAGTCATTTCTACTTAATATTGTACTATTATGAATTCGCCGTGGAACACGCATTTCCTGCTAATCAATAAATTTTCACATTCATGTTCCACGTGAAACATAACTTATCAGGCGCCATTATGTTTCACGTGGAACATATCCGAGTCAAAATCAAATTCGGATGCTGCCCGAAACTAGCGGTTGCTTCAGCGGAATGCCGGCTTTTCGAGGATATGGCTGCGGCGTAGATCCCTGCTTGACGAAAACAATCAAATGTCTCGCGGAACCTTCTCCCGGAAGCGTCAGCGCAAGCGTGTCACGGATCGCGGCATTTAACTTGCTTGCGCTGTAACGGCTCTCTTCGAGTTCCTCAGCAACATCCGATCCTTTCATCGCGATGAACAGTCCGCCGGTTCGCGCAAAAGGCAAGCACAACTCGTTCAACGCCGCTTGTCTTGCGACTGCGCGGGCTGTTACGATATCGTACTGATCCCGGTGAACAGGATCCCTGCCTACTTCTTCGGCCCTGCCATGCAGACAGACGACATTCTGCAACCCGAGTTCGGCCGTCAATTGCTGCAAGAAACGAATTCGCTTCGCCAATGAATCAACGATCGTGATTTTCAAGTGGGGAAACGCGATCTTGATCGGCAAAGACGGGAATCCGGCCCCGGAACCAATGTCCGCCAAATTCGAGGCTTGATGGAGATCCGCCGCTTGACACAACGTCAACGAATCAAAGAAGTGCTTCTCATAGACGGCCTCGCGCTCGGTGATGCCCGTCAAATTCATTTTCTCGTTCCACTCGACAAGCCACCTGTGATACATCTCGAATTGGCGAAGTTGAACGTCCGGATTATCAAGCGTTATTCCAATGGAGGTCAGTCGATCGACGAACAAACGCTGCGTGTCATCCATCGGTCAAGCCCGCTTGGCGGCCGTTACGCGATTGTAGTGTTCGAGATGGACGAGCAGGATCGACAAGTCCGCAGGCGTCACGCCATTGATCCGCGAAGCTTGACCGATCGATAACGGTCGAATCTTGGCCAGCTTCTGCTTGGCTTCGATCGCGAGGCCGCGAACGATATCGTAATCAATGTCATCCGGAATCCGCTTCTTCTCCATCTTCCCGAGCCGCTCCACCTGCTGCAGCTGTTTCTCGATGTAGCCGGTATATTTAATTTGAATCTCGACTTGTTCCTTCATGCTGCCGGACAATTCGACAGGAGCAGGCGACAACCGTTCCAGCATCCCATAGGTGACTTCCGGCCTGCGCAGCAGCGTCGCCCCGTCTACCGTGTTCTGCAGGGGCGCGCTTCCGCATGCAGTCAGCATCGCTTGCACATCTTCACCCGGACGAAATTTCGTTTCAGCAAGTCGCGCCATTTCCGCTTCGACCCGCTGCTTCTTATCCGAGAACCGCTCGTATCTTTCGTCGGAAATCAGTCCAATCTCATGGCCGAGCGGCGTCAGGCGCAAATCCGCGTTGTCGTGCCGAAGCAGCAAGCGATATTCCGCTCGGGAAGTGAGCAAGCGATACGGTTCCCGCGTTCCCTTCGTCACCAGATCGTCGATCATGACGCCGATGTATCCTTGGGAACGATCAATGACGACAGGGTTTTCGTTCTTCACTTTGCGGGCAGCGTTAATGCCGGCCATAATGCCTTGCCCGGCGGCTTCCTCATAACCGGAAGTGCCGTTAATCTGTCCTGCAGTGAACAAATTTTGAATTTGCTTGATTTCCAGCGTCGGCCACAGCTGCGAAGGTTCGACAACATCGTATTCGATCGCATAGCCCGTCCGCATCATCTCTGCGCGCTCCAACCCCGGAATCGAGTGCAAAGCTCTTAATTGCACATCCTCCGGCATACTCGAAGATAACCCCTGCACGTAATATTCCTTCGTATGACGGCCTTCCGGCTCCAGGAAGATCTGATGCTGCGATTTGTCCGCGAACCGGACGATCTTGTCCTCGATCGAAGGACAATAGCGCGTGCCCGTCCCTTCGATCGCGCCGGAAAACATGGGCGAGCGGTGTAAGTTATCGCGAAGTATCTGGTGTGTCTCTTCCGAAGTATACGTGAGCCAACATGGAATCTGATGCTCCGCATGCTCCATATACTCCGTCTCATAAGAGAAGTATTGCGGTTTGTCGTCCCCGGGCTGGATGGCCATTTTGTCGAAATCGATCGTGTCCTTGTGTACGCGAGGAGGCGTTCCAGTCTTAAATCGCATCAATTCCACGCCGAGGCCGCGAAGCGAAGCCGACAGCTTGACGGATGGCTGTTGATTGTTAGGTCCGCTCTCATACATCAATTCGCCGACAATGACTTTGCCGCGCAGATAGGTGCCGGTCGTCAAGACGACAGACCGGGCGCCGTATTCCGCGCCGGTCTTCGTCACTACGCCGCATATGGCGCCGTCTTTCACGATCAACTCTTCTACCATGTGCTGTCGCAGCGTCAACCGAGGTTGCTTCTCGATCGTTTCCTTCATCGTTTGCTGGTACAGGAACTTGTCCGCTTGCGCGCGCAAGGCGTGAACGGCAGGTCCTTTGCCCGTATTCAGCATCCTCATCTGCAGAAACGTCTTGTCGATGTTTCGTCCCATCTCTCCGCCCAACGCATCGATTTCGCGCACGACGTGTCCTTTCGCTGGACCGCCGATCGACGGATTGCAAGGCATGAACGCAATCATATCCAAATTGATCGTGAGCAGCAGTGTCTCGCAGCCCATCCTCGCGGCTGCGAGCGCGGCTTCAACGCCGGCGTGTCCCGCACCAACAACGATCACGTCGTAATCGCCAGCATGATAACTCATCGTAATCCCTCCTTCATTTTCTTCGAACTATTTAGTGATTCAGAAAGTATAAAATTCGCCATGCTTTTCTGAATCACCTCCGATAAAAACGACATTCTCAGTGTTTAGAGAACGACGAAGTCGTTTTTACTTACCCAAACAAAATTTCGAAAAAATCTGGTCCAGCAGCGATTCTCCTGCTGCCTCTCCCAATATTTCGCCTAACGCTTCCCAAGCATTCGACAGATCGATCTGGATCAAGTCGATCGGTACCCCTTCATCTGAAGATCGCATCGCATCCTCCAGCGACATGCGCGCGCGATGCAAAGCTGCGATGTGCCGAGCGTTACTGACATAGGTCAAATCGGAAGCTTCCAACGATCCGCTGAAGAAAAGCTTGGAAACAGCCTGCTCCAACGCATCGAGTCCGGTTCCTTCCTTGGCGGACAAGTACACGACTCTATCTTCGCCATATGCGCGAACGACTTCCGACATATCCGCCGCGGCAGGCAAATCGATCTTGTTCACCACCACGATCGTCTGCCGCTTCTGCAGCTGATCGAGCAAAGCCAACTCGTCTTCATGCAACGCTTCATGATGATTGATCACGAGCAGGATCAAATCCGCTTCGTTCAATGCGTTGCGAGACCGCTCGACGCCGATGCGTTCCACCACGTCGCTCGTCTCACGGATGCCCGCCGTATCCAACAACCGAAGCGGTATGCCGCCAAGCGATACTGTTTCTTCTACTATATCCCGCGTCGTGCCCGGTATATCCGTCACGATCGCCCGATTATCGCGAGCCAGCGCATTAAGCAGCGACGACTTGCCCGCATTCGGACGGCCGACGATTGCCGTGACGACGCCTTCCCGCAAAATCTTGCCTGCATCGGCGGTAGAGATCAGCCTGTTCACCTGAATTAGTATTTCATGACAAGTGCCGCGAATTTCACCGGCCGTCATCTCGGCAACGTCATGTTCCGGGTAATCGATATTTACTTCCACATGCGCAAGCAACGAAATTAACTGCTCGCGCAATGGATGGATCTGCTCGGACAAGGAGCCTTCCGATTGCTTCCTCGCCAACTGATAGGCACGTTCGGATTTCGCGCGGATGAGGTCGATGACCGCTTCCGCTTGCGATAAGTCGATCCGGCCGTTCAAAAACGCGCGCTTCGTGAATTCGCCGGGTTCAGCCATTCTCGCGCCGCTACGCAAGATCAATTCCAATACGGATTTGACCGCCACGACACCGCCATGCGTACTCACTTCAACCACGTCTTCCGCAGTGTACGACCTCGGCCCGCGCATCACCGTAACCAACACTTCATCCAGAACGCGGCCATCCACCGGATCTGCAATATTGCCGTAATGCACCGTGTGCGACTCGACCGTACTCAAATCCGAACGTGAACGAAACAAAGTGCCGACCACGCTCACCGCGTCCGGACCGCTGACGCGAATGACGGCAATACTGCCTTCGCCCAGCGCTGTCGCGACGGCGGCGATCGTATCTTCCGCCATTCCCATTTCGTAACCTTCTTTCCCTGCTACATGAAATCAAAAAAGACGCAATGGTCCGCCATACGGCAGCCATTGCGTTGTCTCGCCGAGCTTACTTGAGCGCGATCACGATGCGCCGATTCGGTTCGTTCCCTTGGCTATACGTATTCACGTCCGTACGCCCTTGCAGCCGGGTATGGATGATCTTCCGCTCTTGAGAAGTCATCGGTTCGAGCACGACTTCTTTGCCCGTCTTGATCACCCGTATGGCCATGCGGTCCGCGAGCGCCTCCAGCGTATGGCGTCTTCGTTCGCGGAACTGCTCGGCATCCAGCACGATGCGAAGATGGCGTTCCGAATGGCGATTCGCCACGATGTTGACGAGGTACTGCAGGGAATCAAGCGTTTGTCCCCGGCGCCCGATCAAAAGACCGAGTTCCGAGCCTTGCACGTTGAGGCGAACGGCTTCCGCTTCTTCTTCACGATCTACCGTTACGTTCAGTCCCATCGCTGCCGCGACTTCACGAAGAAAAGCAGTCGCTTCTTCAATGCCGTCGGGCAGCAGTTCCAGTTCCACTCTCGCTTCTTTGGCTCCGATGAGCCCGAACAACCCTTTGCTCGGCTGTTCCAACACCGCGACTTTCACCCGATCTTCCCCGACACCCAATTGGGAAAGACCGATTCGTACCGCTTCCTCCACCGATTTACCGGATACCTGCAGTTTTTTCACTTGGCATGGGCCCCCTTCTTGCCTTTCCCGCGGGACTTGTTGCCTCCGGACTTCTTAGGAGAATCGTCCGGCTTGTCCTCAGGTTGCGGCGAACGACGCACATACATGAAATAGTTCTGAACAATTGTATAGATGTTGCTATATATCCAGTACAACGGCAACGCGACGGCAAAGTTGATCGCCATGACGAAGATCAACACCGGGAACACCATCATGAGACCTTTCATCGGTCCCATCATCTGCTGCTGCGAAGACATCATCTTGGACTGCACGAACGTTGTGATCGCGGCAATGACAGGAATGATGTAGTAGTACCAATGTCCCGCTTCACTTGGTGCAAGTCCCAGCTTCAGACCAAGGAACGTATGGTCCCGTATCTCGGAGTTCATGTAAATCGAGTTGTACAGCGCGATGAAGATCGGCATCTGGACGATCATCGGCAGACAGCCCGCAAGCGGGTTGACCTGGTGCGTCTGATACAGCTTCATCATTTCTTCCTGCTGCTTCTTCGGATCATCCTTGTATTTCTCCCGGATCTGCTTCATCTCCGGTTGAAGCTTCTGCATCGCCTTCGTATTCTTGTACTGCTTGAGCATGAGCGGCAGAATGATCGTCCGCACGATAACGGTCAACAGCAGGATTGCGATGCCATACTCTCCGTTGAACCAATCGGCGAACGTATCCAGCATGAGCGAGAACCAGTAAACGACGTTGCGCGTCCACCAGGAGCCGCTACTCGCCATCTGATCAGTCGTACTCGTATTCGTAATCGGCGAGCAGCCCGCCAGCACCGCCATCAGCCCGATCGCGCCGATCACGGTCCAAAATTTGCGATTTCGCAACAACAAAACCTTTAACTCCTCTCTGTATCCGCACACATATACGGCAAATCCAGAACATGTGAAATAAATACTCCTCGTCCATGTTACATGAACACTATACCATAAGAAGAGGGGCAAGTAAAAACGACTTTGTCCTCCTTATAGAGGAAAGAATACCAATGGTCTACTCCGGCTTGTCCGGCTTCTCACGAAGCCCTTTCGCCGGATGAGTTGCCCGGGAACCTCCCACGCGCGATTTGCCCGCATGGCGCCCCGAACCGTTCGCGAGCGGCGTTCCGCCTTTCAACAATCCTGCCTTCCGCAGCACGTGAAGCACGCTGCCTTCCATCTCTTTATAGGATAGCACCAGAGCAGGCTTACGCACGATCAGAATCAGATCGTATGCCCCCTGCAGCTTGTCGGCGTTCAGCCGCACGATCTCCTTCACCCTTCTGCGCAGGCGGTTGCGCACAACCGCCCCGCCCAGCTTGGCGCTGGCCGATACGCCCAGGCGAAAACAGCCGGGCACCGTCTGCTTTCGCCAGTACACGACGAATTGAGCGTTCGCGAACGAACGCCCGTGGCGGTAAACTTTGTTAAAATCCTGCTTCTTCCGCAGCCTTAACTTCCTCTGCATGGGAACGCTCCATCATTCCGGCCGCCAACTACGCCATTAAGGCCGGGCCCAGATTGAAAAAAGACCACCGCAGTGGTCTTCGTCATTATGCCGTCAAAACTTTGCGGCCTTTTTGCCGGCGAGCCTTCAATACTTTACGGCCGTTCTTCGTGCTCATCCGCGAACGAAAACCGTGAACTTTCTTGCGCTTGCTTACGTTCGGCTTGAATGTCGGACCCATCTATTTCAACCCCTTTGCTTCAAAACTCAGGTCCCTCCATTAAAACACGGCCGCGGGAAAATGTCAATGAACAGATTGTAATTTACAAAAACTTATTCACATGTGCATAATTTTATGCGGATTTTCTGCCATTACACCCCTTCAATCGACGAATAACACAAAATATCAACAATATCTTGTGGTGTGTACAAGATGCTTCCACAAGTTATGGAAACCGAGGATAAGCCCCGAAAATCCGTTGAATTCCGCATCTTTCTTTGCTATGATTAATCGTGTTCTCCCCAGTGGATAACATCTTTTTCCCCGAATAATATCAACACCCTGTGGATAACTTTGTGAACAATTCCCCATTGTTATGGACAACTCATCAAAGAATTCAGAGAATAATGTGGATAACTTGCCATCTTCCTTTCATCCAGATGCGTAGTTGTCCTTCTTTGAATCACTTTATGTCGATCTGTAACAGGTAATAAGGAGTGAGTTTCTTGTGGATCGTGCGAACGGTGAGCTCTGGCAGCAAGTAATCTCCGTCATCCAGACCAAGTTGAGCAAGCCTAGTTTCGATACGTGGTTCAAGTCCACCAAAGCCTCCTTCCTCAGTGATGATGTCGTCGTCGTCACGGCGCCGAACGTCTTCACCGCCGAATGGCTGGAGTCCCGATATACGAAGTTGGTCGCAACGACGATCGCCGATTCCATCGGTCGGCCTGTCACGGTGAAATTTGACGTCGAAGAAGCGCGGCCCGCCGAGCAGCCAGTGCCGTTTCAGCAAGTAGCGGCAACGAAGTCGATCGCCATCGAAGAGAATGCTTCGATGCTAAACCCGAAATACACGTTCGACACCTTCGTCATCGGTGCCGGCAACCGATTTGCGCATGCCGCATCGCTGGCCGTGGCCGAACAGCCGGCCAACGCGTATAATCCTTTCTTTTTATATGGCGGCGTAGGACTCGGCAAGACGCACCTCATGCATGCGATCGGTCACTACATATTGGAGAACGATCCCGGCACCAAGGTACTTTATATTTCTTCCGAGAAGTTCACGAACGAATTCATCAACGCCATCCGCGACAACAGCGGCGAAAGTTTCCGCAACAAGTATCGCAACATCGACGTCCTGCTGATCGACGATATTCAGTTCCTGGCAGGCAAAGACGGCACCCAGGAAGAGTTCTTCCATACGTTCAACGCCCTGCACGGCGAGAACAAGCAGATCATCATCTCGTCCGACCGACCGCCCAAGGAAATTCCGACCCTTGAAGAGCGGCTTCGCTCCAGGTTCGAGTGGGGACTCATTACGGATATCCAGCCGCCCGATCTGGAGACCCGCATCGCCATTCTGCGCAAGAAGGCGAAGGCGGAAAATCTCGACATTCCGAACGAAGCGATGATGTACATCGCCAATATGATCGATACGAACATCCGCGAGCTCGAAGGCGCGCTGATCCGCGTCGTCGCTTACTCTTCGATGTTCAATCAGGACATCACGTCCCACTTGGCCGCCGAAGCGCTCAAGGATATACTGCCGACGGGACGCAACCGGATCATTACGATCCAGGATATCCAGCAGCGCGTCGGAGAATTTTACGGCCTGCGGCTTGAAGAGTTCAAAGCCCGCAAACGAACGAAGGCCGTCGCCTTTCCCAGGCAGGTCGCCATGTACTTGTCACGCGAGATGACCGAATTCTCACTGCCCAAGATTGGCGACGCCTTCGGCGGCCGCGATCATACAACGGTCATCCACGCGCACGATAAGATCTCGAAGCAGCTGAAAATCGATCAGGATCTTTATAAAGTCATTCATTCGCTCACCGAGAAAATCAAAAATTTGAACTGAAATAACCCTTGAACAACCAAGACGCCTATACACAACTCATGCACATGTGGATAGGCGTTCTTTTCGACTTTTTTCGTGTTATCCACATATTCACCGCACCTACTACTACGACTTAAATAATTAAACATGATACAATACAAAAATAAGCGGCTTCGCCGTCCGTCACGGATGATACAAATTACGCCAAAGCTATACGTTTTACGATAACAAGCCGAAACCTATTAACCCTTATACTTGATCTACGAGGTGACCCCATTGAAATTAACGATTACGCGTCATGAGCTGAACGAAGCTGTCCAACAAGTATCCAAGGCGGTGGCAGCTCGTACGACGATCCCGATTCTCAGCGGAATCAAGATCGATGCGACTTACGCAGGCATTACCTTCACGGCGAGTGATACGGATATTTCCATCCAAAGCTTTGTTCCGCTTGCAACACCCGATAAAACGATCGCGCAAATCGAGCGGACGGGCAGCGTCGTGCTTCCCGCCAAATTTCTCGTCGAGATGGTCAAGAAGCTGCCGCACGAACAAGTCCAAATCGAAGTCGGCGACCGCTTCCAGACGATGATCCGCTCCGGCTCCACCGACATCCAGCTTGCAGGTCTCGATCCGGAGGAATTCCCGGTATTGCCGTCGATCTCCGAAGATGAAATGATTACCATACCCGGAGATCAACTCCGCGACATGATTCGTCAGACGGTATTCTCCGTATCTGTCAACGAATCTTCACCGATTCTGACAGGCATACTATGGAGTCTCGAGCAAGGCTTGTTCAAGTTCGTCGCGACGGACAGGCACCGGCTCGCCAAGAGCGCTGTTACGATCGATTCCATGGATATGCGCTTCTCCGGCATCGTCGTGTCGGGCAAGACGATGTCCGAATTGGCCAAGCTCATTCCAGACCAGAATGCGATGGTCGACATCGTCGTCGCGGACAACCAGGTGCTGTTCAAGCTCGACAACGTCCTGTTCTACTCCCGCATGCTCGACGGTACGTATCCCGATACTTCCAAGATTATTCCGGAGACGTTCAAAACAGAACTGATTCTGAACACGCGGCAGCTCGGAGAAGCGATCGACCGCGCTTACTTGCTGTCGAGGGAAGAAAAAACGAACATCGTTCGCCTCGCGACGCTCGAAGATGGTAAAAGTATCGAAATTTCATCCAGTTCTTCCGAAATCGGGCGTGTAACCGAACAATTGGAAACGGTGGAGCTGCGGGGGGAACCGCTGCGGATCGCCTTTAACTCCAAATTCATGCTGGATGCGCTGAAAGTCATCGACAGCGAACAGCTGTTCATCGGATTCACGGGCGCGATGAGCCCGATCATTATCCGGCCGCGGGATCACGAGCATCACCTGCATCTCATTCTTCCTTACCGGACGACGAATTGAGGAAGCCAACGATGAAGACAATCGGCATATCGACGCCATACATTACGCTTGGACAGATGCTGAAGCTGGCCGACTGCATCGCGACTGGCGGAGAAGCGAAAGCATACCTGCAAGAGGCGACCATCCTTGTGAACGGACAGCCGGACAATCGGAGAGGCCGTAAACTCGTACCCGGCGATCAAGTCGAAGTGGACGGCTGCGGAACGTTCGTCATCGGCATCCGTTAGCGAACCGCGGAGAGGATAAAGTTCATGCAACTCCAGTCGATCGAACTACACCATTATCGCAACTACGAATCGCTGCAGCTTCAGATCGGCGCGGGCGTCAACATTTTCATCGGTCCCAACGCCCAAGGCAAGACGAACTTGCTAGAAGCTATCCACGTGTTGGCGCTTACGAAGTCGCACCGAACGTCCAAAGACCGCGAGTTGATCGCTTGGAACGGACAGACTGCTATCATCAAGGCCGAACTGGAGCGCAGATACGGGAATGTGAAGCTCGAGCTCCAGCTTAGCCCGCAGGGCAAGAAAGCCAAGCTGAACGGACTAGAGCAGCGCAAGCTCAGCGGATTCGTCGGATCGCTCAACGTGGTGTTGTTCGCACCGGAAGATCTCGATATCGTCAAGGGAGCGCCGGGCGTGCGCCGCCGCTTCATGGACATGGAGATCGGCCAGGTGCACCCCGGCTATTTGTACGACCACCAGCAGTATCAGAAAATATTGCAGCAGCGCAACAATTACCTGAAATCGACGAACCCGTCCGCCGCCCAGGCGGATCTGCTCGCGGTATGGAACGAACAGCTTGCGACTTACGGTGTTAAAATGATGCAAAGAAGGAAAAACTTTATTTATCATCTCCAGCAATGGGCCGAAAAAATTCATAGCGGCATTACAGCCGGGACGGAGAAACTCGAAGTCGCCTACAAACCTTCGTTCGGGCACGAAGGCGGCAGCGGCGGCGAGTCCGAAGATGCAACTTCTTTATTCCAGCAATTTATGATAAAGTTAACACAGAACAAAGAGCAGGAATTTCGTCGCGGCATGACCTTGATTGGCCCCCATCGGGACGACCTGGCATTCGCCATCAACGGGAAAGACGTGCAATCGTTCGGCTCCCAGGGCCAGCAGCGAACCGCGGCATTGTCGCTGAAGCTGGCGGAACTGGAATTGATGCGCGAGGAAATCGGAGAATACCCCGTTCTTCTGCTGGATGACGTCTTGTCGGAATTGGATCAGAAGCGGCAGACGCAGCTCATAGAGACGTTCCAGAGCCGGGTGCAAACGTTCATCACGACGACCGGGCTGGAAAGCGTAAACATGAGCCGCTTGCGGGATGCCGCCGTTTTTCATGTGCAAGGCGGCGCATTGATGCCATGAGGAGGAGGCTTAATGTACATTCATCTCGGAGGCGAGAAGATCATCCGAACCTCGCAATTGATCGCGATATTCGATATTTCGATCGAGCAATCCTCGAAAATTTCCAAGCATTTCGTTGTCCAGGCGCAGAAGAACCGCAAGGTCGAGACGATCGGGGAAGAAGATCCGAAGTCGATCGTCGTGGCGGTAGATCGGGTCTACTATTCGCCAATCTCATCTTCCACGCTTAAGAAGAGGGCCCATTTCCTGGATAATTGACTTCGCTATTGAACAGCATTCGAAATAGCATCGGCAGCAAGGAGCAATCGCTCGGTAACGCAAAGAAGGCGGTGGAGGGTTTGTCCGTGAATTCGCAGCATAATTCCTACGATGAAAGCCAGATACAAGTACTCGAAGGCCTTGAAGCGGTTCGCAAGCGTCCCGGCATGTATATCGGCTCGACCAGTGCGCGGGGATTGCACCATCTCGTATGGGAAGTCGTGGACAACAGCATTGACGAAGCGCTCGCGGGTTATTGCAATCAAATCACCGTGACGATTCATGAAGATAACAGCATTACCGTTACCGATAACGGGCGGGGTATTCCGGTAGGCGAGCATCCGAAAATGAAGCGTTCGACGCTCGAAGTCGTCATGACGGTGCTGCACGCGGGCGGCAAGTTCGGCGGAGAAGGATACAAAGTGTCCGGCGGCCTGCACGGCGTCGGCGTGTCCGTCGTCAATGCGCTGTCTGAGCAAGTCATCGTCACGGTCAAGCGGGACGGCCATATTTATCAGCAAGAATACCGCAGAGGCGTGCCGCAATACGATGTGAGGATCGTCGGAGATACGGAAGAGACCGGCAACCAGACGAAATTCAAGCCGGATCCGGAAGTGTTCACGGAAACGACAGTCTACGAATACGACACCCTGGTCGGCCGCATCCGCGAGCTTGCTTTCCTGAACAAAGGCATCCAGATTTCGATTACCGACGAGCGGACAGGCATTAGCGAGACGTTCAAGTACGATGGCGGCATCATGGAATTCGTCCAATACTTGAACAGAACGCGTGAAGCCTTGCACGAGCAGCCGATCTACGTCGAAGGCACGCGCGAGCAGATCGCTTGCGAGATCGCCCTGCAATATAATGACAGCTATACCGAGAACATCTACTCTTTTGCAAACAATATCAATACGCATGAAGGCGGAACGCACGAATCCGGCTTTAAGAGCGCTTTGACGCGGATCATTAACGATTACTCCCGCAAGATGGGCTTCGTGAAAGAGAGCGAATCCAATTTAACGGGAGACGACGTGCGCGAAGGGCTTGCCGCGATCATCTCCGTGAAAATTCCCGAACCGCAGTTCGAAGGCCAGACGAAGACGAAACTCGGCAACAGCGAAGTGCGCGGGATCGTCGAATCGCTGCTCGGCGAGAAGCTGATGGAATTCATGGATGAGAACCCCGCCATCGCGCGCAAGGTGATCGACAAGGCGCTGCAGGCTTCGCGTGCGCGGGAAGCGGCCCGCAAGGCGAGAGAATTGACGCGGCGCAAGAGCGCGCTGGAGGTCAGCGCGCTACCTGGCAAGCTAGCGGATTGCTCCTCCAAGGACGCTTCGATCAGCGAACTGTTCATCGTCGAAGGCGACTCGGCGGGCGGTTCGGCCAAACAGGGACGGGATCGGCATTTTCAGGCGATTCTTCCGCTGCGGGGCAAGATTCTGAACGTCGAGAAAGCGCGGCTTGACAAGATTCTGAGCAATCTCGAGATTCGCGCGATCATCACGGCGCTAGGCACAGGGATCGGCGACGATTTCGACCTGTCCAAGGCCCGCTATCACAAAATCTGCATCATGACTGACGCCGACGTGGACGGCGCGCACATCCGCACGCTGCTGCTGACATTCTTCTATCGCTATATGCGCAAGCTGATCGAGGCCGGATACGTGTATATCGCGCAGCCGCCGCTGTTCAAGATCGAGCGCAACAAGGTCGTGCGCTACGCGCAGTCGGAGAAGGAACGCGACCAGATCATGGCTGAGTTCGGTGAAGGCGTCAAGATCAATGTACAGCGGTACAAAGGTCTGGGCGAGATGAACGCCGAACAGCTCTGGGATACGACGATGGACCCGGATAGCCGGACGATGCTGCAGGTGCGCATTGAAGATGCGCTGCAGGCGGATTTGATCTTCGATACGCTGATGGGCGACAACGTTGAACCGAGACGGGATTTCATCCAGCAATATGCGAAGTTCGTGCGCAACCTGGACGTTTAGCGTTTGCTACGCTTATAGCGGCGGCGGCGGAAACGCCCGTAGTGGACGGCGTAGCGGTAAATGCGGCGGAAGATGGAGCGGTCGGGCAGCTTGCGGAACAGGAACGGGTCCGGACTCGTATTGACTTCGAGAATCCATGGCTTGCCCGCGGAATCGACGGCGATATCGATTCCAAGCTCCTTGACACCGGGGAATTTCGCTTCGATAACGCCGGCAACGGCCGTTCCGAATTTCAGCAGATCGGCCCGGTAGGATGCGGATAGCTGCGGATCCATATGCGGACCGAGCAGCTTCTCGACAGGCATCGGCGTACCGCCGCTATGATAATTCGTGACGATCTTGCGCGGATGGGCGAGACGTCCGATGAGACCGGTCGACACCCAACTGCGCTTCGGACTCTTCTGTACCATAAGCCGGATATCGAATCGTCTGCCGCGGTATTTAAGCAGCTCGATTCCCTGTTGCACCAAGTAAGGCCGTTTGCGTTTGACGTCCAGCAGCTTGCGAAACATCGCTTCGAACGTTCGATAATGATATTGTCGCTCGCCGGACTGAAATCCATACGGATATTCCGCACCATCCGCTTGTTCGACCCGAATAACGCCTTTGCCAAACGTGCCATTGACTGGTTTGACGTACACCATTTTCATCCGGTTCAGCATTTGCCTGACTGTATGTTCGTGGAAGGGAAGGGTGACGGGCACGAATTTCTTCAGATCGGGATCGGCGAGAAGCGCGTTCGTTTTGGCCCACTTGCTGACGACGCGTCGGATGACCATAAGGTGCAACCCAACCTTTCAAATTGCCGATATGATATAATAAATTATTCATTGTTCACTATATGACATGATGAAGCTCATGGTGTGAGGATCGCACCGACCGGATCGCGATGAGCAAGGAGCAAGGAGGATCTTCATGGCGGAAGAGCAGCGTTCCCATATCCACGACCGCGATATCGGCACCGAGATGCGGGAATCGTTCATGGATTATGCAATGAGCATTATTGTCAGCCGTGCCCTGCCGGACGTAAGGGACGGCTTAAAGCCGGTTCACCGCCGCATCATGTATGCGATGGCGGAGCTCGGCATGACGCCGGACAAGCCGTATAAGAAATCGGCGCGCATCGTCGGTGAAGTCATCGGTAAATACCATCCGCACGGCGATTCTTCCATCTACGAAGCGATGGTGCGGATGGCGCAGGATTTCTCGATGCGCTACATGCTTGTCGACGGACATGGCAACTTCGGTTCCATAGACGGTGACATGGCGGCAGCTATGCGTTATACCGAAGCGAGAATGTCCAAGATTACGCTGGAGATGCTGCGGGACCTGAACAAGGAGACCGTCGATTTCATCCCCAACTATGACGGCGAAGAGCAGGAGCCGTCCGTGCTGCCGGCCCGTTACCCGAATTTGCTCGTCAACGGGAATACCGGGATCGCCGTCGGCATGGCGACCAATATTCCGCCGCACAATTTGCGCGAGGTGATCAACGGCACGCAGGCGCTGATTCGCGATCCGGAATTGACGCCTCAGGATCTGATGGAATATATTCACGGGCCGGATTTCCCGACTGCCGGATTCATTCTCGGTCGCGAAGGCATCCGCCAAGCGTATCGGACCGGCCGCGGCTCGATTACGATGCGGGCGCGGGCGGACATCGAGGAGACGAACGGCAAGGCGCGAATTATCGTGCATGAGCTGCCGTATCAGGTCATCAAGGCGAGATTGGTGGAGAAGATCGCGGAGCTGGTCCGGGAGAAGAAGATCGAGGGCATTACCGACTTGCGCGACGAATCCGACCGCAACGGGATGCGCATCGTCATCGAGCTGCGCCGCGATGTGACGCCGACCGTCGTGCTGAACAATTTGTACAAGCAAACAGCGATGCAGTCCACCTTCGGCGTCAATATGCTCGCGATCGTCAACAAAGAGCCGAAGGTGCTCAACCTGCGCGACATGCTGCAGTACTATATTCTGCATCAGATCGAAGTCATCACGCGTCGCACGGAGTTCGATCTGAAGAAGGCGGAGGCGCGCGCCCACATCCTGGAAGGCTTGCGCATCGCGCTGGACCATCTGGACGAAGTGATCAGTCTCATTCGCGCTTCGCGCACGGCAGAGGAAGCCCGCGACGGCTTGATGAGCCGGTTCGGTCTGTCGCACGATCAGGCGCAGGCGATACTCGATATGCGTCTGCAGCGCCTGACCGGCTTGGAACGGGAGAAGATCGAGCAAGAATATCAGGAGATCATGCAGAAGATTGCGGAGTATAAGGCGATCTTGGCCGATGAGCAGCTCAAGCTGAATATTATCGACGAAGAACTGGAAGAGATCAAGCAAAAGTTCGGCGACGATCGTCGGACCGAAATTACGCATAGCGACAACGAAATTCTCGACGAGGATCTCATCCCGCGCGACGATGTCGTCATTACGATGAGTCATTCCGGCTACATCAAGCGTCTGCCGGTATCGACGTATCGCAGCCAGCGCCGCGGCGGACGCGGCGTCACCGGGATGGGCACGAAGGATGACGATTTTGTCGAGAACCTGTTCATCTCCAACACCCACCATTTCCTGTTGTTCTTTACGAACAAGGGGCGGGTTTTCCGGCTAAAGGCGTACGAAATTCCGGATCTGAGCAGGACGGCTCGCGGCACGCCGATCATCAACCTGATTCAGATCGAGCAGGGCGAGACGATCAATGCCGTCATTCCCGTGGAGGCGTTCGAACCGAATCGCTACTTGTTCTTCGCCACCCGCAAGGGCATTGTCAAGAAGACGCCGCTCGACGATTACGCAAACATTCGCAAGGTCGGCTTGATCGCTATCTCGCTGCGCGAGGATGACGACTTGATCGGCGTTAAATTGACGGACGGCGACCGGGAAATCATCATGGCGACGAGCCAAGGGATGTCGATCCGGTTCCCGGAACAGGACGTTCGCGCGATGGGGCGTTCAGCGACAGGCGTCAAAGGGATCGCGCTGGACGACGAGGATGTCGTGATCGACATGGACGTCGTCGACCCGGACAAGGAAGTGCTGATCGTCACGGCCAAAGGCTACGGCAAGCGTACGCTCATGTCGGAGTACCGGACGCAATCCCGCGGCGGCAAAGGTATCAAGACGCTGAACGTGACAGATAAGAACGGCGCAATCGTCAGTCTGAAGGTCGTGCAGGACGACGAAGACCTCATGATCATGACGACATCCGGTACATTGATCCGCACGAGCATGTCGGGCATTAACACGATGGGCCGTATTACGCAAGGCGTCAAATTGATCAACATTCGCGAAGACGATGCCGTCTCCACCGTCACCCGCGCTCCGCGCAGCGAAGACGACCACGGCGACGATGCCGATCTGGACGATGCGGCCGACCAGGATGCGCAAGAAGGCGAACCGTCGGCTGAATAGCGGTGAAGGATCCATTTCTGGAGAAGGGGGCTTCTCGGTATGCCGGTGATTCCCGCAATGCAGGCACAAGTCGGCGACCATCTCGGTAGCGACGTGCAGACAGCATTCGGCAGCATCCTTCTTGAGGAAGGGCGAACGCTCTCGGAGCGCGATCTGGAAATATTGCAGGCGTTCCTGATTCCGTCCGTCGACATCAGGCGCGCCGGACTGGATGAGACGGACGACGAATCATCGTCCGAGGAATCCGCTTCGGGATCGGCAGAGGTGAAGCTCTCATCGCTGCAACAGGAATTCATTCATATGGAGAGGCTGCTGGGACGCACCTTCTCCATGATCGCTTCCGGCATGAAGCTGCCGGTGCTCGAACTTCGCAATGGACTCAGCGCGCTGCTCCGGCATATCGACGATTACAACATCATCTCCTTCCTTGTGCCGAATGCCGGCAATAAGGAGAATGTGTTGCTGCGCAATTCCGTCTTGTGCGCGATGACGTCCTACCTGCTCGCCAAGTGGAACAAGCTGCCGGAGAAGGATTGGATGCAGATCGCCATGGCGGGGTTGCTGCACGACATCGGCAACGTGAAGGTCGATTCGGCGATTCTGCACAAATCCTCGCCGCTGACCAGCGCGGAACTTCACGAAGTCAGACAGCATACGGTATATGGTTTCCGCTTGCTCGAGGGCGGGACGGCGCTGAATCAAGGCGTCTGGCTGACCGCGCTGCAGCATCATGAGCGAATCGACGGCAGCGGGTATCCGATGAAGGTTACCGGAGAGAAGATCCATCCTTATGCCAAGATCGTGGCGATTGCCGACATGTATCATGCCATGACCTCCAACCGCAATTACAAGAAGGCGGAATCGCCGTACCTGGTGCTTGAAGAGCTGCAGAAGGAATCGTTCGGCAAGCTCGACCCGCTGTTCGTCAAGACATTCATCGAGCGGGCGACCCAGTTCCATAATGGCGTGTTCGTCCGGCTCAACGACGGGCGTATCGGGGAGATTGTGTTCTCGGATCGCAACAACCCGACGAGACCGATGGTGTCCGTTCATGGGAATATCGTGAATCTCATGCAGGAGAGGCAGTTATTTATTCGCGAAGTGTTCGCTACGAATTGATGATAGCTCGATGAATTGTTGGAAGCTTGGAATATAGAGTGATTGGAACCGGTGAAGGCGCTGCGACGTCGGACCCGGTTTTTTATTTTGCGAAATCGCGCAAATCACTTGCTGGCGGTGCTAAAATGTACGGAGGCAGAGGAACGGGGAGAGAAGTATGTGCAGTTGGATTGGATAGATATTGCGATTGGCGTCGTTGTGGCTATCATGATTGGATTCTCCAAGACAGGCGTGCCCAGTTCAGGCATATTTGCCGTCACGCTGATGGCGATGATCTTCCCGGCGAAGGATTCCGTCGGCATTATTCTTCCGATGTTGATCACCGGAGATATTATCGCGGTCATCTATTATCGTCGCAAAGTGGTATGGAAGTATTTGTGGGTACTCATTCCGTGGGTGATGGTCGGGATCGTGGTCGGTTACTTTTTCCTCGAATTCGTGAACGACACGCAATTGAAATTAACGATCGGGTGGATCGTGCTGGCGCTCATTGCTCTGCATCTTCTGCGGGAACGGTTTGGCGGCAAAGTCGGCATGCCCGATTGGCTGGTTGCTTGGTTCAATCCATTCCTTGGCGCCATGGCCGGATTCGCGACGATGATCGGCAATGCGGCCGGCGGTGTGATGTCAATCTACCTGCTCGCCAAGAAGCTGCCGAAGGAATTGTTTGTCGGGACCGGCGCCTGGTTCTTCTTCTGCGTCAACCTGCTCAAGGTGCCGTTCTCCGTCGGACTTGGTATGATTACGTGGGATTCGCTTGTTTTCAATGTTTGGATGATTGTCCCGATTCTGGCGGGTGCTTGGATAGGCATTCGTGTGCTTGCCAAATTGCCGGAGCGTTGGTTTCAATATAGCGTGCTTGCGCTGTCGGCGATTGGGGCTGTGAAACTGATTTTCTTTTAGAAGAAGTTCCGGCAGTTTGATTGTTTAAACGTTGATATGAGGTTTCATGGCAAAGTTACTGTATAAAGTACAGTTCATCTTCTTTAAGTGAACAGCATCTATTTAATGAACAGCAAAACTGGACTTCTGTCAAGAAAGTGGACACCCGAAATTGCTTAACTTACACGTTTGTAATACAAGGATTCAAATTGATTGGGCGACATATATCCCAGGCTGCCATGAATTCGTTTGCGGTTGTAGAACAGC
>JAEWAQ010000069.1 GCA_023391635.1 Bacillota bacterium | reverse complement strand
AACAGGCGGCAATGCGAGTCCTTGCGCTGGTCGGCCGGTTTCAGAAGTTGCTTCCGAAGTCTCTTCTGATGGGCTTCCAGTTGACGTTCGTTCATCAAGCCGATGTTCGCCTGCAACGTGTCCATGATTTGTTGCTGCAAGGGCTGAAGGGGCTCGTCTTGGCGGAGGGCCGTAAACACTTGGCGGATATAAAAGTTCGTCGTGTTATGCAAGTTCTTCGCTTCTCGGCACATCCGATCCGCGTAGACATACAGTCGATGACCGGGCTTGATCCATACTTGATATGTTCGATATGTTGGCTTTGACACACCACCACCCCCAAAAACCAAACATACGTTCCATTTTATTTTAACACATATGATGGGAAATGGGTGGGAGATGCAATGATTTTCTACAAGTATTTCACGGATGTCGCCGATTCACCACCCCCTTATCACCTTCGTTGCTTGAAGAAGGCGTCCTCTCGGCAAGATTGATAGACTGATTGACTTCTACTTGCCCGAGTGATCGTCCCTTCGCCGCGATCCGCATTCTGCCGATATCCCCTTCGCTCAGGAACGAAAATGAAAGCCTACTGCAGGGCATAAGCTACCTTTCCTCCCTAGCCGCTTCCGCCCATTTGACGACAGAACATTGCCAATTCACCCCGACCAAGCCGCTTCCACCCATTCGGCGACAGAGCATTGGAGAGTAAACAGCGGAAATGCAGTGCGTTATCGCGGGCGGTTCGCCGGGTGGCGGGCAAACAGCGGAGCTGCGGTGCGCTATCGCGAGCGGTTCGCCCGATGACGGGCAAACAGAGGAACTGCAGTACGCTATCGCGGGTTGGCGGGAAGCATGAAGAAAGACGATTTCCTCCTGATCGAATCCCGGGAAATCGCCCTTCTGCAGCTAATCCAAGTTAACGCGTAACGTCCTTGCCGCCCGCCATGAGGCGCTCGAGTTCGGCGGCTTTGGGCAATCCTTCCCAATCGCCGCGATATTGCGTGGCAAGCGCGCCCATCGTGGCGGCCGTGCGGATCGCCCGCTCGAAGCGGTCAACCGTCAAGCTGCCGCCTTCCTCCAGATACACCGACAGCAGCCCGGCGGCGAAAGCGTCGCCCGCGCCGACTGTGTCGACAATCCGGCTCACGCGATAAGGCTCGACCGGAATCGTCTGTCCATCCAAGTAACCGGTCGCGCCACGTTCGCCCAACTTAAGCACGACCGCCTTCGGTCCCATCTGCGCGAAGCTCGGGCCGTATTGCTCTTCCGGCTTCTCGCCCAGCAGGAACTCCGCTTCGTCCAGTCCCGGCAGGAATAGGTCGCACAACGGAATGAGCGACAGCAGCGTGCGGCGCGCTTCCTCCTCGGTCCACAGCTTGCGCCGCAGGTTCGGATCGAACGAGACGGTCATCCCCTGCTTGCGGGCTTGCGTCATCGCCTCGCGGACCGCGTCCGCCGTGTGCGACCCGAGCGCGGGCGTAATGCCAGTGACGTGCAGGTGCCGGGCTCCGGCTAACCACTCCGGCCGCACGTGCTCCGGCGCTAGCCGGCTAGCGGCTGAGCCCTTGCGGTAGTAGTACACGTTCGGATCGCCGTATCCTTTGAATTCCTTGAAGTAGATCGCGGTCGGATGCTGTGGATCCCGCTCGACGCAGGAGACGTCGATGCCTTCCCCGGCCAACGTCGAAGCGATCATGTCGCCGAACGGGTCGGCGCCGAGCCGCCCGATCCACCGCACCCGGCGTCCGAGTCGGGACAAGCCGATCGCCACGTTCGACTCCGCTCCCGCGATCGAGCGGGTGAACAGCGGCGTGTAGGCGAGCGGCCCTTCGGTCAGAGGCTGCATCAGGATCATGCTCTCTCCGATCGTTACAACATCGATCTCAGGGGACGATGCTGCAGTCCCTTGACCGCTTTGCGATTCGTCCGCGTTCGCTTCAATCGCCCGAACGACATCATCCGCGCCCGCGCTTGCACCCATCCCCGCGTCCTCCGCGTTCACGCTCACATTCCTCTCCTTGACCTGATCGTTCTTGACTGCTTCCGCCCCCCCGCTCATGCGCGCTTCACGCCCCGCACTTCGTCGGAATAGGCTTGCGCGAGCTGACGCAGCTCATCGAACTTGCCTTCCGCGATCAGCTTCTTGTCGACGAGATTACCGCCAAGCCCGACCGCGATCGCTCCTGCATCCAGCACGGTGCGAATGTTCTGCAAATTGACGCCGCCCGTCGCCACCATCGGAATGTGGTTCAGCGGCGCGCGGATTTCCTTCAAATAACCGACGCCAAGGCTGCCCATCGGAAACACCTTCACGGCTCCCGCTCCCAGCTTGTAGGCACGGACAATTTCCGAAGGTGTCATCGTACCGGGGCAGATTTCCAGCCCTCGACCGGCACAATAGGTGACGACTTCCTCGTCCAGGTTCGGGGAGATGATATATTCCGCCCCGGCAGCTTCCGCTTCCTTGGCTTGCGCCAGGTCGAGCACGGTGCCCGCGCCGATTCTCATCTTGCCCTCATACTGCGAGCGGAACCGTGAAATCATGTCCAGCGCGCCATCCGTATTGAGCGTCACTTCCAGGAAGACGATTCCGCCCTCGTACAGCGCCTGAGCGGTCCGATCACCTTTGTCTGCATCGATGCCGCGAATGATTGCCACAATCTTCTGCTCGGCGAGCGATTGCAGCAATTCGGAAAGCTTGCGAGTCTCTTTCATCTTGCCATCCAACCTCCATCCACGCATAACACGTGTCCATTTAGATAATCCGAAGCCGATGAAGCCAGAAACACAGACGGACCTTTCAAATCCTCGGGCTTGCCCCAGCGTCCAGCCGGAATCCGTTCCAAGATCGCTTTGTAACGAGCCTTATCAGCGATGAGCGCAGCGGTATTGCGTGTCTCGATGTAACCCGGCGCGATCGCATTCGCCTGGATCCCCTTGCTCGCCCACTCGTTGGCCAGCGCCTTGGTCAGTCCGGCGACTGCATGCTTGCTGGCCGTGTAACCGGGCACATTGATGCCGCCCTGGAACGATAGCATCGAGGCGATATTTATGATTTTGCCGCTGCCTCGTTCGATCATGTGGCGTCCCGCCAGTTGACTCAAATAAAACACACTGTTCAAATTCAGACGGATTACGTCTTCGAAATCCTGCCGCGCATGGTCGGCGGCCGGCGTCCGGCGGATCGTGCCTGCATTGTTCACCAGAATGTCGATGCGCCCGAAAAAGCCGATTGCCTGCGCGAATAGCGAATTCAATCCGTCCGCATCGCTCAGATCAGCGGAAATCTGCTCCGCCTTGCCGCCCAGCGCGTGAATGGCGGCGACCGTCTCGTCGCTGTTCGACGCGGATACCGCGACGATCTGCGCGCCCGCTTCCGCCAGCCCGATCGCGATTGCTTGTCCGATGCCGCCAGAAGTGCCGGTTACGAGCGCCGTCTTGCCCGTCAAATCGAATGCCATCGTCAACCCCCTCTGTCTGGACTGGTCATTAACCGCACGCCTGCGTCCCCGTATTGCCGGATCGTTTGCGGCGAGATGCCCGAATCAGTCAGAATCGCTTCCACTTCCGTCAGCTTCGCGAAGGTGAACAGGGCGCCTTGGCCGAATTTGTGATGATCCGCCGCCACGTAAGTGACGCGAGCCGTGTCGATCCAGGCGCGCTTGATGTCCAGGAAATCGCCGGTGTAGATCGTGAACCCGTCCGTCGGATGAACTCCGGTCGCCGTCAGGAACGCCTTATGAATGTTCAGCTTGCGAATATAAGCAACGGCTTCCGTACCCGTCAGCATGTTGCGGACACGGTAACCACCGGGAACGACGAGGCGAATCTGATCCTTGCGGGCGAGCTCGCTGATGATGATCACGTCATTCGTGACGACCGTGAGCGGCTGGTTCGGCAGCCTTCGCGCGATCTCCTGCGTCGTTGTGCCGCCGTCGAGCGCGATGATGTCCTTCGGCTCGATCAATCCGGCCGCCAGCTCCGCGATTTCCACCTTCTCCGCCGCGTGGTGGAAGACCGGGTTCTTCGCCGACAGGATGCCGATCTGATCTGCATGGGCGAGTACCGCGCCGCCATGGACCCGCTTGAGCAGGCCTCTCTCTTCAAGCTTGGCCAGATCCTCGCGAATCGTCTTGCCGGTCACGTCGAGCCGCTCGCTCAAAGCCGCCACCGTCACTTCGCTGTCCGCAAGCAGCATTTCCATAATCATTTCGTAACGACGGTGGGAGTTCATTCGGATCCCCCATTCTGGTAGATTGGCATGCTATCTCAGGTCCTTCATCGCCACGGCGTCCATGTCGTCGAACACCTGGTTTTCGCCCGCCATGCCTCATATGAACGTATAGCTGCCCGTGCCGACGCCGCTGTGAATCGACCAGCAGCTTCACCGTCCCCTTGACCGGAACAGCGCCACCGACGATGAACCGATCGACGTGCGAGTAGCAGAGCGTCAATCGGTCGGCAACGAACAGCTGCTCGATCAAAAATTCGTCGCGCAGTCGAGTCGTATCTTACTGCTTGACGGCCTCGGGATGGGCGGCATAACGAATTTGCATGCGCCAACCTCCTTTCGTTTGATTTTGTTCATTTCGGTGTATATAGGTTCATTTTAGTCGTTTTGATTATCAATTTCAACACGCACCCGCCGAAAGTGCGATCATCCGCCCAGCAGGTCTTGCCGAATCGGCGTGAACGCATCCAGCAGCGCGGCTGGTTCCAGCGCCGTCACACCGTGCCTGGCGCCTCCAGGTATATAGATTGTCTCCCCTACGCGAACGACGGTCGCGTTCCCGTCGATGCGGAATTCGAAGCTGCCGCGCAAGCAATAGGACATCTGTTCATGCGGATGGTGATGCTCATAGCCTTCCGCCCCCTGCTCGAAATGCACCTCCATCATCATCAAACCACCTTGCGCCTGCAAAATTTTACGTTTCACGCCCGGCTCGGCCGGTTCCCATATTCCGATCTCTGCCATACCCATCCGCTCCTCTTCTAGTTATCACGCGCCCAATAACGTCCGCTCCTCGATATCATATCACCGCGCCGGCATAGAAGTAATCTCCTCAGATGCCGATAATCAGCTTCGTCTTAATGATCAATCGCGTAGAAGCGCGCACAGTTGCCCCCGAGTACTTGGTCCTGAACATGCCGGGGAAATCGGGATGCCAAGTAGCGGATCACAATGTTCATCACCGACTGATAGTCCCGGCTCACCGTGCAGACTGGCCAATCGGAGCCGATCATGAGCCGGTCGGGGCCGAAGGCGTCGAACGCAATGTCGAGGTACGGCGCAAAATCTTCCTCCCGCCAGCCGCGCCAATCGGCTTCGGTAACAAGGCCGGACAGCTTGCAATAGACGTTGCCATGCGCGGCCAATGCACGAATGTCGCGGCTCCAATCATCGACAGCTTGTGCCTTGATGTTCGGCTTGGCGATATGGTCGACGACGAACGGCTGGTGCGGATGCTGCCCGACGAACCGGAGCGTCTGGGGCAGGTGCTTCTCGAAAACGAGCAGATCGTACGTGAGATGGAAATGTTGCAGCATGGAGATTCCGCGGTTGAAGTCTTCGCCCAAGACGAATTCGTCGTCCTGCTCGTCATGGATCACATGGCGGACTCCCCTCAGCTTGGGGCTGCGGCTGAACCGCTCGAGCTGTTGCCGGACATCCGGGGACCGCAGGTCCACCCAGCCGACGACGCCCCGGATCCAATCCTGCTCCTCCGCCAGCTGCAGCAGCCATTCCGTCTCCTTCAGGGACTGCCTCGCTTGTACGGCGATGCAGCCGTCGAACGACAAGTCGTCCAGGAGCGGCTTCAAATCGTAGGGCATGAATGGGCGCTGTAACGCTTGCATCTCGCCGTCGATCCACGGATATTCCTCCGGAGAGTAGTCGATAAAATGCTGATGCGCATCGATTCGCGGCATGCCGCGCGCCACCCTATCGCTCCTCATAGCTCCACCATCGCCTTGATGACGCCGGTTTCCGGCTTCAACCAGGAATCGAACTCTCCAATCATCGTTTCGAGCGGCGCGCGGTGGGTAATGAACGATTCCGTATCCACTTGCCCCGCCTCCATTGCCCGAATGACCGTGTCGAAATCTTCCCGCGTTGCGTTCCGGCTGCTGAGCAGCGTCATCTCTTTCTTGTGGAAATCCGGATCGGAGAACGTGATATTGTCCCTTACCAGACTAACGTATACGACTTTGCCGCCATGCGCGGCATAGGCGAATGCGCCTTCCATCGACTTGACGTTGCCGGTCGCGTCGAACACGACGTCGGCCAGATCCCCGCCGGTTAACTCGAGCACCCGTTCCAGCGGCTGCTCGGCGGCATGTACGGTGAAGTCTGCCGATCCCCAGTGCTTGCAGAATGCCAACCGCCGCGCGTTCATATCCATCGCGATGACGCGCATGCCCGCGAGATGCAGGAACTTCATGACGCCAAGGCCGATCGGCCCCGCTCCGATAACGAGCGCCGTCTCGCCCTGTGCCATCGACGCCCGGCGCACGGCATGCGCTCCGATACCGAGGCATTCCACGATCGCGGCAGCTTCCAGGCTGATAGATGGTACAGGGACCAATTGCGCCCGCGGTACGGCAATAAATTCCCGCATGCCTCCGTCCCGGTGCACGCCGATCACTTCCAACTGCACGCAGCAGTTGGACTTCCCTTGACGGCATGCCCGGCACTGTCCGCATGCCACATACGGCAGAATGCACACTTGATCGCCCGCCCGGATGCCGGACGTCCCCGCGGCGTCGTCCCCAACTTCCTCCACAATGCCGGACAATTCGTGTCCGAGTATGCGCGGATACGTGAAATACGGCTGACGCCCGCTGTAGGCATGCAGATCTGTGCCGCAGATGCCGACCCGGCGGATGCGGACAAGTGCATCTCCAGGCTGGATGGCCGGTCGATCCGCGCTGACCATTTTGAACCGATTTGGGGTTTCGCATACGATTGCTTGCATGTTCGGAATCCTCCTGTCAGTTGTTCTCGGGCAGGCCGACGGGCCATGTGAAATTGTGAATGGGACGAAGCCGCTCCTGCACTTCCTGGAACAGATCGAGATCGATCGACTCCTCGATCCAGGCGATGTTCTTGGCAATGTTCGCCGGGTTCGCTGTTCCGACGAGGGTGGTCGGGATTTGCGCGTTGTGGACCGCATATTGGATCGCCAGCTTGGACAAGTCCGCCCCTCGCTCGCTGCAATATGCCGCCGTCTGCCGGCACACTTCCTTGATCTCTTTCGTCGCGGGATGCCAATCTGGCGTTCCTTGGCGGCTGAGCAGGCCCATCGAGATCGGGGAGGCGTTAATCAGGCCCACGCCCTTCTGCGCCAATAGCGGCAGCAAATCAAGCAAACGGTTGTTGTTCAAGGAATAGTGGCAATAGGAAATGATGACATCGACGCTCGTTTGCGACAAGACGGTTTGGAAAATTTTCAGCGGGAACCCGGTGATGCCGAAGAAGCGGATCTTGCCTTGCTGCTTCAGCTTCTGCAGTGTCGGGATACTCTCCTCGAGGATCGGCCCCAGCGGTACGAACTCAATATCGTGAAGATTAAAGATGTCCAGATAATCCGTCTTCAGGCGGGCGAGGCTCTCGTCCACGCTGCGGACGATCCGGGCTTCCGAAAAATCGAACGTATTCTCGCCGTAGCGCCCTGCTTTACTCGATAAAATGTAGCGGTCCCTGGTCGTCGGCGCGCTTGCCAGCGCCTTGCCGAGCACCGTCTCCGCCTTCGTCAGTCCGTAGTAGGGAGATACGTCGATCAAGTTGATGCCCTGATCCAGCGCGGCATGTACGGTGCGGATGCCATCTCCTTCGTCGATCTGCTTGAACACGGAGCCGAGCGAAGAAGCGCCGAAGCTGAGCGCCGAGACGTTCAAGCCGGTGTTGCCTAGTTTGCGATATTGCATGATGAGACTTCACTCCTCACATATAACTTTGTTAACGTTCATAAGTAAGATTATGAGGAAAATCTATTGGCGTCAAGTAAAATCATCGTCTATGGCGAATGTATGTTTCTATGCCAGATTGATTATGGTAGAATTAGAGGGCAACAGAAGGGCTCGCAAGGGCGGTCGGCTAATCTCCCGGAAGGGAGGTGATGCGACTACATAGATGTTCGGGGCCCCCGCAAAGTAATCGGAATCAACTACAGAGCTTATCGTCACTTTGTGGGGTTTCTTAAAGGATGTATTGTCGCTGATGATCTCATTCGCGACTCTCGTCGTACTTATACTTTCATTCCATAAACGGAAATAGACCGCGTCCGCGGTCTATTTCCTGATCGCCATTCCAAACCCAACCGCCCTTAAAAGCGGCTGTTGTAGGGGTGCCGTGTTGGTAGCACGGCTCTTCTACTTTCGTTCATTTGTGCTCGTTATATCATATTGCATCTGCTTTTGACACATTCCCGTGTTTATTTTTCTGCTGCGAATATGCGACTATTCATAAGCCGACCAACCTCCCCCGCCCGGCAGCGGGCAGCGCTTGGCCTTCAGCTTGGCCGCGATGTCCACGATGCAACCGCACAGCGAACAAGTGTGGCCCTGCACCAGCTTCGCACAGGCGCGGCATTGGCGCAGGCGTTCTTCGTAGACCGCGTCCGGCACGCACTGACCGCTGTCCGGATCGAACATTGGGGAAGACAGCATCCGGCGGATACTGTTCCCGGTCACGCGAAATTCGTCCCTGCACCCCCGGCAGGAAAGGTCCACCGGCGGCTCGACTCCGATCATGCTTGCGCCAACGTCAGCACCGTGACGGACATCGGCGCCAGCTCCGCCGTCAAGGTGCTTCCTTCCGCCCGGTACTCGGTGAACGCTACCGGCGCAACCTGGTCCGGTCTATCGAATGTGTTATGGCCATCCGTTCGGTCGGACGACAGCGTCGAAGCCTCTTGCACGCTGAGCCTCTCCTCCGTCAGTCCCCGCAATTCGAGCTTGACGCTTGCACCGGATCGATGATCCAAGTTGCATAAGCTTACATGAATGCGGCCATCAGCCGCGCGGGAAGCAGATACGGATACTTGCGGCAGCGAGCTGCCCTCTTCACCGATGGATGCGATGGACTCATGCGTGTCCAACAATTGCGCATCCTGATGCACCTTGAACATGTCGAATACATGGTAGGTCGGCGTCAGCACCATCCGCTCGCCTTCGGTCAGCACGACCGCCTGCAGCACGTTGACGAGCTGCGCGATATTCGCCATCCGGACGCGGTCGCTATGACGATGAAAGACATGCAGCGTAATGCCGGCCACAAGCGCATCGCGAATCGTGTTCTGCTGGTACAGGAAGCCCGGATTCGTGCCCGGCTCTACATCGTACCACGTACCCCATTCGTCGACGATCAAGTCGATCCGCTTGTCCGGGTCGTATTGATCCATGATGGCGGAATGGCGGGTGAGGAGCTGTTCCATAACCAGCGCTTTCTTCAGCGTAATGCCCCATTCGGCCTCGGGGAAGCCGGTCGCGGCGCCCTTCTGCGACCACGATGGGCCCGGCAGCGTGTAATAATGCAGCGTAATCGCATCCATGAAGCGGTGCGCTTGCTTCATTAACGTTTCCATCCAGTCATAGTTGTGATCGTTTGGACCGCACGCAATCTTGTGAATACGGTTGTCTCCGTAACTGCGCACATACGTCTGGAATTGCCGGTACAAGTCCGCGTAATATTCCGGACGCATGTTACCGCCGCAACCCCAATTCTCGTTGCCGACGCCAAAGTATTTCACTTTCCAGGGCTGCTCCCGACCGTTCTGCTTCCGCCACTCCGCCATAGGAGACACACCGTCGAATGTCATATACTCGATCCATTCGGACATCTCCTGCACGGTGCCGCTGCCAACGTTGCCGTTAATATACGGCTCGCACTCCAGCATCTCGCACAACATCAGGAATTCATGGGTGCCAAAATGATTGTTCTCGACAACGCCGCCCCAGTGCGTGTTGATCATGCGCTTGCGCCCTTCCCGGGGGCCGATGCCGTCTTTCCAGTGATACTCGTCCGCGAAGCAACCGCCGGGCCATCTCAGCACCGGGATCTTCATCCGTTTCAGCGCAGCGAGCACGTCGCTCCTGATACCGTTCGTATTCGGAATCGGGGAATCCTCGCCTACCCACAGCCCCTCGTAGATGCAGCGGCCCAAGTGTTCGGAGAAATGGCCGTAAATGTTGCGGTTGATGGTCGATTTCGGACGATCTGCATGAATGACGATGCGATTGGTCATGTCTTCTGCTCTTCCCTTCCGATTGCAGCGACTGCCGCCGCCAGCATAATGGATGATCCTGTACGCTCTCTTGTCATCTTAAAAGATTGCGGATGACGCCACAATCGATTATGCTGGCATCAACTGACCTAATCTGCTTTTTTCACCCGTATGAGGAGTGCGTTTCCGACATGATCCAATTGCTGAAATGCGGTTACCGTTATGCGCATCCGACGGGGATTACGCTTCGTCGCCCGCACGGTTCGAATGATTATGCTTTCGTCTTATTCCGCAGCCGATCCGAAGTGATCGCAAGTGGGAAGCGCATGGTCGCCGAGCGCGATTCCTATATTCTGTTCCAACCCTCCACTCCCCACCTCTATCGGGATCTGGAGCTGCCCTACGTCAACGACTGGTTCCATTGCCAAGGAGAAGACATGGCCGAATGGCTCGCCGAATTGCAATTTCCCCTCGACGAAACGATCCCGGCTGCGGACCCGCTCTTGATCTCCAGGAGCATCATGGAGCTGCACCGCATGCAGAAGATGGGCGGTCCGCTGGCCGATCGGGCGATCGATGCCGAGCTGCGGGCGCTGCTTATCAAGCTGTGCAACCTTCGCCGGATGCCCCAGCTTGCGGACAAGCCGGGGCGGTATTATCGCGCATTGACCGAAATTCGCAACGAGCTGTACAACTCGCCGCACCAGCGCGCCACGGTTGACGATCTCGCTGCCCGCGTCAATCTGAGCAAGTCTTATTTTCAACATCTGTACAAAGACATGTTCGGCTGCTCCGTTGTGAGCGACATGATCCACGGACGGCTGGAATACGCCAAGTACCTGCTGCAGAACAGCGCCTTGTCGATTTCCGCCATTGCGGAAACTTGCGGCTACGAGCACGATACGCACTTCATGCGGCAATTCAAGAAGTTCGCCGGCGTCACGCCGGGGCAGTTCAGAGAAGACCGCTAAATGACGATCAGGCGCCATTGCGCATTCGATTTCAATTGGAGCTTGGGTTCTCGCTTCTCGGTTCCAACGTCATCCAAACTCGCTTTTATGGTTTTGCCTGACCGATCAATTTCCAGCTCGCGAATGGCGCCTTGGTCAACCTGAATGCTCCAATCGTTCGCGGTGTCGTAGACACGCATGCGCAGCCCGTCCCTCGGGCGGATGGTCCAAATCGCCCCGTTCGCTTCAACATCGCAACCGAAACCGTATATTCCCAGCACAGGATGGTCCACAATAATGGAAGCTGCCATCTTCAAACCGGCCAAGTAACCAAGTCCGCTCTCGCCGGACATCTGCCAAGCTTTCTTGATCAGGGGCACGCGGCCGGCCTTGATTTCCTTGCTGTCCTCTTCGCCCATATGGAGAATCCAGCATGAGGCGCCTTCATTCGCCGGACTTGATAGTCGGTGTAGTCTTCGGCGAAGCCCGTATAAATGTCCGGCTTCTGTATTTTGGCTGCTCGAAGAACAGAGAAGCCCCGCCTGCCATCACGGGCATGAGCGGGGCTGCGGCATTCTGCGGAGGAGACGGTGACTACTCGAGCGTCGAAGGATCTCCGCCGGCTTCGAACAAGCGCTGAACAATAAAGGAGGCGGCGCCGATGGCGGCGGCCTGTTCGCCGAGCCCGGAGACGACGATGCGGGTGTTGCGGCCGGTATACTTCATCTGGTAGCGCTGCGCATGGGTGCGGATGTCGGCGATGAACGGTTCGCCCGCCCGCGAGAGCCCGCCTTCCAGGACGATCAGCTCGGGGTCCACCAGGTTGATGACCGAAGCGAGCGCGAGGCCGATATACTCCGCCGCTTCCTGTACGATCCGGATCGACAAGGCGTCCTGCCGGCCGGCTGCCACGAACACGTCTTTGGCCTCCAAGGCGCCCTTGCGTTCCAGCTCCTGGCGCAAAATCGTGTCGTGGCCGGCTGCTATTTCAGCTGCAGCGTGTTTGGCAATGGCATTCCCGGAAGCCAGCGCTTCCAGACAGCCCGCGTTGCCGCACACGCACTTCGGACCGTTCCGGTCCATCGTGACATGGCCAAGCTCGCCCGAGCTGCCTGATCCTCCGCTCAGCAGCTTGCCTTCGAGGAACAGCGCCGACCCGATGCCATGCCCGAGATTGACGCAGACGAAGCTGTCGAAGTCGCCGCGTCCTTGCCCGAACCAGCGCTCTCCCATTGCCATCGCATGCGTCACGTTGCGGATGATCATCGGATACGGGAACGAGGCTTTCAGCTTCGGCAGCAGGTGCACCTGTTCCCAGTGGAAATCCGGCGAGAACAGCACCCGGCCCGTCTGGGGCTCCAGCACCCCCGGCATGCCGATCCCGATGCCGAGTATGCGGTCCCGTTCCGCCCCCGCCCCGTCGACCACCGCTGCGATCGTATGCGCGATCCGCTCCATGACAGCTTCGGGGGCATCGTCCACTCGCGTAGGCACGGAGCGGCTTGCCACGATATGCGCGGACATGTCCATCAAGATGCACAGAATATTCGTCGTGCCGATATCCACGCCTACGATATAATGGCGATCCGGCGTGAACGCCAATAGCTGCGGCGGCTTGCCTCCGCTGCTTTCGCCTTTGCCGATCTCCCGCACGATGCCCCGGGCCAGCAGCTCATCCGTTATTTTCATCACCGTCGGGATGCTGAGTCCCGTCTGCCGCGCGATTTCCGCCCGGAAGATCTGTCCCGCCTCCCGTACCGCGGATAGCACGTTGTGCTTGTTGAACGTATGGATCAAGCTCTTGTCGACTTTCATCGTCGCACCCGCTTCACTTCGTTAATCTACTTAAGCAAGTGTAGGAATAGAGTGCAGCGATTGTCAAGCGGCTCCCGATCAGTTCCAATATAGTTTGCGGTAGCGCAGAGGGGTTAAACCTACGCTCATCTTGAAGCAGGCGGAGAAGTAAGGTGCGTAGCGGAATCCCGTCTCCTCCGCGATGCGCGCGATCGGCCAGCCGGTCGTGATCAGCAGCCGCTTCGCCCTCTCCATGCGATATTGCTGCAAATATTCCATCGGCGTGAGGCCGTAACTCGACTTCATGCAGCGCACGACATAGTTCGGGTGAAAATGAAGGGCTTGCGCCAGCTTCTCGTTCGTCATGTCGTCTCGGAAATGACGCTGCAAATACGTCACGGCCCGCTCCGCCAGCTTGCGCGACGACAGCTCGCCGCCCTCCTCCCGGCTGGCCGACAGCACCGCCAGCAATTCCGCGAACAACCGCTGCTCCTCCCAGAACGAATTTTCGACCTGCGGGCTTAACAAAGCCTTTACCAAGTCGGTCGCGGCGGCCGGATCGGGCAGCCGGGCATGCTTCGGCATTCGGATCGCGTAGGGATTGTCGAAGGGCCGTCGGTTCGGGCCTGCGAACGGCCATCCGGCCATGCCCGCATCCGTCGCCGCAGACGCGCCGGACGTGCGCCCGTCGCTTTCTCCAGCCGCTCCCGCTCCTCCGTGATCGAAGTGGACCCAATAGAACGAAGTCTCTCCCTCGCAGGCCTTCGTCGCATAATGCTCGCCGTCCGGGAGCAAGAGCAGCATCTCTCCCGCCGACAGCGCCCACTCCTGCCCATTCTCGCCGATATGGAGAACGCCCTTCGCGACGAGCAGCAAATCGTACAACCCGAGATGGCGACGGTTCGGATGAGCTTCTCCCGCTTGGTAGTCGGACCGGCCTGCTCCCAAGTAGTAAGGAAGCGGCGGCGTGCGCAGCGGTATGAACGCGCCCTCATTCATATTGCTGCCCCCTTATGTGTGAAATTTTATCAAAATGAAGTTCAAATCATTGCTATTATCGCGTTATCAGAAAGCATAAAATCAAGATATTCAGGTGTCAATATTTAATGTTTTCTATCCTAGGAGGTTCAACATGCAAATGCAGCAGCCGCAAGTTCGCATTCAAGACGACTTCTGGAGCGATTATACGGAACTGGTGCGCAAGACGGTTATCCCGTATCAATGGGAAGCGCTGAACGATCGGATCGAAGGCGGGGAGACGAGCTATGCGATTCGGAATTTTCGCATTGCCGCAGGACTGGAGCAGGGGGAATTCGGAGGCTTCATCTTCCAGGACAGCGACCTTGCCAAGTGGCTGGAGGCGGTCGGCTATTCGCTGGCGAACGTTCCCGATCCGGATCTGGAGCGGATCGCCGATGCGGCGATCGAGCTGATTGCGCAAGCGCAGCAGCCCAGCGGCTATTTGAATACGTATTTCACGATCAAGGAACCGGGCAAGCAGTGGACGAATCTGAAGGATGCCCACGAGCTGTACTGCGCGGGCCATATGATCGAGGCGGCTGTCGCCTATTACAAGGGAACGGGCAAGCGCAGGCTGCTCGACATCGTCTGCCGGTTCGCCGACCATATCGACAGCGTATTCGGTACGGAGCCCGGCAAGATGAGAGGCTATTGCGGCCATCAGGAGGTCGAGCTCGCGCTGGTCAAGCTGTACGAAGTGACGGGAGAAGAACGCTACTTGAACATGAGCCGCTACTTCATCGACGAACGCGGCAGCAAGCCGAGCTACTTCGTGGACGAATGGGAACGCCGGGGCCGGACCGACCATTGGTCGCGCGGCCCGGCGCCGAAGCCGGACCCCGCCTATCACCAAGCCCATCTCCCCGTCCGCGAGCAATCCGTTGCCGTCGGGCATGCCGTGCGGGCCGTCTACATGTATACGGCGATGGCGGACCTGGCCCGGCTGACGGGGGACTCCGAGCTGCTCGCGGCCTGCCGCCGTTTGTGGAACAATGTCACGCACAAGCAGATGTACATTACCGGCGGCATCGGCTCCACGCACCACGGCGAAGCGTTCTCGTTCGACTATGACCTGCCCAACGACACGGTCTATGCGGAGACATGCGCCTCGATCGGACTTATCTTCTGGGCGCAGCGGATGCTGCAGCTCGAAGCGAGGAGCGAATACGCCGACGTCATGGAGCGGGCGTTGTACAACAATGTGCTGGGCAGCATGTCCAAGGACGGCAAGCACTTCTTCTACGTGAACCCGCTGGAAGTGTGGCCGGAAGCGAGCGAGAAGAATCCCGGCAGGCGCCATGTGAAGCCGGTGCGGCAGAAGTGGTTCGGCTGCTCCTGCTGCCCGCCCAACGTCGCCCGCTTGCTGAGTTCATTGAACGATTATATTTACACGGTTGCGGAGGACAAGAAGACCGTATATGCGCACTTGTTCATCGGCAGCGAAGCGACGTTCGAGCTTGCCGCGGGCAGCGTGAAGCTGGTTCAGCAATCCGGGCTGCCGTGGAATGGGGAAGTTCGCTTCACCGTATCCTTGTCCGATGGCGCAGGTTCGGCAGCGTTCGGACTCGGCCTCCGCGTGCCGGACTGGTTCCAGAACGGCCGGCCGACACTGCGCGTGAACGGCGCGGAAGCGAAGGACTATCGGATGGAAAACGGCTATGCGCTGCTGGATCGTACTTGGGTGGACGGCGATACAGTGGAGTGGCTGCTGCCGCTGGAGACGAAGCTGATCGCCGCTCATCCGCTCATCCGTGCCGACGCCGGCAAAGCCGCCATCGTGCGCGGACCGCTCGTATACTGCGTTGAGGAAACCGACAACGGAGCGCCGCTGGCATCCTTGTCGCTGAGTGGTGTCGCTGAACGGAACCTGACCGAACGCTTCGACCCCGCTCTGCTCGGCGGCTGCGTCGTCGTGGAAACGGGCGGCCATCGCGTCGACGAATCCGCCTGGTCCGCTGCTCGCCCCTACCAGCCTTATCGGCCTGATGCGACACCCGCGCGCATCAAGGCGATTCCGTACTACCTGTGGGGCAACCGGCAGCCCGGCGAGATGGCGGTCTGGCTGCGGATCTGATATCGAATGCACCAGGCGCTTCTCATTTCATCGCTTGAACGATGCGTGAGAAGCGCCTTTATTTGCGTCATCTGAACACTTGATCTACCGCCACGGTCAATCCTTCGAATAGATAGGATACTGCCGTTTCTCCTTGTGTGAACATCCGCTGCGCCGCAACTTCGCCGTCCTCGAATCGATAGATCGTGATGCGCTTGGTCGACGGATCCACAACCCAGTATTCTTTCACCCCGCAAGCTTTGTATAGATCAAACTTAACCACCAAATCTGTGCGTTTCGTACTTTCGGAAATGATCTCGACGTTAAGTGCCGGAACGCCCATGTAGTAATCATCTTTCAGTTGCTCCTCCAGATCGCAAATCATCATTAGATCCGGCTGAATTAGATTGGGTTTGTCTGCGGAACGATAAAGTCGAATATCGAAAGGGGCTCCCCAAGGTTCGCAACGCTTCCCTCGAGACCAATTATAAAAAATATTCATTAGTTCCCTATGTGCATACTGGTGTGCCGCTCGGGGCGATGTCAGCAAATAAATTTCCCCGTCGATATACTCATACCTGTTCTCGTTATTTCGGGTCAGTTCCAGGAACTCCTCATAAGAAACTTTGCGACGATCATAACGGTACGGCTCTGCGGACTCCATGACCGTCATGGGCTTGCCCGACACGTCAACCTGCCTGTCTCCATCCTTCGATTCCTGAATCGCTGTGAGCTTCGCGATCACTTTGCCATTGCGGGTAATCATGACATCCTCGCGGGCTGCAAGCATCAGATACTTGCCGAAGTTGTTCTGGACTTCCGTGGAGCTGACTTCAGACGCAGCCTTGCGGCCGACAAGTTGGTGCGGACCTGCCGACTCGGGAAGCGAATTCGACGCATCCCGTCGCACGACTTCCGGTTCCTTCACTGCCACGAGCTTCGCGACCGGCACGCCGTTGCGCGTCACGATGACTTCTTCCTCGGCGGCAAGAGCCCAATATTTGCCGAAATGGTTCTGGACTTCCGTGGAACTGGCCTTCACACAGATGACCTCCCCAAATGATATAGTTAGCTAATTTAGCTAACTAATTTTAACAAAGCATTTTCTGCAATGTCAACAATGGATGCTTGAATTTTGATCAATCCTTGATCGAGCCGATCATGACCCCTTTCTCGAAATACACGCATCCATCCTGACTGATAGAAGTTCGGGTTGTCCAAGGTGGAATTATTACGAGTAGTATTCGCGCAAGTCGATTTTGCGCCCCGTCTTAGCGCTGTCGATCGCGCCGAGCACCATCGCCATGCTCTTGATGTTGTCGCGGCAATCCGTCTCGGCCGGGCGGCCATCCGCGAGCGCGGCGAACATCTCGTCGAAGCAGCCTTCATGGCCGGAGCGGCCCTGCCATGCGAATGCCGCTTCCACGCGCTCATAATCGCGGATGAACTTGCCGGTCTGGTCGCCCGCGGCAACGACTTCGGCATAGGGCGCATTCGTCCCGTCCCATATCGCCGTGCCGCGTTCGCCGTTGATGCGCCACTGCGACTCCCAGGAAGTCGGCGCGCCTTCCGCGCACCAGGAGCCGCGATAAGTGAAGACGGAGCCGTCCGACATCTCGAAGATGCAGACCGCCGAGGCGTTGCCGGCATACCAGGAGCCCTGAGGATTGAATTCGTGGCAGTAGACCGACACAGGGTCGGCGTCCGTGATGAAGCGGGCCTGATCGAAGGTATGTATCGCCATGTCGAGAATGAGCGGGCTGTCCATCGCGTCGCGGAACCCGCCGAAGTGGGCGCCGATGAAGAAGTCGGCGTGCGTCTGCCCGATACGGCCGATCGCGCCGCCTGCCGTAAGTTCCCGCAAAGCTCGAATTTGGCCGTTGTACCGACGGTTCTGCATTACCGTATACGTCCGACCCGTCCGATTCGAGATGGCGATGATTTCGCGCCCTTCCGCCATCGATTCCGCCATCGGCTTCTCTCCGAACACATCCGCCCCGAGCTGCAGCGCGGTGGAACAGACTTGGAAATGGCTGGCCGGAATCGTCACGTCGAAGACGAGGTTGGCCCCGGTCTTCACGATCGCTTCCTTCAAGTCCGTGTAGATGCCGCAGGTTAAGCCGTGCCGCTCCGCCATCGCCTGAGCGAACTCCGGTTTGATGTCGACCAACCCGACGATCGTCGCATGTTCCCGCGCCAATGCGTCCTTCACCCATGCGTTCGCCATGCCGCCGCAGCCGGCGACCACGATTTTGTGCTCCCTCATTCCTGCCGCCCCCTGTCCAAATCCGTTTCCGCCGTATTATACTACACTTATATTGAGATAAATGACTATCGTTCCATTCCATTATATCCGCAGGATCGCTTCATCTCTCTACACAATCTTGCGATTGATTAGCACGATATTGCGTTTACCGCTACCTGGGGGTTGTTTGGACCATGACTTATCCGTATAAGCTAAGGGAAGATACGAAATTGCTGGACGGCCCGTACCCGGTCAATCTGTTCCGAAACGCTTCGCCATCAGGGACAGCAGACCGCAATGTCCTCTTTTTACATTGGCACGATCATTTCGAGTTCATCTGCATGATTACCGGCAAGGCCGTCTTTCATATTGACTCTCAGCCATTCGAGACACTCCCGGGCGATCTGCTGATGGTGCCGAGCGGAGGGCTTCATGTCGGCTATGCCGCCACGGACGAGCCGGTTGAATACTGGTCGCTCGTCTTCAACCGCTCGCTGCTGGGCGGACCGGACAGAGATCCGATTTTTGAACGATACTTATCACCCTACCTGGACGGCAAGCTTCGTTTCCCTGTCCGCTTGGACCGGCATGCGCCGGAATTCGCAATCATGCAGAGGACAATGCACCGGGTCCAAGAAGAGTTCGAGCGCAAGCCGCCCGCTTACGAGCTCGTCGTGAAAGCCGAGCTTCTGCTGGCATTCACCCGGTTGGCCCGCATGCATCTGCCCGGGCAAGCAGACGAAACCGCTCGCGCAAGCAGCAAGCGTACGGAGCGGTTCAAGTCGCTGATTGTTCATATTCAGACGCATTATCGGGATGCGTTGACAGTATCGGATGCCGCACGCATGGTCCATTTGACGCCGTACCATTTCTGCAAAGTATTCAAGGCGGCTACCGGGCGCACGTTCGTCGACTTCGTCAACCGGTGCCGCATGGATGAAGCCGAACGCCTGTTGCGGGACGATGATCTGACGGTCACCGAGGCGGCGGAGCGGGTCGGCTGCGGGAACCTCAACTACTTCACCCGGCTGTTCAAGCAGATCAAAGGCATGACGCCATCCGAGGTCCGGAAGAACGGCAGAGCTTAGGATCCCGTCAGCCGATAGAGCGAGGTCCCGTGCGGCGGCACCTTCGCGGCAAGCTCGCCTTGCAGCACGGTGAAGCGAACGCCGTAAGTGCCGTTTGGAATGGCGGATTCGGACGACATGGCGATATCTTCTTGCGGTGTGCGGACATCTCCCGCGTTCATAGAGCTGCCGTTATCTTCTCCCGCCGGGCACGGAAAATCAGCTTCAATACCGGAGGCACCGCGATGAAAATGAACAGCATCCGGAATAATTGATAACAAACGACGAACGTGAGATCCGCATTCACCTCTTGGGCGATGATGCCCATCTGGTCCATGCCGCCCGGGGACAAGCTCAGCAGGCTCGTCGATAACGGCACCGCATGCAGACGGGTAAGCAGCAGACTTAACCCGACCGTGCACAGAATGAGCAGAACACCGCTCAGGGCGGCCAGCATGGTGATTTTCAGCTTGTTCGCCAGCTTCTCGGGCTTCAGCATCAACCCCAGATAACCGCCGATCAGCAACTGGGACAGATTGACAAGCCCCTGGGGGAGCGCCGGACCGGCATAGCCGGACAGATGCAGGGCGAGCGTGGCGATCATCGGTCCGAGCAAAAATGCGGTAGGGAACCTGATCTTCTTCCAGAGCAGCGCACATCCGATGCAGGCCGCCGCATAGACGAGAACGTGAGGGAACAGCCCGCTCCAGCCTGCCGCCGCGCTTGCCGCAGCCGCGGCGGAATCCGCCGTCGCATGATGAATGGAAGCGCCGATTACCGGACTGAAGATGAGCAAGGGCACGCAGAAGATAATCATCATCAGACGCGAAACCTGCAGAAACGTCACGACGGTCAGATCGATTCCGGGCAATTCGTCCGCCAGGGCGACCATTTGGCTCAAGCCCCCCGGTATGCTGCCGATCAATACGGTCGCGAGCGGCAGCCCCGACAGCTTGGCTACCAACAACGCGATCAGGAACGTGCCGATCAGCAGCAGCACGGTGAGGAGCGCCATAGTAGGCAGCTGCTCGCCGATCTCCCGGAACGTCTCCAACGTGAAGGACAATCCGAGCATATACCCGACGATGACGATTCCGCTGTCGCGCAGCGTTGTCGGCCAATACGGGCGAACAGAGCCAAGCAGCCGCGCGAAGGCGAACACCGTGACCATGGGCCCGAGCAGCCAAGGGATCGGCATGCCCAGCCATTGAAACAAGAAACCGCCGATGACGGCCGTCACGGCCGTCATCAGCAGTCGCATCCATGTCTGTTGCAGCTTGTTGCTCTCTTTCATTTCGTCGCTTCCGTTCAATATGCTTCCCCTTCTTACGCGAGACCCAGCCGGGACAGATTGACGTAGCTCGTCTGCAAGCAGTCGAACGGGCTGCCCTGGCACGTGTCCTGCTCCACGATCAAGTGCCTCGCCACCGTCCCCTCCAGCGCCTTCAGAATCGCCGGAAAGTTCATATTCCCTTCCATTACAGGGGCCATGATCGGCGTCATGCCGTTCACTGCCATGTCTTTCAGATGGACGCAATGCACCCTGTCCTTCATGATCCCGATCCATTCGCACACGTCCGCCCCGGCTGCCTGCACCCAGTAGGTGTCCAGCGTGACACCCATCTCGTCCGGCGCGAAATCTTCGAGAAGCCGCTCGATCATGCGCACGCCGCCGATTTTCTCGTATTCGAAATTGTGGTTATGATACATGAACAGCTTGCCGGCCGCCGCCATCTTCTTGGCCGCTTCCCGGAAATCCTCCGCGAAATAATCGTACCACGCCGCCGAACGATATTTCTCCGGCATGCTGCCTATGCCAATATACGTGCATCCAAGCACATCATGCTCTCGAATAACCTCGTCGGTCTCGTTCAGAATGCGATCCGCCGCCGTATGCGTAAGCACGATCTTCAGCGACAACTCATCGCAGATCGCCCGCACTGCCGCCGGATCGAACTTGCCCATGGCCGACAGTTGTACCTCGCTGTAACCCATTTGCGCAATGTTCTTCAACGTTCGACGCAAATCCTTTTCCGTCTGAATATAAGACCTGACCGTGTACAATTGCGCACCTAATCGCATATGCCGCGGGCCTCCCTTGTTCTCGATTTAAGCCATTATGTTTTCAGTATAGCTGTCCGGGGCTGAACATCCATTGCGAATAGCGTTGAATATATTGCAAATATAGCGCAATTCTCCTACACTGAATATCAACGGCGAACCGAAAAGAGGACTACCCATGTCTACCGAAACTGACTTGAGGGCGAACGCCGAACCGCCGATCAGCGCCCTCCATCAAGCTATCCGCACAGAGTCGATGAACTTCCACTACAGCACGACCGAGCAGCGATCGCATGCCTATGCGTTGCATTGCCACAATTTTTACGAAATTTTCTATTTCGTCGGCGGCAAAGTCAGCTATCTCGTGGAGGGCAAGTCCTACGAACCGGAGCCGGGCAGCATCCTGCTTATTGCCCCTCATGTATTCCACGGCGTCCGTATCGACAGCGATCGTCCGTATGCGCGATATGCGCTGCATTTCGATGTCCGAATGATCACGCCGGACAACCGGGAAAGGTTGTTGTCCCCGTTCCATACCGCGGACGGCCCCTTGGGCATCTACTATCCGCAAGCAGCCGATCTGGGCATGCACGATTATTTCCAACAATTGATGGATTGCCGCGCCATGCCCGATGACATGCGGGAGATGTCGCTGCGCATCCGGCTGGAGGGTCTGCTGACCCAATTGCTCGTGTTGAGCCAGTCTGCCGCCAGCCACCCGCTTGCCAAGCCGCCCAGCACGTCCGTCGCCCTGATGATCAAGTACTTGAATGAGCATATCGCGGAGCCGCTTGCGTTGGATGATATCGCCGCGCAGTTCTATCTGAGCAAGCACCATTTGAACAAAGTGTTCCGCAAGGCAACGGGCACGACGGTCGGCAACTATGTCATTCACAAGCGGGTCAGCATGGCCCAACAATGGATGATGCAAGGCCAAACAGCCGGCTTCGCTTCCGCGAGCGCCGGCTTTCGGGATTATTCGGCATTCTATCGGGCTTATCGGAATATATTCGGGCACGCGCCTTCCGACGATTTAGCTTATTTCACCAAAGCCGCACGCAAGACGGCGCCGCATTCCAGATAGCCTTTCAAGCAGGTCAACATATAAACCCAGCCTTCTTTGTTGCCGATCAGCATCGGAATCAGATTTTCGTCATCCTCCGGAAACCCTTCCTCCGTCACTTCGACGAGGGTACGGCCATTGTCAGATTGCTTAAGCGAGATCGTCACGAGATTGTCCTGCTCGCCGTCGCCCCAACGGAATACGATCAGGCGGTCCGCCTCGATCTTCTGAATGCGGATATCCCCTTCGGCGTCATATTCATCGTACCGGAGCGTGACGGTCTTGCCTTGTTCCCATCTGGCGGAGCTGGACGAGAACCAGAATTTCCCGATCTTGGCCGGATCGACGAACGCTTCGAATACGTCATGCGCAGACTTGTCAATGTACATCGCCGTACGATTGTTCATGGATTTACTCCTTCCATCGCTTATCATCTTGATTCCGCAATAATGCTTCGTACTTGGCGTACAGCTCTCGATACCCGTGATGGACCGCGTTGCTTCCTACCATGGAAGGCATCGTTCGGCCTTCCAGCTTGCCGATCAAGCCTTCCAGACATAGATGCCACCCAGCGGCGTAAGAGGGAGCCTGCTGCCGGTCCGCGAAACGATGGCGAAGCTCCAGCAGCGTATGTTCCCCTTGCTCCGTCAGCTCCCACCGCAAAATATCGTCGCCCCATCTGAAAACAAGCAGGCCGGGAGCGCGGGATTCCAGCACACAGCCTTGCCTGACGTCCTCTGCCGGGTTATCGATGTGCGACAGCTTCACCGGCCCGCCGGAGGTTAAATCCCGGTCCGTCGTGAAGGGACCCCAACTGGGAATCTGCTCGGCTTCGGTCAAGGCGGACCAGACTTCTTCACGGGGGTGCGCCAACGTGCGATGCAGCACCAGAACCCATTCATCCTTGTCTTGCGTTAGTCTTGGAGACGATTGTTCGTGCAGCTGCATTCCACCCTCTTACTCCTTTGCGCGTTTTCTCCTGTCCAGATGTTCGGCCAGCGCGTCCACATGCCGATTCCACATGGCCCGATAGGCAGCCAGCCATTCATCGACTTCAGCCAACGGCTTGGCATTTAAGGAATAAATGCGGCGCTGGGCCTCGGTCTGAACCTGAACGAGGCCGCTGTCGCGCAAGGTACGAAGATGCTTGGACACGAGCGGCTGCGACAGCCCCAGATCCTTCGACAATTCCGTCACGTTGGAAGGCGAACGCAGCAACCGGTCCAGGATGCGTCTGCGAGACGGCTCCGCGATGACGGCATAAGTATCGAGCAATTCAGCTTTTCCCTCCTTTCTGTTGATTTTATTATAAATCATTAGTTATATAACTACAAGTTCATATAATGAATTCAGCCGCAACCTGCAACGGCAAATCTTACTCTCTTGCGAATCCCCATATATTCACCCTATCTTCCCTGTTGCCAGATGAACGCGTTCATCCGCTGCAATGCTCGCCAGCGATGCCGCAACGATATCCGCGTGTCCAATGACGGACGGCTTGCCGTCGATTCGCCGTACAAAATCTTCCGTGATCGTCCGTTCCGGATTCATCAGCGGAATTCGCGAAAGCTCGCGATGGCGGCCTGTTACCAACACCACAACGTCCCCTTCTACCGATGCCAATGCCGATATTTCCGTTAACGTTGAGGGATCTCCCGATAGCCGCAATTCCGCGAAGCCGTCCGTGCCTGTCACGAATATTCGCCCGTCTCCCCAAGTCCAACTGCGATCGGGCGTATGCCAGTCCGCATACAGCTGTGCAGTCAGCCCGCTCCGCATCAGAACCTGCAAGCTGACCGTATCGTTGAACTCGGCATATTCCGGCAAAATATGCTTCCCCACGTAACCGTTCGTTTCGACGATCTCGTCGCCCGTAAGCCAGTGCAGCAGATCGAAATCGTGAATCAGCAGATCAATCAGAATCCCGCCGCTTTGCTCTTTCGAGTAAAACCACGGCGGGCGCTGCGCCGGATTCAATCGATGCGGCTTGCGCATCCCGATCGAGACCAATCGGCCCAACTCGCCGCGATCGATCCATTGCTTCAAGGTGTGTATCGCCGGATGAAACCGCTCCGTGAGCAGCATCCCCACTTCGATATCGCCGCTCTCCACAATATTTTGCAGACGTTCGCAACTTTGGCGATCCGTCACTGCAGGCTTGTCGACCATGATATGTTTGCCATGCTGACGGCACTGTTCCATGATGTCAATCTTCTCGTTGTTAATCGCCGCGCTTCCGATGATGTCCACATCCGGTTGAAGCAGCCGTTCCCGGTTCGTCAGTATCGGCAGCTTCAGCTTGTCCCCGATCGATGCGGCCAGCGCCGTGTTGCGCGGCTCATAGATGCCCACACATTCGTGGCCGAGCGCAAGCATCTCTTCTATAAAGATACGGACATGCCCATGCTCGCATCCCCAGATGCCGAATGTTCGCTTTGTCATTGCTCCCACTCCCCGATGCCGTTCTGCCTTTGCACGAACTCTGTCAACCGATTCAAACGAAATTCAAACCTTTGGTATAAGGATAAGGCAGCGGAAAATAAGGCTTCAGCTTCGCCATCCATTCGCTATTCAGCGGCTCCGGCTCTCCCCATCTCCCGAAGAGCACATGCAGGAGCCGGTCGTGATCGAGCGCCGGAGTCGTATTTCCGTTCAAGGAAATCGTCGCCTTCCCCTCGCCTGTCCGATCAAGATGCGGACCGTCGTCTCCTGAACCGGTAACTTTCTGCCAGTAAGGCGCAAGCTGCTGAAACAGCTGCTGTTCATCGACGATGTGCAGCGTTCCCGGGTTCGTTCCTTCCCCGAACTGCTCGAACACTCCCGGCTGCAGCTGCTCCAATAGCGGATCGTGCCACGGCACGGCCAGCTCGAGCTGGCGCAAATTCAGTCGCGGCACAAGATGTCCGAGCAGCGAAGCGATGGCAGCCGCATCGCCCGCCCATTCAATCGCCAAGCCCTCCCCGGCTCGGGCTGCGTTCTCAGCATCCTTAACCGCCACCGTGCAGAAGGCAACAGGGGCTCCGTCCTTCTCGGCCATATAGGTTTGATGATGCATTCGGCGAACGGAAGCAAGCGCACCCGAGCGAAGCAACTCCGCCATATCCCACAGGCTCATCTCACTCGCGATTTCCCGCCCCGCAGCCAATTCATACAAGTGAAACCAGTCCGTGCCCGCAGCTTCCCGAAAGTCGAATTCCTTCGGCAAAGCCATGCCGCCTCCCGGTTTCTGTCCAAGCCGATAATGCCTCGTCATGCCGAACCGATAACAACCGGCTTTCGTATACAATGGCAGTTCGCCCGATACGAGCAGCAGCGACGCCCCGGACTGCCGGGCGTGCTGCTTGGCGAATTGCAGAATCGTGCCGGCAAGCCCCCGTCCCCGGAAATCCGGATGCGTGCATACCGCCCCGTAACTAAAAATGCGCAGCCGGGCAGCGCCAATGCGCACGATCGAAGGAACCATGCCGGCCAACGATACGAGCCGCCCGTCAAGGAAGCAGCCAATCGCTTGCCCAAGCGCAGGCGAGAAGACTTGAGGCAGCGACAGCCCCATCGAGATTCTTCCATCCTGGCGAAATACCGAATCCGCCAGCCGAACCGCTTCCGCCATCTCGTCTTCGGCCAACAGCCGAATCTCCCCTTCGCTGCTCATTCAAGACCTTGACGGACCCACGAGGCCGTTTCCCTTAATTGACGAATCACAAGACGAGCGTGGTTGTCCAGGGCGTTCGCCTCTTTCGCCCGGCTGTATAGCGTAAACGGAAGTCCTTCGAGCTGCATGTGATATTTGGCATTCACCGGATACAGCTGCAGTTCGATTAATGAGGCCATGCCGAGGAAAGCTTGCAGCCGATCCGCGAGCTTCTCCTGATCGGCTCCGCTTCCTGTCAACCGAACATAGAGATCCGGGTGAAAATTGGCCATTACGCCGCTAAAGCCCGCCGCTCCGAGCCGCAAGGAAGCAAGCAGCGTAGCGGAATTCGCGTTGAACAATTGCAGCGGCGTTCCTTTCAGAATACGCAGCCGTTCCGTCAGCATGTCCAGATCGCAGCAGGTGTCTTTTACAAACAAAAACCGACCGGTCGAAGCGCACCATTCCAGCAAGGAGGGAGACAGCAGCCGCTTATAGGGATATGGACACTCGTACAATCCGAACGATTGCTCCGGGAACTCCGCGAGAATTCGCTCGGCATTGCGCTTCCACACCTCGTCGCTCTCGTCCTTGCCGGCCAATCGATTCGTCAGCAGCACGAATGCGTCAATGCCGGTTGCAGAAATCGCGCCGATTTCATGCAATTGATCTTCCATCTGGTCCGCAACATGGCCGGATGCGATAACCGGCATCGTCCCGTTCGCTTTTTCCACCACGTAGCGGGCCAGTTCCACTCTTTCATCCAAAGTCAGAAAAAACATCTCGCTGGATTGGCATACGGCGAACAGCCCGCTTACGTTCGCCGCCCGATACCATTCGATCAACGCATCCAAAGCCGGATAATCGATGCGTCCGTCTTCCCGAAAAGGAGTAATCATCGTCGGCCATACGCCGCGCTTAATCGAAGTCGTCATGCTGGTCACTTCTCCTCTCCCGGATTCCACAAAGTTGCACTGATATAGCAGGAACCGCCCTTGGCGTCGTTATAATAGTAGACCACGACCAAGGTGCCGTCCGATCGCACGACGGCACGCGGATAGCCGATATCGTGGCTTCCAGCATCCTCGCGCAGCACGATCTCTTCTCCCCATGTACGCCCGTCGTCCGCACTGAGCTTCACGCGCATCCCGTAAGGCGCATCCCGATAGCCGTAAGTAATGCACAATCGTCCGTCCGTCAGTTTGGTCAAGGTAGGCGGGTTGCCTCCGTGCCCCGTATTCGGCACAGGCCGGCTCACCCGCTCCCAGGTAATACCGTTGTCCTCCGAGCCGTACAGATCGATCCAATTGTCATTCCCATGCTCTGTCGCATTGCGTCCGCGGATGGCGACCAGCAGCCTGTTCTCCGACAAGCGCACGCTGGCCGGCATGATCAGGAACCCGTCGGCCGCTTCGGGCCCGATCCATGACACGAATTCGAAGCTGCGGCCCGCATCCGTCGTGCGCGCGCAGAACACGCGGCTGCCTGTCTCGGTCCCCGGCGCCGTCGGCGCCGTCAGGAACAGCAAGCATTCCGAATCGCCCGTCACCAGATAATCCGTTCTTGCCGCTATGCCAACGAGCCCCATGTCCGGAAATTGGTAAGGCCCCTGCCACGAATGGCAGCGGTCGGTGGACGTGTAAAACCACGACCGGGCATTGCCGGCAATATCCGTGCGTCCGAACAGCATGGCAAAATCCGGGTGGCTGAACGGAATCTTGCCGGGATATGGCTCCGGCGCGTTGACTTCCTCTGCCTCAGGCCCGGCTCCAACCGCATGTTCGCCTGCTGACAGCCCCCTGTTTCCGGGCACCCTGACCGGCATTTCCTCCCATTCCCAAGTCTCCCCGCCGTCGAAGCTGCGGGCTTGCATCGCGGTGAACGGCTTCGTCTTGTCGCGTGCGTGAAACCCGCCGTCATCCAGATGATAGCCCGATGTGAAGCCGACAACAATCTCATTGCCCCAGGACCATATCCCGTAATTCGCCGGCCATGCCGCGTAACGCCCTTCTTCCTTGTAGACGGTAACGTGTTTCATTCCAAACCCTCCGCTTTCCCTCTGAGTTGATTTTACGAACCGCAAGATTTTCGAATCACCAAACGGGTTTCCATCGTTTTGCCGATCGGCATATCCACCTTGTGCCGAATAAGAGCCGTAATCATCTTCAGGCATTCTCCCGCCATCTCTTCGACTGGAAGATGAACGGTAGTCAACGCCGGAATGGCGTAGCGGGCCGCTTCATCATCGTCGTATCCGATAACTTCGACATCTTCCGGCACTTTCTTGCCCAGTTGATCCAAAGCCGCCAACGCCCCGACAGCCATCTGATCGCTGAGGATGAACAGAGCCGTAGGCCATTCTTCCTCGCCTTGAAGGGAGAGCGAATGAACGGCCTCGTATCCCCCTGCGGCCGAAAAATCCGCATACATGGCTGGTTTGACTTCCAACCCCAACTCTGCCGCTTTTGCAAGAAAGCCATCCACCCTCAATCGAACAACGCTGGAGGAAACGTTCGGCACCACGACGGCTGCCCGCTTGTGACGACGCGCGGCAAACTTCTCGGCCACCTCGCTTCCCGACTTGAAGCTGTCCACATTCACGTAGGAATATTTCGTCGATTGGCGCTGGTACAGCACGACCGGCACTTGCAAATCCGCGGCTTCCAGAAACTTCTCGTCTTCTTCGGTCGGATTGGCGATAATAGCTCCGTTAAATCTCGTCCCCGTCTTTAAACTGTGCACTTCGCTCAATCGTGTGCCGACATATGGCTGAATCAGCAGCTCATATTCTTCTTCCATTTCGGCAAGCGAGCGCTGCAGTCCGTTCAGAAATCGGCCGATCAGGACCGTACGGGTATCCAGTGTCCAGAACAGCGCGATAATGGGCAAGACCGTTTCGCCGCCGCTCCTTAATCGTCTGGCGGAAATGTTGGGACGGTAATTCAATTGCTTCGCTGCTTCAAGTATTCTCTTCTGCGTCGCGGGGGAAATTCGGTACTGGTCTCCTTTCCCGCCCAGGACGATCGAGGCCGTCCCCTGCGACACCTGCGCGAGCGTGGCAATGTCTTTGATACTCGCCATATCTACCTCCTGATGAGCTGCATGCAAGCTTACGAACACGGTTGCTAATACGTTATGCTAAAACGTATTAGCAAGTACGATTCAATCATAAAATGCCGCTTTGTGCATGTCAATCGTTTTTTGAACGAAAAATATACGCTAAGCCTTCGGACGTGGCCGGCTTAGCGCTTTCCCTTACTTAAGTCTGTTTAGAAATTAACTATATTCATCGATCGCGACTGACTGAATGCCCGCAAATTATCAGCCGCGATCTGCAGCAAGCGGTCGCGGGCATCCCGCGTGGCCCATGCCATGTGCGGCGTGATGATACAGTTGGGCGCCTGCAGCAGCGGGTTGTCGGCAGGAGGCGGCTCGGTCGACAGCACATCGAGCGCGGCGCCGCCGAGCCGATCTTCGCTCAATGCCGACGCCAGGTCGGCTTCGTTCACGAGCGGCCCGCGCGATGTGTTGATGAGCAGCGCGCCCGGCTTCATGAGACGAATCGTCGATGCCTGAATAATGCCCGCCGTGTCCTGCGTCAGCGGGCAGTGCAGGCTGACGACATCCGATTGCGCCAGCAGCGCGGGCAGGTCCGCATAGGTTTCGCCATACAGGGAGTCCCGCTGCGCGAGCGAGCGGTTCAGACAGACAACCTTCATGCCGAGCGCCAGGGCGATCTTCCCTACTTGCTGACCAATCTGGCCATGGCCGATAATACCGATCGTCTTGCCGAACAGCTCATGCAGCGGCGTCTTCGTGAAGCACCAGTCCGGCGAGCGGGCCCACTCCCCCGCATGCACCGCCCGGCTGTGCAGGTCGATATGCAAACAGAGCTCTAGCAGCAAAGCAATCGCATGCTGGGCGACGGAATACGTACTATAACCCGGCACATTCGTAACGACGATCCCCCTGCGCCGCGCAGCTGCAACATCCACGACATTGTATCCGGTTGCCAGCACGCCAATATAGGCCAGATCGGGCAGTTGCGCCAGCATCTCGTCAGTAACAGGCGTCTTGTTGGTCAGGATCGCACGCGCATGAAGGGAGCGCTCCACGACGTTGTCCGCAGGCGTTCGATCATAAACCTCGACTTCGCCCAGCGACCCGAACTTTTCCCAGCTCAGATCGCCGGGATTGACCGTATAACCGTCCAGAATAACAATACGCACCGTCACTCGCCTCCTTTGCCGCGATCACAAACGCACCTTGACGACGGCTTTGCACACCGATTTCGGCTCGTCGCCGGCCATGCACGGCATATGCGCGTCATGCGTGAAGAACACGACAAATTCGCCCTCTTGTACGGCAACTCGGTTTCCTTTCCCTTGATACACCGCATAGTCCTTCTCGTCGAGATGATCCTCGACAAGCTGCAGATCGTCGACCTGCGCCACTCCCATATGCTCGGAGCCGGAGAACATGTACTGAATATCGGTGTAGGTACGATGCGCTTCCCAGAAGCACGCTTCGCTCGGACGCGTGTCATAACGCTGAATGAGCACAAACATATCTTCGTCGATCTCATGCTTCCCTGCGTCCATCGAAGCCAGAGGCTGTTCGCTCAGATAACGAAGCGCCCGTGCCAGCTTCGGATCCAGGCCGGCGTAACGTTCCCAATGACGTATCCGATCCATAATCATATCCCAACCCTCCTCCTTCCGCCTCACCACTGTTGTTGCACTTTTTGCATCGCGCTCTTATCAAATATGAATGCGATCGTCCATTCGCGAGATTAGATCGCCGACGCCGGTACGGATCGTATTCAATTCGGATGAAATCCTGGCCGAGAAGGCCGTCATATCCGATGCGTGAATCAACACCTGCATGCCGCCCTTCATCCACTCGATCTCCTGTTCGATGCCGAAAAAATAATGGATGCCGGAGGCCACGCCGGCTGCCGCCGCCTTCCGCATGATCGTCCGGACCGTATCCAGAAAGAGCGGATGGTCGTATTGCTCCGGAATGCCCAGACTGCAAGACAGGTCATGCGGGCCGATGATGACCGCATCCACCCAGCCGACAGCCAATATTTCCTCCAGCGACTCCACTGCCGGCACGCTCTCGATATTGATCATGAGCAGATTGCGCGCATTGTAATCGGCAAGGTAATCCTTCATGCCTTCATCCGGCTCTGCCCCGCGTACGATCGCCGCCGCCTTCTCCCCTTTAAGCGGCCGCAGCTTGGTCGCCGCGGCCAGCGCCCGAACCTGCTCGGCAGTCTCGATATAAGGCGCGAGTATGCCACTTGCGCCGCCGTCAAGCGCCATGCTGGCAAATACGGGGTCGGGAGAAGGGATGCGGACAAGCGTCGCCAAATTCATCGCTTCATAGGTGCGGCACAGTCCGGACAACCGATCCCGGTCGAGCGGCATATGCTCCCCGTCCAGGAATACGAAGTCCAGGTTCAACTTCCGCACTTCCTCCGGCCAGCGAGGCGAGGTCGAGATGATCAACGTGCCGTACGCTCGATCTCCCCGCCGCAAGGTTTGCTTGAATGCGATACTGTTCATGATGACACTCCTTTGTGTAATTTGCGATACTCCAGCGGAGTGATGCCCACATGCCGCTTGAACAGCCGGATGAAGGTCGATCGGCTGAATATGCCGACCCCCTCGGAGATATCGCTGATTTTCATATCGGTCCGCTCCAGCAGTTCCTTCGCCTTGGACATCCGGTAACTGCTGATATAGTGGGACAGCGTCACGCCGATTTTCTCGCTGAACGCTCTGGATACGTATTTGGCCGACACGCCCAACTCATCGGCAATCTTCTCCAGGTACAAGTCCTCCAGATAGTGCGTTTCGACATATTCGATAATCGACGGAATCAATTTACTCGGCGTATCGCCATTCCGCTCTCCGAGCCACTGCATCAACCGGACGCAGAACCGGATCAACAGCTGCTTCTTCTCCGCCACATCGGGCAGCGCCTCGGACGTGTCCCGCAGCAGTTCGTATTCCTCGGGTTCGCCCAGTCGTCTGGGATCCTCGCCATACTCCGCCATTAGCCGACATCCGGTACGGTAAATGTCCGTAATCAGCGAGCTCAGGCGGTGGCTGCCCACCATTTCGTTTTTTTGCAGGATCTCGTCTATTTTGTGAATGAGACTCGTCTCATTCTGCGACTGCAGACAATTCAGAACGATGCTCTCGTCCATGACGGAATAGACGTATTGCAGCGCCACCGAAGGCAGCTCGGAGGCATCCACGATCTGAAAATCCAATTCGCTGTCCGCCGCCTCCAGCGCGTATATCGCCTCGATATGCGATTGCTTCAATCCTTGCAGATCGTGATGTACCCTGCCGACGCCGATATGGATGCAGCAATACTGCAAGTCGTATTTGAACGTATCGATCAGATGCTGCAGGGCTTGCTTGACGTGCTTCAGACTTTCCTGTTCCCGCAAGTTGAACAGGCAAATATACAGCTGGTGGTCATCCTCGACAACATGGGTATGCATGGAAATGCGCAGGATCGCCCAGACGATGCTTTTGATCTTGTCGAGAATAATCAGACGGTCCGTATCCTGAATTTCCTTGTAGAAAGACACCTTGAAATCGAACTTGACATGACAACACACATAGCCCGGATTTTTGAAAAACAGCTGCTCCTGCAGACGCTTCCTCAACTCGTTCTCATCCTTCGGCGACGCGTAACCGTACAGGTAGTTGACGATCAGCCGGTCGTTCAGCTCCGCCGACATCATCTGCGCATTGCTCTTGAAATCGTGCGTCCGCTTGATCAGCTGGTGGATGCCGCTATCGATCTGCTGGAATTCGTCCGCATAGTCCGGCAAGCGTCCCTGCTCGTCAAAAACCCCGTTCTTCTCTCGTATGAAATCGCGCAGTCGTTTGATCGGGGTGTATAGATTGAACGTAAAAAAGAAGGCCAGGCCGATCCCGATCACAACCAGCGTCAAACAGATGATCACGATGAGCGTCAGCACATAACGGGACTGCTGTTTCAGGTCGGAGATCGGCAGGATGGAGTAGTAATGCCATCCGTACGTTTCCGCCTGATAATGCACCGCGATCGACGGCGTCCCTTCGATCCGCAGGTGTTCCTGGACGCTTCGCCCGTTCCGGTAAGCTTCGGCCTCGGTCAGTTCCATCAGAGAAGATGCTTTCAGTTCCCCGGGATAGCTGTTCAGTATGAGCTGTCCGAGATGATCGGTAACGACAAACCAGTTCGCCTCCGATTGCATGTAGCTCCGGATCGTCTGCTCCAGCATCTCGACGGAGATGGTCGTCACCATCACCCCTCTATGTCCGTTCAGGGTATCGGTCATCACAATCGGAACGACCGGCTTCAGCGAGCCGTTGCGCCTTTGCAAGTTGGACACTTGGAGAAATTCCAGCGGCTTGCCGGTCAGCAGCTTGTCGCGCCAGAACGTCTTGTCATAAAGCTCGAACGTATACAACCGGTCAAAATAGGATGAAAAGCTGTCGATGCCTTCCGCCGAGTAAATCACGGAGTCGTCCGCATAGAAAAACAGATGATCGGTAATGGCGCCCAGGCTGATGCTCATGTTGGACAGCTTGCGTGACACATCCGCCATCCGTATGCGGTCGTAGTCGTTATATTCGGCGTAGGGAAGCAGGTATAAATTGTGGTCGTGGAAGATGCTGAAGCTTGTTTCCTGAGCCGTACGCAAATAAATATCAATTGTACTGGCCGCCGAATGCAAATTCAGTTGCAGCTTGTTGAGCGATTCGACTTTAACCCGATCAAAAAATTGCGAATAAAAGACAATCCCTGTAATGATGATGGGGAGGAGCAGCGAGATGAAGTACAGCAATATGCGAAAAAAGAGGCGATTCAGCCGCAAACGGCGCATAATTCGGTCTCGCAACATAGCTTGCTCCTCCTATCATCATCGAACGCGATCAGACTGTCACTCGGCAGACAGCAACCAAACCTCCGCGATGTTGAGCCGTTTGAATCCGCTTACACGCCGGAAGCTCACGTGCAGTTCGCCGTCTGCGATCGTTCGCGGCGGGATCGGCGTATCGTGCACCGTCACCTCGTTCTCCCGCACGAGCACCGGGTCCGTCAGCTCGCAGCCTCCTGCCGTTATACATACCGACACGTCGCGCGGATGCTCCCGGTCGGCGATGTCTCCGACAAAGACTACTCTGAGTATATATGCGACATGGGGCTGGAGATCGCGGTAAACAAGGCGAATCGGCGTATCGTTCAGTACATTCAGATGCGTCAGCCAGGCCAGCGGAATACCGCCAAGCCTGTCTTGCTCCGCCTGCGGCATATTCAACAGATAGATGGACGGCGCGGAGCGCGGCGAATCCAGGTAACCCGGATCCTGCAGCCAGCCGCGGCCTGCGTCCACGCCGTCATCGCAGCCGTGGACGCCGAGATTGCAATACCGTCCGCCCGGACCGGGGTCCTCGCGGCGCAGCAGCTGCGCAATCGACCGCAGCCGCTGCGGCTCGTCTTCCATGCTGCGGATAGCCCCGATCTGCGCATGCAGCCAGCGGCTGTCGTTCAGCGGCGTGTCGATCGTGTCGATGAAAGCGCCGCGATCGACGGCGATGGCATGATGGCGTTCCACCGTCAATTGATACCCAATATTGGCGAACAGCGCATCGGCCAATTCCATGCAGCGCCGCCGATAATCCTGCGCGACCGGCGCCGTCTTCGCAAGCGACAAGGCGGCCGCCGCCTCGTCCAACGCCTGCCGGCTGCCCGTCTCCGCCGCTCGGCGCAGCGCTTCCCGCGCCCGGGCTTCCAGCTCCGTCTCGTAGAGCAGTCTGCGCTTCGTATAGGCGTCATAATAGGCGCGAATCAGCCCCATCTGGAACCGGTAATTGTCGCGCACGGCGGCAGTGCTCGTCTCCTCCAGCCGCTGCCAGCGCGCCAGCGTCGTCTCGATGTGCGCATTGGCGAGCAGCGGCCCTTGCCAATTGCGCTCCAACGCCAAGTAACCTTGCGCCAACTCATCCGCCAGGTCGCTGTCGATGAAAAGCCGCGCATAATCGCGCAACGTCTCCACGACAGGCGTATCGGCATTCCAGTCCTGATCGCTCCAGACGAACTTGTTCACATCGTCATTGATTCCTTCGGAATAGGAGATATTGCCGACCGCGCAGGGAGCCAGCAAGTTATGAATATGCTTGTGCGCCGTCGGCCGCGGATTGTACCCCTCCCGCCCGATCGTGAGCGCAAAAGCGAGATCCCAATCCGCTACCGGATACTGGCAATGATAGTTATGCGTAATGTCTTCATAGCGGCAAATCGGATAACGATCGGGAATGCGTCTGCGCAGCTCCGGGAGCGCATCGTCCACATGCGGTCCGAATACGACGCCGCCCAGCCACGCAGGCTCCTTGTCCACATGGCGGTAGAACGCGTCCAGCCAAGCGCGCGAATCGTACTTCATGACCTGCGGAGCGAGCCAGATCGTGGCTGCCGGATGATAACGCCGCAGGGTGCGCGACACCTCGGCCGACCACGGGAACAACGCATCCGGGTTCATGCCGCCGGGATCGCTGCCGGGAATCATCACCACATCGATCCGCTTGAGACGGCGGAAGATCTCCTCCCGCTCCGCCAGCTCCGATCGGCGAATCCCCGGATCTTCATAGTCATCCGCCATATTAGGATACCATATCCATACATCCAGTCCATAGCCGTCGATGATCTCCGACAGACGGATCATCATCTCCATGGCGTCCATCTTCATCAGGGGCCCGGTTGCGTCGTCATCGGTGCGCGGCGGCAAAATCTCGATGCTGTTCGCGCCGAACAGCGCAAGCTCCCGGATGTATTGATCGAATTGCTCCACCGTCCATGCGTCGTAGGCGTTCGTCTTCGGCCGATATCCGAGTTGATGACCGCGTACCGGGTACTGCGGCGCCTCGCGCCAGTATCCGCCGCATGGAGCTTCGATCGTCTGCGGACGCAGGCGAGCCTTGCGCAGGAATTTGCCGATGCCGTACAGCAAGCCCCGGGCATCGGCACCAATAATCGCCACGAACGGTGCCGTCTCTGCCGCCTGCGCCGCCGTCCCGGCCGCTGCTTCATCTGCAGCCGCTACCCTCAGCACGTAACCTTCCGGCGGAAGCTCCCGGACATCAGCAAGCAGACGCGCTTCGAGCGGATAACGTTCCAACGCCTCTTCGCGCGTTGCCGCGATAATGAGCGGCCGCCGTTCATTGTCCGCCGGCGGCATGTGAACTACGGGAAGCGCAATCCCGCTGCGCTTCCCGATCTCCTCGACCAGCACCTCCACCGCTTTGGCTGCTGCGCCGCCAAGATCGGCAGCGCACCATAACATCCCGTCTGTCAAATCAATCATTCGAGAAGATGCGTAACTGGTCATCTGATACGAGTGCTCCTTTACGAATTGTTCGCGTTAAACCGTTCGTTGGCCGCATTGTAAATCTGCTCGATCTCCTCCGAACCGCTGTCGCGAAGCTGCTGGGCGAAGCCGTCGAATTCGCTGAGCGGGCGCGTGCCGATAATAAATTTGTCAATCTCCTGCGTGACGATCGTATCCAACTTCGACAATACCACCTTCACCCGATCGATCTCCTCATCGCTGAGGGGCGGCGGCACCATTTCGAAAATGTAGTGATTGTCCGGCGTAAGCATGGTGCTCCAACGATTCAGATCCTCCGAAGACATCAGCGCCATCGGACGCTCGTCGACATTCAAGGTGAACGTCTGGAAGCCTATGCCCAGCGCGTTCTGCATCGTACGGAACGGATCCTTGTCATCCTTGAATTCATTCAACACCTGTTCGGTAATGACCGGCTCGCCGTCTACCAGGTTGAAATGCTCGCCTTCGATACCGTAATTCGTCACCAGCGTGCCTTGTTCGCCATACATCCAGTCCAGGAAGCGCACCACGTCCTCCGGACGCTTGACCTTGGCGTTAATGGCGAAATTGTGCAGCCAATCCTTCTTGTACATCCAGTTTCTCGTTTGGCCGAAGGAATTCTCCATAGGCAGCAGCAATTCAAACTTCGCGCCCGGCTCGGACGGCTGCAGCGCCATCGTGAACTGCTCGCCGAAGCTGTTATTGTCGAAGTAGAACAGCGCCTTGCCGGAACCGAGCTTCTCCTTCATCGCATCCGCCGTATTCACCGCATAATCCGGGTCCAGCAGCTTTTCGCTGTACAGCCGATGCAAATATTCGAGCGCCACTTTGAAATTGGGATGCGCAGGCCCAAATACGTACCGACCGCCGTCGATATTCGGATCGAAGTAAATGTTCAACCCGCCCGAAGCCATCGAGAAGCCGGAGCCCAGCGCGAATCCGAGCGAGGTCAGCAAGTTGCGTGCGCCTTCGCGGTTGGTAAACGGAATCTTGTCGGGGTAAGCTTCCTTGAATTTCTTCAGCACCTGATATAAATCCTCATACGTCTTCGGCACTTCAAGGTTTAGCTTCTCGATCAGATCCATCCGAATGACCGGCGCTTGCGCCAGTTGAAGCTTCCACATGCCGAGCAGCGGGAACCCGTACAGCTTGCCGTCGATCTCGCTCTTCGAGATGTCTTTGTTCGTCTCCAACAGCTTGGCCAAGTTCGGCGCATATTCCATATAGTCCGAGATTGGCAGGAACAGCCCGCTCTTGGCCGCTTCGGCAAAGTACGGCTTGCCGTTGGGAATCCGCATCACGTCCGGCACATTGTTCGTGGCAATCAACGTCTGGGCTTTCTGATCGTAGTTGGAATTGGGTACCGGTTCCAGCTTAACCCGGACATTGGTCAGATCGGAGATATAATCAAATACCTTCGCATCCGTTCGGATCTGCGGACTGGAGTCCACGGTCATCACTTTTAACGTTAACGGAGAATCAATCAGCTTGGTGGCTTTATTGCCTCCGTCCGATGCGAGGCCGTTCGGGCCGCTGCTGCTTGGGCTGCTGCTAGGGCTGCTGCCGCCGTTATTGCCGGCGCATCCGGCCAGCAGCGCCAGGACGAGCGCTGCGCATAGTGTCCAGCTTGCGATGCGTTTCATAGAACCTCTCCCTCTCAAATGGTGGTGTCAACCCTTTTCATTTGCACGGATCATGCCCATTGCTTGCCTAACGCGACTTTGCGCGTTCACCCCCTTTCCGGCTGCCGTCTTCCATCTCCAGCGGGCCTCTACCCTTTCAATGAACCGACCATCGCGCCTTGAACGAAATATTTCTGAATAAACGGATACACCAGCACGATCGGCAGGATGGTAATGATGATCATCGCATACTTGAGATTCGTCGATATCGTAGTCAAGTCGCGGCTCGGATCGGACTCGTTCAGATTGCCGTCGATCAGTATCGAGCGCATCGTCAACTGAACGGGATACAGCGCCTTCTCGTTCAGATAGATCATCGCCGGAAAGAAGCTGTTCCAGTGCCATACGGCATAGAACATCACCATCGTGGCGATGACCGGCATCGACAACGGCAGGATGATCTTGAGAAATATGCTCAAGTCGTTCGCTCCGTCCATGAAGGCCGATTCATGAATCTCGTGCGGGATGTTCTGGAAGAAGGTGCGCATGATGATCATATACCAGACATTGATCGCCGGCGGCAGTACGATCGCCCACATCGTATTGGTCAAATGCAAGCTGTTGACGACCAGATAGGACGGAATCATCCCGCCGTGGAACAACATCGTGATGACGATGAAGATCGTGAAGAACCGTCTGCCGGCAAAGCCCTGTCGCGACAGCGGGTAAGCGCACAGCGCCGTCATGATCAAATTGATGAGCGTACCGACCGAGGTATATACCAGCGTATTTTTGTAAGCCTTCAGAATCGACGGATCGCCCAGCAGCGTATAATACGCCTCCAGATTGAAGCCGATCGGCAGCAGCTTCACGTCGCCGCGCATCACATGGATCCCGTTGCTGACCGATACGATGAACAAATAATAGATCGGATACAAGAACGTCAGAATCATGATCGCAAGAAACACATAAATGCAGGCGTCAAACAGCAGGGAGCCCATTGTCCGCGGCTTTCGCCGCCCGAGCATGCGGGACCGATTGGCCATCGTACGGCTTACCATAAGCTTGTCTCACTCACTTTCTTCGAAACTTGGTTGGCCGTCGTGACGAACAGCAGCGCGATGACCGACTGGAAAAATTCAACAGCCGTCGCATAGCTGAAGTCGTTGCCCAGCAACCCCCGCCGGTATACGAAAGTCGAGATGACATCGGCCGTCTCGTAAGTCGGGCCGGTATACAGCAGCAATATTTTCTCGTAGCCGATCGACATGATGTTGCCCAGATTCAGCAGAAACATGATCGTGATCACCGGCGCGATGCCGGGCAAGGTTACGTGGCGGATCCGTTGAACCCGGTTGGCCCCGTCGAGCGTAGCCGCTTCATATTGCTGCGGATCGATGCCGGCCAGCGCGGCGAGATAGATGATCGACCCCCAGCCGACGCTCTGCCAGATCTCGGATGTGACGTAGATCGTGCGGAACCAATCGGCGATCATCAGGAAAGGGATCGGGTCGGTGCCGAACAGGCCCAAAATCCGGTTGACCGCGCCTTCGTGGGACAAAAAGTTGACCACCATGCCGCAGACCACTACCGTGGACAGAAAATGCGGCAAATAGCTGATCGATTGGGCAAACCGCTTGAACAGCTTGGCTCTGGCCTCATTGAGCAACAACGCCAGCAGGATTGGCGCCGGAAAGGCAAATAGGATCATATAGACATTGATCAGTATCGTATTGCGCACCAGCTTCCAAAAGTACGGATCGCCGAGGAAATCGCGAAAGTGCGCCAGGCCGACCCATTTGCTGCCGAAGACGCCTTTGACAAAGCTGTAATTCTCAAATCCGATCAACAGTCCGAATAGCGCGCCATATTTAAAAATAGCGAAATACAAAATCGGCAAGCTGATCATCGCGTATAAGTATTTGTTTCGGTTAAGCGTCTTGATCAACGCGGCCACAAAATGATTCTCCCCTCTGCACGGTGCTGACTGACTAGGCTCAGTGTAGCAAAGCTTCAGGCAGATTGAACCATCCAATCGAGGCTGCCGTGTCTCAATAATCTCACCGACCTTGTTTGTGCCAATAGTCTCCCTGTTGCCATTTTTCTGTTTCGGCCAACGACAAGAAAATCGCACGCCTGCTCCCATAGTGGGACAGCAGGCGTGCGATTGCTCAACGATTATGGATTAAGCTTCATTGCCGGAACTACGACTTCATCCTTGCCCAAGCGTCGTTATAGATTTTCTCGATATCTGCAGCGCCGCCGTCCGCAAGCTCCTTGCCGAATTTATCCAGGTCGCTTAACGGTCTCGTGCCCAAGATGAATTTGTCGATGTTCTGCGTGACGATCGTGCCTACTTTGGAATTCAACTGCTTCAGCTGCTCGCGTTCGTCGTCGGTAAACGGCGGATCAAGCGGTTTTTCCACGACGATGCCTTGATCCTTCTGGCCTTTCACCGTATCCGACCAAACTTTCAATTGCTCCGGAGAGATCGTCAGCATCGGCGTATCGTCCGTCATGACCGCGAAGGACAGCAGCCCGGTTCCCAAATAAGACTGCATTGCGCGATACGGATCTTGCTTATCCTTGAATTGGTCGAGCAAGCCCGAATCGATAACGATTTTGCCGCCGTCCTTCGTGTAATGCTCGCCGAGCGTTCCGAAATTGGTCGCTTCCGCGCCTTCGTCGCTGTACATCCAATCGAACATTTTGACGATTTCTTCAGGATGCTCCGCCTTGCTGCTGATCACATAGGAGTTGAAGCTGGACGGATTATCCATATAGTTCCGTTTGTTTCCGTTCATGTCGGCCAGAACGGGCAGCATATCGAACTTGGCTTCGGGGTTCACTTCCTGCAGCGCCATGTTGAAATTCGTCGCGAACGTGTAGTTGTCATAGAAGAAGAGCGATTTCCCGGAACTCAAATTTTGCTGCCATTGCTGTACCGTCAACGTCGAGAAATTCGGATCGAGCAGCTTCTCCTTGTACAGCTTGTTCAGGAACGTGATCGAATCCTTGAATTCGGGCCGGGTCGGCCCGTAGATGTACTTATCTTCCTTAGGCTCATAGTAAATCGAGAACCCGCCGCCGAATGCGTAAGACAGGAACCGCAAATTGTATTCGGAGCCGTTGCGGAACGACCACGGATACGAATCCGGGTAAGCCTTCTTGAACGCCTTCAGCACGTCGTACAGCTCATCGAAGGTCGTCGGCGCATTCAGGTTCAGTTCCTTGAGAATGTCCATGCGAATCATCGGGAAGTTGCCGACATTCGCGGCCGTTTCTTTGTTGGCCATGATCGGGAATCCATACAGCTTGCCGTCTATCTTAAGCTTGTTCGCCTCCGGATCCGCTTCGATGCGCTTCTTCAGGTTCGGCGCATACTCATCGAGATACGGCGTCAGGTCGAGGAAGATGCCCGTGTTCGCGTACGTGATAATATCGGCTTTCTTGACAAACATGACGTCCGGAATGTTATTGGTTGCGATCAGCGTATTCTTCTTGGCGTCATAGTCGCTCTCCGGCACGCCTTGAACATTGATCTTCGTATTCGTATGCTTCATGATTTCCTGCAGCGCCGGCGAATCCTTCAAGAGCGGTTGAATCGCCGTATCGCTTCTCATGACCGTAATCGTTCTGGCCGGCGCCGCCGGTTCCGACGGCGTCTGGCTTGCGCTTGAAGCAGGCTTCGACGGATCGCTTGAAGCGGGTGGAGACGAGGATGCGCCTCCGTTATTCGCACTGGAGCAAGCCGACAGCACGACGGCTGCCAGCATGAATACCGCAACGATGGAAACCAACCATTTATTTTTGCCCATATTTCATTCCCCCATGGCATGAAGTGACCTGCAGAATAAAGCCGTTTACCCTTTCAGCGAACCGACCATTGCGCCTTTGACGAAATACTTCTGCAAGAACGGATACAGCAGCAGAATCGGCAATATCGCGATAATGACAACCGCATATTTGATATTCTGGTCCACGACGAGCGTTCCCATCACGCCGTTCGTCTCCGTCGATTGCGAAGCGACGTCTCCTTGAATGACGATGTTGCGCAAAATAATCTGGATCGGATAGAGCGTGTTGTCGTTCAAATAGATCAGTGCCGGGAAATAGCTATTCCAGTGCGACACCGCATAGAATAACGTCATCGTCGCGAGCAGCGGAGCCGACAGCGGGATGACTACTTTCCGGAACACCGTCCAATCGTTCGCTCCGTCGATGAAGGCGGATTCGTGCAGCGCCTCCGGGATCGCCTGGAAGAAGGTCCGCATCATCATCATATAGAACACGTTAATGGCCGTCGGGATGACGATTGCCCACATCGTATCCAGCATGCCCAGCCCGTTCACGACGAGAAACCTCGGGATCATCCCGCCGTCGAAGAACATCGTGAATACGACGAACAGCGAGAAAAAGGTTTTGCCGTAAAATTCCTTCCTGGACAGCGGATAAGCGCACAGCGACGTCATAAGCAGATTGATGAACACGCCGAGAGCCGTGTATACGATCGTGTTCTTGTAGGCGGTCACAATCGGCGCATCCGAAAATATGATTTCATAGGCCTTCCAGGTTACCTTGACGGGCAGGAAGCCTACCTCTCCCCTGGCTACCGAAGTCCCGTTGCTGATGGATACGATCGCCATGTAGTAAATCGGGTACAGCATCACAAAGATGACGCCAAGCATGAGCAGTACGTTCACATAATCGAAAGCCGTATGCCCGCGGGCGCTCAAACGTTTCATACCCATCATCTCCCAATCTTACCAGAGCGCAGTTCCGCCGAGCCGCTTCGTAAGCCGGTTCGCCCCGACCACTAGAATGAATGCGACGACGGACTGGAACATGCCCACTGCGGAAGCAAAGCTCAGATCGCTGCCGAGCAAGCCTCTTCTGTAGACGAAAGTCTGAATGACATCCGCCGTCTCGTAAGTCGATCCGTTGTACAAGAGCAGAATCTTCTCATAGCCGACCGTCAGGAAGTTCCCGATATTCAGCAGGAACAGGATCGTGATGACCGGAACGATGCCGGGCAACGCGACATGCCGGATCTGCTTGAACCGGCCGGCCCCGTCCATTCGCGCCGCCTCGTACAACTGCGGGTCGATGCCCGTTAAGGCCGCCAGGTAGATGATCGTACCCCATCCGACTTGCTGCCATATATCGGAGACGATATAGATCGTGCGGAACCAGGACGGATCGTTCATGAACTGAATTTGCTCTCCGCCCAATTGCTCGATGATTCGGTTGACCACCCCGTCATAAGCCAAGTAATTGACGATCATCCCCGATACGACGACCGTCGACAGGAAGTGAGGCAGATACGCGACGGATTGCACGAATCTTTTGAACAACTGCAGCCTGAGCTCGTTGAGCAGCAAAGCGAGCACGATCGGCGCCGGAAAACTGAAGATGGCGCCATACACGTTCAACAACAGCGTGTTTCGGAGCAATTTCCAGAAATACGGGTCTACCAAGAATTCCTTAAAATGCGCAATTCCCACGAACCGACTCTTAATAAATCCGGTAACAACGTTGTAATTCTGGAAAGCGATCACATTCCCGAACATCGGGACGTAATGGAAAACAAGAAAGTACAGGAACGGCAGGAAAAACATCATATACAAGTATTTGCTGCGTACAAGCCGTCTTCGCAACACGTTTTCACCTCCTGCCTCTGCCTTGGTGGTTGGGTCATCTCCCACGCTCAGCATAATCGGTGACAACGTCCCGTGAATACGATCAAATCGGCTTCGCAACTCTTAATTTTCCGTATTTGCCGCAAGTCGCATTTGTCCTTCACAGTCTCAAAACGGCTTACGAATCGCGTTGTTCCCGCATAAGCATGGCGCGATACTCCTGCGGCGTCACGCCTTCGTACTTCTTGAACAGCCTGAAGAAGGTAGCGCGGCTGACGATTCCGACCCGCTCTGCGATCTCGTCGTTTTTCAACTGTGTTGTCGCCAGCAATTGTTTCGCCTCGCCGATTCGTTTCATGCTGATATAATCGGTCATATTCGTTCCCGTTATTTCCTTGAACACCTTCGAAACATACTTCGCGGACAAATTCATTTCCGCAGCGATTCGTTCCAAATACAAGTCCTGGGCAAAATTCTCATCGATATAAGACATCATCCGCGAGACCAGCTGGCCTGCCTTGTTATCTTCCGGGCTCGTCGCTCTCTCCATAATCGCTTCATAGAACCGGATCAGCAGCTCGGTCTGGTCGTTCAAGTCCATCGTGAAATTGCTCTTGCCGCTCAGAATGCGATGATCGTCCTCGCGCAGCAGTCGGGCCGGGGTAATCCCTCTCTCGATCGCATACTTGATGCCGATATTGTACAGCTCGATCAACAGCAGGTTCATATAGTTGTGCGAGGTATCCTTCTCCAGATTCACACGGACAGTCGATTGCACGATCGCATTCAAGACGTCCTTGTCGCCGGCCCGCAAGCCGTTAATGACTTTATTCTCGTCGGCGAAGTTGAAATGAAAGCTCTCCTCCACCGGATAGTCGGAACAATCAATAATTTGGAAATCCTGTTTGGGATCCGCCTTGGCCAGCGCAATCCTGGCATCGCCGAACGAATCCGCAAGATCGGCCGCTGCGGCATACGTTCTCCCGACGCCAATGGTCAGCCTGCAGTATTTCGTATCGTATTCGAAAGTGGACAGCAGCGAGCGCAGGCACTTATCCAGCTCCTTGCGGTCCTCTTCCTTCTTCAGGTTGATCATGGCCGCATAAAATTGATTTTGGATTTCGATGACATACGTGTCTACCTGGTGATGCAGCACGCCGAGAATAATTTTCTTCAACCGCTCCAGGATGGTCAGCCGCTCGACATCCTGAATTTCATGGTAGAAGGCCTCCTTGAAATTAAACTTGATGCAGACGCACACGTATTCGCCTTCCGCAAATCCGATTTCTTCCATGAACGCCTTGTACTTATCCGAACTTGCGCCATTCAGCAAATTCAAGAAAGCATTCTCCAGCAGTTCTCCCGAGAACTGCTCCCGCTCGTGATAAGCCTGCAACAGGTTCCGAATCGGATTGTACAGCTTCGTGCTGAAGATGAAGGAGAACACGACGCCGATCAGAATAAGCACGAGCGCCAGCCACACCGTAACCGACAGAATGCCGGTTGCTTGATCCTTGTACACATGCGCGGGCGTCAGCGCATAGTAGCTCCAGCCGTATTCCGATTGATGCAGGTTGACCAAATAATCCACATTGTCGATGCGAATATCGCCATGACCGGACGAGCCTTGAAGCGCATCCGCCAATTCGGGCAAGGAGACGGAAGCGCCGATCAGCGGGTCTGCGACGATCAGATTCCCTTCATTATCGGTCACGGCAAATCGCGTGGCGTCCACAATCGCTCCATTCGTAAGTGTATCCATAATTTTCGATGCGGAAATCGTCACGACCATCACGACTTGATTACCCCGAATATATTGAGTCGTTACGACCGGCACAACCGTTTCGCTTCGGGCAACGAACCGCTTCGAGACCGTCGTAGGCTTCAATACGCGGAAGGAATAATCGGCTTTCAGCAATTGCCCCCAATACGAATCGTTATATCCCTCATACACGTAGAAATCGTTAAAGAACGAATGAAAGTCCTCCATCCCTTCACTCTTATACACCCACTTGCGGTCCGCATATACAAACAAGTCGTCGATGTAAGGGCTGATGATATTGCGGCTGGACGCGAGCACCTTGATAATGCTTGTGGCTTTCTCGTGCGCATCCGGCGTCTGAATGTCATAGGGTGACATGTAAGCTTGAACCGTATCGTTAATGAAGAAGTTCATCGCGGTCTGTTCGGCCGTTCGTAAATAAATATCGATGACCTGCGATGACGCGGCGAGGTTCGAGGTCAGCTTGTCCGCCAACTGTTGTTTGTAAATCGATATATTGGCATAGTATACAACCGCCCCAACGACGCACGTGGGGATCAGCAGGAAAAGGAAATATCCAAGGATTCGGAAATATAAATGATTCGTCTTCAAGGAAAGCTTCCATCTCCGCAGGTAAGCCATCGGCCTGATCTCCTTCTCCCGGTGTCCATTCGTTGTTCTGTAATCAACATCATATCATGATTCTGTAAACGATATCATACAAAAACAGAATGGCTGCAAGCGCGGCGGCTTGCCCCATTCTGTGGAATGAACACCTTGATCAATCAATAATTGCCCTGAACAGGATCCGATTAATTATTGAATCCGCTTCTCACCCATCCCGCCGTGTCCCGCAATTGGCGAACGACCAGTTGGATGTCAGCTTCATCATTTGCTTAACGCCTGCAATATTTGCTTCACATAGACCAAAGACTCCGAAGCGCTGCGATCCAAATTCGCTTCGGAACCTCCGCCTACAAGCGGAGAACACATTTCATAGGATAAAGAGCCCGTATAGCCAACCTCATGCAACGCGGCAATGAATTCCCGATAGTCAATTCTCCCTCGGCCAATCGGAATCGAAATCATTTCCATGCCGTTGTTCTCGAATGTGACTGTCTCGGCAACATACTTGTGCTTGTCTCTTCTGATATAATCCGTGAGATGGGTATGGACGATCATCCCTTTGAATTTAAGGACGGTCTCACGCATCGGCTTATGGTGATTGTCGATGAACGGAGCATCAAGCACAACCTTCGCATTCGGCTCATCGATTTCTGCCATCAGGTCCAACAGGCTGTCCGGATCGCTTGCGATACAGGAATGGTTCTGAACGCCGATCGTAATGCCGTAGGCCGCTGCCATGCGGGCACTTTCTTTGATCCCTGCGACGCAAGCTTCCCATTGCGCCCGATAAGGCACATTCTCTTTGTAATAGCCCGTATACGTTCTGACAATCGGGCTTCCCAAATCATGAGCCAGCTCGATTATACTTTTCATATACAGCAATTCTTTTTCCATATAGGCCATATCCCTATGCTCGAAGAAGGTCGAGAAATCATGATAACTCGCCATGCACGCCAACTCAAGACCGTGATCCTCGATCAGCCGCTTGATGCTCCTTCTGTCTTCCTTGTTCATGTCAATGGGCGAACCATGCGGCCGTTTGCCGGCAATCTCGATCGTTTCATAACCGAGCTTGGCCGCCTTCTCAATAAACTGTGGAAGCATGAGCTCAGTTTGCCCGCCCCAAGTACCCGAATAACTTACGGAATGCAATCCCGGTTTCATCTGTTTCTCCCCTAATCTGTTACTATACGGCAATCAGATCTCAATCCGACCGTGCTCTTTGGCCGCCCGGCGAGTCGCTTCCATGATGCGGATCGCTTTATAGCCTTCCATACCGTCCGCTTCGAACGCTTCTCCGCGCTGGATTGCATGGACGAAATCCTGGTGCACGTTGTGCAAGGCGCCTCCTCGTTTCAATGCGAAATCGAACTTGAACTGCGCGGGCTCCCCGCCCTTGCACACGATATCTTTCGACTCATAATCTTCTTTAAGCAGAAGCTCCAGATCGCCCGTTCCCATCTGATACTTCGCCTGCCCCGCCGTGCCGTTGATCTCCAAAGTGTACAACGACATTCCCGGATAAGTGTAAGAACAATAAGTCGTTTCCAGCACGGCCGTGACGCCGTCTTTCAGACCGTAGATCGCCGTAGTCACATCGTCTCCCTTCATCGGCGCATACAGCGTGTCGGAGTAGGCCTGCACCCATTCCACGTCGCTGTACAACCAGATGAACAGATCGATCAGATGAACGCCGAGCAAATCCAGCGCGCCGGACGCGTCTTCCATGCGCCAGGAGCCTTCCTTCAAATTTTTCCCGGCGCCGGATATCATCTTGCCCCGCAGCGAGATGATGTCCCCGAACACGCCTTCCCCGATCATGCGGCGAACGTTGCGCAAGGCCGGATCCCCTCGGAAGCACATGAACATGCCCAGATTTCGTCCGGATGCCCCAGCGGCATCCATCATACGCTGCGCGGCTTCCAGCGTCGGCGCCATCGGTTTTTGGCAAAGCACGTGCTTGCCGGCCTCGAGCGCCTTCACGGTAACGGCTTCATGGTAACGATTCGGCACGACGACATCCACCCAATCCACTTCGGGATCGGACAATACCACATCGAGCTGGTCGGTCCAGTTCGGAATCCGGTGCTCTTCCGCGAATTTTTTCGCCGCTTCCGCGTTCGTATCGCATACCCATTTCAGCATGGAACCTTCTATTTTTCGATGAGCCGACATGTGCAGGGACCCTGCTATGCTTCCCGCCCCAATAATCGCACTATTCAGAATTTTCATTCCTAAACAACTCCGTCCTGCTGTATATTGAAGTTACTCCCACGAAATCTTATTTCGCGCCAGCATTTCTTTAAACGCGTTGGCCGAAAGCGTAAATAACTCCTCGTGCGTCAAGTCCGGCCGGTAGTCCGAGTTTCTCAAATGCGGCTCCAGCGACAGAAAGCCGTCGTAACCCGATGCGTTCAAATGCCGCAGCAACGAGTCCAGCTCCGCATCTCCGTCGCCCGGCGGCACTTCGTCCAGGCTGACGGGATCGATGTCTTTCACATGAACATAGGCGATGAATGACGCGAGCTGCGGATAAGCATCCGTCGTCGGCTGCACGCCGCCTTGCCTGAAATTGCCCGAATCGAATGCCAGCTTCAAGCAGGGTGACGCGGTCGTATGCAACAGATCCCGGCAGCGCTCCGGCACATCCCCGAACATGCCGGTCTCATTCTCCAGCAGCAGGATGACACCCGCTTGTTCCGCCCGCTCCGTCATGACCTTCATTCTTGCCAGCACCGCATGCCGATGACGATCCGCTTCATCGCCCCGGGGAATCGAGAAGGAGAAGATTCGGATATACGGAGTGCCGAACCACCCGGCCGCCTCGATCGCCCGCTCCAATTCCCGGTACGTCTGTTCCGGGTCGGCCCCGATGTCGTCTTTGCCGATTCGGGAGGCAATGGCGGATACGCGAATCCCGTGTTGGTCCAGCATCGCCTTTACCGTGGCCCATTCCTCGTCGCTCATGGTCAGGATGTTCTTCTTCCACACACTGCGAATTTCCACATACTGCATGCCCAAGCTACCGAGCACCCGGACCTGTTCGAATAGGTCCGGGGATATCTCGTCTGCAAATCCGCTTAGCTTCATCAATGGCTTAACCACCTTGCCGTTCCCATGTCTCGGCCGCAAAGCCGCCGTCGCTATTGAATCCCCAGCGCCTGCCGCAGCGTGCCGCCCAGCATCAGATCCTTCTCTTCTTCGGTAACCTGCATATTCTCGATCGTTTCGATTCCGACTTTCGTTTCCGCGACCTGATTGTACGGGAAATCGATGCCGAACATCAGCCTGCCGGCGCCGGCTTGGGCAACCAACTCGTCGAGCCTTTCCTGACTCAGGCGGAAAGCTCTGCTGACATGCGTCGTGAATACGCTGGTCAACCCGCCGTATACATGCCCGGTCCGGATGTTGTTGACGATGACCGCCAGCGCTTCCGGAAAGAAGCTGTAACCGCCGACATGTTCCATGCTGAACTTCAATTGCGGCAATTGATACGCGATCTCGTCGAACATCAAAGCGTCGTAATCTTTCAACCGATGCCAATGCAAGCCTGTATGAAAGGAGAGAAACAGGCCGTATTCCGCTGCCGCATGATACATCTCGAAAGACTCCGGCGATAACACGTTCACTTTCTGGTGGGCGGGATGGATCTTGATGCCTTTGAGCCCGAGGCCGTAAATTTCCTTGACCTGCTCCGCGATGTTCGGCTGTCGGAAATCGACGGTGCCGAACCCGTACAGCCGATCCTGCGAGACAATCTCCCGAGCCAGCCAACGATTGCGGGCATCCTGGTCCGATGCCATCTGGCCGGGAAAAGGCGCGAAGCATACCGCTTGTTCGATGCCGCAGCGATCCATCAGCTCGAGCAGCCGATCCACCGTTGCGTGCGCTCTAACGCTCTCTTCGAATACATGCGCATGATTGGCTAATATCCGTCTGGTCATGCTGCTCCACTCCTATTGGTGCTGATCGAATTATTGGTATTGCTTGGCCAGCTTCACCAATTCGTCGTATGCTTCTTCCGGTGTCGTCTTGCCGAACATCAGCTTCTCCGTCACCGTAACGTAATCTTTCTCGAGCCAGCCGTTCCAGCGCCCCGGATTGGTCGGAATCAAAGGAGCATCCACGGAACCGACTTCAAGCAAATCCAATGCCATCTTGTCCGCGTCCTTCATATCCGGCAGCAAGCCATCCAGCACAACGCTCGATACCGGGATGCCTCTGCTCGTACCCAGGATCTTTCCGGCATCCAGGTCGTTCACGAACCAATCGATGAATTGCTGCCCTTGTTCGGCATGTTCGGAATTCGCGCTGATGCTCCAGAACATCGACGGCGTAATCCAACCGCCCTTTTGAACGCCCTTGGGGATCGTAACCAGCGCGAAATTGCCCGGGTTCATGCTGTCTACGGAAGTCGCTTGCGCGGCATAGATATCCTGGATCAACATGACGCCCTTGGCCATCAGATCGTTCTGCGGATCGAACTTCTTATGCGTAACGGACAGCTCTGCGGGCGGGACGACGCCTTCCTTACGCAATTGGACGAACGTAGATTGAAATTCAAGGAACGTATCGCGGTCCAGATTGAAGTGGCCGTCGCTCGATACGACATCACCCTTGCCATGGCTGACTTGATACATGTTGTACAGGCTGTTCGAGTTCGTCGAATCGACCAATGGATACACGTCGGCGCCGAGCTTCGCCTTCGCGTCCCTGCCGAACTGGAAGTAATCTTCCCAAGTCCATCCGTCGGACGGGGGTTTGATGCCGATCTTGTCCACCATCACTTTGTTGTAGGCCATTCCCTTGACATTGTCGCCCAGCGGGATGGCATACAGTTTGCCGTCCAGCATGCCGGATTCCAGCAAGCCGGGATTGATGTGGGACGTATCGACCCCGGTCAATTCCAGCAGTTGGCCGTTCTCCACGTACTGCTTCAGATAGGCAATATCCATCTGAATGACGTCCGGCGCGTTCCGGGCTGCCGCCACCGTCGCCAACTTATCGAAATAAGCGTCAAACCCGGCGTATTCCGGCTCGAACGTAATCTTCGGATGCTTCTCCGTGTAAGCGTCCAACGCACGGATCGTCGCATCGTGCCGGGACTGGGAACCCCACCAGGCAATTCTCAGCTTGACATCTTTCTCCGGCTCTTTAGCGCTGCCGGAAGCAGAAGCGGAGGCAGACGCCCCGGCAGCGTTCGACGATACCGCACCGGCCATGTCCCCATTGGTCCCTCCGTCCTTGCTGCTGCACGCCGCCGCAAACAGAGCCAATCCGATGCCTAACAGGATTGCCACGACACCCTTAAATCGTTTCATGCTCGCTCATCCTCCAAGTTGCGTATATTTGCCTGCGAGTAGAATGTTACATTACATGAAAATCATTGCATATAAGGTAAAAATACGAATTCATTCGTAAACTTCTAATGCCGGACGATTTTTTTTACTTTCGCGAATTCCGAAGGCGTGCAGCCCGTCATTTTCTTGAACAAGGTGCTGAAATACGGAAAATTTTTGTAGCCGACTTTCTCCGATATTTCGTACACCAGCCATCTTCCTTCCAGAATCATGGCCTTGGCTTTCTCGATTCGCACCCTCGTCAGAAATTGATTATAGGTTTCGCCGGTCACGCTCTTGAAGATCAGGCACAAATAATTGCGCGAAATTGCGGCCACGTCCGCCAGTTCTTCCAACGTGATCTCCTCTGCGTAATGCTCATGGATATAGTGGATGACTTGATCCACCACGACTCTATGCTTCAGGTTTTCGTTCATTTGGCTGCTTGCCGTCAGCTGTTCGACGATCCTGCCCAACCAGTCTTCGAACTGCTGAACCGTCATAAATCGATCGTGGGAATGCTCCGGCTTCAGCTTGAAGCTCGTTTCTTCGACCACGATGCCCGCACAATACAAACCATATTCCAGCAGCGTCCATATTTCCATCGCCGTTTGCTGCAGGAAAGCCGGTGTGACATAGCGAACCGAGTGCAAGTAGGCTGTAAAATCGAGAATCAATGCCTTCACGTTTTCGCTTTGCGACTGGCTGATCGCCTGGTTTAAATCGCGATAGAACTTCAGATGCCGCTCGCTCAACTCGGTTTGGTAAGCTTTCGCTTGTACCCGCAAAGCGGCAACCGCCTCCCTGGCCGATTCGTTGACTCGCTTCCAATCGTCCTTGAGCTGCCCGATCCCGATCACGACATCCGTCTTTAAATACCGTTTCACGCAATCCGCGATCGTGTCCGTCACCTGTTGAATTTGCTGAAAGACTTCCCCTTCGTCCGATTCCTTGGCGAACCGCATCACGACGGCCCCCATGCAGGATTGCAGAGGCACGAACGTCGTCTCCAAACTCTGCTGCAGCAAGACGTCATCGACGATATTGCCGATCGCGAAGCGCAGTTGCTTCCAATCCGAGATGGCGATTTCCTCCTGCGGCTGCTTGCTTTCCGCATCGATGGCCAGCACGGCGTAATTTCCGGTCAACCAGACGTCCGATTGCGTCCGGACGATCCGTTCGTGATAGATGTTCTCTTGATAGGTCCCGTTGACGACCGAAGCGAGCCATTCCTTCAGCACGAAAGGCTCGTAGGTTCGCAGCTTGCGGCTCGCATCATTCTGGCGCTCCCGTTCGAGCCGTTCCTCGCCAAGCTTCTTGACGACATTGCTGATGACCTGCAGCAGCATGTCAGCCGTCACCGGCTTGAGCAGGTAATCGTCGACCCCGAACCGCACCGACTTGCGGGCGTATTCGAAGTCGGAATAGCCGCTTAAAATGACGAATTTGCCGCCGTAGCCTTCGCTGCGCAGCTGTTCGATCATATCGAGACCGTGCAGGACCGGCATGTACAAATCCGTGATCACGATATCCGGCTGGGCGGCACGGATCAATTCGAGGCCTTGTTGTCCGTTTCGCCCTTCTCCAACCCATTCCAGGTCGCATGCTTCCCAAGGCATGATTTTTTTCATCACGCGCAGCACGTTCGGATCATCGTCGATCATTGCCATTTTCCACATGTTGGTCCCTCCACTCCGTCAGGTTGGATATTCTGGGCTGCAGGATCGCGGCCGTCGTCCCCTTGCCGGCTTCGCTTTCGAATCGGATGCCGTACGGTGCGCGGAAATACGCATCGAGTCTTTCCTGAACGTTGCGGATGCCGTAGCCGCCCGTCTTTCTTTCGCTTTTGCTTTGCCAGCCTTCCTCCATTCCCATGCCGTCATCCGCAACCGTGAACAGCAAGCCTTCCGGCGTCTCCTCCGCGAGAATTCGCACATTCAGATGTTCCCGCTCCTGCAGCCCGTGAATCACGGCATTCTCGACGAAGGGCTGCAGCGTCAATTTCAGGATGTAGAAATGTTCCATCGACTGCGGCACCTCGATCGAGAATTCGATCTGGCCGCCAAAGCGAATTTGCTGCAACTCGATATAACAGCGAACATAGTCGAGCTCCTCGGAAACCGGAATCAAGTAATCCCCTTTCGAGAGACCGATCCGGAACATCTGGCCCATCAATTTCAGCACTTTGCTAATGTTATGCTGCCCGGCTTCGATCGCCATCCAGTTGGCCTGATCCAGCGTATTGTACAGAAAATGGGGATTGATCATTGCCTGCAGCGCCTGAATCTCGGCTTCCTTCTGCTGGATATAGCGGCTCTTCAAGGAATCGTACAACGCCTGGATCCGCTCCAGCATGTTCTCGTAAACTTTGAACATATGGCCGAATTCGTTGCGGTAGTCCTTCGGAAGCGCGGACTCCCGACTGTGCACCTGCGTGTCATCGAATCGCTTCATGGCTTGCCACAGGATGCGAATCGGGCTCGTGAACTGTCTGGACAGGACCAAGGTAACGCCCAAGGCGACGATAATGGCGGACAGCCCGATCCATGCCAGCAGCCAGGCGATCCGAACGCTGCCTTCGGTAATCTGCTTCCACGGCGTAATCTCGACAAGCGTCCAATTCGGATCGTTCAGCTGCGACCATACCACGAGAGCGTCGTTCACTTTTCTCGCCGATGCTTGGTCGAATCGAACGTGCGCATAATGGTTCTTCCCCGCGTATATTTCACCGTACAACTGCTCCAGTCCTAGCGAACTGGCGGCAAGCCGGTCCGTGCCGATGACGGCTCTGCCGCCCGAATCGAGCAGGACGCGCTCCGCCAGCCGAACTCCGGCTTGATCTTCATCGCCTTGCATCAACTGCCTGATCGCCGACGACTTCACGTTGAATACCAGCACGCATTCGAATTGCCCGTTGAACGCATGGACTTTGCGGATAAAACGAATGACCGGCACCGCCGCTTCTTCTGCGCGATCTTGATCCTCCGGCAGCCAAGCAAAATCATTCTTATCCAATATCTCCTGCCAATGGGCGTCGTGAATCCTCTCGAAATCTTTGAAGTACACGGGCGTTCCTTCATATTCCGCAGGCAAAGGTTTCTTCGCATACAGGTCGATCGATACCAATACGTCCGTGCTGTAGACGATGCTGCGCAAATATTCGGCCGCCGTCTTCGCATGCTGGTAGACCAGGTACGTATCCTCTTCCGCATCGAACAAACTTCGAACGCTTACATTTCGCGAAGCGGCCAGCGAAGCTTGTTCGATGGCATTCAGTTTCATGACGATCTGCTTGTTCAACTGGTTCAGCATACTCTGCTGGTAATAAGACGTATTGCGAATCGAATCGCCGGACGTATAGCGGTAAGTAATGGCGATAATGACGATCAAGAGCAGCATGATCAGTCCCGAGAAGCTGATGAACAGCAAGTAGTCGACCCGGTATTTTTTGAAGGGATTCAGCTTTGCACTCCCCCTGACGTCGAAAGGATATAGCCAGCTTATCCTTTAATTCCGGTCGTCGCAATACCTTCCACAAAGTGCTTCTGCGCCAGGAAAAACACGATGGTCGGCGGGATGATCGAGATCAGCGACATGGCCAGCAGTTGGCCCCACGGCATGCTGCCCTGAGTATCGATGAACAGCCGCAGCGCCAGGATGACCGTGTATTTGCCGACCGAGTTCAAGTAGATCAAGTTCGAGAAGAAGCTGTTCCAGTTCCAGATGAAGCTGTAGATGAATACGGTCACGAGCGCGGGCTTCGTGAGCGGCAGGATGATCTTGTAATAGATGCTGAACCAGGAGCAACCGTCGATCTTCGCGGATTCGTCCAATTCCCGCGAGATGCCGCGAATGAACTGCACGAGCAGGAAGACGAAGAACGCATCGACCGCCAGCATCTTCGGAACGACGAGCGGCAAGTAGCTGTTGATCCAACCCAGCCAATTGAACAGCACGTATTGCGGCACGAGAATCACCTGATCCGGAATCATGAGCGTAATGAGCAGCAGGCCGAACCAGAAATTACGCAGCGGAAAGTCCAGTCTGGCGAACGCGAAGGCGGTCAAGCTGCAAGATACGATCGTGCAGATGATTTTGGCGAATACAAGCACGAACGAATTGACGTAGAAGTGGGTAAACGTATATTTGGGAATGGCGACCCAGCCTGCGGTATAATTTTCCCATTGCCACACCTTCGGGAACATGGAAGGCGAGAGCAGTTCCACGTTCGATTTGAACGAAGCGCCAATCCACCAGACGAGCGGATAGATCATCAACAGGCCGATGACGGTAAAAATCAGGTGGTGAAGCCATGCATTTTGCCGCCAAGCAAGAGGAAAATTCATTTTTTGCCTCCTCCCGTCTCGGTTTCATAATGAACCCATAATTTCGTGCTGGAAAAGATGAACATCGTCAATACGGCGACGATCGTAAGCAGAATCCAGGCCAGCGCCGAGGCGTAGCCCATCTCGAACCGGGTAAAGGCTCTCTCGTACAAGTACAAAGCGTACATATACGTTGAATTGATCGGGCCGCCGCTCGTGATGACGAACGCCTGGGTAAACGTTTGGAAGGAGCCGATCGTCTGCATCACCAGGTTGAACAGGATGACGGGAGAGAGCATCGGCAGCGTAATCCGGAAAAACTGCTTCACCTTCGTAGCGCCATCCACGGAGGAAGCCTCGTACAGATCCCGCGGAATTTGTTTCAGTCCGGCCAGGAAGATGATCATCGTGGAACCGAATTGCCAGACGTCCAGCAGCCCGAGCGTAGGCAGCGACGTAGCCGGATTCGCCAGCCACGACGGGCCGTTAATTCCGACCAGCTTGAGCAGCTGATTGACCAATCCGTCCGCTCCGAACAGGTTCTTCCACAGCACCGCGACCGCCATGCTCGATCCGATCAGGGAAGGGAAATAAATCATCGTGCGGTACACCGAGATGCCCTTGATGTCCCGGTTGAGCATCATCGCCACGAACAGGGAGAAGATCAGCTTCAGCGGCACCGTGAACAAGACGAAGGAGAACGTAACCTTCAAGGATTGGACGAACAGATCGTCGATTGTAAAAATCGTCGTATAATTCCGCAATCCGACCCATTCCGGCGCGGAGAGCAACGAATACCGGGTGAACGACAAGTAGAGCGATTGGAAAAACGGCCACAAAAACAACGAGATGATGCCGACTAACCACGGTAACAGAAACAGATAACCTTCGAGCGGGGATTCCCACCGCTTCCAGAACGATCTCCCCGGCTTTGGGCCCAAGACCGCTCGGGATTGCAACCTATTGCGCTTCATGCATATCACCATTTCTCTCGATTTTGTCGAAGACTACTCCCAGTCTACCGCCGGCATCGGCCTTTGCGAATCCGTGTAACGTCCGAATTGTTTCGATATGTTCTAAACTTCGGACATCAGCCGAACTTCCTGTCCCGTCCGGGATGAATCGTAGACGGCCTGAATGAAGCGCAGCGCCTCGCGGCCTTCCTTGCCGCCGACCAGCGGAGGCCGGCCGCACGCGATCGCTTCCGTCATATCGGCCATCTGCGTCCGGTGATTGACCGGCGATATCGCCTTCGGATCGCTGCCTCCCTCCGGCGAAGCTTCGTCCGTCCCGCTCGGCGCTTCTATGCCGGGAACCGTCCAGTGCGCGATCCGATTGCCTTCGATCCAGATGGTGCCGTGCTCCCCGTATAGCTTGACGGCTGGAGGAAAACCCGGCAGTAGGCTCGTCGAACCCGTCACGACGCCATAGGCGCCAGAGGCGAACGTCGCCAGGGCAATGCCGATATCTTCCGCTTCCATGTCATGGGTTTGCGTCGCGGTCTTGCCGAAGATCGATGTGCACGGCCCCGCGAACCACAGCATCAGATCGATCTGATGGATCGCCTGGTTCATCAGCGCGCCGCCGTCTTGCGCCACCGTGCCCCGCCATGCCGCCGAATCGTAATAGGCTTGGCTGCGGTAGAACGGGGTTTGCGCTTCTATGAATAGCAGCCGACCAAGTCGCCCCTCGTCCAGCATGCGCTTGGCCAATTGATATGGCGGTTCGAACCGCCGCTGGGAGATGACCGCCAGCCGCATGCTGTTGCCTTCGGCCAGCGCGATCAGTTCGTCCGCCTCCTCCACTGTCATCGCCATCGGCTTCTCCAGGATCAAGTGCTTTCCGGCCCGAAGAACGTCGACGCCGATCGCGAAGTGGCTTCCGCTCGGCGTCGCGACACAGACGATGTCGATCTCCGGCGAAGCCAGCAAGCGGCTGTAGTCGCCCACGGCCATGCAGTCGGCGCCGATCTGGTCGGCGAACGAACGCGCCTTCTCTTCGGAACTTCCGGCGATGCCCGCCAGCCTCCCGTTCGTCAGTCCCGCGATGGCCTTCGCATGGAACTCGGCGATCATGCCGGTGCCGACGATGGCGAACCCCCAAGTTTTGGCCTTGGCGGCGGCGGGCGCTTGCGGCTCCGAAGTCGGGGCAAGCTGCGACTGCGGGGGCGAGGCAGGCTGCGTCTGTGAAGGCGGGGCAGGCAGCGTCTGTGAAGGCGAAGCAAGCTGCGTATACGAGGGCGCGGTAGGCTGCGTCTGTGATGTCTGGTCCGCGAGCGCAGGCTTCAGCCGGGATTCAACTTCGCGCAGAATGCGGAGCAATCCGTCCAGCGACTGGCGCGTCCCGTCCTGATTCGTGCCGCCGGGCGGCACGTAATGCGTTTCCAGCACATAGAGCCCCCGATAACCGTCCTCTTCCAGCTGCACCATTTGTTCGGCGAACGGCGTCCGCCCTTGCCCAATCGGCACATATCGCCATTCGCCGTTGTCGTCCTCCGCCGCATCCTTGAGATGCACATGGGCGATGTAGGGCCGGATCGATTCCAGCGCTTGCGGGTGCGGTCCGCGGCGAAACAGCATCTCGTTGCCTGGATCCCATAGTGCACAAAGCGACGGCGAGCCGATGCGCTTCACGAATTCGACCACCTCTTGCGCATAACCGCCGTTCGTGACCGGTTCATTCTCCAGCAGCAGCACCAGATTTTCCCGCTCCGCCAGCTTGGCCGCCCGCGCCAGATGAGCGGCGATTTCTTCCGCGAATAGCGACGGCTCCTGTTCACGCCAGAAGGAGAAAATTCGGATATACCCGGTTCCCAGGCGCTTTGCGATGGCCATCAACCGCTCCAGCTTCGCAAAATGCGCCTCCAGGCCCTCTTCCTGCTGCCCGAATCTGTCCCCGTCCGCAACAGGTCGCGCCGGATTAAGCGCGCATTTGAATACTGGCGAAGCAACCGCCGAAATGCGGATCCCCCGGGCCTTCGCCTCCTCGCGGATACGATCTGCCTGCCCGTCGCTCAATTCCGCCACATTCACTCCGTCCACCATGCGGATTTCTGCATACCGCAGCCCCTGTTCCTGCAGCCACGTCAACGCTTCCACGACATCAACGGAGATTTCGTCCGTAATGACGCCAACGCGCTCCATAATCACACGAATTCCCCCTTGGGTTAAGCTAACTTCAGTTTACTATCCGCGCCCTTCCCGTCACATGCAGGTAAGGTCCGAATTCTTTCACTTTCGTCTGAAATGCGAAAAAACGACTTCGTCGTCCCCCTTGGGGACAGAGAATGTCGTTTTATCGAAGACGATTCAGAAGCGGCCGTGAAGCTGTAACCCGGTTTCGCCCGGTTGGCACCTGCTAACATCGCGGCCGTGAAGCTGTAACCGGGTTTCGCCCGGTTGGCCCTGCTAACATCGCGGTCGTGAAGCTGTAACCGGGTTTCGCCCGGTTGGCGCTGCAGATCACTGATGCCTATGACGCTACACCGCCTGGCAGGCGGCTCTCCGGTAATAGTGCAAGCTCCCGCTGTACAGCCGCTTGAGCGCCGGCGCCCGCTCGAAATCGGTCGGCGTCGTCAATTCCGGCGGCTTCGCACAGATCGCGATCCCGTTCTCCACCAGCACGGATGCGACGAACTGCGTGCAGAAATACGCATCCTTGCGCGGAATCCGTGTCCGCAGCAGCACGCCGAACAAGCCGAGCAAATTGTAGGAATAGCGATGCTTATTGCGTTCGAATTCCTGAATGTGCCGGCGGATCCGCTCATACGTCATCTCGTCCACCGTGTATCCGTAGACCGCGCAGGAAGCCCGTTCGAACAGATCGCTCGCCATGTCTTCCTTCACGAACCCGCCGACGAACGGATTGCTGCGCTTCTTGCGCCCAAAGCTGTACACCTCGGCAAGGTCGGGGTCGAGCGCAATCGACGCATGGTTCATCGGCGCTCGCGTGAACACCCGGATCAACCTCGTAAACCAAGTTCCCGTATCCGTCAGCAGAATGTATATGTTTTTCGCATTGTTATCCATCAGGTCCGGCCTCCATCGCCTCTTCATCTCTCTTACTTATGAAGATACAGCAACGGACGACTTGCCGACACGCACCCGGGTTGGGTCGCACAGCCGGACTTTCGTCGGGGCATCTCCCCTATCGCGGGTCAGGATCGGCAAGTTCGCTGAAGATTGCAATTCCGGCCTCACACCCAGGTTCATCTTTCCCTCCAACCGTCGCTGCTTCAAGGCAATCGCTAAAGAACTACATTCAGACAGTCTTTTTTCACTTCGGCAAATTCGTAAGCAATTGTCCCGGGCTTCGTGCAGGGCAATCGCTTACGGAATTGACGAATATCTATCGTCGATGAGGCCGGGATCATAAGTGCAGTCTTTACATGTTGGCGAGAGCAGCCTGCATGCAGGCGGGGATGGTGCGGACAGCATCATATTGGCGTGGTCGGGCGGCATACTGGCGGGGATGGTGCGGACAGCATCATAGTAGCGTGGTCGGGCGGCATGCAGGCGGGGATGGTGCGGACAGCATCATAACGGTAGTATTTGAAGAGAAATTCATTTCGTAAGCAATTGTCCCAAGATTCGCGCCTCGTCTATTGAGGTGCAAGAGAAGTCATGACATAATGGGAGAGGTTTGCGCTAAGCGCCAAAACGCATCTTGCTTGCACATAAGGAGACTGTCATTCATGTGGCTCATCTATTCGCTCATCGCGGCGCTATGCTTCGGCTTGCGCGGCGTCATGTATCAGTGGACCTCCCGCAAGCCGGCGAATCGCAACTTGATGCTGTTCGGCACGTTCTTCATGGGCGCGCTGGCATCACTCGTCGCGATCGGCGCTTCCGGGCAAGCCTGGACCGCCGCATCCTGGATCGGGTGCATCATGGGCGTATTGTCCTTCATCGCCAATTCCGCGATGTATCGGGGATATGCGGTAGGCAAAGCCTCGCTCGTGGCGCTGTTCACGGGCCTGCCGCCCGTCGTGGTGGTATGCCTGGCTTATCTCCTGTGGGGCCAGACGCTGTCGCCCCTGCAGCTCGCCGCTTTCCTGGCGATCGTCGCGGGCATTCTCATCATCCGCTATTCTTCCTCCATTTCGCTGGACACTTTGAAAGGCATCCAGTGGGCGATCATCGCTCTGTTCGGCTTCGGGCTGAACGACACGACGTCTACTTGGGCGATGCGGCTGGACGCCGCCCTGTTTCCGACGATGTTCTTCATGTTTGCGACAGGATCAGCCTTGTTCGGCTTCTCTTGGATCAGGGAACGGCTGTCGGCCAGGAGTCATCTGAACACGCTGACGGCGGCCTCTCGGGAAGAGAGCGCAGCAGCCGCCGAGACAGGCGGATGGAGCGCGCGGCGAACGATCGGATGGGGCATGGTTGTGGGTACAACCAATTTCGCCGGCATGTACTTCATCCTCCATGCGTTCGCTCAAGGCATCGCCGGTCTTGTCTCCGCCGTGACGTCGCTCAATGTGCTCATCATTCTCGTCTACGCGAGCCTGTTCCTGAAAGAGCGGTTCACGCGCAAGGAAGCGATCGGCGGTATCTGCGCGCTCGCCGGCGTGATGACCTTGCACCTGGCAGGCTGACTACTCAGCTGCTTCAGTCGAATTCTGTTATCCACCCTCTAACCGATCGCGCGATTGACCTCCGTCACCGCATCGGCTTTTCACAGTTTCTTCCGCCGATAAGCGGAGGGCGACATGCCATAGCGTTGCTTGAACATCTTGGAAAAGTGGAATTCGTCGTAAAAATGCAAAGAAGACGCGATCTCCTTCACCGTGAGGCGGGTCGTTTCCAGGGATGCTTTCGCGGAAGCGAGCTTGAGCTCCTGCATGTAACGGCTGGGCGACATACCCGTCATCTCGCGGAATCGGGAGAAGAAGCCCGTGCGGGAAAGGCCGCTTTGCCGAATCAGGTCATCGATTAGGAATGGGCGGCCGATGCCCATGTGCATCTGGTAGACGATCTCGTCCAGCTCCGGATGGCGGACGCCTTGTGCGGCCGCGAGCTCGTGCGCGAACAGCAGAATCAGCTCATGCAGCGCGGACTGCGTCGTATAGGCATAGCCAACAGGCTGCATGATCAAACAATCGACCATCTGCTTGCACAGTTTGACGGCTTCGGCCATTCTCGCGGTCGTGACGGTTCGGTCGATCGTTAAGCCCAGTTCCCTCGCCATCTCAAGCCCGCTGAATTCGATGTAATAAAACTTCCAGTCCCCGCCGACGCATTGATACGTGCACGGTACCATTCTTTCTACGAATCGATACGTCCCGGCATGCAGTTGTTCTCGCTTCCCTTCCCGGCTGAGCCGTCCTTGGCCTTCGAAAGTAACGAATAATCCCGGGTTGCGGAATCCCTGCTCCTGAACCGCGTGGTAGGCATCGTTCGCCTGCACCTTCCAGATCAACATAAACCGGCATTCCGGCCATGCCCGTTGCGGATCCAATGCGTACGGAATGTCCATGTATGTCATCCAGGGTCCTCCAATCCGATTCGATCATACATGATTATAGCGTATTCTCCCTTAATGAAGGTTATTTTTTGTACGATTTTACATCCATTTCATACAACCTTACATGGATCGCGCTGCGGATTCCTTCTACAATGAGGGCATGAACAATCGAGGAGGATGCCGATATGAAAGTTAAGGTCGGAAGCCGGGAACTGGAGCTGGGGGGACCCGATCTCACAGAACTGCGCAGCTCGAATGAATTACTGGACGATATCCCCGCGCTGCGCGGCAGATTGCAGGAAGACGGCTACTTGCTGCTTCGCGGGTTTCATGGGCGGGAACAGGTGCTGAATGCGCGCAATCGCGTCCTGGAGAAGATGGAGCGCATGGGTAAGCTCGACCGCGACACGCTGCTGGAGGAGGGTGTGATGGCGGACGGCAGCAAATCGATCTTCATGGGCGGCACGAACGAGGATTTGCCGGAATTGTTGACCGTGTTGAACGGAGACCACATTATGGGGCTATTCGACCAATTGCTCGGGGAACCTTCGCTGACTTACCATTACAAATGGCTCCGCGCCGTCGGCAAAGGCGATTTCACCGGCGCGCATTACGACATCATCTACATGGGTCGGGGCACGCATAATCTGTATACCGCCTGGTCCCCGCTCGGCGATATCTCGTATGACATGGGCGGGTTGGCCATCTGCCTGGGTTCGCACCGGTTCGAGGAATTGAAAGCGACTTACGGCACGAAGGACCATGATCGGGACGGCATCGGACATTATACGACCGACCCGCTTGCCATTACCGGGAAGTACGGCGGCCAATGGGCGACGACCGAATACCGGGCGGGAGATTTGTTGATATTCGGCATGTTCCTGATGCACTGTTCGCTTGAGAATACGACGAACCAGTATCGGCTCAGCGCCGACACCCGGTATCAGCCGGCCAATGACAAGGTCGACGACCGGTGGAGCGGCAAGAAGCCGCGGGGGCACTACGCCGTGAAATGACCTCATTTAACGAAACCGTCAAGGAGAAAATTTTTGTTTCCCTGACGGTCTCGTGTGCAATTTTGCCTCTTATTTCACTCCGATCGCCGCCTCAGCTATCCCGAACGTCAAGCTCGCGGACAAGAAAATCGTATGCCGCCGCGCCGCTGATCCGGTGATCGCCTGCGAACGCGTCCTGCGCCAGCTTGGCATCCGCCCCGTGCAGCGAGTAAGCTTCGCGGATGCGGCGAATGGCGGAGCGCGCGGCCGCGATCGGGAAGATCGCGTCATCGGTGCCCGACTCGGCGAGCAGCGGCCGCGGAGCGATCAGGCAGGCGATATCCGGCATCTCGGCATGCCGCTGCAAGCCCGGGACATAATTGTCCACGCAATGATGAACCGCCAGAATGCTGTCCTTGAACGTATTGATATACCCGCTGACGACCGCCGCGCGGATGCGTTCGTCGAGCGCGGCCGCGAACATGGCGGCAAGTCCCCCTCCGGAGATGCCCATGATGCCGATCCGGCTCGCGTCCGCATCCGGACGGCTCCGCGCGTAATCGACCGCCCGGATCGTTTCGTACACACGGTGGCCGGCCATCGTATGGCCCACCTGCAGCAAGTACGTGGAGATCGAATGGCAGGAGCTGTAATCGTCCCGCTCGTATTCCTGCTTTAATCGCCGATCTCCGAAGCCGAGCAGCTCCGGCACGATGACCAGAAATCCCCGTTTCGCGAGTTCGATCGCGAAATCTTGCTGGTAACCCCGATCGTCCGCGTCCGCCCTCTCTTCCCCGCTTTTGTTCAAGCCGACGATTTCCTTGCTCCCGTAACCGTGCCCGTGACAGGCAATCACGACAGGAAGCTTCCCCTCGGCCCCTTCGGGCGCCAACACGTAGGACGGCATGACGAGCCCGGCAAATGTCGTGAACGCGACGCGCTCACGGACGTACCCGCTGCAAGGGACTTCTTCCAACAAGTGCGCTTCCAACGCCGCCGGTTGCGCGGGAAAGCCGCCCAGATCGGCGATCAGCTGCGCGCGGAGAGAATCCCGCCAACGCGCGTGTTCGTCCAGGCTGCGCGCCCGGTAACGGTACTGCGGAGCGGTGTCCGCGTACAATCGCTCCAAATAGTCGTCGGGATGCCAACTCATACTCATGTCCGACACTCCTTCTCCAGTCGAGAGATCAATTTGCCGAGCGATGACGACGCCGAGTCGTTGCCCCTGTCGAAGATCGTAAAGTCGCCGCCCCACTCATACCCGTGATATCACAAAATGGTGAAGGAATCCAATACGACTTGCTGTACGGCTCTATTCTTCTCCGAAGCATGCGCCTTCAACATGAAGTAATCGATCCCGTACACTCGATTATCCTTCTCCATGAAGTACGATACCGTTTCGAAAGGCATGCCTTCGAACGTTCCGCTATAGACGTACTTGTAAGCCGGCACGCCGTCAAAGCTAACATTCGATGTGGAAATGACCCGGAAGTCGGGCGCTATTTGCTTATTTCTTTCCATCAGATTATCGAAAATTTGTTTGAACTGGTCGGCGGTGTAGTTATCCAAGTCGTACAGGGAAATCGAACCCATCGTCGAAGAGAACGTCACGGTATTGTCATCGATCGAAGCTTCGCCCCAATAGTCCGGAATGCGGATCGAATAGTTCGAATCCTCGAATTTGCGTGTCGACATCTTCATTCGGTCGATGAAATCCCGGCCGTCCTGAATGATGCCCGCTTCTTCATTGCCCGACGGATTGCGCTTGATGGAATCCACGATCCTCGATACCTGCTGTGCGTCCTGTTCCGAACGGAAGGCCAGGAAATCAATCTCGTACTTGTAATCGCCGTCAAACAAATAATAACCGTATACCTGGTTCCACTTCTTCCCATCCTCCGAAGTCGAATAATTCAGCAGCTTCGCATCCAGCCCGGCTATGCTTAATGAGGCGGGAGAACTCATCTTGATGAACTCTGGCTGGTAATCGTCCGTCAAAAAGGCAACCTCACGCTCGATCCAGCGATCAAGCGTATCTCCTTGCACAATTGAAGTCCTTCTTATATTAACACCTTGATCGCCCTTCGTATTGTAAAAATAAGTCCACTCGTTGTTGCTGCCATTCCCCCAAGCGGCAGGAACGGACAAGTTCAGCCCGAGATCCGATCCGATGAACGGCCGATAACCGTCCTTGACGCTGGACAGCTCCTTCAATTCCAGATCGCCCGCATCGAAAGTCGGCGTGAAGCTGTCGAGCAGCTCCGTGTACTTCTTCAGCTTATCGGCATTTTTGTAATCCTCCGGCTTTTCGCTTGTCAGCCACACATAGTAAATCCGCTGGTTCCATTGATAAGCACGAACAATTTGATAGTCCCCGTCGCTGTCCTTGCTGACAATCAGCGCGTGGGATTGTTCGGGATGACGGTCATTGTTCACATAAGATTTCTGCAGCAAGGTGCCGTCAATCATGTCGGCCGCATTCTGCAACAGACGATCGCTGTTGATCGGTTCATCCTGATCGGATTCCACTTCCACCCAAATCCAGTATTCGCCGTTCGCATCCTGGAATTCATAGTTATCTTCCAGAAAGGAATGGTACGACGTGATCAGGCCGCTCGGGTAATTCATGGTCCATTGATAATAGCCGTCTCCGATGCGTGTCTTGCCTGCATCGCTGTCGATCCCGCTGCCTTCGGCACCCGCCGCATCCCATCTGTTTCCGGTAATGCGCATCGGCGCCGTCAAGCTTTCGAATGCGATCTTGGCGCCGAAGTATTCCACGATGAAGCGCAGCGGCACCATCGTTGTGCCGTTTTTCAATTCAGGGGCAGCGGGAATCTTGGCGGCAACGCCATTGACTTCGGCAGAATTGCTGCCAATGACCAGCTTGATATGCTTGTCGCCGTAGATCAGGACGATTGACTGCGTGGCGCCGTCCCACTCCAAGGCTGCACCCAGCGAGGAGGTGATCACCCGCAAAGGGACGAGCGTCGTCGATTGGCTCAAATAAGGCGGCTCGATCTCGGATGTCACATCGTTGACGCTGATCGTGCGGCTGTTCAATTGCAGCACGATTTCAACAGGGTTCGAGCCGTCCGCTTGATGGCTTGCGTCTTTCGAAGCGGAATCGGCGGCATACACAGGAGCGGCAATCATCGATAAGAGCAAGGCGGCAATCAAAATGATTTTTTTAGGCAAGTCGGTGTCTCTCCTATTCTTCTATAAGTTTAATCGTCATGATCTTCAAGTCTCCTCCGGATTTCAGGGCGAGCTTCACCTGATCGCCGGGCTTGTAAGCCTTGAGCAGCTCGTTCAGATCAACCAGCGAGCTCAGATTCGTGCCATTGAGCGAATAAAGAACATCGCCTGGGCGAATACCCGCTTTCTCGGCTGGCGATCCGCGACGCACGCCGGTGACGGACAGCGGCTCGCGGGCGGGCAAGCCGACCAGCGAAGCCCAGCTCTCTTCCAATTCAAGACCGAGCGAGGGACGAATGACCTTGCCGTTGCTGAACAATTGGTTCATCACGTAATGAACCGTGTCGATCGGGATGGCAAAACCGAGACTGTCCACGCCGACGGCAGCGAATTTCAAAGAATTAATCCCGATCACCTCGCCATTCATATTCACCAATGCGCCGCCGCTATTCCCCGGATTAATCGCGGCATCCGTCTGCAGCAGCCGATAAGTGGAATGAATGGAACGATCAACGCCGCTGATGACACCTACCGTTACCGAATTGCGCAGCGCGAACGAGATCGGCGTGCCGATCGCGATTACCGTCTCTCCCACTTCCTGCACCAGTCGTTCGGCCAGCTTGGCAACCGGAAGGCCGGAAGCCGCGACCTTGACGAGAGCCAGATCGCTCTCCTCGTCTTTATAGGGGCTTGTGCCTTTGTATTCCTTACCGTCCGCGGTGATGACAAAGATTTCCTTCATGTCTTTGATGACATGGGCATTCGTAATCATCCAGCCATCCTCTTTCACGATGACGCCCGTTCCGTGAATCAGGTTGAACCGATCGTCTCCGGAGGCAGAATACCCGTCCCCTTGCGCTTTGCCGATGATGCCCACGACGGACGGCGATACTTGCTTCACCACGTCTGCAATCCGGTTGGCCGGCGTGTAGGAGAACTTGCCCCGCTTCTCATCGAAATTTCCTGTTCCCCCCAGCGCGGCAATCAGCGAGCTTGCTTTGACGTATACTTCTCCGTCGATTCTGCGAGCATCCCACTCCGCGCCGGCAGACTGGGCAGCCAGCAACGGCGCGGCGGCCGCTCCTCCTCCCATCAATAGGATCATGACTGCCCCAAAAGCTGCCAAGCGAAATCTGTTCAACGAATCTCTCCCTCTTCCACTAAAACGAATCAAATCTTCTACATTTTACTAGATCACACTTGAGGAAATTGTCGAAATTTGTCAGCTTATTTTTGAAAATTACATTTTCCTAAGTGGATTGCACCTCGTGAACGTCAAGCGATTGTCGCAAGTCCCTTTCTGCATCGGCTACCATTGCGACCCGTAATCCGATAAGATGAAAGTACAAGCCAGAAGGAGCGTGCGAGTGAATGGCGATCATCGGCATCGATATCGGCACAACGAATACGAAGGTCGGATTGTATCGGGAAAATGGCGAGCCGGTGGCGGTCGCGTCCCGGCCGACGGTTACGCATCATGAGGAGGAAGGCTACAGTTACTACGAGCCGGAAGAGATGTGGGGAGCGATCGTTGCGGCCCTGACCGAAGTGGCGGCGCAGGCCGGCAATGAGGAAGCGCACAGCATCGGCATCGCCAGCATGGCCGAGAGCGGGCTGCTCGTCGATCGCCGTACGGGCGAAGCGCGTTCCGCCTTCCTGCCTTGGTTCGATACATGCTCGGCGGCGCAAGCGGACAAGATCGCCGCCGCATCCGACCCCTATGATCGCTTCTGCAAGACCGGACTTCACAACAGCTTCAAGCACGGCCTGGCCAAGCTGCTCTGGCTGCAGGAACGCGCCCCCTCCGCGCTGTCCGGCAGCGTCTGGTTGTCCGCCGCGGGCTATGTCGCCTACCGGCTGACCGGGCGCATGGCGGTGGACGATTCGCTCGCGGCGCGGACTTACGCCTACAATATCTTCGACAGACGATGGGAGCCGGACTGGCTGCGCCCGCTTGGACTGTCGGCTTCGCTGTTCCCCGACGTGCTGGCGGCGGGCACGCCGCTCGGGCCTCTGCAGCCGCACGTCGCCGAACGTACCGGACTGTCCGGCTCCTTGCAGGTTGCGATCTCCGGGCACGACCATGTCGCTGCCGCCCTGTCGGTCGGCGCCATCATGCCAGGGCGTGTATACAACTCGATGGGAACGGCGGAAACGTTGATCGGCACGATCGAAGACATGAAACTGGGGCGGGCGGAATATGAAGCCGGACTCAGCTTCGGCGTCCATGCTGCGCGGGGCAAGTGGTTCTGGATGGGGGGCAATTCTTCCTCCGGCGGATCGGTCGAGTGGTTCCGCGAGCTGCTCGGCGAACCGAAGCTCGAATACGCGCAGCTGCTGCAATGGCTGAACGCCGCGAATGACGCCGCGCCTACGGGCATGCTGTACTATCCTTATCTGTCCGGTCAAGGCCGCGGAGCGCAAGGCGCCGCCATGAAGGCGGCGCTGATCGGCTTCACGAAGTCGCATCATAAAGGCGATGCGATCAAAGCCGTCCTCGAAGGCACGGCTTATGAACTGCAATCGCTGCGGATTGCGGCAGAAGCCGCATCTGGCGCGCCAATCCGCAGCTTGACCGTCGTCGGGGGCGGCACGCGCAATCCGCAGTGGCTGCAGATCAAATCGGATGTGCTCGGATTGCCCTTGTCGCTGCCCCCGGTGGAGGAAGCCAGCCTGCTCGGTGCCGCCCTGTGCGCCGCGGTCGGCGCAGGCGTCTACGCAACGGCCGACGCCGCAGCGGCAGCCGTTGCCGGCACAGCGTCCCGCTTGATCGAACCGGACATGGCGCGTCATGCGCGATATCAGCATATTTACGCATCCGGCTACTTGCCGATGCAAGCCGCCTTGCGCGGCTATTACGCGAACAGCTGAAGGCAGATGCGCCTTCAGCTGTTTTTCACATACCCGCCGATTACGGCACCGGGCAGACGATCACCTTCACGCCGAGATCCTCGATCTGCTTCAGCGATTCCTTATCCGCCAATTCGCTCGTAATGAGCATATCCACATCGGCGAAGCCGCTGAAGGAGACAAGCCCCTGCTGTGAGAACTTGCTATGGTCCGCAAGCACGGCCACTTTCTGGCCTGCCGCGATCATCGCATGCTTGATCTCCGCTTCGTAAATATCCGAGCTTGTGAACCCTTTGCGATAAGAGATGCCCGATGTGCCCAGGAACGCAAAATGGGCGTTGTACTTCTGCAGTTCCATCTCGGCTTGCGGCCCGACCAGGCTCATCGATTTCTTGATCAGCTTGCCGCCCAGCACGATGATCGATGCTTGATCGTTGTGGCTGCACTCTTCCGCCACGTTCGTGCCGTTGGTGACGACCATCAGATTGTTCACGTGCTTCAGGTGCCGGGCCATGCACCACGTCGTGGATCCGGCATCGAGAATGATGATCTGGTTCTCGCCGACGAGCTCTGCCGCCTTCTTCCCGATCGCGTCTTTCTCTTCGAAGTACTGCAGCTTGCGCTGGTTCACCGGCGGGATCGATACGTCCTGGATATCGTCGATCAGCATCGCGCCGCCGTAGTTCTTCTTGATCAGGCCTTCCCTCTCCAACTGGTTCAAGTCCCGCCGAATCGTCTCCTCGGATACGTTGAACTCCTTGACCAGGTCCGATACTTTTACGCTCTTCTGCTCGAACAAGCGCTCCTTGATAATGCTGCGTCTCTGCATGACGATCACGACTCTCATCCCTTCTCCACGGTTCCCGCCGCTTGCTTACTGGGATCGCAAATGCGCCAGCGCATCGGCCAGAAATTCGGTCCGGCCGAAGCTGCCCGACTTCAAAATCATGAACTTGGGGGAAGCCCCAAGCGAAATGCAGGACGGCAAGCCTGGCGCAAGTTCTTTCCATACGCGCATGCCCTGGACGCCTAACCGCTCGCACACGGCGGCCGATGTCTCCCCGCCCGCAACGACGAATCGATTCTGTCCGGCGAGGTCGAGCACCCTGGCGGTAATGTCCGCCAGACAAGAGGAGACGATTCTCGACACTTCCGGCCTTGTTAAACCCCATTTTATCCCAAGCGACCGCGTTTCCTCAACAACCGATTGCGCATGCGACGCATGGAACGCCATATTTCGACCCGCGCGCAGCTCTTCAGCGACTCTTTCGCTAATCTCGCGCACGCTTCGCTGCCTTAACGACTCATCCAGCCACTGCCGGCTGTCCAGTTCCAGGCAGGTAACGCCATTGGCCTGCAAGTACCTGATCTGCCCCTGCGTCTGCGGCATCAGGCTGCCAGCCGTAACCGGAATGCCAAGATCATCACGCAGCGGCGGCAGCGGATTGCCCTGTTCCGGGGAGCCTGGCGGCAGCAGTCGGGCCAATTCCTCGGACAATCCCGAACTGCCGCACAGCACCCGTTCATCCCGTACCGCTTGAGCAATGATTCCCAGCGACTGCTGGCTTTCCACATCGAGAATCAAATAGTTGCAGCTTGACCGCTTCGCTGCGATCGCCTCCCGCAGCCGCTCGGCGCCTTGGGATACGATCCGGTAATCGAGCGAGTCTATCTTTCGCTTCGTCTGGGCGCCGAGAATGGCGGCGAGCCGCGATTCGCGCATCGGGTGCACGGGATCGTCCTTGAACTCCGAGTCCTCCAGCTTCGTGCCGCGCACGTAATGAATGCCGTCCACTGTCGTCCGTCCGTTCTTCGGAAATCCGAGCACGATGACGGCGAACGATTCGCCGAGCGCGTCGAGCATCGCGTCGAAGGCGGCGCCGACGTTGCCGCGGAATACCGAGCACGTCTTGTTGAAATATTGCGTCGCGCCGGCCTTCTTGAGCCTCATGGTCGCTTCGTGCGTCTTCCGATAAGCCGTATCCCGGTTATCCAGCCTGGAGCCGGTATCGAGCACGACGACCGCTGCACGCCGCAGCGACGCGTCGTCCAAAGCTTCGCGAGTCAGCCGATCGTACGGGTAGATGAACGCTTGCAGGCCGCAACGGGCATACATGCTGCTGATATCGCCCGCGCCGGTCAAGTCGTCGGCCACGATTCCGATCAAGATTCCCACTTCCTTCTCGGCTTATAGCCCGCATGCTGCAGGAAATGCCGGGCCGTCTCGTCCGGCAGCGTGCGCAGCTGCAAGTCGGCCTTGAGCGCCTCCACGTGCATGCGCACCGCCATTTCCAGTGTCTGCAGCGCCATCCTCGCTTCCTTCACGCTCGTATCGTACACCAGCACGCCGTGATTTTCCAGTATGAGCACATTCGCCGATTTCGCCTTGCTGCGCACCGCCTCGCCGAGCGCCTCCGACCCGGGATGATGATAAGGCACGCGCTCGATGCGCTCAAGATAATACATCGTCTCCACGAACATCCGTGAATCCAGCTGAATATCGGTGCAAGCCAGCAGTGTGCTGTAGAACGGCGAAGCATGCAGAACGGCGTTCACATCCGGCCTGCTCTCGTATACCGCCCGATGCATGGGCAGTTCCTTGGAAGGCCGGATCCTTGCCTCCGGATCGACGGTCCCTTCCATGAACAAGCATTCCACCAAATCCGACGCTTCCAGCTCCCCCAGGAACGTCCCGCTGCCCGAGATGAGGCAGCGGTCCTCGCCGGTCCGCGCGCTGATATTGCCCGCGTTCCCCCATGCCAGCCCGTAAGACATCATATACTTCCCGGCCGCGATCAGTTGGTTTCTCAGTTCCGTCACTTCCGCCGCATTCGGCACGAGGTTCACTCCTTCCCTTTTCCGAATATCCGCCTTACCACTCCAGCAGATTCGTCTCCACGACCGGCAGACCGGCGTCCTTCGGAACGCGGAACGTCTTGATCTCGCAAGGACCGAACGCGGCGCGTATCTCGCGGTTCCATAGCGGCAGCCGGATGACGCAGTCCGTAGCCGTCTTCGTCGTCTCGTAGCAACGGACGATCAAGTCGTCGTTGTCTTCCGCTTGCTTGACGGCGCTGACGACGATGTTGCCATGATCGACAGACAGGAAGCTGAACTGCTGCGGCAAGTCGCCCTCGTGATACGTCTCGATCACCGTCGTCGGACGCTGGTTCAGCTCCGCCGCCCGCCTTACCGTGCCCGCTTGCTCCCAATTGCCGTCATGCGCCAGCAGCGCGTATTGGAACCGCTGAATGCCTTGATCGATATAGGAATAGAAACCGTCCGGATCCGGCACGAGCGGGTCGTGATGCGCATAGATCGGACTGCGCAGCACGGTCATCGCCATCTCCTTGCCGTTCATGCTGTAGCTGTACTTGGCGTCGTTCATCAAGCTGATGCCGTACTGCTTCCCCGAGCCGCGGATAATGCCGGAGTAATCGACCCAGCTTTGACCAGGCTCTTCCTCTCCGTTATGCTCCCTCTCGATATAGCCGTACGGAATTTCATAGGTTTGCCTCGTAAAGATCAGATTGACCGGGAAGACGAGCTTCAGCAGCTTGTGCTGCTCCCGCCAATCGACCATCGCCTTCACTTCGATCAGGTCCAGGTCGCGATACATGCTGAAATCCTGCACGAGGACCGAGCGATTGTATTCGCTTATGACGCGGATAACGGTCTTCACCGGACCGTGCTCGACACGTTTGACGCTGCGCGCCGTGAAAGCGCCGGCGGCTTGGCCGAATTGGAACACGTTGTGGCTCCACGTATCGGAGCGATCCTCTATGACGACAGGCTTCGCCGCGGCGGCAAGGAACACTTCCGTCTCCGCCTGCTTGTCGTACAAGCTGGAGATGTAGCCGGTCGCCGGGTCGAATTCGAGCCGGAAGCGGTCGTTCTCCATCGAATAATCGTTCGATTTGAGCGGATGATGGTTCGTACCCGCCGCGGCTGCGGCAGCAACCGTATCGCTTGCGGGGCGCAGCTTGTAGACGCGATAGCCCATCGCAGGCAAGTCGGCGACGAAGCTGAGCCGGCGCCGGCCGCCCGCCGTAGCGAGCGACTGCACGAAATGGTGCGCCACGGGCCGATCCGCATCGTCCGCCAGCAGCGCGCCGTCCTTGTAGCCGCCAACTTCCAATTCTACGTTCACGCGGCTCGGCCAGGCGTGCGGATTGAAGACGACGATCGGCTTCATGCCGTCTTCCTGCGCAATTCCGATGCGCCAGGAGAGTGATTGCACTGCGTAGTTCAAGCCCCTCTCGGCAATGTTCATCGCTTCGCCGTGCATATTGCGCGCATCCTCATAGGCGGGCTCGATGCTCGTGCCGGCCAGAATGTCGTGGAACTGGTTGAACAGCACGTTCTTCCACGCGAGCGCGAAATCCCGCGGATACGGCTGCCCCGTCGTCCATGCCGCCAGTGCCGACATCTTCTCGGCGGCGAGCAGCTTGTTCTCCGCTTCGCGATTCCACTTCTTCACGCCGGAGTGAACGGCATAGCAGCCGCTGGCATGGTGCTGCAGATCGTCGTGCACGACCGGGAATGCCAGGCTGCCGTCGTCGACCTCCGCGAAGAACCGGTTCGGCGTGCTGAAGACGAGCTCCGGACCCTGCGGATCGGCGTTCAGCCTGCGGATGCTCTCGATATTTTCCTTCGTCGGCCCGCCTCCATGGTTGCCTACTCCATAGAAGCACATGAGATTGTCGTACGGCGCCTTCAACTCGCTGGCACAGCGCTGGATATGCGTGTCGAGCTCCTTGCCCCAGGTGCAATATTCGAACAGAATCCGGAACGCCAGCACGCGCGAGCCGTCATCGGATTCCCAGTGGAACAGCCGCCCCGGCAACCCTTTCTCGTTGGGCATCGGGCGCATCATGACGTAATAGTCCATCCCGCTCTTCTTCAAAATTTGCGGCAGCATCCCGTGGTGTCCGAAGCTGTCGACATTGTAGCCGACCTTCGCGGTGACGCCGAACTTCTCCTTGAAATAATGCTGGCCGTATAGTCCCTGACGCACGAACGATTCGCCGCCCGGAATGTTGCAATCCGGCTGGATCCACCACCCGCCGACGATTTCCCACCGGCCTTCGGCGATCCGCTGGCGGATCTCCTCGAACATATCGGGATCGTTATGTTCTACCCATTCGTAATTGGCCGCCGAGCTGGACGTGAACAGGAAATCGTCCGATTCCTTCATCCGATCCAGCGCCGAGCGGAACGTCGCCTTCGTCTCCTGAAACCCCTCTTGCCATTGCCACAGCCATACCGGATCGAGGTGCGCGTTGCCGATCATATGCAGCTTGGTCCGTTTCATGCCTTTCATCCTCCCCCGTCTGCTACCCTTGCATCGACATTCGTTGCGTCTGCAGCTCTCGCATCCGCAACCGTCGAGCATGCATCTTTCGCGTTCGTATTCGTTGCGTTTGCTTCTGTTGTGTGCGTATTCGTTGCGATTCCATCCGTTGTGTCCGTATTCGTCATGCCTGCTTCTATTCCGTCCGCTCCCCGCCGCACAATCACGATCGCTTCCGCTTGCTGTCCGAACGCCTTGTCCCCGATGCGAACATCCGCCGCGATCCGATGCCTGCGCCAATCATCGTCTTGCGCCTGCAAGGGCGGCGTCACCCGGAACGACAGCTGCCGCGATTGGCGCGCAGGCACGCGCGTGCGGTCCGTGTCCGGTTCCACGCGCCAGCCTGCAGGGGCCGCAAGCGTCGCTGCGATGTCCGCTTCTTCGCCATACGGATTGCGAACTTCTACCGTATATACGATCGTTTCCCCCGGTGCCGACGTATACTGGTAAGGCTTGATGCGTGCCGCGAATCCCTCTGCACCGAGGTCAAGTTCATCCAGCGGCAACAGCTCCCGATGCAACCGCTCCAATTCCTGTCCGCGCTCGTCCAACAGGTCCCAATACTCCTGCGACGGCCATAGCGGTTTCCAATGTCCTGTCAGGATCACGTCAGGCCGCAGCGATCGGTACAATGTCGCGCTATTCACGTAATCGTCGTAGTCGAACCGATTTTGATATACATAATTCCAGGCTAGCCCGTCATCTCCCTGGTACTGGTCGCCGCCGAATAGCACGCGCTTGCCGCCGACCTCACAGGCGATTGCCACAGCATACCGGGTATGGCCCGGCAATGGATGCAGCTCGAATTCATATTCTTCCCACCCGATTTTCCGTTCAACCGGCAGCACCCGATCGACGGGAATAGGATCATACCATAGGCAAGGCAGATCGTAGTCGCATGGTTGCTCCAAAATATCCGCAAACAGCTCCGCCGCCCACACCTCGGCACCTTCGACATCCCGCAGCAGATTGCAGCCCGCTACGTGATCGTCATGGTAATGCGTGAGCATCACGGCATCGATTTTGTCGATCCCGTACTGCAGCTTCAGCTTGCCGATATTGTAAAGCCAAGGACGGCGGGATGCGCGGTCCGAACCGGCGGCGATGCCGGTCAAAAAGTCGTAACCGAAGTCGATCAGCAGCGCCTTGCCGCTGCGCGATCGAACGACATAATAGTTTGCCATGCTGGATCTGCACATCAACAGGTTCGGCGCGATATCCTCATAGGGCCGCTCGCGCAATTGGAACAGCCGAGGATTCTGCTTGCGCTGCTGCAGCAAATCCCACAATCCGGCTATCAGGGAGTCGACCGCCTGCTCCGGCTCCGTCATGCGAGTGCCGTGAGAAGGCAGCAGCAGGTCCGGTTGCCGGTCTTTCAGATCGAGCAATGAAGCGATGCTCGCCGCCGCTCCCTCCGCCCCGTTGTAGGACCATTGCAGTGCCGCCATCGACCACAGCTTGCCAGGGCCGGCGATCAGGTCGCCGGTAAAGGCGATTCGCATGGACAACTGGCTGGTCATAACCGTGATCGAACCGACCGTATGCCCCGGCGTCGGCACGATCTCGAACGTCATCCCGGCGAATACATGCGTGCTATAATCCTTCAGCGTGCCGGCTATCGGAATTCCTTCGAGCAAGGAGAATCGGTCCTGACGCATATTGTAGTTATTCAACAACGGGCGACCCTGCCAATGCTCCTCCACATCCCGGAACAGCTTCTGTTCGGTATGCGGCACGTAGATCGGGATATTCGCCGCGACCGCCTTCGGCAGCCCTTGGCCCTGATCGCGATGGTGATGGGTCATCAGCACGGCAGCGACCCGCTTGACGCCGATAGACGGCAGCCCGTCCAGCACGCTGCCGTCTCCGAAATCGATCAACACCGCCGAATCTCCCTGCTTTAACACATAGACATGGCAAGTGCTCTCGTGCTGATACAGCTTCTCCGTCAGTTTCTTCAAGCGCCAGCACCTCCGGTTAAGGATGCAAGCCCATCCGGAGAGCCACGCTCTCCATCCCCAGCCGAGGGCTTGACAAGAACCGCTCTCTGCGCGATTCCGGCATGCTATCGACGACGCGCGCCATGGAAGCTTGCGCAAGCACGACAACGTCCGTCTCCTCCGAGAGCGCAGTCAGCGCCCGGCTTAATTCCGTATCATGGCCTTCCTTGTCGCCGCCGAGCAGCTTCTTGTACGCTTCTTCGGCCAAGGCCGGCACGATGTCGACCTCCGCGCCGGCTTCTGCGGCCTTCTCCTCCAATAGCGCAATCGTCGGCCGCAGCGTCGTCGCGAGCGTCGCGGCTACGCCGATGCGCTTGCCGCTGCGCACCGCGCGTTCGGCCATCGCTTCGTCGATGCGGACGACCGGGATGCTTACCTGCTTGCGCATCTCCTTCACAACCCCGCCGACCGAAGAGCACGCGTTCAGAATGCACGCTGCGCCCAAGCTTTCGGCAATTCGCGCATAAGCGAGCAGCCTTTCCCGCACAGCCGACAGATCGCCGCCCGTCGCCGCCAGCTGCGGCAGGATGGAATCATCCATCAAATTGACGATCTCGCATCCCGGCAGCCATTCGGCAGCCAGTTCCTTAAGCGAAGCGACGGTGATCGGGGTCGTATGGATAATCGCCAGCTTCCCGTTCATCGAACGGTCCCTGCGCCAGCTGCCTTGCCTGCGCTGCCCAGGTAAGCATTGATCTTGTCCAGAACGGTTGCCTTCACGGCTTGACGACCTTTCGCCAATTGCTCCTCAGGCAATGCAAGGCACTCTTCGTTCAGCATGCGTTCCTCACGGCCGAGCGCTTGCAGCAGCGCCAGCTCCAGGTCGGTCGCGATGTTGACTTTGCTGACGCCGCCATCCGGCAGGCGGATCGCCTCGCCGACCATCTCCGGCGGCACGCCGGAACCGCCATGGAGTACGAGGTGAACCGGGGTCAAGGCGCGAATGTCCTTGAGCCGCTGGAAGTCGATCTTCGGCTGGCGGACGACATAGCTGCCATGAGCGGTCCCGCACGACACGGCGAGCGCGTCCACGCCGGTCCCATCGGCGAACTGCTTCGCTTCTCCCGGATCGGTGTACAGTTCTTCATCGTGGTCCGTCTCGATGAAGTCCGTCGTTCCGATCATGCCGAGCTCCGCCTCCACCGAAACCCCGCGCTCATGCGCATATTGCACGACCTGCCGAGTGATGGCGATATTTTCGGCCAATGGCTTCTCTGAAGCATCGATCATGACGGACGTAAATCCCGAATCGATCGCGGCCTCGATTACCGCCATCGTCTTCGTATGATCGAGATGGAGCACGACGGGCACCGTAATGCCGAGCAGCTTCAACTGCGCGTAGAACGTTTCGGCGAATTCCTCGGGCGTGATTTCGTATCGAATCAGTTCTTTCTCCGATATTTGCACGATCAAGGGAGAATTCGCATCTTGGCCAGCCGACAGAATCGGCGCGATCATCGGCGTATAGCGCGGCGAGAACGAACCGAGCGCGTATTGCTGCCGTTCCGCCGCTTCCAGCGCTTGCTTCAAGGTGATCACGTTGTCTGGTCGTCTCTGTAGTGTCATGGTAGATCCACTCCTTCTGTATATGCCCTATCCTTTGGTGCCGGCGGTGAGGTTCATGCCTTCAATAAAATACTTCTGGAAGAAGACGAACAGGGCAAGCACCGGCAGCAGCACCATGAGCGATGCCGCCATCAAGTAGTGCCATTGGGTCGCTTCCGTGCCTTTGAACGTTTGCAGTCCGATTTGCAGCGTGTACATCAGTTCCGAATTGACATATAACAGCGGCCCGAGAAAATCGTTCCATGCGCCGTTGAAGGAAAAGATCGCAATTGCGGCTATGGCGGGTTTGACAAGCGGCAGCATCAATTTCGCCCAGATGTAGAAATGATTGGCCCCGTCGATCTTGGCCGCTTCTATCAGTTCAGTCGGTATCGTCATGAAAAATTGCCGCAGCAGAAAAATATAAAACGCGCTCCCGAACAGCGAAGGCACGATCAACGGCAAATACGTATTCATCCAGCCGATATTGGCGAACAGAATATATTGCGGGATCAGCGTGACGAAGCCGGGAATCATCATCGTGGCCAGCACCATCGAGAACAAGACGCCGCGGCCGGGAAATTTGATTTTCGCGAATCCGTAGGCGACGAAAGTATTGGACAATACGCTCGCGAGCACGACACAGACGGTAATGAACGCCGTATTGCCCAGCCAACGGGTAAAATGCGCAGCCGGCGAAGTCCAGGCACGCACGTAGTTATACCACTGGACATCTTTCGGAAAAAAGGTGGGCGGATACTTCATGATCTCCTGCATCGGTTTGAGAGACGTGGAGATCATCCACCAGATCGGCAGCAGGATGATGACGCTCCCGCAGATGAGCAGAATCGCGACAACGATGTTCGACCATTGCTGCTGATTCTTCTTGCCCGAAGAGCCGCGCATGATGGATAGCTGCCTCATCAGCGATCGCCTCCTTCGTAGTATACCCAGCGCTTGGCCAGGACCAGGTTGATGGCCGTCAATACCATGACGATCAAGAACAATATCCATGCCATGCCGGTCGCATATCCCATATCCAGCACCTTGAAGCCTTTATTGAACATATGCAGGTTGAAGAACAGCAGCGAGTTCATCGGTCCGCCTTCGCCGCTCTCGGACATGACATAAGCTTCTTGGAAAATTTGAAAGCCTCCGATGGTGCTGGTGACAATATCGAAAAAGATAATCGGCGTGATCATCGGCAACGTAATTTTGTAAAATCTGCGGAATACGCCGGCGCCGTCGATTTCAGCCGCTTCGTACAGCTGCTTGGGAACGCCCTGCAGACTTGCCAGGTACAGCAGCATGCCGCTGCCGACGCTCCACAATTTCATCAGAATGAGCGCGGGCTTCGTCCAAGCCGGATCGTACAGCCAGGGAGGACCATCTATGCCCACAAAGCCAAGCACGGTGTTGACCAAACCCGTTGATGGGCTGAGCAACTGCATCCATAAGATATAGACGCCTACGCCTGACAACACGGCTGGCACATAGTAGATCGTGCGGAATACACGCATGCCCGGAATGCCTTGATTCAGAAACACCGCAAGCACGATCGCTCCCGCCGTGGTGAGCGGGACCATGAAGACGACGTAATAAAGCGTGTTGCCGAGCGAAACCCAGAACAGCTTGTCATCGTTGAACATCCGGAAATAATTGTCCAAGCCGATGAAATCCATGCGCGACGTAATGTTGTAGTTGGTGAAACTGGCATACAGCGAGAACAGCATGGGGCCCAGCGTGATGCAGATGAACCCGATAATCCACGGCGATACGAAGACGTATCCTTGCATCGCTTCCTTGCGTTCCAGGGTCAAGCGCTTGCGTCCCGGCATCCGGCCCGCTCCTTTCCTGTGTATTCATTAAAAGAAAGGGGCGGCAGGCGCGAAGCCTCCACCCCTTCGTTGCAGCAACTTCTTATTTCTTGTTGGCCTTGACCAGCTTCTCCACTTCGGCCTGGGCTTTCTCCAGCGCTTTCTCGGGCGTTTCCTTGCCCAGCAGCGCCGCATCCGCTTCCGGATTCAACAAGTTGCGGAAATCGGGGGCGAAATAAGGAATCGGGTAGATCTTCGTCACTTCCATGTTCTTGACCGCCTCGTTGTACACCCACTTGCCCTTCTCGTCAAGCTCCGCGTTCTGCGCCGCTTGCTTGGAAGCTTCGATATTGGCGACGTTGTCGAAGTTCTTGATCGCCCAGTATTCCTGCGCCTGCACATCCGTCATGAATTTCATGAATTCCCAAGACGCTTCCGGGTGCTTCGCGCCATACGGAATCTCGATGACAAAGCCGCCGCCGGAGCTGTAATGGCCAGTGCCCGCTTGGTATTCCGGGATCGGCGCGATTCCGAAGTCTACGTCTTGGCCATAATCGCGCAATTGCGTGTAGAAAGTTGCCGTCTGGTTGATCATCGCGACCTTGCCGGAGATGAACGGATCCGCTTGTTTGCTGCCGAACTCCGCCTTGAACGCGTTCACGTTGCTCTCGCCTAGTCGATCTGTCCACTTGTTGATCCACTTCAGCGCGTCGACCTTCTTCGGCGTGTTGATGGTCACATTGCCGTCCTTGTCGACAAAGCCGATGCCGTCGTCCGCGTTCGTCATCCAGCTGTCCCAGCCCCAGTTGCCCCAGCCGTTCGGGTAGAAGCCGATCCGCTCATAGCCTTTGCCTTTCTTCTTATCCAGCTTCAATGCATACTCTTCCAACTCCGCCCACGTAGCCGGCGGCTTTTCCGGATCGAGGCCGACTTCGCGGAACGCTTCTTTGTTGTAGAACAGGAAGCGCGTATCCGTATTGAACGGCAAGGCGTAAGCTTGGCCTTCGAACTCGACCGTGTTCCACAGCTCCGGGAAGAACCGGTTCTTGATGTCGTCCTTGGCCAGGAATTCGCTCAGGTTGACCGCTTGCTTGCTGACGGCGCGCTGGGCAACTGTATTGATGTCATTAATGATGACGTCCGGCGGGTTGCCGGCTGCGATGGCCGCCAGGTTCTTCGTCCATACGTCGCCCCACGGCAGGTACGTATGCTTGACGACGATGCGGTCCTGGGATTTATTGAAATCGTCAATCATCTTCTCGATAATCGGACGACGCGTCTCCGATCCCCAGAATGTCCAGAAATCCAGTTCGATCTTCGGTTCGTTCGATGCTTTGGGCGATTCGCTCGGTTTCTCGCTTGCCTGCGTACTCGGACTGTTGCTCGGTGACGGCGAAGCCACATTGTTGTTCTTGCCGCCGCACGCCGTGATCAGCACGCTCAACACGATCACCAGCGCCAATGCCAGCATGGATTGCTTTCTGATCATTCTATTACGACCTCCCATAATCGTTTATCGAAACCCCACAACATATCACGTAATGTCGGTTGTTGAATGGTTATGAACCGTTTTCATGTTGGTTTGTGTGGTTTCTAAGTATAAATTAAGCCATAACCCGTTAAAAGTCAACACATTTTTGAAGGCGCTTTATTTAATGTTGTTGGGATGTATGATTAAGGTGTACAGAAGGGGGAAACATGCTGATTTGCGGCGGAGGAGCGGTGCGGACGGCGTTTTTGTGGCGGAGAGGCACTATTGCGGCGTATGAGCGGTGCGGGCGGCGTTTTTGTGGCGGAGAGGCACTATTGCGGCGGATGAGCGGCGCGGACGGCGTTTTTGTGGCGGAGAGGCACTACTGCGGCGGGGAAACGAGGCGACATTCCTCTTCCTGCTCGTCTCCCCTGCCGCTTACGGCTTCAGCAAGGCCTGAACCCGCACAGCCAACTGCTGCATACCTTGCACCGCCGGCGTTCGACCGCGCATGATCCGCTCCAGCGTTTCCCCGAAATCCTTATCGATCTTGGCCCAGTTCGTCACCGGCGGACGAAGGAACGACTCGTTCAAGCTTTCAACGAAAGGCCGAATCGTCGGGCCGAGATCCTCGAGCGATGCGCTGGCTTCGCTGTTGGCGGGAAGCAGGCCCGTCTTGAACATCATCTGTTGGGCAGGCACGTCGAGCAGCCATTGCATGAGCGTCCAGGCAGCCTGCTTATGTTGCGACCCCGACATGATCACCAGGTTCTCTCCGCCGATGATTGCGGCTCTCGTTTCGGGATTGTGCGGGAAAGGCGCCGCCACCGTCCGCTCCTCCGCCAAGGAACCGCCGCCACCGTTCATCTGCGATAAGATCGTATAGTACCACGGACCTTCATCGATCATCAGGAGCTTGTCGTCTTGCACCGCCTGCCAGCGATTGAGCACGCCTGTCAACGAATCTTCGCTGATCAACCCGCGATCCAGCAGCCACTTCAGCTTCTCGACCGCCCGAATGCTCGCTTCGCTGTCCAGATAACCGATCGCTTGCGTGTAATCTTCGTTCGTCATTTTGCCCCCAAGACCGAAGAAATAGGGCAAAATCGACCAGGCATTAATCCCGCCGATACCCAGCGGCTGGTCCGTACGTTCGCTCAATGCGATAAGCTCGTCCATCGTGTCGGGCGGCCGGGCGGCTCCCGCTTGCTCGAGCAGCTTGCGGCTGTAGATCGCCGCTTTTGTGTTCATATTCAAAGGTAGTCCGTAGTAACGCCCATCATATTTATTCGTCTCAAGCGCAGTCGGATAGATCGTCCGCACGATATCCGCGAAGTCGGGATATTGGTCCACAGGATCCACCAGTCCTAGCTTTGCGAATTCCGGCAGCCAGGCCATGTCGAGCCGGACGACGTCGGGACCGCTGCTGGACGTCGATTCGGAGATGAGCGCTCCCTTGATGTACTCATAAGGTTTGCGCATCGCTACAACCCGGATATCGGGATGGTCTTTGGCGAAAGCCGGCAGCACTTCATGCTCGAACGTCCACGCCTCTACATCGCTGTAAGTATGCCAGAGGGTGATCTCGACGGTCGGCGGCAGTTCCCAGATCATCTCCACGCCGCCGCCGCCGATGATGCTCTCGTCCGACCCGCAGCCCGTCGCAAGCAGAAGCAGGATCGACGCCCCCGCCGATGCCGCCCAATGCCTGAATCGCCGTGCTTTGCCGCGCATCCGCATCCCCCCCTTGGCTGAACTGCACGACTCAACCATTTACTATTCCAACCCGTTCTTCGATTCGTTGCCGCACCGCTCGCGGTAATCGATCGGCGACAACCCGGTCATCCGTTTGAACAATTTGCTGAAATATTTCACGTCGTTGAACCCCGATAGTTCAGCTGCTTCATAGATCCGGATGCCGGTGTCGGGACGGGAGAGCAATTCCTTGGCACGTTCGATCCGCAGCCGGATGACGTAGTCGATATAATTCTCGCCTGCGTAACGCTTGAATTGCTGGCAAAAATAGTTTTTGCTCATGTGTACGCTGTCGGCAACCTGACGCAGGGTGAGTTCGCGCGTAAAATTCGCCTGGATGTACTGCACCGCCTTGGCCATCAGCCGACGGTTGCCGGCCAGTCCCGCGCCATCCGAGCCACTCGCTCTATCCGCACCACTTGCGGCATTCTCGCCGCTTGCTCTATTCACACCGTTCACACCACCAAAGCCGCTCGCCCCATCCACACCCCCGAAGCCGCTCGCACCCCCAATGTCATTCGCACCGGCTCCGCCATTCCGGCTATCCTCTCTGCTCCCGCTAATTGTACCGGATTCGCCGCCCTCTCCGCTCCCGACGCCCGCATCCTCCGCAGATTCCGCAGCCGCCTGTCCGGACGGCGCCAATGCCGCATCCGTCACCGCATCCCGCATCGACATCACAAGCTGCCGATTCCGCTCGTCGCTGCGCTCTTGCTCGATCTTGCCGAGACATTTGCGCACGATCGCCAGCAGTCCTTCCGGCTCAAGCGTCGGCTTAAGCAAATAGTCGAGCACCCCGAGTTGAAGCCCTTCCCGCACGTATTCGAAATCGCTGTAGCTGCTGACGAGAATGACTTTCGTCCGCGGGTATCGTTCGAGCGTCCGCCGCGTCAGCTCGAGCCCGTCCATCACCGGCATCTTGATATCGGTGATCAGGATGTCGACCGGCTCCCGGCTGATTTCCCGCCAAGCCGCTTCTCCATTGGCGAAATCCCCGGCGAGGCCGATTTGTTCCTTCTCCCAGTCGACCGATGCCCGGATGCCGAAGCGGATGACCGGCTCATCGTCGACGATCGCTGCGCGGTACAACATCGTTATGCCCCCCTCGCGCCGTTGCCGGCTTGTTTCAGCAGTTGCATGACGACAACCGTGCCCCCGGCTTCGCCGCCTCTTACTTCCAGCCGCGAACCGGCAGGGTAATAGAGCCGGATCGCTTCGTGCACGTGCATCAACCCGATGCCGGTCATGCCGCCGCGCACGGCTTCTTCGACATCCTCCAACTGACGTCCCTGTTCGGGTGGGAGACCGCGGCCATTGTCGGTGACGGTAATGACGATTCGATCGGCAGCATCCGCCACGTCCACCCAGATGTCCCCCTCCCGGCCGGTCGGTACGATACCGTGGAAGATGGCGTTCTCCACGAGCGGCTGCACGAGCATGCGCGGGATGACGAACCGCCGGGATTCTTCGCCGCACCGCACGTGCAGCCTGAACTTCGTTTCATAGCGGATTTCGAGTATCGTCAAATACTTGCGGATAATATCAAGCTCATCCTCCAGCGCGACGAAGTTGCCTTTCTTGCCCATGTTCGCTTCAAGCAGCAGGACGAGCGCCGAAATCGCTTCATACGCTTTGTCCGATTGGTTGTAGCGGATGAGCCACTTGATCGTGCTGAGCGTATTGAACAGAAAATGCGGATGGATGCGATGCGCGACCGCCCGCAGCTCCGCCTGGCGCTTGCTCTCCTGGACGGTCTGCACTTCCTGCAGCAGCTCGTCGACGCGCTTGATCATCTTGTTGAACTGACGGCTCATGAGGCCGAATTCGTCCTGCGACCGCACTTCCGTCCGCACCGACAAGTCCCCGTTCTCCACCCGCTTCATCTGGCCGGTCAGCAACTTGATCGGCCGCGTCACCAGGCTGGCGATGGCAAGCCCGATCAGGACCGCCAGCAGCGCGAACCCGGCGGCGGACGTCCAGATCAGGCGACGCATGCTGGTGAGTTCGTCGGTAATCTCATGAATCGGCACCGATCCGACGACCGTCCAGCCATTGGCCAAGGGCTGCTTGATATTGTAATAGCGAACGCCGTCCGCGGCATATTCGAACTCGGCCTCGCGTCCCTCGGCCGCCCACTGCCGCAATCCCTCTTCCGTGAGCAGACGGCCGATCTGATCCTGCTGTTTGTCGACGACGACACGGCCCTCCGCATCGATGACGAAGAGCCTGCCGGTCTGACCGAGCTTCACTTGCCCGATCTGCTCGAGCATCGCTTCTCCGTCCAAATTCACGAACAGGTAGCCGATATCGTCCAGCGTCTCGAAGTCCTTGATCACGCGCGCGATCGGCACGATCAGGTCGTTGCGCTCCCCCATGCCGCTGAACGGATCATACGCCAGCGCACCCCACACAGGCTCGCCATCTTGCTGACGGGCGAGCTTGACCCAGGGCAGTTCCCCCAGAGACTGTCGGTACACCTTGGACAGCTGGAACGACCCGCTTCCCCAACTCGTGCCTTCTTCCCGCATCACGTACAGTGTTTTCACGTAGGAGTTGGAGGCGACGAAGTTGTTGGCCATGTTCTTCACGTACTCATTCTGCTCGATCAATTCCTCGGCCGTAGGATGCGTGTTCCTCACGATCTCCTGCAGCTTCAGGTCGCTGTACAGCACGTTCGAAGCGTCCGTACCGGACGTGACGATCGCCGACAGCGCGCCGGCAGCCTGACGGACGAGCTGCAGCGAGGACACTCGGACGTTCTTCTTCACGAGCGACGACGAGACCGAATAGAACAGCACGCTCGTGAGCGCCGTCGGAATGACGATGACGACGAGCAGCGCGGCGATGATCTTGGCGGCGAACCGATTTCGCCCGATGCGCAAATTATTCATGGCGCCTTCCTCCGTGTACTTATTGTACACTCTGCCGCAGTGCCATTGAAAGCGCTTAAAGTATGATTTTATGTCGTATTCAGAGTCGCCGCGGTGTTCAAAATTCCGATAAGGTGTACGATATTCTCTAACTCGTTAAGCTTGCTCAACCTTTGACCGCGCCTTCCCCGATGCCCGCCTGCACGAACTTCTTCTGGAACAGCACGTAGATCAAAATGACCGGCAGCAGCGCGATGATCGATGCGGCGAAAATTTGACCGTAATTCGTCGCGTATTTATCGTTGAACATGAGGATGGCGATCGGCAGCGTGCGCAGCGACTCGCTCTTTATGATCGTAAGCGCGAGGAAATATTCCTCCCACGTCCCCTGAAAGATGAAGATCGCCAGCGTCCCCATCGCCGGCAGCGAAAGCGGCAAGTAGATATTCCAGTAAATCCGCCAGTTGCCGCCCCCGTCGATCAGCACCGATTCCTCCAGTTCCTTGGGCACGCTCTCGAAAAAACCGCGCAGGAAAAACAGGTTGCCCACGACGCCCGTCGCGATATAAATGAGCCACAGCCCGGCGTACGTGTTGACGAGCCCCATGTTCTTCACGATGATAAATTGCGGGATGATGTTGATGACGGACGGGATCATCATCGTCAGCAGGAACAGCCGGAATACGCCCTCCTTGCCGGGGAACGGGAAACGGGCGAATCCGTAGGCGGTGAGCGAGCTGACGAGCAGCGCGCCTATCATCGCCACAGAGGTGATGAGCAAGCTGTTGGTGAAATATTGAGCGAAATGGTTCTTGCCCCATACGATCGCGTAGTTAATGAAGTTCGGCGTAACGCTGAATACCGCTTCCGGCCTCGGCAGCGAGAACGTTGCGGTGAAGAACGAAGTCAGGATCATATAGATGAATGGGAAAACGAACAGCAGCGCGCCCGCGGTCAGGACGACGTAAACGAGCAGCTTGGCCGGCCAAGGCGTTCTCATGGATGCGCGTGTGCCTCCTTTAACGGAACTAGAACAGTCTTTGCTTGCCGATCCGGGTCATCTGCCAGAACGTGACGGCGAACACGAGCAGACCCATCATGAAGCCCATCGCCGATGCTTCGCCGAAGTGGAAATGCTTGAACGCTTCCATATAGATCAAGCTCGGGATGACCTGCGTCTGGTTCATCGGGCCGCCCTGGGTGATGAAGTACACTTGCGGGAAAAATCCGAACGCCCCGTTCACCAGGTTGATCAGGATGAACAGCGTAATCGGCCGCAGCATCGGCAGCGTCACACGCGCAAACATCTGGATCGGCGAAGCGCCGTCGATGTCGGCCGCCTCGTACAGATCTCGCGGAATGCCTTGCAGCGCCGCCAAATAGATGATGATGCCCCAGCCGACCGTCTTCCAGATGTGAAACAGCCAGATCATGACCATCGCCGACCCGTAATGGCTCCTCCAGGCAATCGGGTCCTCGATGAGGCCAAGATGAAGCAGCGTGAAATTGACGAACCCTCCGGCGCCGTCCGCGAACAAATATTTGAACAGCAGCGCGATGACGATCCAGGAAGTGACGATCGGCAAATAGTAAAACGTGCGGAACGTAATTTTGAACCGGACGAACCGGGCGTTGATGAGCACGGCGAACAGGACGGCGAGAAACCAATTGATCGGCACGGTGACCAAGACGTTGAGGAACGTGTTCTTCAGCGCGATCATGAATTTGCCGTTCGGGTCTTCGAACACGCCGCGGTAATTGTCGAAGCCGACCCAGGGACTCTTGGCGCCGGGCATAATGTTGTACTCCTGGAAGCTGATCATTACGTTCTGAATCATCGGATAGACGACGAAAACAAGCACACCCGCGATTCCGACGGCTACAAACGGCAGCACAGTCAGCCACTGTTTCACGCCTCTGGGGAGGCGGGCAGAGTAAAACGGACGGCGCGGCATCGGGCCGCGAGTTGGCGTCGGCGGATGAAAAGGTGCTTCCGGCATGGGCGGCATGCCTCCTTCAGATGCGAATGGGAATACAGGAAGCAGGAGCTGGCCGCATGCGCCCGCCTATCGCCGTCGACGGATACGATGCGGCAGCACCTGCCTGTATTAGGACGCCTAGCTGTCAAACAAGCTGTTCATTTGCTTCACGGCTTCATTGAGCGCTTCCTCCGGTGTCTGCTCGCCGCGTATCGCCTTCTCGAAGCTCAGGTTGAAGATCGTCTCCATCTCGCCCCATTGCGGGATCGGCGTGCGCGGCAGCGCCGTGCCGAGCTGGTCGATGAATTCCTTGATATAAGGCGTCTTGCTCGTATCGATCGCTTCCGCCGCCTGCTTGTTGGTCGGGATCATCCCGGCTTCGACCATGATCTGCTGCGGCTCGTCTCCGAGCATCCATTTCATGAACGTCCATGCTTCCTCGGGATGCTTGGCATTCGCGAATGTGACGAGGTCTTCGCCCCCGACAACGGAGATGCTGCCTCCCGGCCCGGCAGGGAGCAGCGCGCGGGTCGTCTTCTCCAGCGGATCGAACGTATTGTTGGCGTCGCCAAGCAGAATGCTGAAAAACCACGGTCCGTCATCGACCATCATATATTGACCGGACTTGAGTCCGTCCCAAGCGCCCGGCTCTCCGCCGAGCAGCGGCGGAATGACGAGCCCATCATTCTGCCAGGAGACGATCGTCTCGAGCGCCTTGACACTCGCGGGACTGTTCAGGAAACCATCCACTTTCGTGAAATCATCGTTCGTCACTTGCCCGCCAAGACTCCAGAAATAAGGCAGCAGTCCCCAGGCGTGAATACCGGATATTCCGATGCCTTGCTTGCCTTTGCCTTTCAGCGTGCTGGCGGCGTTCACGAGCTCGTCGATCGTCTTCGGCGCGGACGACAGCCCCGCTTCCTTCAGCGTGTCCGTGTTATAGATGGCGATCTTCGTGTTCGTGTTCAGCGGCACGCCGTAATATTCGCCCTTGTACAAATTCGTCTGCATCGGGCCGTCATACACTTTGGCCTTGATCTCGTCGAATCCCGGCAGCCCGCTCAGCTTCATCAACGCACCCTTGGCGGCCAGTTCCGGCACCCAGATGATATCCATGCGCATCAGATCGGGCGCGGCATCCCCGGCGACCGCCGCGATGACCTGGTCCTTCAGTCCTTCGTACGGCATGCGTGTCAGCTTCAACTCGATGTTCGGATAAGCGTCCTCGAACATCGGCTTGATCTTCTCGACGAGCACCTTCTCTTCGGAGTCCGAATACGTGTGCCAGTATTCGATTGTCACCTTGCCCGCCGGCTTCGACGCTTTTTCGGACGGCGCCGCGCTTCCCGAAGCCGCTTTGTCCGCAGGCGCGGAACCCTCGTCCTTGCCGCCCCCTCCGCAGCCCGCCAAGATCAGCACGATCAGCAGCAGGCTTATCATTCCGGATTTCCATTTGTTCATCGCTTCATTCCCCCAATTTGCCTGATGGTGTGAACGCCCGGGCCCCGTCCATCGGGCAATCTGGCGTTCTGTACCCATTGTGAGGAAGTTCGGCCGTTCGCGAAACCGCTTCCATTCCGAAAATGGTGTCGTTCGTTCATCGATTTCCGGGCTTCGGTTGCTCACGAAAATGAAATAAGGTGTTCAACGTTCCGATCGAACCGGAATGTTGAACACCTTATTGCTGGGGCAGCTTGCTATCCACCGTTCAGGCAGCTTTTCCGTAATGGCTTACGACCATCTTGCAGGAGGAGCGAATAGGCCGGCGTCGCCGATCCTCATTGCACCCTCATGACGCTTCGGCTTTCGGAAGCGCGAACGACGGCGTCCAGCAGCCGCTGGTTGCGATAGCCGTCTTCGAAGCCGGCATACGTCGGATGTTGCCGCTCTCCGCGGACGAGTCCGATGAACGCCGCCCACGGATCGAGCCCCCCGTCCGCCGGGGCGTCGATCGTCTCCGTCACCGTCTCGCTGCCATCGGGCGCCAGATACGTCCATCTCAGCTGACGATCGTTCAGCGTGCTTACATGCAGCGTCCCCCGCTCGCCATAGAGCGTGATCTCATGCTGGTTGCCGCACCCGAGCGCATTGCGCGAAGTCTGGAACACGCCGACTGCTCCGCTGCCGAACTTGGCATGGAAGCACGCGAAGTCGTCAACCTGAACTTGCCTTGGCTCACCTGTCTGAGGATCGGGCCGCTCCGGCACGATCGTCTGCAGCATCGCTTGCACTTCCGCGATCGTATCGCCGGCGATATATTCGGCAAGGTCCAGCATGTGCGAGCCCAGATCGCCGAGCGCCCCCGTCCCGGTGACGGCCTGATCGAAACGCCACACATACGGCGTCATCTTCACCGCCGCCCCCCAATCCTGCATGTATTGCACGAACAGGTGATGGATGCGTCCGAGTTTCCCTTCCCCCACCCACCGCTTCGCCAGTTGGAACGCTGGGCCGTTGCGGTAAGAGAAGTTGATCAGCATCGGGATCGGGCTGCTGCGGTACAGCGCCGCCACCTGTTCCGCTTCAGCCAATGTGCGGGTCAGCGGCTTCTCGGCGAGCAGCGGCTTGCCTTCGCGAATGCACAGCTCGATGATGCGCGCGTGCGAATCATTGGGCGTCACCGAGACGATCCCTGAGACTTCGGGGGACCGGATCAGCGCTTCCATATCGCTCATGCGCATCTCCGCAGACAGTCCAAGCTCGTCTCCGACTTCCGCGAGCGCTTGCTTCGACACATCGCAGATGGCCGTGATCTTGACGCCGGGAATGCTTCTCAAGTTCTTCATGTGCCAGCGCGACATGCCGCCAAGACCGATGACGCCGATGCGAACTTCAACCATGGAATCTCCTTCTTTCCGTTGTCGTATCACAGCACTCGTCTTCACGATACGACATGTACGAATCCGAATCCAGCGCTGCGGCCGAAGCCGGGAATAAAGAACACGACGCGGAATAATCTCCACTGTTCTGATACAGGGATGCACAACATTGACTACATTCCAATGATACCTTGAAACAACGAGTCCGCCGCAAGTTCGATTCCCGGCAGGACGGCCGATTGCTCGATTCGCGCATATTGGTCACCGAACAGACCGAACAGTTGGATCTCATGCCCGGCATAATCCACCATCCAGTACTCCTTCACGCCGCTGCGCTCATACAGTTGGAACTTGTCCACGAGATCTCGCTTCGTGTTCTGCAAGCCAGGTGATACGACTTCCACCGCCAAATCCGGCGCGCCGGCAATCCCGTTCTCGCGCACCAGATGCATCCGTTCGTGGGAGACAAAGGTCAGGTCCGGCATGACGTAGTCGACAGAATCGCCTTTGGTATGTACCGCTGTATTCGACAGCAGCACGATGCCGGCATTATGCTTGTTCACGTATTGCATCAAGATCAAATGCAGTTTCCCTACCACCTGCTCATGAGGCACCGCGGCCGGTTCCCGAATGACGATCGCGCCATCCCACACTTCATAGTGATCTTTCATGTCCATCGACCTGTATTCCAATGCCATCCCGAACCCTCCTTTGCCTTCATACTCTCTATTTTATATTGAAATTCCAGCAAGTTCAAACACATTCGTAAGTACATACATCATGAGTGCAAAATGGTCTGTCGTAAACCATTTGCTACCCACGGGTAATAAGCGCCGAATTCTCTGACACTCTAGGTGAATGCAATGGTTCCAATCATCCTGTAATCAAATAAAAATTACCGTCTCAAAACTTGCCCTTCTCCAACACGCCCCCATCCCTTGCCCCACAAGGCTTCAACGCCAATTCTGAGATAAAAATTACTGTCCCAAAATCGCTGAGAAAAAGACCTGAAAACTGGGAAGGAACTGGTTGAATTGTGAACGAAACGAGATAATAATTCGTGTCCAGAAAGGCAGGGTGAATGACAGGGAAACGCAGTATCAGGTTGCTCAAAAAACAGGGAAAGAGCCTGAGTCAAAGCTTGAGAAAAACCTTCCTCACAGCTCATAAAACCTTGATCTGCCTGAAATTCCACTTGGGTAGATATTCGAGATTTGCGTATAAAATCCCTGCTTTGGTTCGCCGCGGCGGAGAAAAAGACTGGAGAATCGCTTGGGGAATAGCCCGTGCGGTTTCCAGTCTTTGTGAGTTGGTGGACAGTTATTTTTATTCAGAGACACTTTTTTGGGGAAATGGACAGGAATTTTTTATTTGTTAAACCGTAAGAAGATGGAGTCTCAGCGAATAATTGCGAATAGGCAGTTTCAGTTCTATAATCATTATCTGTCTTCTTGAATATACGAGTAATCCTCTGGTATTAATTTCAACCATTCATCCCAATCAATTTCAGGATATATAGTTTCTAAATTAAAAGAGTGTTCTTCGAACAGTGCAAGCGTTCTTTGATATTGATTCATGTAAAAGTTCCAAGTTGCACTATATTTTGCACGCACATTTGGATTACTATGATTATGCATATTCTCAAAAATAAATTTAATATGAAGGGTTTCTGCCATAACATATCGTGTCATTCCTGCTTCATCAATTAACCAGCCATTTGAATACCCTTCATATTCTAATCGGTGAAGATTCTGAGTTACGAATACAAAACTTAGATCATCGCTATAACGCTGTGTCCGAAAAATATTATTTGATGCATTGCAATAATCAGTAATAAACAACCCTGTACATGGTATTTCTTTTTCAATAAGATATGCATCGATAAGCGCAGTTCCATAAAAACAAGGAATTTGATTAATTTCATAATTAATAAATTGTCCATATGTTATTATTGCTCTGAAGGTGATGTCCCTACCAATAAGCCTGTGTTGCAGATCCTGAACAAACTCACATAAAAACATCACTGTATATGCTTTTGTTCTTTCGTCTGGAGTAGGAAAATTGTTGTATATTAATATCGTATCTGAAAAGACAATTGCCTTAAAGCCATCATGTCGATGTACATTGAGACTGGCGATTACTTGATACAAATCTTTAACTCTATTGATATCACTGTCAACCAAGTCTTTGAAACCTAAAATGTCTATATATAATAGGTATTTTTCATCCATTTGTTTTCTCCTTTACTCAAAAAGTTAGGTTATGGGACAACTAAGTTCTAACCAGTTCAGTGGGACCAGGAACATTGTTTGAGTTTCATAAATTCCAATTTGTTTTTAACTTCTTCCTTTAATGGTGGACAAGCTACACACAATAAATCCTTTGCCCGACTCAATGCAACGTATAAAATTCGGGTATCATCTTCACTTGATTCGATGACAGGATTAATGAGCCTCTCTACCTCTTCAGTATCCGAAAGGTACACCAGAACAGATTCAAACTCCATCCCTTTTGCTTTATGTATGGTTCGTATCTCCGATGACTTTTCCTCTGGCAAAATGAGATTATCTAAAAGCATCTTTACGGAAGTTGAGTCTGAAAACTCTTTTATTTTCCCCTTTGTGATCTTCTTAATTCCACAATTCCTAACCTTCAACATTTCAAATAAAGATTCATACAAATTGTACAAAGGTTGATCAAGCAATTCTTCCATTCTACAGGCCATGAACTCAAGCAAATCTACGGAAACACTTCTTTTCATTATAGAACTAATGTACTGATTTGCTTGAAAAGGCTCCCTTAAAACTCGATCCTTGTAGGTTTTGAAAGCTTTTATTAATTCCTTGACACCAGCTTCTTGGCGATTATCTTTGACCAATTTATACGCGGCTAACAGATTTCTGATAAAACGCTCCCTGTTGGAATCAACATCATTGAAACTTGACCAGATATCCACGGCTTCAGCACTTCGAAGCTTTTTCACCGTATCATTATTCCGAGCTAAAATGCAGTAATCACCAGTAAGCCCTAACTTACCTCTCAGTTCATGAAAGCTTGCCACATTCCCGTCTCTTATGTCATTACATTCGTAATAATAAACATCAAGCCCACTATTGCCCCTTATTATCCTTTGCTTTAGTTCATCGCCGCTTCGAATGTGATTTAGTAAACCTACAATTTTATCACCACTTCTCCTATTGTTTTCTATTGAAAAAAAGCTTTGACTTGGGAGAGAGAATGTAATAAAATCTTGACGTGAAGCTCCTTGAAATTCATAAATAGATTGAGCTGGATCTCCGATTACTCCAATTACGGAACCAGTATTGCTTAACTTCTTTATTATTTCTGTCTGAATCGGATTGGTGTCCTGAAATTCATCTAAAAATATAAATGGGTATTTAGAACTTAAATGCTCAAGAAGAACGGGATATTCCTTCAGAATCCTATAAGCGAAGTAAAGCACATCCTCGTGATGAATGACGCCCTCATTCCAAAACAGCTTCTTATACAGAAGCAATTCTTCTGACCTAATGCTATACCTTCCAATCTTGCTTAGATAAGATTTTCTTGGTTTCAAGTTAATCCCACCATCTTCAAGCTTCCAATCCAAATTTTCCAAGCATTTTTTGATCTTTATTTTATCAGTTAAATAGCCTCCATTCTTCGCTTCCTGTTGCCACACGTATATTTTACCTTTTGTGGCTATGTTCTCGTCATGACCATCTAATTCTTCAACATTAACCAACCTATTTCCGTTGTCATCTTTCATTAGATATATATAAGGCTTAACAATATTCGCATAAAGAAAACTATGGATCGTTGAAACTTCAACTTTACTCTGATTGGTTCCCAACCGTTTTTGGATTTCTTCTCCTGCCACAGTTGTATAGGTAATACAGGCAATTTTTGATGTGGGCGTAAGAGTCCTTACATTTTGAAGAACGTTCAGAATGTGCATAACAAGCCAATGTGTTTTCCCCGCACCAGGACCAGCGATAACTTTGAAATGATTCGTTAACTCTGAAATCCTTTCATCGGAAGAGATAACCCTGACCTTATCCATTTCGTTCCTCCAATTCGTTTCTATAGCACACCCACTCAAATGCTCCTTGAATATGCGAAGGCACTTTAATAACAGCAGACTTATTGTCTTGTATCCTGCTTGCTAGTTCGAATGCCAGCTCGCCTTTTTCGCCTTGAGCATGAATTAGGAAGCTTGAGGCAAGCTTTGCACGCTCCTTTTCCTTCTTAGCCCAGGTGCTCACGATCAATTCTTTCACTTCCACAATCTCAACATCGTCCGTGAATAAAAGCTTATTTTCTGAATTATCCCATGCTAAATCGTATTCAAATGTTTTTCCTTTCTCTGATTTATAGAATACCTTTACGTTTGAACTTGCTTTTGTCTGTTCATTAAGATTCCTCACCGCACCAGATAATGGTTTGTAGTCAAAAACGTCAGGGCTGCTGTCTAATTCAAAAGGCCAGCATTTCTTCCAGCTTCTTCGTTCTCCCTCTTTCTTTTCCTTAACGATTTTTGATGGATCAGAGTCTATGATACAGCTAACTCTCTTTTCCAAGGCATACCCTCTATTTTCTGGTTTAACCCCTGCACCATATAGCTTAATAAAATGTTTAAACGTTAGTGCATCAACCCGAACAAGAGCTACATGATGCTTATCCATATCACAATTCACCTTTTGAGCTAATATCGGGAGTAAAATTAATTCGGCCATCCCTTCCACCAATACGACTGACTTCGCAAACAACATGGCTGATTTTGTTGCATCCAAAAATCTTTCTACATATTTCCTTGATTCCTGATCTTCCTTATTTTCTGAAAAAACCCTGTTGGGATACTTTGCAAATACAGGCTCCCCATCTTCTTTTTCCAGGCAGATGATCGGTTTCAACCCAACAGCAGAAGTGATCTGCGTGGAATGTGTTGTTATAAAAATTTGCCTGCTGAAACTTTGATTATCCATCTCATCCTTCAAAAATTTCAAAAAATTGTACTGAAGAGCTGGATGAAGATGTGCCTCTGGTTCCTCAATTAGTAGAATGGGGAATGTCTTTGCATTTTCGCCGTACTCAGCGGAAGTTATCATTTTGAATTTCGATAATATCAATGAAATATAAATGAGATTGTTGTAACCCATGCCATTATTAATAATCGGAATTTCGATTCCAGTTTGATCTCTGATGATAAGGCGTAAGGCAGATAATACGTCTCCTTCCTGAAGATTCCCATCTAAAGCAGGGACGCCACCAACCGATGCACCCGTTCTTGCTGCGAATTCCAAGAATTCTTTTTGATTTACCCGTCCAACAATATCATCAACTAATGAACGAGAAAGCTGACCAAATCTATCATTACCAGCAGCCATATTTTGACCATCAGTATTTCCAGCATGCTCCACAGCATGCGTGGCTTTATCTTTAAAATGCATGAGCAGTTGTTTCAGCAAGGTGTTTTTGCCTGTAAACATGTTGCTCTCAACATCACGAAGTGCGTCTAATGTCTCACAATGGATTTTATCCAAATATTCAGGTTCAGCACGATTTTTATTAACAATGTTCCCACCATAGATTCTTGCAACGTATCGCTTTAAACTTCTTTCTAACAAGGACCAACGTTCCTTCGGTGTCGATAACTTAACATTTTCCTCCAAATATTTTTTTTGATCCTGTTCTGGAAGGAAATACTTAAAGGTTAGCTCTGCTTCCCACGGCGTTTCCAATTTCGTAAGCCAACTTGCAACAATAGCCTTATCATCCATAGTATCTGTTTTGGAGGATTTAAGCGTTGCGGTAATTGTTATTTCTGGCGGGATTGATACATCAAGGTTTTTATTAAAATCGTCTATGGTAGGCGTTTTCGCGCTTCCTCTTTTAAAAAGAAATTCCAATGCTTTGATTACTGTAGTTTTTCCTGCATTATTACCGCCGATCAAAACATTCAGCCCTTCGTTAAATTCAACCGTAAAGTCCTGAAAACACCTAAAGTTCTGGATTGTTAATTTGGAAATATACAAAAAGTCCTTCCTCCCTGGTTTCGCATTATCCCTGCTATTAGCAGGGATAATGCGATACTTCACTAAAAGCTCTTTTGTTGAGCCATAAGCAGTCTGTTCAGATTTTCAAAAACAATATCTCGCAAATTATTAATCCCTAAGATGTTCTCAAAATCACGATAAATTGAAGGAATATCGTCTGGCACAGTCTGACGATTATTATATTTACTATACGGTCCATCAGTTTCAATCAAAATGTGTCGTAAAGGTATACTTTGAATTATCTCCTTTCCCTTTTTCGTCCTTAGCATTGATGGATTTAGAGATAAATAAAAATTTGATTCAATAATATCCTGTAGATTCTTTATGCTCCCTGTGTACCAATGGAAGACGGCATGCTTGACTCCGTACTCCTTTAAATTTGCCAATACGTCCGATTCTGCATTACGTGAATGAACAGACATTATTTTATTCGCATCAGCGGTTCTTCGACAAATGTGGCGAAAAATTTTGATTTGCTCGTCACGGTTCTTAATATGATCTTTAGAAAAGTCCAGCCCGACTTCACCTACATATTTAGTTTCTTCAAGGTATTTATCAAAAGACGTTTGTTTGAATGGTCTTATGTTGATCATTTCTGGGTGATACCCTAATGCTATTTTGACGTACTTTGATTCTTGAAAAGTATCTTGAGCCTTTTTAAATACTTCTGGAAAATTCGTAACAAATAAAGCATAGACCTTTTGATTGTTGTAGGAATTAAAGATTGCCTTATAGTTCGGGTAGTAATCAACATGAACATGAAAATCAACAAAGTTCTTCATAGCTTTCCTTCAGATCCATATAATTCTTTAATCCCCCGCCGTTAGTTGCTTCTTCATAATCAATCATTTGCAAAATCTCTTTTAGAGATTCTCTGTAAACTCTCTCATAGGAGTTTAGCTCCTCATTCGTTAAAGGACCTTGTATACGAAGTAATTTTCTAATAAACGATTGATCATGTCTTTTTTCCATGTACCTTTTCATAGTGAACAAAACAGCCTTTAGGTCACTTGCCTTCCCATCAAGAACATTATTTTTCTCGATAAAACTTCGATTTAATGTATAATTAGGATTATACCGATCATCAAAAAAATTATTGACGTTTAATGAAGCTCTACGTATGAGGCAAGGATAACAATAGCCGCAATTTACAGGTGGACTAATTCCATCATATCTACCCTGACATGGATGAGAACAGGATAGGGTTTCTTTAAATTCCCTTCGAAATATAACATTATTTTTGTGTTCTGCGACAATTTCTCCTTTTGTCATTGCAGAATAGAAATTCTTCACTTGATGAGTAACTCCTATTTCATCAAGAACCTGATTTAATAATTTTAGAAAATGCGGGTGTGTTGTTCGGGTACTACAACTTCCGCTTCTACTTTGTGTTAAAGGAACATTAATTCCAATAAATCCGTTCTCAGGTATAAACACTGGAGTATTGTCTCCAAGAACTGAAGCAACTGCGACTGCACCTGTAATGAATAAAAATGATCTACTCCTGCTTGTGCTTTCACCCACAACGCTTTCATTTATATTGACAGGCTTACTTGGCGTAACACTGAATTGAACAAAGTCTGAGTTTTGCTGATCATGGGCTTCTTGTATTGATTTGAAAAGATCCTGCTGTCTTTTGATAAGCAATGAATATTCCTTAAAACCCAAAAACAAGGGATTCATCTTTTCATTCATGAGTCTTAATGCACCACAGAACGAATCCAATCCCCCTGAAAATAAGGAAACACAGTCAAAGGAGTCTCGATTTTTAACACTATAATCTTTATTAATCTTATCGCCTCTGAATCTTTCTTCGGTAGCATAGAATGATAAGTTCCAATAATCACCGCTTAAAAAAGAAAGTGTTTTTTCCAACTTAGTTTTGACGGATACCCATTTCTGAATTTCTAATACGGGAATGTGTACGTTTAATTCCCTGCTCCACCCATCCGTCGAGGACTTTCTTGATATTTTCTTATCGACTGTAAAAACCGCCATTCCAATGATTAAAAAATCTTCGATTATTGGAGATACATTCTCCACACTGAACATTCGCCACAAGTTTTCTATGTCTGTCTTAATATTAGACTTGTTGTTTTTAGATGATAGATTAAATGTTACTCCTTGAGCATCTACTTTTTGTTCATTTTTCACAATCCATATATTGCTCACTCAGAATCACCCCACCGTTCAAAAATTCCCCATACCTCTTCGCATTTTGCTTCAATATATCTCTTTCCCTCCGCACCTTTCCAATCCATATTCTTCAAGCCGTCACGTTTGTAGTTTTCAGTAATTTCAAGCCTTATAAACTCCTTTATTCTCTCTTGCATTTTCAATGCTTGTCCAATATCTTTACAAAGAGCGTTGATTTTTTCAGCAAAATTAGTGAAGAAAGATACCTGAACATATTTTGTTAAGAAGTCCTGTATGAACACATCAGGTTCTATTTTAGTGAAAGCATCATTAAGTTCCTCTTCGCTTCGTACACTCCCCATCATTTCAGCCATGTATTCCTGCATAGCCTGATCTGCAATTGATTGCTGGAGGGAATCGGTTCCTTCTGAAAAGTAATCTACCAAACCCTCAAATATTGTTTGAGGATCTTGACCAACCAAATGCGCTAAACCCACTTGATCAAGAGCGTTATTTAGACCAATACTTCTAACGAGATCAGCAAAATTTAAGACTTTGGCTCCAGAAGCTCCTATTGCTACATTTCCTTGTCCCCTCGTTCCACTACCTGCTTTCGAAAAGCTTGAAACAGCTTTTCCAATGGAGCTACTACTATAGCCATTTCTATTCATACTGGAAACTGCTCTTTTTGTTTCACTCCATAAATGTCCAGTTGGTGGTAAATATCCTTTTGAAGTCCCCATACTTCACCTCCATTTTATCTTCTTGCTACTCTGTCCCAAAGTTCAACTTCTACTATTCCCTCTTCAATAAAATATTTTCTTAAATCGTCGTAGTGCTGAACATTCACTCGTTTGACTAAGTTAAATAACATTACGTTTGTTGGTGACATTTCAACTTTCCTCAACTTTTTGAATTCCTTCATCAATTCTTCCCTGTGCATTGGGAACAATTCGTACAATTTGACTAATATTTTTAGAATAGATTCTTTGTTTGTTTGATACTTAGCAATAATTCCCTTTATAATTTTCGAATGATCAACATCCGCTTTATTAAACTCCACTATTTTTTGTTGTCTCAACGTTTCCTGTAGGCCGTCGATACATATATCGTTAACCCATTTCCTCTCTTCAGCCGTCAAATTCAGCATTGAGATATTTTTCTCTTTAATTGAATCCTTGGCTAAGTAGAAATATGGTCTCAAATCCACTTCTGACAGTTGAGCTGGTTCAACTCTTAGCCAATGTTGAACAATCGGTTTAAACCATGCATTACAATAAAGCTGCTTCATTTCTTCGATATTTTGCGCTTCTTCATCAATAGAAAACTTTTCTAACAGTGCAAGTTCTCTGGCAAATCCCTCATTTGCTATATGCCACGAATACATCTCTCTGAAAAGATCAAGATTGGTGTATTCCAGAACCATTAACTTTGCAAGTATCCCTATCTCAAGTTCAAGATTTTGAATCTCTGATAGTTTCTTTCTTACATAAAAGGTGTTTATAAATCTTTTTGCTTGACGCGGATTTCCTTTCAATGTAGACGAAATAACATCTGCTACTCTTCCAAACACATCCAACTGCATTTCAAAATCTTCTTTATTATGATCTGGTTTGAAAACTACATCTAAAGCATTGCCTTCACGTTCTAATATGGAGCGAATTTCTTCCTGGCTTATAATCTCTCCTTTTACAAAAACTTTCCTCTCCTTTAATCCAGATAGCAACCTATCTAAATGGGCTTCTCCCAGAAACATTTCACAAACTAAAAGCAGCAGATAATTTTTCACCTCAATATCCGATAGCTCAGGTATCTTAATAGGCATTTGAACAATTTTTTCTATGTAATCCTTCGAAATATCAAGCGAGGCGTCATCTATCTTAGGGTACTTTCGTTGTACTGCGTAACTCACAACATCTTCATCAATTGCAATTATAAAAGTTGTCTTTTTCACAGATAAAAATAGCTTAATTGCTTCCATTGTTTCAATTATACGATCTGGGCTACATCTGTCCAAATCATCAATAATAATAACTAAGCTATCTAATCCCGAATCATCCATCATCTGTTCAAACTCTTCACGAAATTTTCTGATATTCTGAACAACGTTTTCTTCGGGAAGATCTTTAAGAAACTCTTTCATTTCAAGTAATTGAGTAATTTTCTCTTCGGCCTGACTCTGGTCTTTGGGAATTATCGTTTTTAAACCTTCCAACAAAATTGGTATAGGATTTCCGAATGCAGCACTTAGAAGTAAAGGAGTCCCCTTTTTTAATGCATATCCCCCTAATCTAAACCAATCCACTCTATCTTTTAACTTTTTGAGTGCTCCTCCGACTTTTTCTTTGATGCCCTTATTGTCTTCAAGTGTTCTTATAATCACTTCCATCAATGCAGTTTTTGCATCATCATATCCTTCAAACATCCATGCGTTAACAAAGATGGACACGACATTTTTATTTGCTTCTGATGTAATCTTTTTATCAATTAAATTTAAAACCGTAGACTTCCCGCTTCCCCAGTTACCAAAAAGCCCGATTGTTAATGGATTTATCCGCTCGCTTAATGCCATTTCGTGTAATAATTCAGCATATGGTTCAAAAGAAAGCATATCTATCTTGGAAGCATTATCTGCCCACATAAAATATCCTCCCCTGCTTTTTAGAAGATTTGTTTAAATTCGACGATGGAAAACCTTGTTTGAAATTCAGTTAGGATACCATGAGATACAAAAAACTCTTTTATTCTTATTGATTCGACAAATGGTAATATTGTCCTGCATTCTATAGGTATATGGCACGTAAAATATTCTGAAAAGGTATGTTTTCACCATAAATAGCGATGATCTCCTACATAGAGAGAAAAGAACACCGAATTAAAGGTCCGAGATATACTGAATTTGAGTAATACAAAAAAGCCGAACGAAAATCAGGGTTAGATACCTGAAATTCATCGGCTCAGCAATCAACTCATTATTCTTATTGATGACTGTAGGGGATAATGGCTAACTAAAATTACAATCTACTTTAACCCCCAATAACTGGGTCAATAACATCCTCGCATAAATGCCTTAGCCCTTCTAATTGCAAACAATTTGAACGATGATTAAAGAATAATGTAAGGATGATGGTAAGCTTTTTGTTTGGAAGAATTAGCTCAGCAATCTCATACGACTTTCCGTTTCTCAAAGCTTTTTTCGTAAATGTTAAATTTTCGTTTCTGAAAATGAATTCCAATAGTTTCTTCTTGGCATTAATATCCCCAACACCGATTAGTGTTGAGAAGGGAAACTTAACAAACACTTTCCTAATCAGTTCAGCACGATTCCATAACATATTGGAATATTCGTCAAGTTCTTCTGTTCTCAATCTACCATTGCTTAATTCAGTTATTTTTTTTCAAATAAGCTTTATCTAATTTGAAAGCTGAAATATACTTATTTTCGTCGATCCCTTCATATGGCCAAACGTCCTCTGTAGGGCGAGGCAGGGGTCTCCAGTCTACTAATCCTGCCTTAATTTTAGTCTTGTTTGAATATAAGTGTTTTTTCAATTCTTGTATTTGATTCCATTGATTATTGAGAAGATTGTTCTTAACTTTGAACCAATTTTGATCCTTTTGCTCGAAATGCAACAACATCCTTGCTTGGAATTCTAAGAACGGAGATACTGGAGGAGGAGGTACTACAGGTGATAATCCCTTCCAAGTTCTTATTTCATTTGTTATTCTTCCCAAGGATAAGAAACCATCATAACTCGTTTCATCCCAATACCCAAGTCTCCAATCACTCTCAATCCAAGTATTTTGATCATATCCGTATAGTTGACACCTTCCTAAAACCGCTTCAATTGAATAACCGCCAAGTCCTTCTTCGTTTCCAAAAAACACTATTTCTGCTTCATTGAAATTTCCATACCCAAACCAAGGTATTAATCTTTCAATATGATGAGAATCCAATTTCACTATATGTCGCTCCTGTTCAAAATACATCTATTGAACTACATTTCGACACGCAACCAGAATATCCCTCCAAATTGGGATTGTACATCTTACCCCGTAAAAACTGCATCTTTTTCAACATTTTATTTTTGGGCAATCGCAGTAAGCTCATGCAAATACGCTTTTGGAATTTGACTGACTCCAGCCTTCAACTTAACCCTATTCAAAGTTAGCGGTTCATCATTCAATTTCAATTCCCCTAATGCCCACATTACTCTGCGTTTTTGGAATGCTTCCGAATCCTCTATAACCCCATTAAGAAATGCTCTGGTTAGCGGCATTTTTTTCAGATGCTTGGGCATTAAGCTTTGTATCCCCATAATTTCTTGAATCAGTTTCAACGTTAAACGTCGCGGCTTCCCTTCTTCGTTCATTAACCGCTGTACAATTTCAGTTACCTGATCAAGAATTTCTTGATCCCGCTTATCCCAAGCGTGCCGCATAGTACCAGCCTTTGGCGGCAACTTTTCGGGCATGTTTTCCATAAGAAATTCTCGGTCATACAGGTAGAACCAGGCATAGATCTTACTATTGAGCTTTCTCAGTTCTAATCTACCGCAGTCGGGGTGCTGCCTTCGCATTTGCAGCCAGGCTTCTCGCCTTTCCTTTTTGGCATGCTCCTTATATTCAGATGTCATTGTTTTCTTCATTATTTTCCGTTTTGGACGATGTGTGTCGTTTTCAGATTCAACACACGGCTCAGAAACTTTATAATGGAAAACGTCGTCCAGCACCAGTCCCAAAAATTGCATGACAAGTAAATGATGGATCGGGTGAAACCCTTTCCGATGCTTTTGGAAAATCAGCTTTAGCCAACTACTTTCGCCGCGCACTGAAGATTGAAGGATATCCAACAACTCAACTTGACGATAAAGCGATTATTTTCGCTATCCGATCTCCCGCGATCAATCCAAAGACAAAGCCAAATATTCGATGAAAAAAATTAAGAATAAAGATTTTGGTCGCTTGACGAATAACGCAGAGGGGAAAGTAATCTTCGCTACCAAGAATCGCAATGGTGAGATTCAAGACATTTATATGAGGGATGAGAATGTTCTCAAGGAGATTTCTTTTATTCTCACAAAAACAACAGATTTTTTTAGTGGATATCATATCATGACAAGATTGGAGCTTTGTAATGGATGGTAACCTGCTTTAAACTACTATGAGCTGATTGCCATCCGTTCAAAGTTAACACTTCAGCAGATTTGCATGCTTAATATTATCAATTCCAGCAGGGCTTATCCATTCATTGTGCCATAATTTGAATCTAAAAATTCTATGGCACGTTCACTTGCCTTTACTGCAACATTGATGGCCTGCTCACATTCCCGAACATTCTGCTGAAGTATTAAATTGGGAGAAATCGACTGCTTCAATATATTTGTTTCCGCGCTCGAAACATACAAGGGCTTATCCCAATTCAAAGCACGGCTCCAATTCGAATGGGCTTTTCTCACGTAAAAAACGGCTTCTCTAATTGCCTTTATTGCTTGACTGTATATTTGCATTTCATTAAATTCGAGCAAAGCAATAATGCCTGACCGCATAATGGAATCCCATGCTTCGAAAATAAAGTGATTCGCTATTTCAGCGGCGGGAGACCACAACTCGGCGATAACGGGGCCTCCTGTAGAAAACCTATCCATATGTTGCAACAGAGCTTTGTTATTTTCAAACTCTTGTTTCAACAGGTAAATGTACGAATTTTTAATATCCCTTTCCCGTTGCTTCTTAAACCGCTCTTCATATATCATTTCCAGGTCAGCGCGAATGACGCGAGCGTGCTGTGACCCTCGTCGAATATAACTTGCACCCTGCTCAAGAGTCCCAAATTTCTTTTTCATCACATATGGGCGATTTTCACATTCCGATATTTCAAATACTCCAAGAAGGTACTCTCTAAGCTCGACAGGCTTATAAACGAACTTAATCTCTGGTTCGATATTCTGCCTAACGAGATCCTGATAATCTGCATCATCCTTGAATTCATTCCTGGGTATACTGAAATACTCTCTGCTTCCACTTGTCGAATGCTTCACCCCGACAATAATGTATCGCTTATTTACATCCGTGTTCGCATTCGCCATAGCCATAATATCCTTCAAAAAATCTTCTTTGTTCTGATACTGGCTCCGCTTGAAATCAACATATGTACTTTCGTTTTCGTACCGTATGATATCCAATAGTTCCATTCCATTAACCCCCTGAACACAAGACTCACGTTTTCATTAGTCCAATCTTGTTTCAGCGACTAATCCAAAATGGAGTTCTCTGTGGCAATTTGGACAAACGGCAATAGCATTGTCAACGGTGTCCTCGCCGCCATCCGCCAGTCTTATTCTGTGATGAACTTCAAGATAAGGCGTTCCGTTCGAAGCTCTTATAAACGGAGCTGGACTTTTACATTTTTCGCAAGCTCCGTCTGCTCTAACAAGAACTTCTGCAATTACATCTGGATTCCGCTTAAACACTCGCGTTTTAGTCTCAAACGTTTCAGGGACGAGTTCAGTTCTACTTTCTAATCGTCTTTTCCTTTCCTCGCTTCCATCTGCCAAGGATTTCTGGACTGCTTGGGTAAGCTGCTCATGATAACTTTCAGGGGCGTTTAATTCTTCGAGCGTCTGCACAATCATTTCAAAATGCTTAGATTCAAGCTCCAATAAGGTTCCCCTGTGGTTCCGAATGACCTGGCAATCACTCAAGGCCTTCATTTCTTTCATGTAGTCCAGATCCAAAAGCACATTAAAATCTCTCGTTTTCTGAAAATCGACCATAGTCTCATCATTCTCTTCATACTTAGCAATTACCCGACATATCGTCGTAATTGCCTTAGTATCGCCTGTTTCATATGCAACTACAAGGTCTCCAATTTGAATGCTCTTAAAGCAATTTTCGTTCTTTCGCTTGCTTCCATTAGGATTATAGTTAGAATAAGTCTGGCTCCTGCCAACCTTTAAATCGGAAAACGTCCAATCGTATATTTTTCTATCAATATTCAACCAGTAATACTTCGGTGGTCGCCTATACTCAGGAAGTATTCTATATTCGCCTTTTTCGATACGCTCAAAGTATCTTTTGTAAGTCGGACTGTGGGTATTCTCCGAGGCATTTGAAAGAATGACTCGCATATGATTTTCACTTACCTGCATCTCGCTTTTATCACAAAACGCCTTCATTTTTTTGAAGGTAATGGGTTCGATGATCTCTCCGTTGATCACGGCTTTTACGATCTCATATCCCAAGCCATCGCCATGTTTCGCCATTCTGTCGCCCCTAACGATGAAAGATGTATCTAAAATGCGTCGTCACTTTTGTTTTTGAAGCTCAATAAGCTTTAGATCCTCCCTATCCCCGACCCTCCCAAATCCCTGTACTTTATGTAGCAAATTTAAAGTCGTATCGCCACTTCCAATCCATCCCAACACGCTCAACCCCTTGTCCCGACTGGCTTTTCACCCATTCGCCCTGATTTGTCTGACAACTGGGCAAATTAAAGTCGTAACAGGAAAAGCAGGGGGAAAGGCGGATTGGGCTTAGAACAAGCCTGGGAAATGCAATTTAAAGTCGTATGGAAGGGCTGGGAAAGGACAGGGATAGGAGCGGGCTGAAGGGCACGAAATCGCCTGAGTAAGAGCCTGAGCCAATACCTGAGTAGAACCCACTCCAATGCCTGAAAAGCCTTGAAACGCCTGAGAAAAGCCTCTGATAACTGATTCGAGAAGACCCCTGCCTTTCCCTTCTTTCTCCCCCCATTTCTATCCCTGCCCCAAAAGAAAAGCCGAGCAAATGTCAGGAAATGATCCTGCATCTGCTCAACTCTGATGCGACTTTTAATTGCGCGCTACAAGTTTAATTTGCTGCCATACGACTTTATTTGCATTGCACATATTAGGGAATCAGGTCTCTCAGGGGTATGGGCTTTAATAACCAAGCCAATTCAATGTTTCCTTGAAGAAGAAGCGATACTTCGCTTTAATTGGTTCTTAATATCAATATAAATATGAATGACTTTTGCGGTTCTAACCGCGTCATCTGTTTCATTTAAAGTATAAAAACTGCGAATCCCATGACCATTTATCTTGGGGTGAAGTTCCTCTACTGACCCGTACTCGATAACAGCGAATGCGCCAGTTCTACGTTCAATGACTATTTTCTTATAATCCTCCCAGACCTTATTCGGTTCATCGGTAAATCCCCAATTGATGACAAAATGATAATTTGAACTTGTGGTATCATAACCAAAGACTTTTTCAACATGTGTCTTAATCGCAGATTGGTTAGTACCTTTTAGAATTAATGCCTCTCCAAGCGCTAATGTACTTCCTTGGCTACACTTAAAGATTAAATCTCTTTCACCAATACCACCACGATCACTTGCTATTCCTGTTGTATAGCCTCCCCTTGACTGTGTTTCAACACTCCAGCCAAGAAAATAAAGTCTTTGGTTGATAAGGAATTTTAACAACTCCGTATAGCGATCCTCTTCTGCGGGTTTTTTAAGGGAAGGTGTTATATTAGGTGAATAATCAAGTAACTCTCTACACACCACGAAAACTGTATTTAATAAATACTCATCAACAGTTTCTTCTAAGTTATTGCTTACAATCCTTACTTGTTCAAGAGGAGTCGCATCTTTAAGTGTTGCCCACACTCTTGGAAGAGTATAGTCCTTCACTTCTTGTAAATCAGCTTGGAGTTTTGGGAATATCTTATTCTCAGTAGCACTCTTTATGTCCTCCAGAAGTTGCTTATACTCCAACACTTTCTCATCATTATAGTTTCGACCAATAAGTATTCCTTCAAGACGAGTAATGTCTGAATTCTGGGGTGCTAATTGAAGTGCATACTTCAGAAACCTTTCAGCTTCGCTACGATTGTCGTCTTCCAGATATGCTACAGTTAGCAATTCACAAGCAATTGTGAAATGATACTTATCACTCACAATTGACTCATCAATTAATTGCCCCGTAGTGGATTGTTCCCATCTTTCGATTATCCATTCTCCATCTAATCCTTCATGCTCTAAAAAAGCAGTTATTGTCTCAATAACATTACTATGAAGCCCCAACTTTGAATAAGACAAGGCCATTCCGAAGTAACTATAAGCGTAAAAATAATCAATTAATTCGGGTCCTCTGTCATTAACGTCGATAGCGTCCACATAAAAGCCAATGCTTTTTTCATATCTCTTTTGTTGTCTATATAAATCTCCTAATCTACGATATGCTTCTGCATAATTCTCATTTCGATCGATTGTTCTTTTTAAGTATTTCTCTGCTGATGGCCAGTTGCCCAAATGAAGGTGAGTTTTACCTAAAAATAAAAATAGCAGCGGATCATCGATTTCTTTGAGTTTCTCGAACTGCTCAAGTGCTTTCCCATATTCACCGTTATGAAAGCAACTTACCCCATAATTAAAATAATCATCGGTATTACTGCTCCCCAATTCTTCAATCATTTTTTGCCTCTTTGCAGAAATAAGGGAGGAAACTCCTGAAAATACTTTTTTCCCTCTATACGACGGTGATTGGATTAGAGAGAAACCATATCCTGATTCTGGTTGAGCGCTTATTTCTTCATCCTCATCCCTAAAAAGTCCTTCACATTCAAAACATTTTGACTTGTTAAGATTTATCCATTGATCGTAACTCAAATCAGTCCCCGTCGCCTGAAAGGTAGAATGCCACGCTTCAGTAATTTCAAATAATTGAAATTTATCACAACAATATTGACATAATCCCTGTCCAATTATCTTACAAGTAAATCTGCTTTCTCTTTTTCCACAATTTGCACAAGTTGCGTTTTCCAATATCTCTCCCCATTTCGTTGTTCGGTGTTCAAATATAATTTGTTCGCCTGAATTCAAGCAAAAAAAAGGAAATTGTCCAGGCTTGTCGAATACTATAAAAATCATGATGATATGTGAAGGGGTCTTTAAATTGGGTATCATTCTTCGAAATTATAGAATGTTTCTGGCAATTATCGGGCTTATCTTCATTGTCTGGTGTCTTAAGAATCCACAGATATCAAGTCAGTACGTCGCCAATGCTATCACTTGGTTTTTCAAATGGCTCGTAGACACTCTTAGTTCGAATATTTCTGGATCGTGAGTATATGGTAAATAAAGACAGGATTGTACGGAAACAATTAGGTAATGTTTTTTGCAATCTAAAAGTGCTTAGTTTTGCAGCGAAAATTGCCTAAGGCACCTGCAGCGACATATCTATTGCGGAATACGTTCCATCGCTTGCTTGAATCGGAAACTTTCTCCCGTAAACGAGA